>NZ_WTEV01000005.1 GCF_009795885.1 Gilliamella sp. Pas-s25 | reverse complement strand
TTGCCATTGTTGTTACCTTCTCTTATTTTTAGTTTATCATAACAATGACCTTATAAAACTGGTACTAATTAGTGTAGCCGATCCACAGGGCGAAAATCAAAGATAAAGGACATGTTAAAACTAGGGCAAGCGTATTTACATAAACAGGGTTATATCAAAAATGGCGAAATCATTCCCTCTATGGCTGGACTGGCTTTATATGCTAACTGTTCAAGGTCGAGTTTATATAATTATGCGAGTTCAAGCGAAGAATTTAAGGACATGTTAGAACTTATCAAAGCGCGCCAAGAAGTGGAGTTAATGAATAAAGGCTTAAAAGGCGAGTTTAACGCGAGTATTGCCAAATTGATGCTTGCTAATCATGGTTATTCTGAAAAGCAGATATTAGATCATCAATCTATGGGAAGTAGCATTACAGCCAAATCCAAACCAATGCGCATAGAACTAGTATCGCCATCACCAAAGGATTTAACCGCCGACAAGCAAAGAGCATAAACTTGTTACCTGCTCAAGTTTTAGACGCTCAAATTGAGCCACTTCTTATAGAATTTAAATATTTAAAAATCTATTTAATACATAATCACTAGTACTTATATAGGTATCCAAACAAGTATCCAGTGAAAAGCATTTAATAAATGGATACCAATTTAATCATAAAAGCCAGTTATCTTCATTATGAAGACAGCTTATAAAATTCTTTCATAAATTTTAATTTAAAGAAAATTAAATATTTATTATTGTTTTTCTCATATTTATTTATATTCTGTTTTAAACAGTAAAATACATATTGATATAACAAAATAGAGCTATATAATATTACACAACTTGTGTAATTGTACTTTTTAGGAGGCGTAATATGGCTACATCATCATTTAGCAAAACGTTTGTTTTGGCTGAGCCTCGTGACATTAATGTATTTCAGGAACTAGAGAAAGCACAAAGTACGATAAAAACTCGCGAGCGAGACGAGAAAGCCGAATCTAAAAAAGCAGTAAAATTATTTTCTAAAGTTTTAACCCGAAAAAATGCTCACGGTTAATCTGGATGAACTTATTAATGAATATGACGAGAAGGAAATAAAAAGCCTCCTTTGTTGTTTTTCTTGCCCTAGAAATAAAGATTTACAAGATTTCTTATGTAATTCAGCAATAGAATTTAGCAAAAGGAACGTATCAAAAACCTATCTTATTATCAACGAAGATAATCTTGATATTCTCGCCTATTTTTCTTTAGCATTTACATCAATACAATCAAGTAATTTTGAAATATCTAAAACATTAGTATCTAGTATGGATGGCTTTAATAAGCACGCTACAGAAATAAAAGTTCATTTGATTGGTCAAATTGGTAAAAATTTCGCAGTTGAAAATAATCCTATAAATCTTGGGTTAATATTACAAGAAACTTTCACAATAATTAAACAAATCCGCGCTATGGCTGGCGGTAGATTTGCTATATTAGAATGTAATAATAATCCCTCATTGATAGCACTATATAAAAAATACGGATTTAAAATATTGCCCACCCAAGAAGATGACGATCATCTTATCACTATGTGTATAAAAATTCCTGATTAGTAACCCCAATAATTTCATATCTAAAACAATTTAATGCATATAAACACAGTGCTATAATGTACCTAACTGTATATTACTGTATTATTTGCGTCTAGGCTGATCCCCGAACATTCGCAACCCTAGCGAACTGGCGCAAATATCTATTAGGGGCGTGAGAAATGTAGATGGTTAGTTTTGCTAAAATGGGAGTATTCGAGCAAGCTGTAAAATTACCTATAATTGAAACAAAAGAGCTTGCTTTATTATTATGTGGTTTAGAACCATATATGAAAATAAAAGACATACCAGCAGAGATGATAGCAGAGTTTAAAACATATAAAAATCATATTGAACGGTGCTTATATGCGTTAGATTTACGTTATCATAACAACGTTCATGCAGATATAATGTTTGTTATTGCTTACCCATTACTTGATGAAAATAATACGCCAGAACCAGTTAAAAATCGTGCTTTAAAAGCCATGATTAGATTTACAAGAACACAAAAATGGAGAGAAATGTTATACACGATCGGCGGTGATGAATTATTAGAAATAGGAATCGAATTATCTAAAAGCCAAAGAGGGCAATATAAGAAAGATGAAGAACAGGTAAACATTTATAAAATGACAGGCATTTTATTAAAATTATTAGCCAAGAAACAAGGTAATGCTTATGGTACTGTAGATAATCCTAATATAGCTACAATAAAAAGAGAAATTGATGACTTAGCAAAAGCTCATAGTTTGAGTTTAAATGGATTGTCCAAATCTTCATTTTATGAAAAAGCAAAAATAGCTCTTTCTTATACACTTGATTAGCATTTCAACTCAAATGACCAATTGACTTATAATCCGTTGGTCATCCCTTTCTATTATTAACTATCTTATTGAAAATAAAGTTATTTAATATATCCGAATTATTCTATTTATCTATTTGTGCCTTAAATAAAATAAAAATTTATAAAAAAATGTAAAAGATCATAAACGACCGATAACTCTCTACAACGATTATGTACTATTTTTTCTAAGATTATTCAATTAATTAATTGTTTTTATTAATATTATCATCGGACAAATTATTGGCGGAATATGTATTATTTTGGCGGAATTATAAATATTTTAAAGTAATTCCTATCTTAATGGATGGCTAAGTATTTATACAGTAATATAGTGTCAAATACTGATAAATTGAGGAAATAATTAATGAACAACAACATCCTATCCAAAAAAGAAGTAAAAGCCTTACTTCACTTCAAATCTGACACTAGCCTTTATACACTAGAACAGAAAGATGAAACTTTCCCCCAGAAAATTAGAATAGGTTTGCGTCGTGTTGGCTATCGAGCTGATGAGATTTATTCTTGGCTTGAATCTCGCAAAGTAGAACGTCGCGAGGTGGCATAATGGTAATAAAGCAAAACCCTTTATCTAACGAAATAGTAAAGGGCTTAGATTGGAACTTAGACGCCTCCAATCATAGCCAATCTTGCTATAAGTGTCTACATAAAAAGATAACCATTTAGTTAATTATTTAAGAACAAAGCGCATTTTTGCGCTGATGGTATCCCCTTGCCTAAATTTAGCTAAACGGGGAGTTTTCGGGCACGTTAGGAGATAAAAAATGACAGATTTTAATAATTTAGTGCCAGTAACAGAAACGCAATTAAACGGCAAATTACAACAAACAGTTAGCGCAAAGGCTTTACATAATTACTTAAAAGTAGGAAATGATTTTTCAACATGGATAAAGGGAAGAATAAAAGAATATGGACTTATTAAAAATGATGATTTTTTAATCTTTGATTCATCAGAATTCAGGAATCAAAGTACAAATAATGAACAACAAATAAAATGGACAACTAAGCGAGGTGGAGATCGTAAAAGTACAGATTATATCCTTACAATCGGAACCGCTAAAGAATTGGCGATGATTGAAAACAACGAGAAAGGACGAGCAATAAGAAAGTACTTTATACGTTGTGAAGAACACCTTAAAGAAATCGCGCCAGCAATCCAGAAGAAAGCGTTTAAGCGATTAAAAGCACGTTTAGAAGTCGCTGATTATAGCCGTCCTATGTGTGACGCATTAACTATACAACGATTATCCCTAGGCAAGGAGACCAAGCCACATCACTATACTAATGAATTTGATATGATTAATCGTATTGTACTTGGTATGACAGCAAAGGCTTACCGAAAAGCTCATAATCTCACGGGTGATATTCGCGACCATATCACCGAAGAACAACTTAATCACTTAGCTTACCTTGAGAAATCCAATATCACGTTAATAGATATGGGTTGGAATTATGAAAAACGAAAAGCAGAACTCATCAAGCTATCACAAAGCTACATAATTCGGTTATTGGGTAAGGTGGCTTAATTATGATGACTACACACCCATTTAACACCCTAGCAATAGGGCAATATACCCAAGCCCTAAATAATCGCTTAAATTGCTATTTTGATGGGATTAATGCCATCCAAAAGGTGAAATCATTCTTCTTGGTTGGCAATAATTCTAGTTTCCAGCCAAAAGATTCTATTTCAATGGAAACCCAAACGGAAGCCAGTGTAAAAGTACGCACTAAGTCCGCAGTGAAAACCGTTTTTTTAATGCGTACTAATCATTGCATGGGGTTGAATTTTAAAAGTAGGTTTCTTGAGTCCATAAAAAGGAGAATGGGAAAACAAATACCACCAATCAGTGGTATTAATTTAAAAGATTATTTCTTATCTAATTTAGCTAGTTTTTCGCGACAAGTAGCAATAACCCAAGCGGAAAAGTTAGTATTCTCTTTCTTGGATTGCTCGTCTATTCGCTCTATTAATTCATGGGGGAAGCGGATATCTTTACGTTTTGATTTACTTGTTTCGTTTGCCATATTAATTATTCATAAATTATTAATACGGACAATATACACGAAAACAAAGAGTAAAAATAGTGTTGACATGTGCGGACAAAATAAAATATATTGTACGGACATATTTGAAATTAACGTATTAATAAAAACAATAGCCCAGAGAGTTTGCGCCTCAATGAGCTATCTAACCACAAACATTAAACGGAGTAATGCTATGGCTAATAGTAATGATACCCTACGCCCTAAAAATGGGCAACCTGACCTATCTAATTTAATTTCTGTTTTAAATCTCTATCAAGCAGATATTCCAACACACCATTTACTACAAGCTGAGAACCATTTTGAAGAACTACAGCAATCTATTCTATATGGAATAGGTGCGATTGGTAACCTGATGTTTTGGGCTAGTGAAAATGAGAGTTATTCCGAGCAGAACCTTAAAAATGATATGCGCGATATTGGCTATTTACTAGCACAATTAAGGGATGTCGCTTGTTTCGCTTCAAATCAAATTAACCTACTTGATGCTACGCAAAACCATAAGGGAGGTAAATAGTATGTTGAAAACGAATCATCAAGAAAAGGGTAATCGTGAAACCAAACTATTTAAATTCTATGACCTATCAATGGCTCAAGTAGTCCAAATAACGGCAACAACCGAACGCCAAGCACGCAAGAGCCTAGGCAAATCATCCCTTATCTTTATTGCCAGAATTCGCTTATATCCAGTCATTGAAAGAGCCAGAAGCTTTGGAGGTTATCACTATGGGCAATAATAACTTTCAGATATTAAATAACATCGAAACAAAACTTATTCAAGTTCGGAGCATGGCTAAAATCGCTTTGGATAACACTAATTATAAGTGCGCAGGATATGACGAGCCTTTTATCGAACAAGCCGATATGAGTAATTTACTGTGGGTTATCGCTGATTTAGTAGAGCAAGCTTTTGATGAGTTACAAGAGTACGGGTTAATGGAGGATAAGAATAATGGCTAATATCTCATTGGACGCAATTAATACTATCAATACAAAACTAGGACAAGCTAACGCTATCACCACGCTTTTAATGGCTGATTGTGATTCAAACACGCCAATTAACGAAGAATTACGCTCCTATGCCCTTGATGCTGTATCTGACTTAATTAACGATTCTAAAAAGCTATTTAGAAGCGAAACCGAGCGCAAGGAGGCAAAGAATGAAAGAGTTTGATTTTGTCCATAACAATGACGGCACTATTACCGCATTAAGGCTTAAAAATGGCAAATATGTAGCACTACTTTCTTTTGGCAAGGATGAAATCTCTGATTTACTTGCTGATGTCACTAAGCGACTACCGCCCGAAGTTAGGCGATACATGACACAAATTAAGGGGGTAAATCATGGATAATCAGCAAGAAGTAACAGCAATTCATCATAGTATCGTTGATTCTACCATGGCGATTATCGCAGGTTTATTTTTAATTGAGCAGATTAATAAAAACGGTGCCAAGGTGTTTATTCATGAGGATATCAAGATTGATAAAGATTTAATTGTTTTAGGGTTAAAAGTTAGTCTTGAAGAATGCTTGATTGAAGACTTTGGCGAAAGTGAGGGGTTAAATCGTACCTATGGACTATTAAAAAAGATGTACGCCGAAAGTGATGATAAACCTATGGCATTAACCCAATTCGGGCAAGAAATGCTTGCAACGTTATTTATTGATTTAGCCGAAGATATCAAAGCTGAATCTAACGCAATAATTCATTAAGAGGGGATGTAATGAAAATCAATGAAATTACAGCCCAAGCCGTAGGTAAATGGGATTATGTCTTTCAATCATTGGGTATTGAGGTGGGTAATGGCAAGCATTGCCCTTGTCCTGTCTGTGGGGGTAAAGATAGATTTAGATTTGATAACCAAAATGGTAGAGGTACGTACATCTGTAACCAGTGCGGTAGTGGTGACGGCTTAGAGCTTATCAAAAACTATTATCATAGTGACGCTAAAGAAGCATCGAGTAAAGTAGCGGAGTGTTTAAATCTGTCTAATCACAATCACAAAATACGGGAAAATCTCGTATTTAGGAATATAGATTCCAAACAATTGCATAATAATAACATACCAGAAAATCCCGTATGTAAAAAGGTTGAGTATTTGCTATCTAAAGCAACATTAGGGCAATCTCAATACCTGACCAAGAAAGGATTAACCTTTGACTTACCCTTGTTAGATAACGGGCGCATTTTTGCGCCTATGCTGAATCTTCATAATGAATACGCAGGCGGTCAATTTATTGAGCTAGACGGCAGTAAGCACTTAATGAGAGGCTCAAATAAGAAAAGTGCTTTTATATTAGTGCGCTCAATATTGAGCAGACCTGCCGAGGTGTGCGCAAATTTGCTCGCACACAATGAAATTATTATCTGTGAGGGGTTGGCTACAGGGATATCAATAGCAGAATTCCGCCAACAGTCTATTGTTATATCCGCTATTGACGCAGGCAATCTTATTCATGTAGCTAAAGACATTCGTGAGTTAAACCCTACCGCTAAAATCATTATCGCAGGTGATAACGATATTGGACAAAGCCCAAATACGGGCTTAGCTAAAGCAATAGAGGCAGCTCAAGCGGTAAATGGTTATTACTCCGTTCCTGATACAGATTATAAATGTGATTGGGATGATTATAGGCAACAATTTGGGAGCGATAACGCTTCGGCTCATTTTAATAAAAACCTCATAAAACCAGAGTTATCCACCATGACAAAACATAACATGCAAAACGAGTTATCAAGCATGAACCTATCGCAAATGGCATCAAGCCAACGGGCTGAACTGCTCAATCAATATTATGATAATAACCTTGCGATTAACCTTACTACCGATGAAATCTATCACTATCAAGATAACGCATGGCAACCTATAAGCGATAAACTATTAATGCGAACACTAGCCGATTTATTTACTCAATCAGGCGAACCTTTTAACCCTATGCGAATTAGCTCAGCGGTTGAATCGCTCAGGTTATCACTGCCGATAATGGGAACACCTCAGAAAGATTTAATCTGCTTTAAAAATGGCGTATATGAGCTAAAAAGTCAAACCTTTAGACCACACAATAAGCCAGATTGGCTATTAGTTAGTAATGATATTGATTACTACCCTGCCAAAGAAAAGGAATCTTTTGATACTCACGCGCCAAACTTCGCTAAATGGCTAAAAAGAGCATCAGGCAATCAAGATAAGGCTAAAAATATCTTAGCTGCGCTATATATGATATTGGCTAATCGCCATGACTGGCAATTATTCTTAGAGGTTACAGGCGCAGGCGGTAGCGGTAAAAGTGTTTTTGCTGAAATTGCGACGATGTTATCAGGTAAAAACAATACTGTAATAGGCACTATGGACGCATTAGAAAAGGCAAGGGATAGAGCCTTAATCGTGGGTTACTCATTAGTCATATTACCCGACCAACCTCGTTATATGGGCAGTGGCGCAGGATTAAAAGCAATTACTGGCGGTGATGAAGTCGCAATAGACCCAAAACACAAGCAACCCTATTCTTGTAAAATCCCTGCGGTAGTTTTGGTTATCAATAACGAGGCAATGAGATTTAACGAGCGTAACGGCGGTATATCACGGCGTAGGGTTATCTTTCACTTTGGCGAGGTTATCCCTGAAAAAGAGCGAGATTTAAACTTGGTTAGCAAAATAGAGCAAGAACTCCCCTCAATTGTGAGGTTGCTATTAAATGAGTTTACCAGTCCAACAGAAGCCAAAGAAAGACTACACCAGCAACAACAATCAGACGAAGCGACGGCGATTAAACGCGAATCTGACCACTTGGTGGATTTTTGTAGTTATCTTGATGTGCTAGATCATCCCAATGGTATGCTTATGGGTAATTTAGGCATAATACCATTTAACCCTAAAAAATATTTATATCATGCTTATATTGAGTATGTGCGAAATACAGGGCTTAATAATCCATTGTCCTTGAGTGGGTTCGGTTTATCATTAAATTACGCCATAAAAGAAAATAGAAAGGCATACATTAAAAAACGAACTAATATAGGGGTAAAAACTAATTTAGAAATAAACCCAGATATGTGTAAAGATTGGCTACCTAAAGCCGAAGATCCTAACTAGTAGCTCAAATTGAACAACCAAAATAAGACCGCCCTAATTGGCGGTTTTTTATTGAGTGAATACCTAAAGTGTATACTTGTGAATAGTAAACATTCAAGTATACACCACTCAAACCCTTTTAGAATAAGGCTTCAAGCAGGTAGTGAACACCGTGCATACTTTTTTATAAAATTTTATTTTTATGGGGGGAGGTATAAAAAATCTAAAACATAATTAACGGATACCGCTCACCTAGATAAATTTTTACACCGTCAAAATTCTAAAACCAATTTTTAACCTTTCAATTTGGCAAGATTAAAATACCTAATTTTTTTGGGGGGCACTTTTTCTTTTGGGGGTACAAATGGGGGTACGGCAAACAGAATAAACAAACGCAATGCTTTATAATAAAGGATTTAAACAGTGCTTTTCAAGTCCCGCCCACGCACCAAATCAATAAACAGCAACATTCTTTTAAACCCAACAAAGCACACCAAACCTAGTAATAACAAGCCTCAAAGTCTATTTTATTGCCCATTAAGTATCAGTAAGGTACATTTACAACCAAAGTTTTTAGTTATACGGTTGGGTATACAAATACAATATATACCTAAAATTATTAGGGTCAAAATACTCTACTATTAACACATTTTTAGCTTAAAACGGTATTCACAAAAATACGAGTAGATTTTATTGGTTAGATATAAGAATGTTCTGTAATTTAAATCAAATTTAGTTAAAAGATGATAATGAACTTGCGGTTAGTATTAGTTAGTATAGAATTTTCGTAAAGATAATTTCAACATGTAAATAGTCAGGAAATAGAATGTACACTTTAAAAAAATATTTAGCTGGTTTATTTGTGTTCTTTAGTGCATCTTGTTTTTCACTAGAGCATCTTGTCACTTTTGTTTGTACTGGTAATACAGGAAGAAGCCCAATGGCAGAAGCTATCGCTAGTGATTACATAAAAAAACACAATTTTAATATTATCGTTCAATCCAGAGGTGTCAATGTCGATCCCAAAGAAGTTACACCCGAAGATGGAACTATTACTGTCTTAAAGTTAAGAGGCATTGATATTTCATCACACAAAGCAACACAATTAACGAAAGAAGATATCGATAAATCAGAATATTTGCTGACCATGACGCAAAAACATAAGGACACGATTTTAAGTGAATATCCTGACGCTAAAGGTAAAGTATTTACATTAGCTGAATTTTCAACAGGCAAAAAGGAAGATCTTTCTGATCCATATAAAAAACCACTGGAAGCCTATACTAAAGTGGAAAGCCAATTAGATGAATTTTTGCCATTAGCCTTAAATAAAATAGCAAAAAAGTAATATACTATTGAAGTATTAATTGTATAACGGAATATATGCGTAATTTGAAAAACCGCCTCAATTGGCGGTTTTTATATAGATTTGGATATGGTTTATCATACATCAAGCGCTTACTGAAAATACTGAACAAAAAAACGATCACACCTTTAGTTATCCAAACGCAATTAATACTTATAAACTGAATCTGCAATTATATTTTTATACTGAAACGTATAGTTACCTGAAACTTTTTCACAAAAACTGTAAAGTTTTGCCGACAATGTCGGCAAAGCACGAATTAAGCAAAGCCTTTCAAACCAACTACATGCACATGTTCTTGGTTATTAATAACTTTACGTACTAGTTTATAGGTTGTTCCTTTTTCAGGACTGATGTTTTCTGGAGCAGCAATGATTAATTGCATTTCTAGCCGTTCACAAAGTTCAAATAGTGTTGCAATTGATTTGGCGTCTAGTCGAGCTGCTTCATCTAAGAATAGTAGACGACACGGTAAAATATCTTTATTACGAAGTCGCTTGGATTCTTCTTCCCAACTTTGAATCACCATAAGTAAAATTGACATACCTGTACCAATTGCCTCACCCGTCGATAATGCACCGCTTTCAGCACGTAACCATCCATCGGCACCACGATTTACTTCAACATCCATTTCAAGATAATTTCGATAATCTAACAGTTCTTCACCAATATTTTGCGCAGTTCGTTGTCCCATATCAATATGTGGATTTAAACGTTGATAGAGTTTAGCCAAGGCTTCTGAGAAAGTAATACGATTATTACTAAATAGATCTTGATGTTCATTTTGCTCATCGGCAAGTGCTGCTAAAAGAGTTGAATGAGCTTCGCGAACATTGACATTTAAACGCACGCCATTAACTTGACCAAATGCCACTGCTTGTAATCCTTGGTTAAGCATACGAATACGATTTTGTTCGCGCTGTATGGTTTTACGAATAATATTCGACACACTCTTTGAGCTAATTGCCAACTGCTGTTCACGTGAGGTAAGTTCTTCTGTTAAGCGTGACAATTCAATTTCCATCTGTTCAATCGCTTCAATTGGATCATCAGTTTTAACAATATCTTGGCGAATTCGCTCGCGTAAATGTGCGTAAACTGCAATATAAAATTGAATTTTACGTTCTGGGCGTTTTGGATCTTCTGATAGTCTTAACACATCGCGTAGATGTTCATTGTCATTAACTGCCAAACGTAATGAACCTAATGCTTTATCTGACATTGAGCGCAATTCATCAGCACTTAAATAGGCAAGTTCTCGACGATGTAAACGCCGTTCAACACTATTTTCTTTAACAAGCCTTAAGACTAAACACCAACCCGCTTTGGCTTGTACTACCTGTTCGCGGAGTTGTTTATAATCGCGCAGTGTTTGAGTTAAGCGTTTTTGCATCTGAGCCATTTCGCTTTCGCACATAATCAGTTGCTTTTCAAGCGATGTACAATGTTGGCGATTACTATTTAATTTTTGATGAATTTCATCACGACGCACTCGTGCTCGTTCTTCTGTGATCGCATCGGCTTTTACGCCAATTTGTTCAATCTCTTTTTGTAGCTCATGCAACATATCGCGCTTAGTTTCAAATGCACTTTTAAGCGAAGCAAGCGTTTGGTTATATTGATTGTATTTGTCTTGATACTGTTGCATCTGGCTACGAGCATCGGTTCTTTGCGCTTCAACTACCTCTAATCGAGACCGTAATTTTTCATTTAAATCACTATTTTCACTCAACATACCCGCCGAATCTTCATAACTAAAGTGAGCTCGGCGTTGCATCACTTCAGTTAACGCAAAGACTTGTTGGCGAATAGTTTGTTGCTGGGCTTTAACCGTATTGTAATGTTCACGAAGCGATTCATTTTGTTCAGGATCACTTTGTAATACAGCCACAATCGGTTCAAGTTCTGAAACGGTATTACAATTACGGTTAACATATTGCACAGATTCTTGCGCTTCAGCTAATTGTTCACGTAATTCATCAACCCGATCCGCTAAATCTTCATCTGCAAGCAAGTGCATCTGAGCAACAAGCTTATTAACGGTAGCTAATTGCTCTTTGCAATTAATAACTTGTTGTTGGTTTTGCTGATCAAGGCTTTCTTGAGATGATAATTGACGTTCAATTTCGGTGCGTCTTGTCGCTAATTTTTGTGCTTCCGCTTCAGGATCGATATCAAAAGCAACAGCAAGATATTGACCTATAAATTGTCCCACATTTTGCTCAATGCGTTGTAACTTTTGTAGATCAAATGAAATTGTTGCATAACGTTCATGTAATTCATCACGTTCGGCTGATAGTTTTTCAAGGTGAACTTCACGCGCCGCACGACCAAATAGTGGCACACTTGGAAAACTTGAGAATCGCCATTGACGCTCACCTGTTTTGACCAGTACAGATTTATTCATCTCCTCACAGTCAAAAACGCTATCATCAAATGATGAAGGATCACCTTCGATAAAGTAGATATCTTCTGGATAATCTTCATCGCTTGCAGTAAGGCTTTCTAATTGCTGTTTAACTAATGATAAATCGGGTACAACAATAGCTTGCCTTGCTGGACCATAGAGCGCTGAAAAGTAAGGCGCATCATCAATGGTTACATCTTCATAAATTTCAGAGAGTAATACACCGTTGAAGCGTTCAGACAACGCAGATAAACGACCATCATCAACACCACTCGGTTGATTAAGTTGCTCAATTTGAACATCTAATTGATTGCGTCTAAAGCTAATTTGATCTCGTTGAGCAACTAATAATCGCTCTTTTTCAAGCAGCTTTTGCATATGTTGGGTCACAGCTTGGCTGTTATTAAACCTTTCACCGGTCTGTTCTTGCAAAGCTATTAACGCATCTTGTGCTTTTAACCATAATGGTGCTTTTTGGCGATAGTCAGCAATTTTCGATTGAATTTGTTCAAGCTCTTGTCTAAATTCGATACGTTTTTCGCTAGATTCGTTAGCTCGTTCAGCATTCTCGTCTAACTGTACCTCTAGTTCTGCTTTTAAATCATCGAGTTCATCGTAGTTAACTGGGCGATTAATACGCTTACAAAATTGAGTTAATAACGATTCAGCTTCTTTTTGTTCAAAAAATCGTTGTTCGAGTTCATCAAGTTGTAGCTGTAGATGCTCGGCGTGTTCGGCTTGGTAACATTGTGATGGCCACTGCCTTAATGCTTCTTTAGCAGCTACAAAAGAATCACTACGAGTTACATCACCAACCAATTTAACCACCAATTGATAAGCTCGATCAAATTGATTAATTGCGGCATCAGATACACTTAATTTTTGTTCAAGTTCAAGAACTTGTTCGGTTATCTCTTTTTGCTTTTCATCAAACGCGGCAAAGTGATCTTCGATATTGCTAATACCTAGTTTTGGTAGCTGACATAATGACTGCGCATTTTTTAATGCCTGTAAAGCCTGTTGGTATTGAATTGCTCGTGTTTGTTGAACATCCAGTGCTTGCTGATAATCCGCTAACTGTGTTTTGATTTCATCGACTTCTTGCTCTGTTTCGTTGACCTGATCACGGTAAACTTGGTACTGTTCATTCGCTTCAAGTACCACTTCGTTTTGTTCTTCAAGCTTTAAGCTTAAATCATCTAAATCAGCTTGATAACGGTCAATTTTTTCTTGTTGGCGTAGCGCTGTTTGCGCTAAGTTGAAGTGATCATTAGCGGCCTGTAAGTCGGTTTCTAAATCGCTTTGCGCTTCTTGATATTCTTTAAGTTCTTTCGCCATTTCAACTTGGCGGTATTGATTGCTAATAAGCAGATCTTGCGTTTTAAACATATCGCGACGCAAGCCAAGCACAGATTCTATATGAACTCGGCGCTCGTTAGCATGGCGCATATAATCAGCCGCGACATAATTGGTTGATTCGGTAATTAGATGTTTGAATAAATCACGATCGGATTGTGTAACTCGAATCGCTTCTAATGTCATTCTATTTTCACGAAGTGCCGCTTCCATATCTTGAAAAGCTTTACGCACACCACCATTTTCAGGTAATAAATAATCACGCAGTGAACGTGTAATAGCGCTTGAAATACCACCATAAAGTGAGGCCTCGATCAGACGATAATATTTACTTCTATCTGATGGAGAGCGTAAACGTTTTGGTAAAATACCAAAATCAAACATAACCGAATGATAATCAGTAATAGAATTAAATTGTTTGAAAATAATTCCTTCCATCGATTCGACTTTATCTTTTAGTTCTGGTAACGATAAAATGCGAGCCTGTTTGTCATTGAGTCGTTCTGTTACCAATTCTGTTGGACTTATACCAATAGGTAAACCTTGCAGTAGAAATGGTTTGATATCGACTTTTTTATCCCGACCGGCAACTTGTTGTAAGCGGACACCACAAATAATGCGTTGGTTACGAGAATTAATCACATCCAGCATTGAATAACAAACACCTGGTTTTAACTTACCATGCAAACCTTTATCACGTGAACCCGATGTCGCCCCTGCTTCAGTTGTATTTCTAAAGTGTAATAAGGTTAAGTCGGGAATTAATGCGGTTACAAAAGCCGCCATCGTGGTTGATTTACCAGCCCCATTACCACCCGATAGCGTTGTGACTAATTGGTCTAGCTCAAAAGTTCGCGCAAAAAAACCATTCCAGTTAATTAGCGTTAATGAGTGAAATTTACCGTGTCCAATCATGTTTATTCTGTCTCCTCATTAACGTCTTCTTGTTCTTCGCTGTTATCATTAAAAGTCAGCGATGATTCAATTTTAATTGCTTCACCATCTCTGATTAAGCGCAACTGCGCTTCTTGCGCATCATCGCTACTACGCACATCTGCCCCAAAGCGAAAGATAGCTTCATTGATACGAAAGCGATTGCTATCATTACCAATGATAAAGAAAATCATGCCTAAACGACGCAAGCGATTTAAAGCTGTTTTTACTTTATCAAATAATTTTTGACGATCTAAATCTGACCCCGTTGAGCGTTGGTTGACTAATTTCAGTAATTTATTTTCATCAGCTAACGAAACCAGCTCATCAAATAGCTCTTGTAAGGTAAAAATGCCCTCATGAGCCAATCGTTCTGGACTTAAATATAGATAACAAAGTACTTTACCAACAAGCATATCAAGTTCCGATAATACTGAACGAGGAATTAATGTTGTAGAGCGTGGACGCAAATAGAAAAAACCTTCTGGCGCACGAATCAATTCAACATTATAACGTTGATAAAATTGCTCAAGCTCAAGTTGGAAATCCATTAGAAAGGCATGATGATCAAGTTCATCAATACCAATATGACGGCCTGAACGTAGTAAACTATCCAGTTCTGGAAAGATCGGATTAGCAATTGCTTGAGCCAACTTAACGGACATATATTTATCGATAGACGCCTGAGAACTAGCTACTATGCGCCCCATAACTTCATCAAGATGATGTGCGGTTTGTTGTATTTCGAAATCGTTAGTATCTGTTGATGACATGTGCTTGTACCTTAGCTCCATAATCGTTAATAGGTTTCCATTCGGCAGGAATTCCAAGCCAATCATCTTCAGCAATACCGAGACGAATGGCCTGATCAATAAATAATCTTGCTATATCAAAATGTTGTTCGCGCGGGAACTGAGCCAAATAGCTATGAATGGTAGTGCCCATATCAAGTGGTTTATTTTCTTGCTTAAATACCATTAAATTTTGTTCAATATGAGCAATAATATGTTCTTGAATCTCTTCAATCATTTCAAATTCAAGTTCCGACGGTAATTCCCCAGTTACTTCAGCATCATGTAAAGCCAATTCTTCATCACGCATATCTAGTAAGCGCTCGGCATTAGCAAAAGTGAGTGACCAAGGCAAATCAAAGTATCCTTGAATCGATTTTCGTAAACGTTGAGAAAATACTCGATTTTTATCTAAATCAATAGCGGTACGAATAAATTTATGAACATGGCGATCATAACCGATCCAAAGGTCAATCGCTTTTTGCCCCCAACCAATAATTCGATCTAATTTACCTTGTAGATCCATAACAACATTGTTGATTTTATCAAGCTCTGGATTATCAAGCGTCGCATCTTGTATTAAAAGCAAACTGGCTTGTAATTTATCGCCAGCAGCAGCCAAAGTATCTTGTAACTCCCGCAATGTTTGTGATGTTTCAGTCAGTAATCCTTCACAACTGCTAATTGCTGCTTGCCAATCTTGACTTAATAGGGCAGAAATATTTTGTTTAACATCTGCCTGCTGCTCATCCATAACACGTTGCGTGATATCAATACTGTCAAAAATTTCAGCTACTGAATATTTTAATGGAGCAAAGACATTTCGATGCCAATGTAAATCATCACCACCTTCGACGGCTGCATCTGCAGCTCGTTTTAACTCTTGCGCAACAATAGATAACTGAATGGATAAACGCAAGGTTGAGAATTCACGTTGGCGAATATAATAATCAGAAATACCTATTCCTAACGGAGTTAAACGATAAATCGAAAAACCGTCTACCATTTCACTTGCAAAACGTGTAATTAAGCGTTGGCGTACCAAATCATTGATAGCATTATTGGCTCGCAATGTAATAGTATCTTCACTTTGTTCAAAAATTTGTGAAACATGCCTAAAAGCATCAATTAATTCAGACTCCGTCATTTCACCGTCAAAACGCTCGCTATTTAATACAGCAATAGCCAATAAAAAAGCTAATCTTTCCACAGGCAAAGCGATCGAAAAATCATTCTTTTTTGCCCAAGAGACCAGTTCTGGCACTGATTGGGAAAAATCAATCATAAAAGTTCCTTAATTCAAGGATAACAAGATAGAAACATACCGAAGAACGTTATTATTCACGGCATAGACAAAAATGACGTCAATTATATAACAATAAAGAGTAAATTTGTAATGGAATTCGATGAAAGCGTGAAAACGATATTATTTAACTACATTGTCTTTTAACGGTATGATAATAAAAAATAAGATAATCTGAAAAAACCAATACTTTTACTTTTATATTGGTCATGACAACACGAACTTAATTAGGGACTATTGCTCTTTTGAGTTCATATCTTAATCAACAATGCATTGGTAGCCACATAAATATAAATTGTAATAGCTCAGAGTTAATCTGAGCTATTACACCAAATGTAGTCGGTAAATATCGCCAAGTAATACCCGTTCTCATTCACAACAGCATTCCTTCAAATAGCATCCTATATTTTTGTTTATTATAAACTTTCCTCCGTACTTTTCATTATTTTCAGCAGCGGTTCCCACTGCTTATCTGTTAACCTTGTTCTTGGCATAGTGGACTAAGTTAGGGTTATTTTTGGCAAAATTATTATAGCGCTCACTATGCCATTTAAAAAATATCATCAAAGATAAACACACCCTAATAATAATATAAAAATTAATCTCCTCTGCACACCGCAATAGTACTAGGATAATTTGCACGATCTAGAGAAACGTTACCTCTCAGCCCCATTACTCGATATACTCTTCGTCCCAAAAAGACACCGTTTACTTTCTCTAACTCACTGGTCCACCTTTCACCATCTTTACTCCAAACTCCACCATATCTTTGGGTTATACCCCATTCTCCCATAAATGTCCCTACAGCCCGAATAAAATGATTCCAATCATTAGTTAGTTCATTAATATCATAAAAGTATTGACGTCGAAAATTATAGTTCATTGCTTCTTCTTTTGTTGTTTTTCCTTGTTTTGAGCCTCGACAAAAATCTAGTGCAGGGAAACGAGTTGCAGAAGTTATCGTTCGATTATTTGCAAAGACTATTTCCGAACTGCCAGCCCTTGCCCATTTATTTGGGACTGGAATAGTAAAATTATCTAACCATATCCACGATTGACCATTAAAATATTCCATTGTTATCGTCGGTGTCCCATTTTGGATAAACTCCCCTTTTGTTGCCGACTCATATATCACCGAACAGTTTTGGGCAATTCCTCCAGCAGTCCATAAAGAGATTTTTCCTGCTCCATTAGAAGAATAGCAACGATATCGACTTTGATCGGCTCCTGAACCAATTAAACTAAAACCAGCCTTTTTAAATCCAGTTGAAGGAAAACCTGACCAACGACTAAAACCGTTTATTTCATTAAACACATTACTATCGTGTCCACCATAATTAGTCATCTCATTTGGTTTAAGATAACAAATACCTTGTCCATGTGGCATAAAGGTATATACAACAGGAGGAACACTACCATAAAACCGACTATTAGGAATACCATATCTGGTAGTTACACTTACATCATTTACTTCAACTTTTAAGGTATATGGACCACCACAGTTCCATAATTCCCAACTTAAACGATCGTTAGGTATCGGTATATTATTGTCATACCATGTAGCTTTTATAGTACCCGAAATTGTCCCCTCCTTTTCATCACCATCATCATCACCGATCCACACACCAGTAACATTATGAAAATTTCCATCAGCAGGAACTAATGTCCATACATCCGAAAAATGCATGTGTTCTGGTGCACGAATAGCGACAGAGGAATCCGACGCATTTAACCATTCTATGCCGCCACGACCATCTCGCCTTGGCATATTAAAGCCTTGAAGTTGATTTAAATTTGATAGTTTTGTAACCCGATCTGTTAATAATAAATAAGGTGCATTACCAATAATTGCTTTTTGAGAGATCGCTGTATGGGATTTAGCCGCATGAACAGAAAAAGTTGAAAGAAATAAAAAAGAAATAAAATATATAAAAATCAAGCTCCAATTATTATTTTTTTCCATCATAATATCCTTATATTTTTTTGAATTTATTTTTACTCTAATTAAGATCTCTCACCTATAGAGCATTAAAAACTTTATAAACAAATTAAAATCGTAAATAAATAAATTTACTTTTTTCCATAAAATTTGACAAATCTCATATTCATTATACCGTGTTTTTATACTAAACAGTATAAAAATAAATATTAATTTATTTGTTCCCGTACTCGCACAAACGCTTATTTATGTTAAAATCAGTATACATTCTATATAAACTAACATAAGGACGTAACGAAATGCATATCGGTATACCTAAAGAACGGTTAGTCAATGAAGCTAGAGTTGCAGCAACTCCTTTGACTGTTGGACAACTGTTAAAACTGGGCTTTACAGTTTCCGTAGAACAAGGCGCTGGACATGCAGCTCATTATGAAGACCAAGCTTTTATTGATGCTGGAGCCACAATTCAAAATACACAAGATATTTGGCAAAATGATTTAATTTTGAAGTTTCATGCACCAACCGACGATGAAATATCTTTAATGAAAGAGGGTTCAACCCTTATCAGTTATATTTATCCAGCTCAACACAAAGAACTATTAGAAAAACTTGCCACTAAAAATATTACTGTTATGGCAATGGACTGTGTGCCACGTATTTCACGGGCACAATCTTTAGACGCATTGAGTTCAATGTCTAATATTGCGGGTTACCGTTCAGTTATCGAAGCAGCAAATCAATTTGGTCGATTCTTTACCGGTCAAGTTACTGCTGCAGGTAAAGTCCCACCAGCTAAAGTATTAGTAATTGGCGCAGGTGTTGCTGGCCTTGCAGCCATCGGCGCAGCGGTGAGTTTAGGTGCGATTGTTCGTGCTTTTGACACTCGCCCTGAAGTGGCTGAACAAATTAACAGTATGGGAGCTGACTTTTTAGAGCTTGATTTTGAAGAAGAAGCCGGTTCTGGCGATGGCTATGCTAAACAGATGTCAGCTGCCTTTATTGAAGCTGAAATGGCCCTATTTGCTGAGCAAGCAAAAGATGTTGATATTATTATCACAACAGCATTAATTCCAGGCAAACCTGCACCGAAACTCATTTCCAAAGAAATGGTTGAATCAATGAAACCTGGCAGTGTTATTGTTGATTTAGCAGCATTAACTGGCGGTAACTGTGAATTGACAAAACCAGGTGAAGTTTTCGAAACCGATAACAATGTCAAGATTGTTGGTTATACGGATTTAGCTAATCGTATGCCAGCGCAAGCATCACAACTTTATGGAACAAACATTGTTAACCTATTAAAACTACTTGCAAAAGAAAAAGACGGTAATATTGATATCAATTTTGAAGATGTCGTCATTCGTGGTGTAACGGTGGTTAAAGACAAAGAAATTACTTGGCCAGCGCCACCCATTCAAGTATCAGCTCAACCACAGAAAAAAGTCGCGGAACCAATTGCTAAACCTGAATCAAAACCAATGGATCCTCGTAAAAAATATGGCATTTTTACATTAGCCATCATTGCTTATTTCTGGCTGGCTCACTGTGTTCCTGAAAGCTTTTTAGGGCACTTTACCGTATTTGCATTATCTTGTGTTGTTGGTTACTACGTAGTATGGAATGTCACACACTCTTTACATACACCTCTGATGTCGGTAACAAATGCAATTTCTGGGATTATATTAGTCGGTGCAATATTACAAGTCGGCGATGATAATAGTTTAACTACGGCGATTGCCTTTGTTGCTATTTTGATTGCTAGTATCAATATTTTTGGTGGATTCTTTGTTACTCAAAGAATGCTGAAAATGTTTCAACGTGGCAAGTAAAGGAGAGCATACATTATGAGTAATGGAATCATTCAAGCAGCCTATGTTATTGCTGCATTACTTTTTATCTTTAGCTTACGAGGTCTTTCTAACCAAGAATCTGCCAAATCAGGAAATATCTACGGTATGATTGGAATGGCAATTGCACTTATCGCGGCAGTTGCGAGTATCAAAGGTGGATTACACTGGATCATCATTGCAATGGTTATTGGGGCTGCAATTGGTCTATATCTGGCTAAAAAAGTTGAGATGACACAAATGCCAGAACTTGTTGCACTACTTCATAGCTTTGTTGGTATGGCAGCAGTTCTTGTTGGCTTCAACAGTTTCTTAGCACATAACTTTCAAGGCGCTAATGGTGAGTTAACTGTACATTTAGTAGAAATTTTTGTTGGCATTTTCATCGGCGCAGTAACTTTCTCAGGCTCTATTGTCGCATTTGGTAAATTAAATGGACGCATTAGCTCAAAACCATTATCCATACCAAATAAGCATTATTGGAATCTAGCTGCAATTGTTGTTTCTATCATTTTAATGTTTGTCTTCGTTAAATGCGAAAGTGGAATAGCTGCTACAATTAGCTTATTAATCATGACAATTATTGCTTTTGTATTTGGTTTCCATCTTGTTGCCTCAATTGGCGGTGCTGACATGCCTGTTGTTATTTCAATGCTTAACTCTTATTCTGGTTGGGCAGCAGCAGCGGCAGGCTTTATGTTAGGTAATGATCTTCTAATTGTAACTGGTGCATTAGTTGGTTCATCAGGTGCAATTCTGTCTTACATTATGTGTAAAGCGATGAACCGCTCATTTATTAGTGTTATTGCGGGTGGATTTGGTAGTGATGGTAGCGCAGCTAGTTCATCTGATGAAGAACAAGGTGAATACCGTGAAATGCAACCAGCCGAAGTTGCGCAAACATTAAAAGAAGCACGTTCAGTTATCATCGTTCCTGGCTATGGTATGGCTGTTGCACAAGCACAAGGTGCAGTAAGTAATATTACAGAAAAACTACGTGCAATGGATATTGAAGTGAGATTTGGTATTCACCCTGTTGCCGGACGTTTACCTGGACATATGAATGTATTATTAGCTGAAGCGAAAGTGCCATATGATATCGTTCTTGAAATGGACGAAATCAATGATGACTTCCCAGATACTGATGTGGTTTGGGTAATTGGAGCTAACGATACTGTTAATCCAGCTGCTGAAGAAGATCCAAATAGCCCAATAGCTGGCATGCCTGTTCTTGAAGTTTGGAAAGCAAAAACGGTTGTTATTTCTAAACGATCAATGAATACTGGTTATGCAGGTGTACAAAATCCACTATTCTTTAAAGAAAATAGCTATATGTTATTTGGTGATGCTAAAGACAGTGTTGAAAAAGTACTACAAAACCTTTAATGATTAATTCATTAATATACTGCGGCTTCCGCCGCAGTATATTTCTAAAATAGGCACTTAATTTAAATTCGCTTTAGCTAAAAAATCGATTATTTGATCCGTTATTTCACGATGTATCTCTGTCCTTGTGCGATTCCCACCATCTTTACAAATAATTGCTTCTCCTTTAGCATCTTGCTCTAAAATATCTATAGCGCCTGATTTACAAATTTGCATGAAACTAAAATGCATTGCATCAGGGATAACAATATAAGTTGATAATGATTTTGAAAGAAACTGTTGTAAATAACCAGATTCTAGCTCTACATTCGTATCACCAACATCAATACCAGCACCAATGATTAAAGAAGGAACAGTAATATTTTTCAAACTATCTGCAGTAAATCCTCTAACTAATCCAGCATCTAAAGAAATAAATGACTTTATTCTCGGATCTGACATGTTTTTATTTAATTGTGGGTTATCTAGTCCAAGTTCATTTACTAACTGGCAAGCTTTTAAATGTGAATGTATAGTGCAATCTTGTTTAAAAAGGTTTGTATCAAACCTTGCTCCGGCAAGTGCAGCTACTGTCCAACCGCCAAGGGAATGTCCAATAGATGAAATTTTATTCATATCAATATAGTTTGCCAAAATCTCATCTATTTGTAACGCATCAATAGTTTTACTTAGATCTTGAGGACGTAACCACAATTTAGTAGATTGAGTAATATCTTTATTAAAATAAGTAGTTCCCGGATGATTTGGTGCAGCAACAATATATCCCCTATCTGCCAGTTCATAAGCAAGCCAATTTAAACTTTGCCAACTTCCTCCATAACCATGCGAAATAACAATCAAAGGATGTTTACGATAATTTGAAATAGATGCTGCATTAGGAATGACTTTAGAACCGTAAAAAACGGCATTATCGCCAATAGCTACTGCTCTTTGTTGAGCATCTGTCGGATACCATATTGCAATATTTAAAGGTCTACTGTCTTCTTTGTTATAATAGATTTCCTTAAATCCCACATTTGAATAAGCATAGTTGAAAAAGGGAAAGGACAAAATAAGCGAATAAAGCAAAAAGTATAGTTTAGTCATTAAATTAATTTCCATTTAACAATGTTTCTCTTTTTTTAATGCTATAGTATGAATAACAAAAACACAATAAATAGTAATAGTAAAAATCAGTAATTAGTAGATATTTTTATTTAAAATAATCAATTACCTAACAGCATGAAACTTTAATATTACGACCAAACTAGAATTTTGAGATTGGATTTGGGGTGGTATAACGATTAATGACTATCTTTTTTAATTTGTTCTTTATGGTATAAATAATAAGCTCCACGAGATACCATCCGTAGTTGAAAAATAAGATCTTCAATTAGTTTTTCACGCTGCACGGTGTCAAAATCAATTGCCTCTGCTCCCGCATTAAATGCAATAGTGACCATCGCTTCTGCTTGAGCTTCGTTATAATGATGAGGCATTTGGTTGGCATCATCAAGATAATCAACAAGCTCGACAATAAAGTGTTGAATTTCTCGAGCAATAGCAGAACGAAAAGCAGCTGACGTCCCCGCTTTTTCGCGAAGAAGTAATAAAAAGACTTTTGGGTTTTTATCAATGAATTCAATAAATGTAGTGACGGATGTCCGTAATACACTACCACCTTTTTCAATACGCTTACGCGCTTGCCGCAATAATTGGCGAAGAGTTAAACCACTTTCATCAACCATGGCTAAACCCAACTCATCCATATCACGAAAATGGCGATAAAATGAAGTAGCCGCAATCCCCGCTTCACGTGCTACTTCTCGTAGGCTTAAACTAGCAAAACCTTGCTCTGCATTGAGTTGATTAAATGCTGTTTCAATTAAAGTACGGCGAGTTCTTTCTTTCTGCTGAGCTCGAACACCGCCGATCTTGATATTTTTCATTTGATAGCTCAATTTTAATATTTTATACCTAACCTACCATTAATTAGCGGCTTTTAATAATTGCTCTTTTTCAGCAAGGACTTTTGGCATATGTTCGCGAATAATTTTAGCTATGGTCTCATAGCGAGCACGTAATGGCGAACCAGGGCGATAAATCAAGGTAATCCTACGTGATGGTACTGGATCTGTACACGGAATATAGCAAATATTATCACGAATTCGCTCGTTAGGTGCAGCGAGCTCTGGAAATAAAGTGATACCACGACCTGCTGAAATCATACTCCGCAGTGTTTCAAGGCTGGTTGCTTTGAACTGTTTATCTTCATCAATGCCAACTTGGAAACAATACCCCATTGCATGTTCACGCAAACAATGTCCATCTTCTAACATTAAGAATTTTTGTCCTTTTAAACCAGATAATTTAACGGTCTTTTTGCTAGCTAACTCGTTATTTGCATGAACCGCTAAAAACATAGGTTCATCAAATAATGGCAGTTCAATAAATTGTGCAGTCTCCTTGACTTGCGCAACAATGGCACAATCAAGTTTACCGCTTTCGAGCTGAGCAACTATGCTTGCAGTTTGTGCTTCGTGTAAATAAAGCTCTAATTGAGGAAAAGATTCATGTAAAACAGTAATGACATGTGGTAAAAGATAAGGCGCTATGGTAGGAATCAATCCTATATGCATTGGTCCAGACATTTCTTCACCTTGACGGCTAGCCATTTCTTTTAAAATTTGGATATTACGCAAAATCTCTTTGGCCTGTTCAACTAGCATCATACCCGTTTGTGTAAATAACACTTTGCGACTAGTACGTTCTAATAACATTACGCCTAATTCATCTTCTAATTTTCTAATTTGACCACTAAGAGTTGGTTGACTCACATTGCAAGCATCTGCTGCTTTACGAAAATGGCGAAATTCAGCTAACGAAACAAAATATTCCAAATCACGAATATTCATAATGTCCCCAATAAGTTATTAGTTAATGGTATATACTCAAACAACTTCCATATGTAAGGTTATAACAAATAACATTAAAAAGCTCTTCATAATTTTTTAAACTATAATGCTTTATAAATAATATTCAGTGAAACAAATAAGTAAAAAGAAGTTTTGAGTATAGTTTTATTTTATCTTAATCAGTTAGTTAAAACATTCTAACCAGAGCAAAACAAAATTTGTCATTTTTAATTAAATACTACTAATATTACAATACTAATTACTATTGTTGATAATTATGTTTAAAAAATCAAATATAATATTTAAGTCATCTTAGAAAATATAATTTTACAGAGTGAAAAAACCGATTCTAAGAAACATGGAAACTTATTAGCAATTACGATATAATCGCGCGCTATGATTGTTATTAAGCCAAAAACACTTTTTGAGGTGCACTATTTTTAAACAAGTTTCACGTTTTTATCAAAAGTTTTTTCGTCATGAAGAACAACAAAAAGTTGGCTATGTGTCCATTCCACGCAATGAACACAATATATCCCGTAAAGAAATTAGTGAAAACGCATTAAAAGTCCTTCATCGATTAAATAAACAAGGGTACGAAGCTTATTTAGTTGGCGGATGTATCAGAGATCTCATTTTAGGTAAAACACCAAAGGACTTTGATATCACAACCAATGCAACCCCAGAACAAGTTCAGAAAATTTTCCGTAACTGTCGCCTAGTCGGAAGACGGTTTCGTCTTGCTCATATTATGTTTGGTAAAGAAATTATTGAAGTGGCCACTTTCCGTGGCGATCACGGTTCTCAGGAAGGAAAAAACAATATTTCTAAACGTTCGCAATCAGGTATGCTATTACGCGATAATGTCTATGGAACCATTGAGCAAGATGCAATTCGTCGCGATTTCACCATGAATGCGCTTTATTACAGTGCAAATGATTTCACCTTACGCGATTACTGTTGCGGCTTGAAAGATTTACAAAAAGGCATTATCCGATTAATTGGCGATCCGCAAACACGTTATCGAGAAGATCCGGTTAGAATGCTAAGGACTGTTCGTTTTGCTGCAAAATTGAATATGAAAATTGAGCCAACTACTGCTGAGCCAATTCGAGATCTTGCGCCATTATTGAAAAATATCCCCTCTGCTCGACTTTTTGATGAGTCACTTAAACTATTACAAACTGGAAATGGCTATAAAACTTATAAATTACTAAGAGAATATAGCCTTTTCGAACAACTGTTTCCTATTATTGAACGCTTGTTTGCCAACAATCAAAACGGTTATTTAGAAAAGATCATTGAGCAAGTCCTAAAAAATACGGATTATCGTATTGCAAACAACAAACGAGTTAATCCTGCATTTTTATTTGCTGCGTTTTTCTGGTATCCAATTATGGAACAAACACAAGCAACGTGTGTCGAAAGTGGCTTACCATTCCATGATTCGTTTTCGATGGCAATTAACGAAGTGCTAAGTGAACAATGTAAAAATATTGCTATACCTAGACGCTTAACCGCCATCATGGGGGATATTTGGCGTTTACAACTACGGATGAAAAAACGGGATGGCAAACGTGCATTTGTTATTTTAGAGCACCCTAAGTTTCGAGCTGCTTATGACCTTTTAGAAATGCGAGCCTCCATCGAAAAAGGAGAACTATTGGAGCTAGCTAAATGGTGGGATGAGTTTCAATATACTTCTGCCGAAAAAAGAATAGTGATGGTAAAACAACTTAATAAAATCAATAAACGCAAAATGAAACGTTAATTTTTAATTCGCACTTTTATAAATAACCGCTATAATGTTGTAATTAAAATAATCATAATAACTTTTTAATCATTGATGAAAAAATTAGCGCCTTCTCTTATTGCAATAGCCATCACCTTTTCTTTGTATAACAGCTCTAGTTATGCTATAGATTTACCTAAGGCAACTGTTAGCAATAATCCCCAATGTCTTATAGACGTTCCTAGGTTTGATCGCCCTTTAGTCAATGGAGATATCGATACCTTACCTGTGAATGCAGAGGCTAACCAATTTGAAGCAATCTACCCAAGCATTGCTATCTATAAAGGTGAAGTATTAATAGAACAAGGTAACCGCACAGTTCAAGCAGATAAAGTAACAATTGACACCCATGATGAGAATAATCGAACTGTGACATTAGAAGGTGATATTACTTATCAAGATAATTTAGTAAAAATGAAAGGCAATAATGCATCAATGAATCTAAATAATAATGATGCAAATATGACGCCAAGTAACTATCAACTTGTCAATAGGCTTGGTCGTGGTAATGCTGATCAAATGAAACTTGCAAAAAACCGCTATGTTATTTTGAAAAATGGCAGTTTTACATCTTGTCCTGTTAATGACAGCACATGGAATATAAAGGGAACAACAGTTATTCATGACAATGAAGAGCAGTTACTAGAAGTTTGGAATGCCGTATTTAGTGTTGGCAAAGTACCCGTTCTATACTCGCCTTATTTACAATTACCAACCGGAGATAAACGTCGCTCAGGCTTGTTAATGCCTATTTTAGGCTATGACAATATTGATGGAATTGATTTTTCATTACCAATTTATTGGAATATTGCCCCAAATTATGATGCTACCTTTACGCCAAGATTCTTGCAAGAACGAGGTGTACAACTACAAACAGAATTTCGCTATTTAAATGAAATGGGCTTGGGCACACTTGCATTTGACTGGCTACAACATGATAGTAAATATGATAAAGACAGAACCACTCATTTAAATGGCAATAATTATGATGACAATCGCCACCGGTGGTTATTTCATTGGAAAAATGAAGAATTAATAAACTATAATTGGCGGTTTTATGCTGATACAACTCGCGTCAGCGACAATCAATATCTCACCAATCTAAACTCGAAATATGCTTCCCAAACTGCTGGATATTTAACGCAGTTTTATAAAATTGCTTATAATGACGAGTATTGGGATATCACGTTAGGCTATAAACACTTTCAGCCATTTCACTCAGAATTAAAAAATTCACTTTACCAAACCGAACCACAGCTGGATATGAGTTATTATAATAATGATTTGGGTCCTTTCAAATTTAGAGCATTTTCTCAAGTGGCTCACTTTTTAACATCTGGGCAAAATAAACCTAAAGCATGGCGAGCACATTTTGAACCTACACTTAATTATACCTTAACCAATTCTTGGTCATCATTAGCCACTGAAATGGGTTTTATGGCAACTCATTATAATCAAGACAATATTAGAAAAGATATTGATCAATATAAAGATTTAGATAAAAACGTAAATCGTTTTTTACCCAAATTTAGTATTGATGGTAAAGTCATCTTTGAGCGAGATATGCCTATTATTGATGGCTATACACAAACCTTAGAACCACGAGTAAAATACATCTATATTCCATATCGAAAACAATCCAATATTGGCGCCTATGATTCCACTATATTACAATCGGATTATATTGGCTTGTTTAGAGATCAGCCTTATAGTGGCCTAGATAGAATTGCTTCAACTAATAAAATATCAACGGGAGTAACAACTCGGTTTTATGATAATAATAAAGTTGAAAAATTTAACCTATCAATTGGACAAATCACTTATTTTACAAAATCAAAAACGAGTGAACACAATAATGATTTAGACGAAAAGTCTGATACCGGCAGTATTACTTGGGCAACAGATAATTTTTGGCGCATAAGTGATGATATAATTTTTAGAAGTGGCGTTCAGTATGATACTCGAATTGATACCATTTCATTAGCCAATACAACATTTGAGTATCGACCATCGGGCGATAAGTTGATGCAATTATCTTATCGCTATGCAAACCGTAACTATATTGATACTGTAGATAAAAATTCTTTTTATAGAGGTTATAGACAAGATATTTCCCAAGCAGGAATGATGACAGCTTGGCCACTATCACAAACAGTCAGCGCTGTTGGTTCATATTATTATGATGTTAAATTAGGACAATCAGCAGACAGTTCTGTTGGATTACATTATAGTGACTGTTGTTGGGGCACAACAGTGCAATATGGTAGAAAACTCACAGATTGGGACAATACTTCGCGCAAAAGTAAGTATGAAAATAAGCTGTCTATTAACTTCGAATTACAAGGATTAAGTAACAACCGAGATACCAAAGCTAAAATGCTAAATTTCGGAAAACTACCTTATACAACAACATTTGAATAAGATATTTTTTCAAAATAAATTACCAATAAATTTATCGCAAACATGTCAATCATGCTGCAACAACAAAATGAGTTGAGTGAATATGAAATTATTAAAACTATTTATCGTTTTAAACCTAAGCGTAAGTTTAGGTATTTTAACTCCATTATCAGCCAATGCCGCACCTAAAGTGATAGAAAAAGTTGCAGCAATTGTTAATAATAATGTCATTTTAGAAAGTGATGTTAACGATATGTTAAAAACGATTAAAGCGAGTATCGATCCTAAAAATCTGCCTAATGATAAAGTACTTAGACAACAAATTATTGAGCGTTTAATTATCGAAAATCTAATTTTACAAAAAGCGGCTAAAGCTAAAATCACTGTTAGTGATGACGAAGTAACCGGCGCTATTGATAGAATCGCAGCTGAAAATGGCATGACCATCGATCAACTACGAAGCAGACTTTCTACAATGGGAATCAGCTATGCCGCCTATCGTGAAAGGATCCACAATGACATGTTAATAGAAGAAACGCGAATGCATGAAGTAAGACCTAGAGTCAAAGTTTCAGAAAAAGAAGTGGAAAACTTAGCAAAAAATATTGCTCGCCAGTCAACCAACAATATTGATGTAAAAATCAGTCATATTTTGATTTCCGTTCCCGAAAAAGCATCTAAACAACAAATAGATAACGCTACAAATAAAGCACAAGATATTATTAATCGAGCTCAAAAAGGTGAAAATTTTGCCAAATTAGCCACTTCATATTCAAATGATGATCTTGCTTTAAAAGGTGGCAGTATGGGTTGGCGTAAACTTAATGAATTACCCACTATCTTTGAAGAACGTTTAGTGCGCGCACCAAAAGGTAGTATTATTGGTCCTATCCGTTCAGGGGTTGGTTTACATATTCTAAAAGTTGATGATACACGTTCTGAAGCACCAAAAAAAATTACAATTCAAGAAGTTAATGCTCGCCATATATTGATTAAAACCAATGTATTAGTTACTGACCAAATTGCAAAACAAAAACTAACCGATATTCGAAAATCAATTACCAGTGGTGCAACAACCTTTGAGGCTGCGGCTAAAGCGAATTCTGAGGATACAGGTTCAGCGAGTAAAGGAGGCAACTTAGGTTGGAATCGCCCAGAAATTTATGATAATGGCTTTAAGGCTGCTCTAACTCAGCTAAAAAAAGGAGAAATTAGTCAACCAATAAAGTCATCTTATGGTTGGCATTTAATTCAATTAATTGATACAAGACAAGCTGATGGAACAAATGCAATGAAAAAAGATCAAGCTTATCGACTTATTTTTAATCGTAAATTCTCTGAAGAAGCTCAGGTATGGATTCAAGAAGTAAAAGGTGACGCTTATATTAAAATCACAGGTGAAGATAACCATGAATAGTCGCGTTCACCAAGGTCATTTCGCTCGTAAGAGATTCGGGCAAAACTTTTTACATGATGATTATATTATCGAAAATATTGTTGCCGCTATACAACCGAAAGCAGATCAAGCGCTAGTGGAAATTGGTCCAGGACTTGCAGCATTAACAGTACCTGTAAGCAAACATGTTGATCATTTAACCGTTATAGAAATTGACAGAGATTTAGCCAGTAGATTAATTGAGAATCCATTTTTAAACGATAAAATCACTGTTATTGAACAAGATGCTCTAACCTTTAACTTTAATCAGCTAGCAGATCAATTTGGTAAACCATTAAGAGTGTTTGGTAACTTACCATATAATATCTCAACCCCGCTGATGTTCCATTTATTTCAATATGCAAATATCATCACTGATATGCATTTTATGCTACAAAAAGAGGTAGTCACTCGCTTAGTTGCAGCCCCGAACAGTAAAGATTACGGTAGATTGAGTGTCATGGCTCAGTATTATTGTCAGATCATTCCTGTTCTTGAAGTCCCTCCTACATCATTTAAACCTGCCCCAAAAGTCGATTCAGCAGTCGTTAGATTGATACCTTATAAGGAAAAACCTTATTTTGTTAATGATATCAAAATACTTTCTCGGGTGACTACAGAGGCATTTAATCAACGACGTAAAACTATTCGTAACAGTTTAAGTAATATGTTTACTGTTGAACAATTAACTAAATTAAATATTGATCCAAGTTTACGTGCTGAAAACTTAACAGTTCAACAATACTGTCAACTTGCAAACTCATGGAATTAACAGTATGGCAAACTTACTTATTGGCGATATTCATGGTTGTTATGATGAGTTTATGCGAGTGCTTGAAAAAGCAAAATTCTCATCATCGGACACCTTATGGCTAACAGGTGATCTCGTTGCTAGAGGCCCAAAATCATTAGAAGTCCTAAGATTTGTTAAACATAATGCCAACCAAATTCGACTGGTATTAGGTAATCATGATCTACATTTATTATCTATCCATGCCAATATTACGCCAGCAAAAAAAAAGGATAATCTTGAAGATGTCATTCATGCAACAGATTTTGATGAATTGATGAATTGGCTCCGTAAACAACCTTTGGTTCAAATCGACGAATCTTTAAAGCTGATTATGACTCATGCTGGCATTTCCCCACAATGGGATCTGGAAACGCTAAAAAAATGTGCTCACGATCTGAATGCTATCTTATCGAGCGATTCTTATCTCCTATTCCTTGATAAAATGTATGGTAATTTTCCTGATGAATGGTCATCTGAATTACAAGGTTTAGATCGACTGCGTTATATCGCTAATGCGTTAACTCGTATGCGTTTTTGCTACGAGGATGGCCGACTTGATTTTTATTATAAACAATCACTTGAGCAAGCACCCTCAAAACTTAAACCTTGGTTTTTGTTACCCAGTAAAATTCCAAATGAATATAGCATCGCGTTTGGACATTGGGCTGCATTAAACGGAAAGGGTACGCCAGAACACATTTATGCACTTGATACAGGATGTTGTTGGGGAGGAAAACTAACATGCTTACGTTTTGAAGACAAAAAATACTTTAAAAAGAAAAATATCGAAGCAAAAAAATTAGATAAACTACTATGAAAGGGTCACTTATTATGTCTGCTTTATCTGTCATTAAATCAATATGGAAAATAATTAACTTTATTAGAGAAATATTTCTTAATCTAATATTTTTAATTATTATTATTTTAATCTTTAGTACTATCGCACTCATCAAAGAAGCAAAAAAACAAGAAATTGTGCCACAATATGGTTCATTGGTTTTAGATATTGAAGGCGTTATTGTTGACACCACTTTGTACAGCGATGAAATCTATGCTTTACAGAATAAAATTTATGGTAAAAAAGTAAATACCTCACGCGAAAATAGTTTGTTTGAATTAACTCAGAAAATAGCTCAAGCAACGACAGATCCAAAAATTACAAGCATAGTCCTTAAATTAGATCATTTCGTTGGTGCAGATATGAGCTCGCTACAATATATTGGCAAATATTTAACCAAATTTAGTGAGGCAAATAAACCAATTTATGCATATGGTTCAAATTTCAATCAAAGCCAATATTATTTAGCTAGCTATGCTAATAAAATCTATTTAACACCACTTGGTGCCGTTAATGTATATGGATTAGCAGCAAACAACCTATACTATAAAACCTTACTTGATAATTTAAAAATTAATACACACGTTTTTAGAGTGGGAACCTATAAATCAGCCATTGAACCATTTATTCGGGATGATATGTCTGAAGAAGCAAAAAGCAATACAACACGTTGGTTAACACTTATGTGGAACAACTACCTTAATGATATTTCATCACAACGAAAAAAAGCCGATACACAATTAGTTCCGACGCCAGATACTATGCTGGCAAATTTAAAAGCAACTAATGGCAATATGGCTCAATATGCTATATCCAATGGGTTAGTCGATGTCATTGCATCTAATTACCAATTTGAATCTGAACTTACTCATCAGCATCAAATCAGCATTTATGATTATCAACTTAAATCAAAAGATAAAAATTTAGATAGTGATAACGAGAACAACAAACCACTGATTGCCGTTGTATTTGTCAATGGCACTATAACCGATGGTGAAAATAGTAGTAATATCGCAGGTAGCCAAGACATTGTTGAACAGCTAAGAAAGATCCGTGAAAACTTAAATAAACATAACATACAAGCAATAGTTTTACGAGTAAATAGCCCTGGGGGGAGTGTAGATGCATCAGAAGCTATTCGTAGTGAACTAGAAGCCTTACGTGATTATCAAATTCCCATTGTTATCTCTATGGGAGGAATGGCTGCATCGGGTGGATATTGGATATCAACCGCATCTGATTACATAGTTGCAAGCCCAAATACAATTACTGGCTCTATCGGTATCTTTGGTATTATTCCAACATTTGAAAAATCTTTATCTCATATTGGTGTTTATAGCGATGGCGTAACCACATCGCCACTAGCAGGTAATACTGCGACTAAAGATCTACCACTCGAAATGAATCAATTAATTCAAATGAACATTGATAATGGCTATCAAACATTTATTTCTTTAGTAGCAAAAGCACGAAATATGACAACCGAGCAAGTTGACAAAATTGGGCAAGGTCAAGTTTGGTTAGGCTCAGAAGCCAGCAAAATTGGACTTGTTGATAAATTAGGTGATTTTGATGATGCCATTGAAACTGCTGCAACATTAGCTAATTTAACTGATTATGAAATTGACTGGCAAAAACCACAAGCAAATTGGTTTAATGCATTTTATTCAGATATGGTAGCTATGTTACCTAAATCAACTGCAGAGATATTTTTTGAACAACTTCCAGAAGCAAAAGAGCTTCAACAACATGTTTCTTTATGGAATAAATTTAACGATCCGCAAAATCGCTATATTTATTGCCTAAATTGTGCCGATGTACGTTAATACCCAGATCATTATCCACCACCTCGTGTGGTAGATAATGATTCCCCCGTTTTTCTCACCAATTTTATAACTTAATTGTTTTTATCTTTTAAATTATTTTTCCCTGGCTGAAAAAAATAACGCATATGATTCATCGCTTCTTGAATATATTGATAATTCGGTGTTTCATCAGTTTCACGATTATGCAAATCCATATAATGACTAACCCCCAATCGATTTACAAAATAAATATTTTCAGATGTTCTAACCGCATACGAGCTATAATTTGACATCAAAAGCCAATTACGATTTGTTATCGGATTAAATAAATCATATCCCGTTGAGTAATCACTGATATCATTTTTCACATATAAATAATGTTTCATTAAGGTAGGAATAACATCTTCATGGCTGGTCATTTTTGATCTATTATTTTTAAGATGTTCTAATTCACTTGCATCAATAATAATAAAAGGCACTTTTGTTTGCGCATCAGTATAATTACCATTATGCCCCCAAAAGCCGAGTTTATTATCATTCATCTCTTGGGAATGATCACCCGTGATAATCAAAATTGTATCATCTAACGAATTTGATTTAGCAAGTTCATCATAAACATTTTGTAATAAATAATCATCATAATAAACGCTTTGTTTATAACGATTAAAAATTGGCAAAGGATCTGTGTCATTATTCAATGTCATATAATTAAGATCACCAATAGGTTTAAATTTCACGGGGAAACTGTCAGGAAAGTCATAAGCATGAGGAGCATCATAAAATAAAAAAGAAAATGTTGGTCTAGAAGTATCTCGGCGTTTATACCATGCGAGCCAATCATCAGTGATTTGCTTATCTCGACTAGAAGCCGAACCATCGTTACTACTGATTCTCAAATTTTTGATAGTGACAAATGCTGTTCGATCAAATTCCGGAGCAGTAACTTTAGCTGAAGTAAAAATACCAATATTATAGTTTTCTTTCTGTAACGTTGTGATAAATAGTGAAGGAACACTATTTCGTAAAAATGAATCCCAATACGTGCCAGGAATACCATAAAACAACCCAAAAATACCAGTACGCGTGGCATTACCTGTTGAGTGATGGTTATTAAAAATCACGCCATTATTTTGCTTAACAAAACGAAATGTATTAGGAGAAATGTCTTCACTAAACGTATCATATCGCCAAGAATCTAATACAATAAACATAATATTTTTAAGTTTATTATTTTCTGGGTTAATCACCAATGGATTTTTCGGATAATCAACGCTAGCATTGCTATTATCCTTGCTATATACAACTTTTCGTTGCCCTTTTTCATCAAAAAAACTCATAATTTTTTTCGACGTAAATGGTCGATAAAGTGGAATATATTCCTTCACTACCATAATAGGCGAATAAGCATAATAAAAGGCAATCATGTGCACAACATGACCAATTAAAAATGAGCTAAAAAGAAAGACTGTTGATAGCAAAACAATTCTCGATTTTTTGTGTGGTAAAATCAATTTATTGTTGACTATGTAAAGAATAAAACACTCAGCGCAAAACGAAACAGCAATAAGCACAAACATTAAAAAATAAGTCAATACAGAGAAATCAACAACTTGCCCAGAAAAAACCATTGATAAAACAGACTGATTTATGTGAAATCGATATTGCTGAAAAACAAGAGTATCAACATATAACCCTATTTGAAAAAAGCTGAATAATATAGCAAGAATAATATTACGAATAAGTGGTTTAAACCAAAGCAAAGGAGCGCAAACAATTAAAAGCAATAGGTAGGCGGAAAAAAAATGCCCCAATACCGCAAATATTGAAAATACCACCCCAACCAAATTAAACGATGCACCTGGAACAAAGAAGAATCGAATTGCTATTATTGATGAAATAAGGATATTAATTAGGACAAAGAGGTATAATTTTTTCATAGTATTTGTTATTAAGTACATTTATTCTACATTATACGCATATTACAGCATTTTATACTTAAACGTAGTACTTTCCTGAATTTTTTAACAAACTAGCACTAAGAAATAAATTACTAATAGAATCTTAACAAAAAGGGCTCAACTTAGAGCCCTTTTATTTGAATTAAATAAAATTATCGACGATCTGCAAAGATTCTTAATAACATAATGAATAAGTTAATGAAATCAAGGTAAAGGGTTAGTGCACCTAAAATAACAAACCGTCTAAACATATTAGGGTCATCTTGTGATAATTGATCACCTAATGCTTTAAGTTTTTGCGTATCGTAAGCAGTTAATCCAGCAAAAACAAATACACCAATATAAGTAATTGCCCACATTAATGGCTCGCTACGCATAAAGATATTAACTATTGAAGCAATAACAATACCAATTAACCCCATAAACAAGAAACGTCCAAAACCAGATAGATCTCGTTTAGTTGTATAGCCATAAAAAGCCAAAGCAGCAAACATACCTGCTGTAATAAAAAATACGCTTGCTATTGAAGATGAAGTATAAACTATAAAGTAAATCGAGAACGTACAACCATTTAAAACGGAATAAAGCATAAATAATGTGGTCGCAACCGATCCAGACAGGCGATTAATCAAGCCCGATATCACAAAAACTAAACCAAGTTCAGCAATAAGCAACACCCACATACCTTTATATAATATGTTCAAAAGCTCAAGATTATTAGATGCAAACCAAGCTACCAAAGCCGTTAATAATAATCCAACTGTCATCCAGCCGTAAACATGGCTCATATATGTTTGAGTACGACTACCTGTTTGTTCAATAATTGAACCGCTAGGCGAATAATTGTTCATTGATTACCTCTCAATAAAAAGAATGATATAACTTTGTACTATTATAACCTAAATAATCGCTAATACCATTTTTTCAATGCTTCTATATCTGTTTTTTTTGCATCAATCCAACTTTCTCCATAAGGCGTTCGCTCTTTCTTCCAAAAAGGAGCATCATTTTTTAAAATATCCATAATGAACTCTGTGGCTGCAAACGCATCTGAGCGATGTGCACTACTTACTCCCACAAAAACAATCTGTTCATTTGCATTAATTTCGCCCACTCGGTGGATTATTGCAATTCGGCTTAATTGCCACCGCTCTCTAGCTTGAGCGATAATATTCGCCAATACTTTTTCAGTCATTCCAGCATAATGTTCTAAAAAGAGGCTTATTGTTTGTGTTTCATTATGACGAACTTTGCCCATAAAAGAGACAATAGCACCATCTTGCGGTAATTGTGAAAGCCAATCGTTTAGCTTATTAACATTGATAGGCTCTTTACTAACTTTGATAAGATCCATAACGTTATCCACCTGTTACAGGAGGAAAGAATGCAATTTCATCACTATCTTGAATAATATAATTAAAGTCAACCAACATTTGATTCACAGCGCATAAAACATGATTTTCTTTAAACGCTAATAACCATTTTTCCCCTTGTTCACTTAACTTATCAATAAGGTGAGACACTGAAAGTTGATTAGCATCTAACATAATACAATCTGTCCCGACTAACTCTCTAATTTGAGCAAAAAAAATAACTTTATTCATCTTATCTCTATTAAACTTTTTGGGCAATAAAATCGCCTGACTTGCCACCACTCTTGGTTAACAACCTTACTTGAGTAATTACCATATCTTTTTGCACTGCCTTGCACATATCATAGATAGTTAAGGCTGCAACCGATGCGGCAACCATTGCTTCCATTTCAACACCAGTTTGCCCATTTAATCGACAAAATGATTGAATTCGAATACAATTTTTTATTCTATCTGCTTCCATATTAATTTCAATTTTACTTAAAAAAAGAGGATGACAAAGTGGAATAAGCTCCCAAGTTTTCTTAGCAGCTTGAATTCCTGCAATTCTTGCCGTTGCAAAAACATCACCTTTATGATGTTTACCTTCAATAATCATATTCAGTGTATCAGAATTCATTAAGACCAATGACTCAGCGCTTGCTTCTCGCGTTGTTATCGGTTTATCTGAAACATCAACCATATGCGCATCACCACGCTGATTAATATGCGAAAATGATTTGTGCATCCTTAAATCCTCAATAATTTATAAATCATCAACTATATCCAAGATAACAAATTTTACCAATAGTTACCACTTTTCGATTTTATCGTATGAAGAAATAGATACCGATAAGTAAACAAAACAATCTAGTAATAATAAATTGCTTCTTATAGTTTTTGCGGGTTAAGTAAAAACTGCGTACAATATAGTTTTATATTAATTATAATATTTGTGATTTTTTAATGCTTATCGCTCATATAGCCTTACCTGTTCCACTTTACCAACTATTTGACTATCACCTAACAGAGCCTGCCCAAATCGGAATGAGGGTTAGAGTTCCTTTTGGCAAACGTGACGCAGACGCAATAGGGATTATTGTTAGTATTGATGAAAAAACTGAATTTGATATTAAAAATTTAAAAACTGTTACTACAATTATTGATACAGAGCCTGTTTTTACGCCATCTATTTGGCAGTTATTAAACTGGGCTGCTGGTTATTACCATTATCCTATTGGTGAGGTTCTATTCCATGCTATGCCTATTTTACTCAGGCAAGGACATCTGGCAGTGAAAGACGAAACCAAACAATGGCAATTAACAAAATTGGGAAAGCAGATTGATTTGCAATCGCTATCACGAACTCCAAAACAAAAATTATTACTATCATCATTTAGAAATAATACTATCTCTGATACTAACGTAAGTAACGCCGTTTATCACCAATTACAGAAAAAACAACTTATAGAACAAGTCAGCTACCAGCTAGATGATGTTCAATGGCAAACAAACTTTTCGACTAATGCGAGTTCAATTCAGTTAAATAAGGAACAATCATATGCCATAGAAACAATCAATAAACAAAATCACCAATTTGGGGTGTTTTTGCTGGAAGGTGTTACAGGTTCAGGCAAAACAGAAGTTTATTTAAATGTACTCTCTAATATTTTAGCAGCAGGTAAACAAGCATTAGTACTCGTCCCTGAAATTGGATTAACACCACAAACAATTAAACGTTTTAAACAGCGTTTTAATGCACCAATTGATATTTTACACTCAGGATTAACCGATAAACAAAGATTCACTGTTTGGTTAAGAAGTAAAAAAGGAGAAAACGCAATTGTTGTAGGTACACGATCGTCGCTCTTTACCCCATTTAAAGACTTGGGTGTAATTATTATTGATGAAGAACATGATAGTTCTTATAAACAACAAGAAGGATGGCGGTATCATGCACGAGATTTAGCGATTATTCGAGCTAAATTTAACAATATTCCAATCATTTTAGGATCTGCAACACCATCGCTTGAAACACTCAATAATGCACAAAACCACAAGTACCATTTATTACAGTTAACCGAAAGAGCGGGTAATGCAACACTGGCCAGACAGTCGATTTTGGATTTACGAGGATTAGTACTTGCGGCCGGTCTATCTCAACCACTAATAGAGCAAATAAAAAAACATTTAGCTAATAATAATCAAGTAATGCTATTTTTAAATCGTCGAGGATTTTCACCATTATTAATATGCCATGATTGTGGTTGGATTGCTGAATGTCCTCGCTGTGATAGGCCTTATACACTTCACCACAAACAACAAAAATTGATATGTCACTATTGTGATACACCTAGAACAATTCCAAAACAATGCCCAAAATGTGGCTCCACCCACTTAATACCGATTGGATTTGGGACAGAACAACTTGAACAACAGCTTGAGATTCTTTTTCCCAAAATTAAGATTAGTCGTATCGATCGTGATACAGTGAGTAAAAAAAGTGCATTAGATAACTATCTACAAAGTATCCAACAAGGCGGGGCTCACATTTTAGTTGGCACACAAATTTTAGCTAAGGGACACCACTTTCCCGATGTGACTTTGGTTGGAATTGTTGATGTTGATGGCGCTTTATTTTCAAGTGATTTTCGAGCAACAGAGCGGTTTGCTCAGATTTATACTCAAGTATCAGGAAGAGCCGGCCGTGAAGCAAAAGCAGGCCAAGTTATTTTACAAACGTATCATCCAGATCACCCTTTACTCAATGTTTTACTTACTGAAGGCTATCCAAAATTTGCTAAACTGACACTACAAGAACGGCAACAAACACAATTACCACCATTTAGTTACCAAGCATTAATTCGTGCTGCAGATCGCAATAATCATTATGCTCCAGCATTTTTACAGCATATCCATGATTGGTTAAAAGTTCATTGTGATCATACTTTATGGCAACTTGGACCAATGCCAGCTAATCAACCAAAGAAAGCGGGTTATCATCGTTGGCAATTACTGCTTCAACATACAAATAGGCAACAGTTACAACGAATATTGGATCAATTATTAATCACAATCTCTAAATGGAGTGAAACGTCAAAAGTAAGGTGGAGTATTGATGTAGATCCTATTGATAATTAGGATGCTATTATTTCCACCAATTAATATTGGTGGAAATAATAAATTATAATGTGATTTTGCCAGCATTTTTGTCCAGTATTGCCTGTCCAATACCTGAAACATCTTTTAATTGCTCAACTGAAACAAAAGGTCCAAATTTTTCTCGATATTCAATAATTCTTTTTGCTTTATTCGCTCCAATCCCCGTCAATACTTTTGATAGTTCTTCTGCCGTTGCAGTATTAATATTGACTTGTACAACTTGTTTTTGTTCCTGTTTAACTGGTGCAGGCGTTGCAGGAACTGAATCGGCAAAACTTGTATTTGGAACAATAAAACTTGATAACAAAATACCTAATAGTAAAAATACTTTCATTTGATTAACCTCTAAAAATAGTTACGCAAGTAAATTTGCTTTATCACTATCTCACTTAATCAGATAAAAAAATTTCTTGAATTATAAAAATGAGAAAAGCCACTTAGGTGGCTTTTCTTTTTTTCTTTTATTGCTACTATTTTGAGAGTTAAATCACAAATTCGAATCAGGCATAATTTCTATTTTGGCCTTAGAACGTATATCTGCCGCAAGATAATAATGTGTATTATTAATGAATAGAGGTAACAACTCAGAAGAAATATCTTCATATTCTTTTGGCGTATCTACTTTAGTTAGTGCAACAATATAAGCATTTTTATCATTTAAAAGTTCCGCACCATAAACAGTTTTTCCCGATACGGAAGGATTTAAATTAAAGACTAGATTAACAACTTTTTGATCGAGTTCGGTTGAATTTCGATTCAACATATATTTTTTGGCAAACTTCACATTTTTAGCATTGCCAGTTTCATTTAATTGAGTCAATATATTATCAACACTCGCTTTAAATTGATTTTGAGCCATCTCAGTAAAAAGCTTTTTATGGATTTCATCTTTAACTTCATCAAATGGAGCTATACCTTCAGGGCGATAGTCCACTGTTTGTACAACAAAATCAAACCGTCCATAATTTCTATCTACAGGTATTAAATCAGAAATTTTGTCTGTTGCTTTACCATCAACTATCATTTCTTCACTAAAAATAACATCTCTAATTTCAGGATGAACAGCGATTGAAAACTTATCATTGAAAGTTACCCAATCAGAGTTTTTTACTTCTAGCCCAACTTTGTCAGCAAGCTCTTCAATAGTCTTTGGAGAATCTTTCAATGCAGCTTTAATTTTATTTTCTTCACTTTCTAAAAACTGTTGTATTTTTTGTTTAGTAAGTTTTGAATCAATTTGGTACTTCGCATAATCAAAATCCATAACCTTTGCGGGTTGTACACCGTCTAATTTCACTATTGCATATCCGCCATCAACAGCGATTGGTGTTGAAACATGACCTGCTTTTTTCAACTTGGCATCTTTAAATACTTGAGGCAAAGAATCATCATCAGCAAACCAGCCTAATGAACCATTTTTTCCATATGGCGAAATATCACCATTTTGGTTAATTGTTTTAGCGATATTTTCAAAATCAGCCCCAGACGAAAGATTTTTAGCAATATTCTTAGCTTGTTCTTTATCAGTAGTAAAAATTACACTATAAGCTTTCTTAGCTGGATATGAATAAGCTTTGATATTTTTATTATACTCATTTCTAACTTCATCTTCAGTAACATGAACTGTTTTTGCCGCAATTTCTTGAGAAGTTACAATATATTTAACTTTTACACGCTCATTTTTAAAAAATTCTTTTAAATGTTCGTTGTAATATTTTTGTTCGTCTTCTAATGTAATATTTGCCTCATCAATATCACTTACAGAAGTATCAACTGAGGTTGCGTATACGCTTCTAGTTTGATTTTTGAGTGAAGATATTTCAGAATCAATTGGCAAAACAAAACTACTATTTGTTAGCGCATTAACAGCTTGTTGTTGCTGTAATACCGTTCTTATAATTTCAGCATAACTATTTGGAGTAAAATTATTTTTGGCTAAAAGATCTAAATATGTCTGATTATCAAATTTACCATTTTTAAAAAAATCGTTCTGTTTTACGATAAATTTTTTAATCTGATCATTACTAATAGCCAGATTAATATTTCGTGAAAATTTATAAGCTAAATAATTATCAATCTGATAAGATAACACATTACGGCGTAGCTGTTTAATAAAAGAACTATCTCCTCCAGCATTTGCTGTTACTGCTCTAGCTTGAGCTTCAAATTCAGCTCGACTTATACCATCACCATCAACTTTTGCGATATATTGCTGCTGATTGCGAGCACTATTACCGCCTCCAAAGCCTAAAAATCCGACGCCAGTGAAAATAAAACATAAAATAATTATTGCAAAAATAATCTTAACAACAATATTATTTGCTGCTGTCCGGATTGTTTCCATCATTTTTTGCGATTCTCCAAATACCTAATGTGAATTTCGAAAGTATAGCATATTTAACTAAATTGGCTATTGTCTGAATGTTAAGTCTCCAAAATAAAGATCAACATTAAGTTGATCTTTATTAATAAAAAATAGTTAATTTAATCTGGCAGAACTATCAACACTACTTTTTAATTTATTAATAGCCTTTTTAGACGTTTTTTTTAATGTTACTTTTTTATCCACTGGTTCCATACCAAATGGGTTATTTTGCAGTGCAATTGTGAGCACCTCGTCAATCCATTTTACTGGATGTATATCAACTTCAGATTTCACATTATCGGGGATTTCTTCCAAATCTTTTACATTATCTATTGGAATCAATACAGTTTTAATTCCTCCTCGGTGTGCAGCTAATAACTTCTCTTTTAGTCCACCGATAGGTAAAACTTCGCCACGTAATGTTATTTCACCTGTCATAGCAACATCAGAACGAACAGGATTCCCCGTTAAAGTCGAAATTAGCGAAGTACACATTGCAATACCTGCACTTGGTCCATCTTTTGGCGTTGCTCCATCGGGTACATGCACATGGATATCGCGTTTTTCATAAAAATCACTATTAATACCCAATTTTTCTGCACGAGATCGAACAACAGTTAATGCGGTTTGAATTGATTCTTGCATAACATCACCTAATGAACCTGTGTAAGTTAATTTTCCTTTACCTAGTACACTTACTGATTCAATGGTAAGCAAGTCTCCACCTACTTCAGTCCATGCAAGACCAATAACCTGACCGATGCGGTTTTCATTATCCGTTTTACCATAATCAAAACGCTGTATTCCCAAGAAATCTTTTAAGTTATCTTGCGTCACAATAACTTTCTTCAATTTGCTATCTAACGCTAATTGTTTAACAACTTTACGACAAATTTTTGCAATCTCTCTTTCTAAACTTCGAACACCTGCTTCCCGAGTATAATAACGAATAATACCGATAATAGCTGAGTCATCAATTCTAATTTCTTTTGGTTTTAACCCATTATTTTCTATCTGTTTAGTAATCAAGTGTTGTTTAGCGATATTCATCTTTTCGTCTTCCGTATAACCAGAAAGGCGAATAACTTCCATTCTATCCAACAATGGTGCAGGAATATTCATAGAGTTAGCGGTAGCAACAAACATCACATCAGATAAATCATAATCAACTTCTAAATAATGGTCACTAAAGGCATTATTTTGTTCTGGATCAAGTACTTCCAATAATGCTGACGCAGGATCTCCTCGCATGTCTGATGCCATCTTATCAATTTCATCTAATAAGAATAATGGGTTTTTAACACCTACTTTTGCCATACGCTGAATTAGTTTTCCTGGCATTGAGCCGATATAAGTACGTCTATGCCCACGAATCTCCGCCTCATCGCGCACGCCACCTAAAGCCATGCGAATATACTGGCGTCCTGTTGCTTTAGCTATCGATTGACCTAGCGATGTTTTACCCACTCCAGGAGGTCCAACCAAGCATAAAATAGGACCTTTAACTTTATTAACACGCCCCTGAACTGCCAAATATTCTAAAATTCTATCTTTTACACGTTCAAGTCCATAATGATCCTTATCTAAAACTTTTTGTGCACCTTCAATATCTTTTTTAACCTTACTACGCTTATACCAAGGAACTTGAATCATCCAATCAATATAACTTCGTACAACTGTCGCTTCAGCAGACATTGCCGGCATCATTTTTAATTTATTAAGTTCAACTAATGCTTTATCTGTAGCCTCTTTTGGCATTTTAGCTTTAGTAATTTTTTCTTTTAACTCTTCGTATTCATCAGGTTTATTATCTATATCGCCTAACTCTTTATGAATAGCTTTAATTTGCTCATTAAGATAATACTCTTTTTGAGCCTTTTCCATTTGCTGTTTAACACGTTGTCGAATGTTTTTTTCAACTTGTAATAAATCAATTTCCGATTCCATTAATGAAATAAGCAATTCAAATCGCTTTACAAGATTAGCGGTTACCAAAATCTCTTGCTTTTGTTCGACCTTTAAAAATAGCGTAGCAGCAATAGAATCGGCCAAACGAGACGGTTCTTTAAGTAAGCGAATAGAATCAACAACTTCCTGAGTTACTTTTTTGTTAAGCCTTGAGTACTCATCAAAATTAGATAAAGTTAAGCGAATCATAGCTTCACTTATATCATCAGCTTTTTTTACTTCGCTTAGTGGCTTAACTTCTGCAATAAAAAATTCATTGCTTTCCTGCTCAACAACATTAATCATTTGAGCCCGTTCAACACCTTCAACTAGGACTTTTACTGTCCCATCAGGCAATTGAAGTAACTGTAAAATATTAGCCACAGTTCCGACTTCATATAAATCATCAATCATTGGATCATCTTGAGAAGGATCTTTTTGAGTTACAAGAAAGACTTGTTTATCCATTTCCATTGCCCCTTCGAGGCAACGTATTGATTTACTTCGACCAACAAAGAGAGGGATTACCATATGTGGAAATACAACAACATCACGCAATGGTAAAATAGGCATAGTCATGTGTTTGGTTCGTTTTATTTTCATTTCATTCTCTCTAGTAGTACAAATCCATTAGATTAATATTGGGATCGTTTTAAGATATTCAAGCTGATCTTTCTGGATTTAAACATACACTATTTCTGGAACATTTTGATAGCATTTATGGAAACTTGACTTAAGTATTCGTTTGAGGTTATCGCTCTTGCCATCATATTTATGATGGCAAATTTTTATTTCAAGCAGAAAGTTCAGCGCCTTCACAATGCACTAATTTCGGCGATTGTGATCGCTCAACAGTTTCTTTTTCTACAATCACTTTTTTTATAGCCGTCATTGATGGTAAGTCGTACATAGTATCTAATAATATATTTTCCACAATCGAACGCAAACCTCGCGCTCCTGTTTTTCGTTGCATTGCTTTTATGGCAATGGCATCCAACGCTTCTTTAGTAAACTCAAGTTCGACACCATCTAACTCAATTAAAGTTTGAAATTGTTTAGTTAAGGCATTTTTAGGCTCAGTTAGAATACTAATTAAGGCATTTTTATCCAGTTCAGATAATGTACCTATAACAGGTAATCTTCCTATAAACTCTGGAATTAATCCAAACTTCACTAAGTCTTCAACCTCAATTTGTGCTAATAATTCTGATTCAGAAACTTTATTTTGAGTGCTTTTAACATCTGCGCCGAAACCTATCCCGGTATTAGTTGACACACGATTTTCGATGACTTTATCAAGCCCACTAAATGCACCACCACAAATAAACAGAATTTTTGAAGTATCTACTTGTAAAAACTCTTGCTGAGGGTGCTTACGCCCACCTTTTGGCGGAACAGAAGCAATAGTACCCTCAATAATTTTCAATAAGGCCTGTTGAACTCCTTCGCCGGATACATCTCGAGTAAGAGAAGGATTATCCGATTTTCGTGAAATTTTATCTATTTCATCAACGTAAATAATCCCACGCTGCGCTTTTTCAACATCATAGTCACAATTCTGTAATAATTTTTGGATAATATTTTCAACATCCTCACCAACATAACCCGCTTCAGTTAACGTTGTTGCATCAGCCATTGCAAAAGGCACATCTAAAAAACGAGCCAATGTTTCCGCTAATAACGTTTTACCACTACCTGTTGGCCCTATGAGCAAAATATTACTTTTGCCTAATTCAACATCACTGCGACGTGCATAATTACGTAATCGCTTATAATGATTATACACAGCGACGGCTAACACTTTTTTTGCACGTTCTTGACCAATCACATACTCATCAAGATGCTTTCTAATTTCATGTGGTGTTGGTAATGGTTGATTAATAAACTCTTCGTGAGAAAGGAAACTTTTTGTCTCTTCTTTTAGAATATCATTGCATAATCCTATACATTCGTTGCAAATATAAATAGATGATGGCCCAGCAATAAGTTTACGGACTTCATGCTCGCTTTTACCACAAAAAGTACAATAGAGTAATTTTTCTGAACTTTCTTTATTCACTTTTACCACCTATTTAATATTAAGATCGTTTACTATATATGGCATCGACCAAGCCATATTCAACCGCTTTATCGGCAGACATAAAATTATCACGATCGGTATCTTTTTCAATCACACTAATGTCTTGACCTGTGTGCATGGCTAAAATCTTATTTAAGCGACTTTTTACTTGTAAAATCTCTTGTGCATGTATTTGAATATCAGAAGCTTGACCTTGGAAACCACCTAATGGTTGGTGAATCATTACACGCGCATTAGGTAAACAATAACGTTTACCTTTAGTACCCGCAGTTAAAAGTAATGATCCCATTGAACACGCTTGCCCTAAACAAATTGTACTGACATCTGGTTTTATAAATTGCATTGTGTCATAAATAGCCATGCCAGCAGTTACAACACCACCTGGTGAATTAATATATAAATAGATATCTTTATCAGGATTTTCAGCTTCTAGAAATAACATTTGAGCGATAATTAGATTTGCCATGTTATCTTCAACTTGTCCAGTCAAAAATATAACTCGCTCTTTTAAGAGTCGTGAGTAAATATCGTAAGCTCGTTCGCCACGAGAGCTTTGCTCAACAACCATTGGAATAACACCCATATATGGTTCTAAAGGCATTTTTATCTCCTAATTAAACAAAATAGCCCAAACAGACGATCCTTATTTGGGCTTTGAAGTGATTTTTTAAATTAAATGAAAAAGCTAATAAATTAAGCAATTTGCTGGTTCATTAATTCAGAAAACGAATAATTCTTTTCTGTTACTTTTGCACTAGCTAATAATAAATCAACAACTTGATCCTCTAATGCTACAGCTCGAATATTTTCCATCGCTTTTTTATCTTTGCGATAATATTCTAAAACTTCTTTTGGATCTTCATATGCAGTTGCAATTTCATCAATTAATGCCTGCACACGCACTTCATCCGCAGTTAGTTTATTACTTTCAATAATTTCACTAAATAATAAACCAGTAGCAACCCGTTTTCTTGCCTCAGCTTCAAATAGTTCTTTAGGTAACTCCATACCTTGTTTTACATTACCACCAAAACGAGATAACGCTTGCTTACGTAATACATCAACTTCACGGTCAATTAATGCCACAGGTATATCAATTTCATTATTTTTAACTAAGCCATCAATAGCTTGTGTTTTGACCTTATTACGGATTGTTGCATTAAGTTCCCGCGTCATGTTCTTGCGAACTTCAGCTCGCAGGCTTTCAACAGTACCATCAACAATACCAAAGCGTTTAATAACATCTTCAGTAAGTTCTGGTAATTCAAGTTCTTCAACTTTTTTAAGTGTTGCCGCAAATATGGCCGGCTTACCTTTTAAATTTTCAGCATGATAATCTTCAGGGAAAGTCACATTAATATCAAATTGATCACCTGCTTGACGACCAATAATTGCATCTTCAAAACCAGGAATCATACGACCTTGACCTAATACCAATGCAAAATCATTAGCCTTGCCACCTTCGAATTCAACACCATCAACTTGTCCAACAAAATCCAAAGTAACGCGATATTGCTCTTTAGCGGCTTGTTTAACTTCTTTCCAAGCACCTTGTTGTTTGCGTAAAGTTTCAATCATTGTTTCGATATCTGCATCTGCAACTTCAGCAACCGGTTTTTCAACTTCAATTTTGTCTAAATTCTCAACTTTGATTTCAGGGTAAACTTCAAATTCAACAGTAAAGGTATAGTCCTGACCATCTTTATATTCTTGTGGTATATAAGTTGGTGCACCTGCTGGATTTAATTTTTCTTGAATAATTGCTTCAATAAAATTTCGTTGCATTAAATCACTTAATGCATCTTGCAAAATAGAAGCGCCATAACGTTGTTCAACAATTTTTAAAGGTACTTTTCCTTTACGAAAACCATCAATACGTACTTTTTTTGCAGTATTAATGAGTTCTTTATCAACTGCTTTTTTGATGTCTTCTGACTTAATTGTAATTGATAAACGTCGACCTAAACCTTGTGTTGTTTCTACCGAAACTTGCATTTTTATACCTCGATATTATTGAATATTACCTGCCCATGATTATATAAAAACGATAACTGAGCTTAAAAATTTAAAAAATAGGCATGCATTATACCGACCGCAATCGTCTACGTCGAGACATTTAATAGTTTCTTCTCAAGCGATTTCAAACGTTTATTCATTTCGTCAATATGTAAAACTAATGAAGCTGTTTTTCGCCATACTTTATTCTTTTGTAATGGAATACCTGATGAATAAACACCTGGCTCAGTTATTGGACGCATCACCATACCCATACCAGTTACTGTAACTTGATCACATATTTCCATGTGCCCATTAATAACACTAGCACCGCCAATTAAGCAGTGACGTCCAATGGTTAGGCTTCCAGCCATAATAACACCACCCGCTACCGCTGTATGATCGCCAATAATATCGTTATGAGCTACTTGGCATTGATTATCAATAATGACACCGTTACCTATAACAGTATCATCTAACGCACCACGATCGATTGTTGTTGAGGCGCCAATTTCAACATTATCACCAATAACAACACGGCCTAATTGGGGAATTTTAATCCATTTCCCTTTATCATTTGCATAACCAAAGCCATCTGCACCAATTACAGTGCTTGATTGAATTAAACAATTTTTGCCAATAACGCAATTATGATAAACTGAGACATTAGCCCACAATTTTGTACCTGCACCTATTATTGTATTTTTACCAATAAAGCAACCAGCACCAATAATACAATTATCACCTAATACAACACCACTTTCGATAACTGCATTAGCACCAATCGAAATATTGTGACCGAGCTGAGCTGTTTCATCAATCACTGCTGTCGGGGCTATATCTTTTGCTGGCATTGGCGTAGTATCAAGAATTTGCGCTAATTTTGCGTATGCAAGATAAGGATTTTTTACAATAAGAGCAGCCCCACTCCAATGTTCAAGACTCTCTTCAGTCATCACGACAGCAGAAGCTTTACACGCTAATAAATTACTTTGTAACTTTTTATCTGACAAAAAAGTAATTTGCCCAAATACGGCACTTTTCATCGATGCTATACCGGTGATAGTTAAATTACCATCACCATGTAACTTAGCATCAAGTTGCTCTGCCAGTTGTACTAAACGAAAAGCAAACATTATTATTTAACCTTTTCCAGCACTTTATCTGAAATATCAACTGCATCTGAAGCTGATAATGTTGCTTCGGCTTTTAAGATAATATCGTATTTTTCTGTTGCAACAATATCTTTTACAGCCTCTTGAATTTTAGTTAATAACTTGCCTGCTTCTTCAGTTTCACGTTTACGATAATCCGCAGAAAACGCCTTCGCTTTATTTTCGAAATCAGAAATTATCTTCTTTAATTTCGTTTTTTCAGAAGAAGACAATGTTAAACCATCTTTCTTAAGACGAGCATCAGCTTCTCCAGCTTTCTTTTCTTCTACTTGTAGTGATTTGGCTCTCGCTTCAAATTCACTATCCAATGCTTTACCAACCGATTCGCGTTGAGGCATACGTTGTAATACGGACATAACATCAACAACACCGATTTTAACTTCAGCATTTGCAAAACCTGTAAATAGTAATGCTGCACTAACACCAAGAACAGATATAATTTTTTTCACTTTAATCACCTATGTTTTTATTTATAATACGGAATTACCATGTAGAACCTATATTAAATTGGAACTGTTGCGATGAGTCACCGTCATATTTCTTAAATGGTTGAGCATAAGAAAAGACCAAAGGCCCTAATGGTGACATCCACTGTACAGCAACACCTGCTGACATTCTAATATCCGATGGCGAACTATAATCAGGAATATTATGTCCTTTTAATCCCCACTCGGTATCCCATACAGTACCTGCATCAAAAAATAGCGACGTTCTAATATTATCAGCGTATTTTTCGCTAGCAAATGGGGTTGGAATAATTAGCTCGGTACTGGCAAAAGCTATAGCGTTACCACCTACTGCATCTTTTGATTTTGTGCATCCAGATGTATTATCTAAGCTATCACAAACACCACTTTTATTAAGGTATACCGCTTTAGGTCCAACAGTATTTGATTTGAAGCCGCGTAGCACTGACGCTCCACCAGCATAAAAGTTTTCGTAAAATGGTAGCTCTTTACCACCAAAACCACCGCCATAACCGAATCGAGCACGAGTTAGGAAGATCCAGCTATGGTCATTGTCAATTGGATAATAGTAAGTGGCATCTGAGACTATTTTATAGAAGCGATTATCAAACAATGGTGCTGTGACTTTAGCGCTAGCAGTCATCTTTAGACCATCAGTTGGGAAAAACCCACGATCTAAAGAATTATATGTCCAATAAGCATTTAACAATAAGTCATTGGTATCAAAAGAAATAGAGTTTTTGTTTTTTACATTTTTGCCCACGGATTCAAAATAACGCCACATACCATATTGCGCTTGCATATCAGACAACTTATGATTAGCATATTCGGTACCAAAACGAACAAAGTTATTTTCACTAATTGGAAAACCTAAATTAGCAGAAGCCCCCCAAGTCTTACTTGAGTATTCAGACTCATCATCTTTATCGTCATTTTTATAGGTATTATAATAAATACTGCCACCTAGGCTTACTCCATCAACCGTAAAATAAGGGTCAACGATAGAAATAGACGCAGTTTTATCAGTATCAGTAGTGTTAATATCAAATGAGACACTATTGCCTGTACCTAACCAGTTATCTTGAGAAATACCCGCATTAAAACTAAGACCACTATCAGAACCGATACCAACACCAAATTTGATACTACCAGTATTACGTTCAGCAACTTTATAAATAATATCAACTTGATCATCGACACCTGACGCACGTTCGGTATTTGCTTCAACAGTATCAAAAAAACCAAGACGACTTAAACGCTCTTTGCCTAATTCAACTAAACCATTACTTAGCCAAGCTCCTTCCATTTGACGAAGCTCACGACGGATTACGCTTTCGCTTGTTACCGTATTGCCAACGATTTTAATATTACGAACATAATAACGTTGACCAACATCAACAAGTACATTTAATTTAACTGTATGTGCACTATCATCCATTTCAGGTTGGATTGAAACTCTAGGATATGCATAACCAAAATTAGCAAGTAAACGCTTAACATTATCTTCAATTTCGGTAATCTTTTTACCATTATAGAGCTCACCAATTGATACTTTTTCATTAGCAATTTTGGCAATCGCATCTTTATAGCCTGCAAAATTACCCATCAATTCAAGTTTAGATAATTTATACTGTTCACCCTCATGAATATTGATTGTCACGTAAATGCCTTTTTTGTCTGGCGTTAAACTGACTTGAGTTGACTCGATATTAAAACGAGCATAACCGCGGTTTAAGTAAAAACTTTGCAATTCATCTAAATCAGAGGCTAATTTTTGTTTTTGATATTTACGATCGCCAAGCATGTTCCACCAAGGTACTTCATCTCGCAAAGTAAAACGCGAAATAAGTTCTTCTGATGAAAACGCTTTAGCACCAACAATGTTGATCTGATCGATTAATGCAGATTTACCTTCAGCAACAACTAATTTTAAATCGACACGATTACGAGATAGCGGAGTGACAACAGCTTTAATTTGAGCATTATATTTACCAACACTGTAGTAAAAATCTTCTAGGCCCTTTTCTATACCAGAAAGCATTGTACGATCTAATGCTTCGCCTTCCCGAATACCAGAACTATCTAGATTCTTTTTAAGCATGTCATTTTTGACTGATTTATTACCAGAAAAAGTTATGCTAGCTATCGTCGGACGTTCTTGCACATGAACAATTAGTCTATCGCCATCACGAGAAACAGTAATATTATCAAAGTTACCACTAGAATACAGTGATTTGATAATACGACCTAAATCAGCTTCATTAACATAGTCACCAACTTGGATTGGCATTTCAAGTAGTGCAGCCCCAAGAGTAACACGCTGTAAACCTTCGAATTTGATATCTTTTACCACAAAATCATCAACACAAAATGCATTGGAACTATATACAGCTGTAGTACCGAACAGCAAAGATGCTATAAGTAATTTATTTATTTTCATCGTAAATGTTTATAACCTCATTCCATCACAATCGTAAAATATCATTAAATAGTGCAATTCCCATTATTACCATTAATAAAACAAACCCAAAACGAAAAAAACGCTCTTGTGATTTATTTGATAAGGCACTTCCTTTTATCTTTTCAAATAGTAAAAAAACAAGGTGTCCGCCGTCTAATATAGGTAATGGAACAAGATTGATAACTCCCAAGCTTATACTAATAAAGGCTAGAAAATATAAGTAAGGGGTAAAACCATAACTTGCTGTTTGCCCTGCGCTTTTTGCGATTGTTATTGGCCCTGATAACTGTTGTAGACCAATAACACCTGTTACTAATTGATAAAGCGAACGAACAGTTAACTTTGTGGTTAACACTGTTTGCGCCATACCTTTATTAAATCCTTCTAAAAAACCATACTGTACAACTCTAGCATCAGATGTGGGATATAAACCAGCAACACCTTCCCCATTTTTTTTGACTGTTGGTATGAGTTTAAGATAAATATTTTTATTTTCTCGATCAATCTCTAAAATCATTGCTTGAGCTTTTTTAATTGTACTGGAAAAATCATTCCAATCTACATATGATTGATTATTATAACCGATAATTTTATCACCAACACGTAAACCTGCTTGTTCTGCAGCCGAACCAGATACAATTTTACTCACAATTGGATAAATTTCCAACTTTTTAGGCACAAACCCAAATGCGGTAATCGCCGAGTCTTTTTCTATATCAAAATGCCAATTACTAATATCTACACTATTTTTAACTTCTTTTTGATCACCATTATCAGTACTATCAATATAGGAGAAAGTGACATTAGCTTTTCCCATCGCACTAATTAAAGCTAAATTGACATCATTCCAAGTTTCTACTTTGATATTATCAATGGTTTTCAATTCGGCACCCGCTGGAATTGCTACAGAGGCAGCGGGTGTATTTGGTATTACGTCTTTTATTTTAACAGGGTAAGATTCTGCACCTGTCAAGAAAATAATCCAATAGATAATCAAAGCTAACACAAAATTAGCAAATGGACCTGCCAAAATAATGGCAGCTCTTTGCCAAATTTTCTTCCTATCAAACGCAAACTTTTCGTTATCGCTTGATAATGTTGTTGCTCTACCGTCAAGCATTTTAACATAACCGCCTAGCGGAATCATAGCAATTACAAATTCGGTTCCATTTAAAAATTTATGCGACCACAGTTTTTTACCAAAGCCTATTGAAAAACATTCAACGTTAACCTTGCATAAGCGAGCAACGCAAAAATGCCCAAACTCATGAATAGTAACTAATATACTCATGGTAATAACAAATAATAACAGTGACCACAACAAAATCTATCACCTTTTATAATATGTAGAAAGATAATGCTGCAAAAACAGGAACTGCAGCAGTTAAACTATCAATACGATCTAAAATACCGCCATGTCCAGGAATTAAATGACCACTATCTTTAATACCGGCTTCACGCTTAAACATACTTTCTGTTAAGTCACCTAAAACTGAAACTAAAATTGCTAACAAAGAGCTAATAAAAAATGTGCTGAATCCAATATTGAAAAAATTAAACATATAAGCAATTACACTCAGTACAATTGCCAAACTAACACCACCAATAAAACCTTCTATAGTCTTACCCGGTGAGACTTTTACTGCTAATTTCCGTTTACCAAAAGTTCGCCCAGCAAAATAAGCGCCAGTATCTGTTGCCCATACTAGCACAAAGACATAAAGCAACCAAATTGCACCTGTATAAGAATTAGCATTATAGTTTATTGATCTTAATTCAATCATACTAATAAAAAACGGCACTAGCGTAAAAAAAGCAAATAACAATTTTATAACAATTGAATTACCCCAATATTTAGTGGTAGCGGGATAGCTCCCCACTAAACACAATGCAATGAACCACCATACAATTGATAAAGATAAAATAGTGGTATATAGACTTATTTTTAACTCAACTGAATTTGGAATCCAATAAAGTAGACTTAATAAAATGACGATTGAAAGAGCAAAGATTAACCTTGAGGGCTTTTTAGTAATATGAAGAAATTGAGCCCACTCCCACGCGGCTAATCCACAAACTAAAATAATAGTTAAAGAAAATAAGGGTAATGGAAGAAAAAAAAGAACCACTATTACTAGCGGAATCAGCACAATTGCAGCAAGTATACGATGGATTAACATAAGTGTTCCTTATCATGAAGCCCACCAAAACGCCGCTCTCGGGTATTAAATACATTGATTGCTTCATCAAATAAATTTTGGTTAAAATCAGGCCATAAAGTATCAGTAAAATAGAGTTCAGAATAAGCAATTTGCCATAACAAAAAGTTACTAATTCGGCATTCACCGCCAGTACGAATAACTAAATCAACTTCAGGAAATTCACTCATGCACATTGCTGAAGTAAAATGGTCTTCTGTTATTTCATCTAACGTGATTTCGCCTGTTGCAACTTGCATAGCCATTTTTTTAGCTGATTGCAAAATATCCCAACGACCACCGTAGTTGGCGGCAATGTTCAGCACTAGACCAGAATTATTTTTGGTTAAATTTTGCGCGTAAATAATCCTATTTTGTAAATGCTCACTAAAGCGAGAAATATCACCAATAATATTTAAGCGAACATTATTTTTATTCAAACTTTTAATTTCTCGATTTAAAGCATAAATAAAAAGAGCAATGAGTGCTGAGACCTCATTGGCTGGTCGCTTCCAGTTTTCGCTACTAAACGCATATAAAGTAAGTACTTTTACTTTTAGGCTTGCTGCATAAGTCACAATTTTTCGCACAGTTTTTAAACCTGCTCGATGACCACTTGCACGCATTTGATTACGTTGTTGTGCCCAGCGGCCATTGCCATCCATAATTATAGCCACATGACTTGGAATACATCTTTCTTGTGTCATGCGATATCTCGTATTGTATCAATCATTGTAGTAATTATATTCTTTTGGTCAATTAGCGTGTACCATAAACGACAATCGTTTTACCATGAGCTGAAATCAAATGTTGATCTTCAAGCATTTTTAAAATTCGTCCAACTGTTTCACGTGAACAACCAACAATTTGACCTATTTCTTGACGTGTGATTTTGATTTGCATGCCATCAGGATGTGTCATTGCATCAGGTTGTTTTGCAAGGTTTAAAAGTGTTTGCGCGATCCGCCCAGCAACATCTAGAAATGCTAAATTACTCACTTTTTCAGATGTAACTTGTAACCGACTTGCCATTTGGCTTGCTAAACGCATCAAAATATCAGGATTGACTTGAACAAGCTGCTTAAATTTTTTGTATGAAATTTCGGCCACTTCACAGCTTGTTTTAGCTTTAACCCAAGCACTTCGTTCGGTACCTTCTTCAAAAAGACCTAATTCACCCAAAAATTGGTTTTGATTTAAATAAGACAAAATCATTTCGTTACCTTCGTCATCTTTAATCAATACTGCTACAGAACCTTTTAAAATATAATAGAGAGTTTCTGCTTTTTCGCCTTGATGTATAAGGGTACTTTTAGCTGGATATTTATGAATATGGCAATGAGATAAAAACCATTCTAACGTTGTATCCGATTGCTGTTTACCAATCATTACGCCTACCTCTCCATTTAATTTACAACTTATACACTATAACAAAGTTAAGCAACAAATTATATACTAAGCAAGAATGAATTTAGCCATTATTTAACGTGTTTAATGTCAATGGTTTCATGTAACTGCGACCAAAAAATAGCAACGGAGCCCTGAACTAATTGAGATTTTACTTCATCAACCTTTTCTTGGAGTGATTTTTCTTGTAAACCGTAGTCGGTGCCTTCACGTAATACAAAATATTCAATTAGATTATTTAATGTTTGCGGATCAAGATTTTGCCAAGGAATAATCATATTTTATGATAGTGAATTAGAATTAGATTTTTAATTATTTTATAACAACGCTTAAATAATATAAAGCATCACCAAGTTATGCGTATATTAAATAAAAAACCACTCCGAAGAGTGGTTTTCTACACTTATATAACCAAATTTAAAATTAGTTAAGAGTAGCTGTAACTTTAAGGTTATAGCCTTGAGCACCAGCTTTATATGCTGAGTTATAAATACTATTATTAGGACCTAATACAATCTGTTCTGGATGATCTTGTACTTCATCTAGTTTAGCAGCTGTTGCATCTACTCCTTCATATGAACCATCTAGAGTCCAGACAAAAGTATAACCAGTTAAATCAGTTGCATTAGCATCCCTTACACCATCTCCAATATTGCCATCAGTCCACACGATAGCTTGGAATGTCTCACCATATTTAGGTGCAGGTGCTGATGATAACGCATAGTTCACATTTTTATCTACATTACCATTTCCATCAACTTTGAAAATACCAATTTCAACATCATCAGTTGTAATTGGACCGTGACCATTATCTGCAATAGTATCACCTGGACCATGATCACTATTTGCAGCATTTGAATCAGCAATTGGGTCATTTGGACGAGAACTATCAGATGGTGGGGCTGTAGGGTCTGCAGGGTTTGTTGGTGCAGCATGTGGATTACCTGCTGCCCAAATATCATTTATTTCTAACCATTTATTAGTATAAGGAACACCAAAGTCAGTTCTTTCTAAAAGTTTAAAACCAATTTTTTCTGCACCTAAAAAATCACTCGTTATTTTAAAAGATACACGAGCGGTGGTACCATTACGGGCTTCAGTCACACCAATGTTATTTTTATTGATGGTTTCCCAACCACTAGCTTTTCTTGCAAAGACTTTTAATGTCTCCTTAATTTGTCCGCCATCTGTATCGCCATCGGCATCTTCTAACCTAAATTGAATAACCACATAGTCACCTACTTTAGCAGCGCGCTGACCGATCGGATTCGTACCTGCTTCATCTGTAGTTACGCGAACTGTCAAAGTATGCTCTACTGCTGTGCTGTCTATAGCTTTCAACACTGGTGCATTACCGTTAATAACACTAGATGTAGTTGCATCTAAAGCAAATGCACTACTTGCTGCATAGCCAGCTAAAAATAAGCCTAACGCAACTTTTTTAATTGTAAGATTTTTCATGTTTAACTTCCTATTTTTCTCTATAAATTAACATGTTGTATTTATATAAATACACCATTTACTTGGTGTTCCCTTTATGATTACCGACACAAGTCGGTAATCTAAACTTTATTTATAAAACTGTGACTTGTAATTTAAATCCTTGATCGCCAGCACACGCAGGGATAGCTGCTGACTGTGGAGTTAAATCCAAATGATCTGGCGCACCAGCGACTGCAGAAATACTTGTACCAGATGATGCATAACTATAATTATCAATCGTTTTACCTTTTATTTTATAATGAGCATCCTGTCCCATAGCAACGTTAAACCACGGTCCATTAGGATGACTAGTCACGCTATTTTGCAAAGAAGTCGCTACATTAGGGCAAGCACTTTCATTTGATCCCACCAATGACCAAATCACATATGGATTAACAATTGGCGTGCGATTAGCTGCAGAGGTAAACGCTTTGACAAGATATTCATTACCCACGCGCCATTCGTTTGGACCCGCAGGATCAAATTGAAGTACAGAACCTGAACTTGCCGCAACTAATATTCCAGCGCTATTCCAAACTTCTATGTAACCTGATCTACCGCCAGAAAAATCAACCGAGACTTTATTAAATGACGAACCAAAACCGTACTGATCCAGCGAAATTGAAAGATCAACCATTCCCTCGATATTTGAAGCGACATCTAATGCATAACTATCACCAATCACATCTAAACCAGCGGCAGTTGAAGCATGAGATGATACTTTTTGACCTTTGACAATTTTTTCAAATGATTTCACAATGACACAAGGTTCTTGTCTTGGACATTCATTTATACTACCTGAAGTACCATCAATTAAAGCAATTTTTTCACCATTACTAGCGGCAGTCCATAATCCAACAAATTCGGCAAATGTTTCAGGTATACGGCTCATTAGTTCATCATCACTAAAACCATCGGCATCTTGAAATGAATTGATTGCACCATTGTTCACCTTGGGCTTAACAAGGGTTGCTAATACAGTCAAACTACTTGTACCATCAGCAGCTTGCGTAGCCGAAGTTGTTTTGTTACCTGAGCTATCTACTGCCCATACCCCAATTTTACGCATTGCAGGATCTGGCACTACTTCAAAACTAATTGAGTTCGATGTTGCAGATTTATCGCGACTATCTGTAACAGATACCGATAAAGAATATTTACCATTTGTACTCGCAGGACGACGCTGACCATTTTCATCAACATAACTAGGCGCAACAATTTTCCAGTTACTTGTGTCAACGGGTGGATTCAGCCAAGAAGAAGCAGAACACACCCCTGCTGTTGCACATAAGAAACCACCACCTGCATCAATTTCTAGCATATCGCCAGACCATGCTATACTTGATAAGTTCTTAGCATTATGAACGCTAATGCTTAATGGATAAGTTTGTCCTTCAATTAACTGAGTTTGTTCAAGCCCCAAATCGACCGACATTTTCTTTTCTTTATACTCAAGAACGATATAGTTATTACGGTCAACTAAATCATAACGGCTACCCTTCAAAGAACGCGCAGATTGAACCATATCTGGATCCAATTGGTCTTTCAATGGTGTGCCTATACGATAGTTCATTGTTAGCTCAGCTTTCGTTGCCTTTTGATTATCTTGACCTCGTTTATGTTCAGCTTTAATAGTAAAAAGTGGAACTGGCGTATAATCAAGACCTACCGTAACTGCTCTTGGATCTTTTTGTAGATTATCTTTACCAAATAAAGCAACTTTATCACCAAAGTATTGCTCATACATAAGCGATCCACCTAAATGTGGATATTGCGGTAAATAACCTTGGAAGCGAATATCAAAACCTTTTGCTGCACGTTCTAAGTAATCATCAAAATCTTTAGACTCTTTCCAATCCGATAAAGGATAATAATAGTTAGCCGCAAATTTCATATAATCTGTCCACGCTTCAGCACCAATACCTAAACGGTTATGCGAACGTTGGAAATCATGGTCAAGAAACAGGTTATAACCCAGTAACCAATTTTTATCGCCCATATCCCAACGTTGACCGATACCAAAGTTACCTATTCGACGATTATGTTCGTATTCTTGAAATGACATTTGACTAAAAATTAATGTATCTTCTGTGTCATACCATGGGCTAAATAACTTCAAATTAACATTATTAAATTCGCCTTTATCATTTATATCAAATTGTAATTGAGCGGTACCAAAACGACCTAAAAAATCTTGAACTGCGTTACGAACGGGATCAACAACTTGGTTTTTAACGCTGTTGCGCACATAGCTTTCTGCGTAATCTTTACCTCTGTTTTTTAGCTGCCCTGATAAACCACCATTATCTGACGAGGTTAATTGTTTCCAGTCCTGACTTGCTAAGACTTGCAATGTTGAAGCGACTTGGCTTGCAAGTGCATCTTTGTCTTTTTTAACATTATAGTTATCATCTGAACCTAACTGAGGTAAACTAGCATGCTTATCATCTTTGTCATCATTTGTTTTTATAATTGCTGGTAATAAAGGGGAGTGTTCTGGCAGGACTATACGCTCTCCAACATCAACAACATCCTTTTTATCAAAGCGCCCTGCGTTCATTGTGCGTAATTCTGAAATAGAGATACTACTTAATAGTGCAATTTGATAAAGACTACGTTTTTGATTATTAATCATTTCACGAGCCTTTGAGCCGTCTTTTAATTCAATTATCTTATTACTATCTACAGGCCCTTGCGATACCTGAACATCAGCAGCAAAAGCAGATTGCCATGCTAGTGTAGCAATTACAAATGCTGAGATAATTGTTAAATTAAGATTCTTTCTCATCTTAACATTCCTTATATTTCACCAACAAAGCACATCACATAAAATGTATAGTTAATACAAATTTACCTTTATTAAATATCAACGCGATTATTTATTTTTAGGTAATCTACATTTTAAATTGTTTTTTCTTTAACTTTCTTTACAAACTTTTTTTGATTTTTGTGATTTTATTACAAAAAAGTCATAATTCAAAATTATTTATTACTTTTTTTTGATATTTTTTTGTTGTCTTGTTGTTTTTTTATATAAATCAATCGTTTTATTAAAATTGATTATGTTAATTTTAGGTTAATTATGTAAATATAATGACATGTTAAATATTTTCTTAACCCTAATATAGAAAGTTAATCGAATGATATTGCTGTTTATATTGTTAACTTAGCAAAGATTGCGGATAATGACTTGAATAACATTACGTTAAATAAATAAAAAAGACCTAACTGTGGTATTTTAGGCCTTTATTATATTTTGTCTTTTACAATAATTATTGTGGTTTATTGCTCTTCATTATAAATCTCTAGATTTTCTGACTCTTTACACGCAGGAGATTTTTTATTTTCACTTCTTTTTTGTTCTAATAATGATAAATAGTTATCATCAATCCCTTCAGTAATATATTTACCATCAAAAACAGAGCACTCTAAATGATGTATATTTGGATTTTGCGTTGTGATTGAAGCAACTAAATCAGATAAGCTTTGAAAAATAAGCTTATCAGCACCAATATCTTTAGCGATTTCATCAACCGTTCGATTATGAGCAATAAGTTCACTGGCAATAGGCATATCGATCCCATAAACATTTGGATGTCTAATTTCTGGTGCTGCAGACGCTAAATAGACTTTTTTAGCACCCACTGAACGTACCATGTCAAGAATTTCTTTTGAGGTTGTGCCTCGCACAATAGAATCATCCACTAATAAGACATTTTTACCTTCAAATTCAATACGGTTAGCGTTGAGCTTTCTCCTTACCGACAATTTCCGTGCTCTTTGCCCCGGCATGATAAACGTACGGCCAACATAACGATTTTTAACAAATCCTTGCCGATAAGGTTTATTTAAAATACGTGCAATTTCAAGCGCAGCATCGCATGATGTTTCGGGAATAGGAATGACAACATCAATATCAACACCTTTCCACTCTCTTGCTATTTTTTGCCCCAGTTTTTGCCCCATTAAAATTCGTGATTGATAAACCGATACACCATTCATCAATGAATCCGGTCTTGCAAAATAAACATACTCAAAAATACATGGATAATATTGCGGGTTATCTGAACACTGCTGAGAGTATAATTGCCCTTCTTGAGTAATATAAATTGCTTCACCCGGCTGGACATCGCGCATAAATTCAAAATCAAGAATATCTAAAGCGACGCTTTCAGATGCAACCATGTACTCGATTTTCTGATTCTCAAGCACCCTTTTACCTATAACTAACGGACGAATACCATAAGGATCACGAAAGGCGACAAGACCATGCCCAATAATCATAGCAACACAAGCATATGCGCCTTTAATGATGTTATGAACATTATGTATGGCTGTAAAAATATTATCGGCAGTTAATGGATAGGCGGGGAACTTATCAAGTTCATGGGCAAATATATTGAGTAACACCTCTGAGTCGGAATTTGTATTAATATGGCGTCTTGCGAGTTCAAATACTTTATTACTGAGTTCATCAGTATTGGTCAAATTTCCATTATGAGCAAGCGCGATACCATAAGGTGAATTGACATAAAAGGGTTGTGCTTCCGATGGGCTAGAACTCCCCGCTGTTGGATAACGAATATGTCCTATGCCCAAATGACCTTGCAATCGTTGCATATGATGTTCTTGAAACACATCTTTGACCAAACCATTCGCCTTGCGTAAACGAAAGCGATTTTGATTATCAATAGTTACAATACCTGCTGCATCTTGCCCTCGATGTTGCAAAACCGTCAATGCATCATAAATAGATTGATTAACAGCACTACATCCTACAATACCCACAACACCACACATACTATGGTTACCTCAAATTTACTGGACTAAAAACGAAGAAGACTGTTGTATAAAATCAAAAAACCACCGAATAATAAAATGAAAATGCGGAATTAGCTGTGATTGAGACCAATACAGTGATTGAGATAACGGCGTAAAGGTGTCAAGCAGAAAAAGGACTGCTGCAACAACTAAAATCCCACGTAACACGCCAAAACAGATACCTAATATACGATCAGTACCTGATAATCCTGTTTTTTGGACTAATTGACCAATAATATAAGACACAATCGCACAAACTAATAATGTAGCAATAAAAAGAATAACAATTGCAACAGCAATGCGTATTACATCGCTATCAAAATAAGTTAAATAATCAGTAATATAGATATAAAATCGGCTAGAAATAAAAAAAGCTAAAATCCAGCTAATGAGTGATAATGCTTCTCGCACAAAACCTCGTATGATGCTAATTAATGCAGAAAAAGCAATCACACCAATAATAGTAAAATCAACCCAATTCATCATAATAACTCATAATTTTATATTAAAAATGTTTTATTTTTATTATTGTTTGCAACACAAATAGAACAGCAGTTAATTAGCCACAATAAAACCTTTCAATTTTGTTAGGTTATTTAAGTTAATAATGACTTGTTCTGCTTGCTCTTTTTTAGCATAAGGACCAACCTGTAATTTAATTAATTGATTAGGTTCTGGATTTTGAGGTAGAGTTCTAACGCTATAATTATTTAACCTTAACAACGCAACTAACTCTTCTATTTTTTGCTTATTTTTTAATGCGGTAAGCTGGATCATATAAAGTTTAGTCTCTTGTTGTGATGTTGAAGGTTTTATTGTTGTTGAGGTATCGACATCATCATCAATGTCAGGTAAAACTAATGTACTTGCATTTTGCTCTGAATCAGGTATGTAAGGAACCTCTGATTCATTATTGGTAAACTCATCATCAACACCATTGAATGATGCTTCGATTTGATTGTGCTGAGTCACACTTTCAGCCTGAAAAATAGGCGTTGTTGAAGTACGCAAATTGGATTTGTCCGTTATTATCCATGGAGCAATTGCTGCGATAATAAGCAATAATGTAGCAAAACCTACCAGACGATTTCTTACTTTAATTTGCTTTTTTAAATTAATTTGTTGATTATTCGCCATAACTAATTTCGTTAACGCTCATTTTCAGCTAAAACTTCAGATACGGTATGAAATGAACCACATACTACGATAATATCTTCTTTTTTAGCCTCTTGTATTGCCTTTTGATAAGCCTTAGATACTGTATCAAATGTTGATACATCAATTTCACCTTTATTTAACAAGTGTTGTTTTAACAACTCAGCACTACAACCTCGATCGCCATAAAGAGAAGCACAATACCAGTTGTCACCTTTTAAAATGGTTAAGGTACTTTTAATATCTTTATCCTTAAGCATACCAACAACAAATCTAACTTTACCGACATTTAAATATTCGGCTTTTAGTTTTTCTAATTGTTGAGTTAAATAAACTGCTGCGTGTGGATTATGTGCTACATCTAGGATCACAAGTGGTGATCTTTGAATAATTTGAAAACGCCCTGTTAAATTAGATTTTGCCAATCCTTTAGTTATTTCGTCTTGTGTTATTTTAATTGATGAATAACTTAAGGCGGCAAGTGCAGTTGCAGCATTCGCTAAGGGGACATTGGTAATAGGTAAGCTGTTATATTGTGTTGTTGGCGATTTAAACGACCATGAATCTTTGTTAACTTGTTGATAATGCCAATCACAATTTACCGCATAAATAGGACAGTTGACTGAGTTAGCCACATTTAAAATGGATTTGGGCATGTCTGGCTCACCAACAATGGCAATACTTTTAGATTTAAAAATACCTGCTTTTTCACGCCCTATGCTTTCACGGGTATCACCTAAATAATCAACATGATCGATACCAATAGTTGTCACAACAGCAATGTCGGCATCAATAATATTGGTTGCATCAAGCCGCCCGCCAAGACCAACTTCTAATATCACAACATCTAATTTTGTCTGTTTAAATTGATAAAACGCAGCAAGTGTTGCATATTCAAAATATGTTAGTGATATGTCACCTCTGGCCTTTTCTATTTCGACAAAGGCTTTTACTGTTTCTTGTTCACTTGATTCTTGATTATTAATACGTACTCGTTCAGTAAAGCGTAATAAATGAGGAGAACTATAAACACCAACTTGTAAGTTTGCCTCAAGCAATATCATTTCAAGTGTTCGGCAAGTTGTTCCTTTACCATTGGTACCTGCAACAGTAAAAACATATGGTGCTGGTTGTAATAAATTAAGGCGCTGAGCCACCGTCCTTACGCGTTCTAAACCTAAGTCGATGGTTGTTGGATGTAATTGCTCTAAATAACAAAGCCATGTCTTTAGATCTGACATGGCATTCGGTTGTTTGTTTTGCATACTCAATCAAACTGTCTCGTTAAGAGCAACATCATTAAAAGGATCAGGTAGTTTCATTAATTTTGTTATTAAACTTGCAATTTTAGGTCGCATATCTTTACGATGAATAATCATATCAATTGCACCTTTTTCAAGTAAAAACTCACTACGTTGAAACCCTTCTGGCAATATTTCACGAACCGTTTGTTGAATCACTCGCGGCCCAGCAAAACCAATTAGCGCTTTAGGTTCAGCTATATTAATATCCCCCAGCATTGCCAAACTTGCTGATACCCCTCCCATTGTAGGATCGGTCATTACGGAAATATAAGGTAAACCTTCATCTTGCATTTTAGCAAGAATAGCACTGGTTTTTGCCATTTGCATTAATGAAAATAGTGCTTCTTGCATGCGCGCCCCGCCACTTGTTGAAAAACAAATTAAAGAGCATTTATCTGCAATGGCTTGCTCTGCAGCACGAGTGAATAATGCACCAACGACAGAAGACATTGATCCACCAATAAAGGCAAACTCAAAACAAGCTACAACGACAGGAACGCCAAACAATGTGCCCTTCATTACAACCATTGCTTCTTTTTCGTGAGTCTCTTTTTGTGCGGCGGTTAAACGATCTTTATATTTTTTAGTATCTTTAAATTTTAAGATATCTTTAGGCATAAGATCGGTACCGATTTCAACATCCGAACCCTCGTCTAAAAAACGGTATAAACGCACACGGGCAGGAATATGCATATGGTGATCGCATTTTGGACAAACTTCCAAATTAAGATCAAGTTCAGCTTGATAAATGACTTGTTCACAGTTACTACATTTAGTCCAAACACCGCCTGGAATATTCGCCTTTTTATGATCCGACGATATATTATTTTTACTAAGAATTTTTTCAATCCAGCTCATTATGAATCTCTCATTCTGGCACTCTTTACAAATTTGCGCCTATTGTACAATACTTTGTACTAATTCTTAATAGTTGTTTTTATTTTTATCTTATTTTGTAAGTCAATTTTGCTGGGAAAATAATATTTAAATAAAAAATCTGAAGATAATCGCTGCTTTTAAAATCAAATTTAAAACAATTCATGCACAAAATAGCTAATACGCAAAATATCCTCTGTAAGAAATCACTTAAATTTTTGTTATATCTTTAGCATCTTCAAATAGTTGCTGATTATGGCACATGGTGATGAAAGTACCTCTTTTTCTGCTTTTCCATTCATTTAAGAGCAAATGGTTTCGTGAATGTTTGGTTGATACGCTGGTTATCACTCAATTTAATAAATAACTACCATGACCCCTTAATTAATTGCGAAACGGTATAGAATCCTGAATATTTTTTACAAAAACATAACCTGAAAAGTGAACATCATATTTTCACTCAATTACCTATCGCTTTCTGCTCGTCCATTCGTTTGAGGGTAAATGGTTTCGTGAATGTTTGGCTGATATGCTGGTTATCACTCAATTTAATAATAACTACCATGACCCCTTAATTAATTGCGAAACGGTATAGAATCCTGAATATTTTTTACAAGAAATACAATCTAAAAAGTGAACATTTAACTTACTGTCTTAATTTATTTGTGGACATTTAATACCATAATTGACAGATTTATAAAAATTTTTTTACTGGTTAAAGGGATAAATAGCCTCAATCAGGCTTTTTTGGCACATTATAAATAGTCGGACGACTGACCATAAAGCATTTCACCAAATTAGGAACGGTGATTTTTTCTTTATGACGTAAGTAACATATCGCTTGTCCTGTGATAAGGCGTTGTTTGTTTATGTGTATCTATTACCGTAGCTTCTCAAATTACAGCAACGCGAGCAATTTTTACATATCATCTATGTTTAAAATATAATTAATATGACCTGCAAAAATTATTAGTATATAATTGGTGAAAGTTTATTTTCCATTTTTTGAGATAAGGGGTTATAGATGGACAAGGAAAAAGCAAGCGCATCATCATTTCAAGATGTATTAGAATATATTCGTCTATCACGTCGTTTAAATAAATTAAAGCGTGAAATATCAGACAATGAGAAAAAAATTCGTGATAATCAAAAACGCGTACTCTTACTTGAAAACTTAAGTGAATATATTAAACCAGATATGACTTACGAAGAGCTTCAAGCGATTATTGCTAATATGAAAAGTGATTATGATGATCGTGTTGATGATTATATTATCAAAAATGCCGAAATATCTAAAGAGCGCCGCGAAATTAGTAAAAAAATGCGTAGCTATCGATCTAATTAACATTGATTATTTTATAAATAGCGCCCATTTTATTATGGACGCTGTTTTTATGTAACTAAATCATCCGCCAGCTAGTTTTACTTTAAATCCTTTACCTTCTAGCAATGACTTTAATAAATCGCGTTTATCACCTTGAATTTCAATAATGCCATCTTTAAGCGAACCACCACATCCACAGCGTTTTTTTAATTCTGCGGCTAATTGTGATAATTGGGCATCATCCATATCGAATCCCGTAATAACGCATACGCCTTTGCCCTTACGACCTGATGTTTGCCGTTGTATTCGAATAATACCATCACCTTTAGGGCGCGAGACAACTGATTCAGTAGGTTTAATTCGTCCTTTATCGGTTGAATAAACAAGTGGATTACCAGACATAATGTAATTAACTCTTACTTGGTTCAAGTGTTGCTAAAATTGTTTGTAACGCGTTAGCTGGATCTTGTGCTTGCGTAATTGGGCGTCCAATCACCAAATAATCAGAACCGGCTGCCTGAGCTCGCTGAGGCGTCATAATACGACGTTGATCATCTGGATTGGTCCCTGCAGGTCTTATACCTGGTGTGACCAATTTAAAATCACCACCTAAACGTGTTCTAAAACTTTGTACTTCTTTTGCTGAACATACCACACCGTCGAGCCCACAGTTTTTAGCAAGTATTGCCAATCTTGTCGCTTGTTCTAAAGGCGATACATTGATACCGATTTCTTGCAGATCGGTTGATTCCATACTGGTTAGTACTGTCACAGCGATCAAAATTGGTGCATCTTTACCATATGAATAAAGCGCATCTTTAGCTGCCGTCATCATTCGCGAACCACCGCTTGCATGAACATTTGTCATCCAAACACCAAGGTCAGCAGCTGCGGCAACTGCTTTTGCGACAGTATTTGGAATGTCATGAAATTTAAGATCTAAAAAAACATCAAAACCTTTTTGCATTATTTGTTTAATAAAATCAGGCCCCGCATGCGTAAAAAGTTCTTTACCGATTTTAAGACGGCAATCTTTTGGATCAACTTTATCAATAAAATTCCATGCTGATTTAACATCCGCAAAATCAACGGCAACAATAATTGGTGATGACATAACTCATTTATTCCTTTTAATCAAAATTTGTTAGCTATTTTTCCTAATAAATTCATTTAAATCAGCATAAAAAATGCGAGCACTTTCTTTATAGCCTTTTAAAGTTTGATGCACTAAATCTGGCCGAGCCAATCCTCTTTGTCGCCACTGTTTAATGGAAAACTTACCCCCCATCGCGACTTGCCAATCCCAAAATAATGTCTTTTCGGATTTGGCAACTTGTTTTTGAATATTCATTATTTTTGCAAAAGACTTTGGCATATTTTTTTCATTTGCCATAGTGTCAGGTGGCGTCATGATTAAAATAGCAGCATTAGGTAAATTTTTACGAATCAGCCTGATATTACTGACTAAATTTTTTCGGTATTGATTGGCATCTAATGTTTCATCAAAACTTTCATTTGTTCCATATTCTAAAATAACTAAATCACTTTGTGATATAGCAAGTTCTTTAAACCAATCCTTTCCCCACTTTTGCCAAATTGTTTGTTTAGCACCGTTAGTTGCAATCGATGAAACAATAACGCCAGATTGTTGATTGCGAGTTAACCAAATACCACCTAGCTCCACATCTTTTTGACCTTTTATAACTAAAGGCATTTTAGCCACAACTGATGCGGTTTGCCAAACATTTGGGGTTGGCGTATAGCTTAAATTAATTTTTTTATCATTTTTATCATAAAGCGCTAGCGATCTTGAGTTGTTTTTAAGTGTCTTAAAAGTTAATTTAATTTGCCAATCTTTATTATTCGATCCTCTTGGAACAATTTGAATAGTAGCCGAATCCTTACTGGGTTTTGCAATAAAGCCACCCATAGGAAAATCCAGATTACTTAACGTTCGGCTACTTAGTACATCCCAATTTTTAGATTTCCATGTAACAACTGCATGACTTTGTCCTTTTATAGCGACAGGCGTTATCCAACCAATACCAGCATTACCATATTTTTGTTGCATTAATGTTCTAAATTCACCAGTAAAGAAATCGGCAGCCGAATGCGAATCACCAAATTGTGTAATATTGACAACTTGATTTGTTTTTTTGTTATCCGCTAACGATTTTAAACGTGTAGCGAATTGTTTCGCGTTAGGGTCACCAAAATCAATAATAGTAGATACCGTGGTCGTTTTACTTTCTGCCACACTGCATCCAACCGTAATCGCTATGGCAATTACGGCTGTAATATATTTTAAAAATCTAATCACTATGGGTATCCTCTAATTCTTTATAAATTATTTTTTCCATAATAGCCTTTGCCAAAATTTTTTGGCCAGTTGACGTAAAATGGACCCCATCATCAACCCTTACTTTAATTTTTGCTTTATCAGTTGCTATAAAATTACTAAATTTTTCGTATGTACAACCCAGTAATTCATTTGTTGTTAAAAAATGTTGTTGAACTTTTTCTAGTTCCGACTTATACAAATTATTTAGGTAAACCATCCCATTGTTTAATTTTGGTTTTCGCATACAAGGGGCTGCAAGCCAAAGTACTTGAACATCATGCTCAATGGCACTATTTAAAATAGATTCAATACGTAAACGGTAATGTTCTTCCCAGAGTTCGGATTTGAATTTAGCATATTTGACATAGCCTTTAACTGGAAAATCCCAAGGATCATTAGCGCCAAGAAAAACAACAAGTAATTTAATTGAAGGATCGGCAATAAGATTATCATTAATTGTTTTTGGCCAATCAAAAGCGCTTGGATAAGCAAGTCCTGTGCTCTGTTTGCTTAAGTCAAGGCTTTCTATTTTATATTGCTTAAAAAGCATTTTTTTAACATATGGTGCAACGCCTTGCATTAAAGAATCACCAGCAAAGAACACTTTATCATTACTTGTTAATACAATCGGTAACGGCTCATGAGGTAGTTCAATATCCCCTTGTATTTTTATAAGTTCATCTTGTAATGCTAGCTCGGTTTTGGGCTTATTGTGATAGATCGTGTCAGAATGTGTTTTTAAATCGGGGCCCATCAAGCTATTTTCAATATCGACTTGTTGATCGCTTTTTACTTCTGCAGTATTTTTATTTTGTTTTATATCTTCAAGCTCAGCGACGGCTAATTTAGATGTTTTATTTTCAGTGACAGGCAACACAGCATCAAACGGCCGAATAAACGGGATTGATGTGTGTGTTGATGCATATTTTTGCTCGTCACTTTTGCTGTCTTCAAGCTCTTGTGTTGAAGTTTCTTCAATCGCTAACGTGTCACTATTAAACAAATCAGTATGATACACTTGCTCGCCATAAATCAATATTGATTTGTAATAAATCGCTATTAATGCAATGGCGGTAACAAACAATATCAAAAATATATAACGAGCAGACAAAGGTTTATTTGCAAGAATAAGCGAAGTATTTACTTTGTTAGTTTTTTGATGATCTTTTTTAAACGTATTTTTATTTAGCGATTTATGACGTTGCCGCTTCAAATTCGATTTGGATTTTCTATTATTTTTTGAACACGATTTTTTATATATCATCATAATTAAGCGTTATTAAAAATTAGCATAAATAAAGTTTGGCATACCCGATGGTGCAATATAAATCACTAGCCACAAAATTAAAATAAAGACCATCGGTAAATAACAATGCGGTATTTTTGTTAGCTGTATAATAAACCACTCAGGAAAATTTTTACACATTGGATAGGCAATGTAGATGAAACAAATAACCAAAAATGCCCCTGCATAGTGCGGTTCTATCAGAAAGTTATGCATTAATGCAGTCAAATAATCGACTGCATCAGACAAACTTTCACAATTAAAAAATAACCATGTAAAACAAATATAATGCCATGTTAATAATCGTGCAACTAGTGGCGAACGAGCTGTTATCCAGCCTTGTCCAAAATAACGATCGCCGATATTAAGTGCCACTGTACCAATGCCATGACACGCCCCCCAAATAATAAAATTAATACCAGCACCATGCCATAATCCTGATAGTAACATGGCTAACATGACATTAATCTGAGTTCGAATAAACCCTCGACGATTTCCACCAAGAGGAATATAAATATAGTCGCGAATCCAATGTGATAAGCTAATATGCCAGCGAGCCCAAAAATCTTTTAAATTCAATGCTAAGTAAGGAAAATTAAAGTTAATTGGCAAGCGAAATCCTAACAATAAAGCAATACCTGTAACTAAATCAGTATACCCCGAAAAATTTAAATAAATTTGCATTGCATAAGCATAAAGCCCCACTAACAAATCAATCACACTAAATTCTAACGGATTAGCAAATATTGGATTAACCCAGTGTTCACTAATAAGTCCACCTAGACAATAAACCTTAATCACAGCCAAGATAAGCAACGTAAAGGCGCGAATGGGCTGTAAAATTTGACGAGGCTGAGTTATGTTAATTTGCGGCAAAAAGTCTTTCGCACGGTTAATTGGGCCTGCAATTACACTTGGGAAAAAAGACAAAAATAAGGCAAAATCCCAAAATTGAGCAACAGATAGCTCTTTCTTTTTTACCGAAACTAAGTAACTTACCGAATGGAAAGTATAAAAGGAAATGCCGATAGGTATTAATACGGTTATAACTGGTAATAAAATAGGCAAATTGAAGAAGTTAAGCAGATCTTGCAACTCATAACGAAAGAAATCAAAATATTTAAATAGTGCAAGATTAAGGATTGATACACATAACCCCAAAAATAGCCATCGCTTTGCATGCCGATCCGATGCTGCAATCATCACTGAAAATAAATAGATCGCACAAGTATAGATAAAAAGGATAAGTGCAAATTGCCAGCTATAACTACCAACAATGAGATAACTTGATACTAAAAGCAAGAGATTTTGTATTTTGGGCGATCGGTAACATCCCCAATACAAGGCAAAGAAAGCGATAAAGAGTAAACTAAATTCAATAGATAAATAACTCACTACGATCCTTTTTTACTTAAACGTATGGTTTCCTGAAACTTCTTTACAAAACCCTTTATAAAAAAACTTAGCTTTTTGTTTCGCTAATTAATTCGGATTGAGCAAGTACATTATAAATAATAAGTTCTTTATTCAATCCGGTAATTGTTAACAACTGATTTCTTGCTTGCAACCATAGATGATAAAGCGCAGAAATCTTTTCATTACTTTTAGTCGCAAGTAGCCGAATTAATGGAACTTGATCACGATTTACAATAAAATGCCCGACTTTTTGCTTCGCTTTCAGCGCATCGCTCAACAAGGCACAAAACCAAACAATTCGTTCAATGAAGTCTTCATTATCAAAGGTTTTCGCTAACTGCCAATAATTATTTTGTGGTACTAGCTCTAATAGCTGATCACAAAATGCTTTTCGTTGTTGCCACTTTTCTGGTGCTAATAATGCAGCCGCTTTTAGTGGCGCATTTTCGCTCAATAATAACGCCGAAGCAAGCTCATTATCGCTGTATTGCTGATTTTGTTCGCTTTTTAGCCATTCAATAGACTGTTCTAATTTAGGAACTGGTAAAAAATAAGAAAAACAACGGCTATGGATCGTTGGTAACAATTGGCTGTTATGCTCATCACTTAAAATAAAATAGGTGTTTTCGGGCGGTTCTTCTAACGTTTTTAGTAATGCATTGGCAGCAGCTTCGGTCATTAAAGCTGCCCGTTTTATCCAAATGACTTTATTGCCACCTTGCTGGGATTTTTCGTAAATCTTGCTTGATATATTACGTATTTGATCAATACCTATTGACTGTTTTCCTTGTTCATTGGTTATTACATAATAATCGGGATGGTGGTGAGACAAAAACAGTTGACAACTATGGCATTTTAAGCACGGTTCCAATTGAGGTGAAGATTGACATAATAAACGGTTTACAAGCGTTGAAACAAACTCATCTTCACCACTGCCTTGAACATAATTAATTAATAAAGCATGATGAGCCCGTTTATGCATAATGCCAGTAGCTAATTGCTGATAAGGTAAGGAAAGCCAAGGATAGTCATTTAAGATCATGCAATATTATCCTGTTTTGTTAACCATGTTGTTAAAATTTGTTCAATTTGCTTAGTCACATTGTCGATTGGTTTTCCGGCATCAACAGTAATAATTGTTTTATCTTGCTTGGCAAGTTCTAAATAGCGTTGACGAATTCGTTTAAAAAATGGTAATGATTGTTGCTCAATGCGATCAAGTTCACCTCGAGATCTTGCTCGCATTAAACCAATTTCAGGATCGATATCCAAATATAAGGTAAGATCAGGTTTAAAATGACCTAATACTTGCTCTTTTAATGTCGTCATAAAGACTTTATCTAACTGTCGCCCACCACCTTGATAAGCTTGCGTGGATAAGTCATGGCGATCACCAATCACCCATTTACCTGCTTTAAGTGCAGGTTTAATCACATTATCAATCAACTGAATGCGTGCAGCATATAACATTAATAATTCGGCTTTATCTGTCAAAGGCTCGTTATCTAAACCATTTTTAATAATATTACGTAATGCTTCAGCAATCGGCGTTCCACCTGGCTCACGTGTAAATTGCAAATCGCCAATATTATGTTGATTCAAAATGCGAGCAACGGTATTAATAGCCGTTGTTTTACCCGCCCCTTCCAGCCCTTCGATGACAATAAATTTGCCTGTCATACTATAAAATTCCTAACCTATTTATGATACGCCTGTGTTAAATACCGCGCTATTGTACGCTATTTTTGCCCATTGTTTTAGCCTGCTATTATTAATATTTCCTTCCTGTTTTACAATAAATAAAAATCTCCAATAAATGCCAAAGCACACATCACAATAAAAACCATACCGTTAGACTATTATTTTCATAATAAGGATTTTATTAAATCAACAATTAATACAGCCATTACCAAATCTTAGATGTTTAATGAAGTAATTAATAAAATCACCTAATAAAACCATTGATTGATTTATTTTTTATGTGAAACAGACTTATATATACTAGGAAAAAATATGATAGATAGATGGGTAGATAAATAAAATATATATTTAATAGCCTAATTAATTATACAGATGTTAGTTTATCCTTGTGTATGCAAAGAACACTATCATTAAATGAATTTTTAAATATATTTATTCGGTTTATCCCTGTATATACAGGGAACACAAATTCATTTAAGAAAATATTGGCATAATCTTCGGTTTATCCCTGTGTATACAGGGAACACTTTGATATCACCTTGCTGAAATATTACATCTGCGGTTTATCCCTGTGTATACAGGGAACACGGGCTGGAGTTAAACCGATTGAGGGGTGCGTACGGTTTATCCCTGTGTATACAGGGAACACTAAATAATGAATTTAATCCTGATGATGTTTTACGGTTTATCCCTGTGTATACAGGGAACACTTAGCATGGCTAATCCTGCAAAAATTGCAGCCCGGTTTATCCCTGTGTATACAGGGAACACACGTCGCCTGATTTGCAACTTTATTTAAAACGGGGTTTATCCCTGTGTATACAGGGAACACACGCGTGATATTCCAATGCAGATAACAATCAGCGGTTTATCCCTGTGTATACAGGGAACACTGATGTGTAGCATTCATACCAGTTTTCTTTGCCGGTTTATCCCTGTGTATACAGGGAACACTTATCGTCTGCATAAATATCTCTACTAACGACCGGTTTATCCCTGTGTATACAGGGAACACTGCGATTTATTATTAATAACTGATTGTTGTTGCGGTTTATCCCTGTGTATACAGGGAACACAAATGCTCGTCTTTTTTGATATTCGGCATTGTCGGTTTATCCCTGTGTATACAGGGAACACTTTTTAAATATGCTAATGATTTTAACGTATTGCGGTTTATCCCTGTGTATACAGGGAACACAAAAGCATGTGTATATTAGCCATTTCTGAACTCCGGTTTATCCCTGTGTATACAGGGAACACGTATCGACGCATTAAATCATGGTCCCAAACCGCGGTTTATCCCTGTGTATACAGGGAACACGTTTAACGCATCTTCATTGATTTTTTGCGCCTGCGGTTTATCCCTGTGTATACAGGGAACACTTCATATCTTAAATTGCTTTGTTTATAGTAATCGGTTTATCCCTGTGTATACAGGGAACACGTAAATAATAATATAGAAGATATACAAGAAGAACGGTTTATCCCTGTGTATACAGGGAACACTGTACGGCAGGGTTGTTTATTTGTAAGTAACGCGGTTTATCCCTGTGTATACAGGGAACACTGTCTGAAAATAGAGAACAATTAGAACTCAATCGGTTTATCCCTGTGTATACAGGGAACACTCTAAACATAGCTATTTGTTTTATTTATAATTATATCGACTGATAAATTCCACCAAATTTTTTAAATTTTTAAAGAACTTTAACCTATTGATTTTTAACAGGTAAAAAAGAGACCAACCGTAGTCCATCTAGATCTACCGGAACTCTTCTATTTGTACCATAAGTTTGGAAGTCAAATCCGGATTCGGTATTCGTTGCCCAAGCAAGTACTACATTGCCTTCTTCTGCTAATTCCATTATCTGTTGCCATACCATTTCTCTAATTGGTCTGGAGATATCACCAATGTAAACTCCTGCTCTAACTTCTAGCAACCAAATAGCTAAACGCCCCCTTAGTCTGGGCGGTACATTTTCGGTCACAACCACACACATACTCATAATTAGTGACTCCTAAAGCCACTATCGGCAAGCGATTTAGGTTCAGGGATAGCTGGAGGCTGAACATCATCAGGTGGTAATGGCGGTTCAATTCCTCCGGCTGATAAGACATCTTCAATCAGTGGGATTAATTTAGCTAATGTTTTTTGACTTCTAAAAATTTCACGGCATGCAATACGTACTTCGCGATCAGGATCAGGGATTTTTTTAGCGGCTATTTCAAATGCTTTGGGCACAACCGTATCAAATTTAATAATATCTGCTATGTCATAAACAAAAGAGAGTGGCTTTCCGCTATGCACAAAACCAATCGCTGGCGCATAGCCGGCAGCCAAAACCGCAGCTTCAGTGATACCATATAAGCAAGATGTTGCGGCACTAATGCACTGATTGACTTTATCGCCTTTTTCCCAATCTTTAGGATCATACTTTCGACCATGCCATTTCACATGATAGCGTTTAGCTAATAATGAATAGGTTTCGCGTACACGTGCTCCTTCTATACCTCGGAGCTGATCAACCGAACGTCTAGTTGGTGCCGGCTCGCCAAAACGCAGTTCAAACATCCTTTTGACGACTTTTAAACGTAAATCATCATCTAACGCTAATTTTGCTTGATAAAGTAGTTTATCCGATCTCGCTCCGCCGGGCTGTCCAGATGAATACATTCGAACACCGGCTTCACCAACCCAAACAAGCAATGTTCCTACCGTTGCCGCTAATTTGACAGCAGCATGAGAGACCCTTGTGCCAGGTTCGAGCATAATACAAGCAATAGAACCAACGGGAATATGGGTTCTAACGCCTGTTTTATCAATTAATACAAATGCACCATCTAACACATCAATTTGTCCATATTGTAAAAATATCATTGATGTTCTATTTTTGAGAGGGATGGGATTAAGCGGAACATATACCATGTTATGTTCCCTATTGATGCCGTTTAATCAAGAATAATCCACAACCAAACCCTTTACTTTTACCAATTCCTTGATAGAGCGTATCTAAAAACAGTTCAGGATGAGTAACCGTTAAAACGCCTTGAAAATCAACACTACTAAAAGTAATAGGTTTAGCATCTACTTTCTTTTTAAATCGATGTTGATAATAACCAATAATATTACATTTAGGTTGCTTCCCTGTATTTTGCATAAGTGAAAATCCTCTTTTTTCACCTTGATTAACTAACCAATTTAATGCGGCTTGATTCTGTAAACCGTTTATCTCTATTGCCGAGGATAGTCCTTGCTGTTTTGCCAAAAATTTGGCATTCATCATCACATCACTGCGTTTACCATTTTTAAAAATAATAGGATTAGCGCGCAGTGAAAACATTAAATTCATACCGATGGTTAATTGTGGTGCATAGGGTTTTGTTTCAACAATAAATAATTGATGATCTTTTATCGGTGCAACTTCAGATAACAGATAGTAGTATCTACTTTGTCTTGTTGCTTCTTCGCGAAACAAAAATGTCCGTTTTTCTTGATTAGGAAAAAGTTGCCATAACCATTGATGAATCGCATATTGACCAGCATATTGCATCTTTTGCTGCATGACATAAGGGAGGCGATCTAGTTTTAGGGTAACTCGAGAAAAATACATCTATTCGCTCCTTTTTAAATATCCTGAATATTGCAGGCGTGGTTCAAAATACCAATGATTACGGTTTATTGGTTGATCTTGCCGGCGCTGAATTTTTATTATTTCAAAATCGGCATCTTGATCTTTATGTTCCCAATAATATTCATCAGCAACACTGTTTAACAAATCGCTAATGACAGGATCGCGTTGATGATATTGTTGATAATGTTTATCAGCAAAAATAAATGCATCACAAAGCGTTCCTTCGTAGAGAACAGGGGATAAAGGCAGTGCCAATGGCGAGTTTTTTCTACCTACATATAATGGAAAAACTGGCGTTAATAATGCTTGTTGTATTTGCTGCACACTGTAGGGAGCACCTTTGGTTTCTGTCATCACAATTTGATAATAAATGTCGTTATAATATTCACGCTGTGAAAGTAGGGTTTCTAACTCATTAGGATTACGACGAATTTCATCAAAACGGGTATATAATAACTGCTTTTTATTTGCTCTGGGAACTTGGACGGTTTGAAAATCTCTAAACCAACTGCTGTTTGCTTTAAATGGGCGTATCGCAAAATTATAGTGTTGATTAAACGTATCGAGTTTATTGTCTTCACGCCGAATACCTAATGCTGCCGCCACTAGCCCTAATAAAGCCGAGCGAGAAGGAATATCATTACTATGGCGAACCTCGCCAATAGCATGCTCTCCCCACGATGTCAATGGTGCATAAATCTGAAAGATAAGATGTTTTATCATCTCGACGGCTCCTTATTTTTGGGCAACAAAATCTAATGCAGCGGTTAAGGTTCCTTTTCCTGTTTCAGTATTGAGTACGTAGCGACTATCGGCACATTGACCATATACCTTATCAAATTTATCAAGCTGTTGTTCTAAACGCGCAATCGCATCATTAACCATATCGTCGCTACGAATTGGATTAAAATAAGCAACAGCTAACGAGCGTGGTTGCTGAGCACCTTTTTCAATTAGTAAGTAAGAGGTATAAGCCCGTGATGCAAAACTATTTTGCATACCGGCTGGTGCTACTTTAGCCGCAGCTTCGGTTAAGGCTTTTAATGTTTTTTCAACCAATGCCTCATCGCCATTTAGGTTTTCTAACAATAAGTCACGACTAATACAGATGTAAGTATAAAAAAGAGCTGAAGCAAAACCACGTTCACCTAAATGCGCAGAGCCGGCATCTTCCTCATTATTATTTAAATCATCCACTGCGGTAAAAAAGTCATCTTCAACGGTGACAGTACTAACTCCTAAAGCATGAGATACTTGGCAAGCAGCTTCAATATTAAATGCAGGACTATCAGCTAACATTCGTCCAAATAAAGCAATATCAATGCTGCTATTTTCTTTACGGAGTAATTTCACCTCGGCATCGGTCGGCTCACGATTTTCATTAATTAACACGTCTACTAATTGATCAATGGCTTGTTTTTCATTGCTACTAATATGCACCAATTGTTCAATATCTAAATTAGCCAGAGGATCTTTCGGTGATTTTTCATTTTTTACTTTGCCAAATTGTGCAGCAATTTTAATGGCGCTCGCTTTCGCAATTTTTTCGGAAATGCCTTGATCAAGCATATTTTTATAAACCCAATCTCGCGCAAATCGACGCGAACGCACACCTAGATTGTCACTTAATGATTGATAAAAGTAATCCGAAGTTCGCCATGCTCTTTTTAAACTTTGCGATGAGATACGTAATCGGTCACTGTTGCCCATTTTTGCAGTTTTTGGTCGACCAAGTTCATCACGGTTCAAATTAGATGGCGCATAAGCAGTCAATAAGTGTAATTGAATAAATGTTGTCATTGTCGTTATTCCTTAGGTAATTTATTAGTCGAGTAGTAATCCATCGCCCAACGAACAGAAAGGCGTTCAAACGGATTGATAGTTGGAGATAAATTTTGTAGTCGATTATGCCACTCTCGCACCCACAAAAAAATGCCATCAGCAAGTGAAAAAAGATTTACCCCCTGTTCACCACGTAATTTGATAGCACGAATTAATCGTCGACAAAACTCTTCAGGTGTTTCACTGGTTTGTAATTGCTCAAAACGTAAAGGAGACATAATATTACGCTGTCCGCCTTTTGCCTTTTCGCTTAATTGTGCAGCAAAAGGGGCTTTCTCATTATTAGCGCTCGCAAAAGCAGCAACCGAAACAAATATTGCTAATGCCTGCTGATGAACAGGGGTTAGTGTTAATCTGTGAGTATCGTTAAATAGTACGTTGGCTAAACAACAATACCCTTCATGTAACATAACCCCAAAAGGTAATGTCGCTCGACGTAGTTCAGCTCGTAATTTTCGCCCATTATAAGTACTGCCATAAAAAGGATATGATCTTTGTTGCAGCATTGAAAACCATTCATTAATACATTTTTTGTGGCTTTCATTTAATATAATTGTCTTTTTAATAAGATTGTTTGACATACTGTTCTCCCTATCCAAAAACAAGGCTATTTAGTGTTTTTTATCTTTTTTATATACTTTAGTTTATTAAAATCAGTGAGTAACTTTTCTCTAGCACTGATTTTTTGGGATGCAACCAACTGTTCATCAGGATTAGCAAACGCCGCTTTATCATAGGTTTGAGTAATATAATGTAGTAAAGTATTTGCCCAATTTGCTAACAAATGGAATCGACCTTCGGGATTATCTTTTTGGTCTATTAGTTGTTTTATAAATTGGTAAAATGCTGGTTCGGTCTCTTTCCAATAAGCGATGTCTAACAAATTAGATTGTTTATTTATCACTGTCATAGCTTTACGCAGTATTGGCAAGGTCTCTTTACTTAATTCTAATGCCAGTGCAATAAGCTCTTCTAGGTCGCTGTCAGGATCAGCTAAAGCGGGATATACAGGAAAAGTGTGTTCATACCAGCAACGTGCTTTCATATTGTCAAAATCATAACCAAAGCACCATAAGCGATAGTGTTCGTTATCTTTTAGCCTACGCGCTTCATGGATAAAGACCACTTTTGCCGCTTCAACATTATCATGTTTTGTTAGCATACCTAGCCAATCTCGATAAATTAAACCACCGGGTTGACCTTTAATCGCTAATGGTGCGCCTGATTTACTATCAATTCGATATGGCGTTAAAGGATGTCGCCAATGTTGATATTGAATACCATAATTTTTAGTGTGATATTGCGTAATTAATTGTGACGAAGTTGCGCCACACAGATCACATTTCCCTTGCTTAGTCTGTTCAAAATCAAGTTCTATTCGTCGTGGCATTCCCCAAAAAGCTTGGCAATAACTGGCTTGTTGAGGAAATAGACTCAAATTCTTCGGTGGTTCACTGGTTTTAGTCGTATTGAGCCATGGAAAGACAGATTCATCAAATTGGCGTGGTTTATCATCATCTAATGGTATTACGTTTAACCATAATTTCTTCCATAATGGTGTTGGTTTATTTAGTTCTGGCATAATCAACGTCGTTATCGGCCCACCACCACGCAAACTAACTCGATGTCCTTGTCCACCAGATGGTGCATTAGTTTGTAAAGTAAATAGTGCTATTGCTGCACAGTGTGGGCAAATTTCCTTGACAAAATCACGTTTGATAAAGTGGTCGGTGTTCTTCTTTAATGCGTTTTCACCTGGTGCTTCAACTAATAAACCTGATATTGGTAAAGCATTGCCGTCTAATTTCGTGAAATCTTGCATAAAGGCAGGTTTATTTGCACCAAATTGCATAGCCGATTTAACTTGATCAAATGCTTTATCTAAATCAGATTGCGAAATGCCATCATCCCAGTAGTCAAACCACTCCTCATTATCTTCTGGAGAAAAGGTGGTTTGCAATAAACCGATAAGAAACTGATAGGCAGCACCTTGAAAATCAGATCTAAAATAGGCTAAATCAGAAATAGTTTCATCAGCGATTTGACTAGGTTTAATCTTACTAACATGACCATCAAAATGGATAACCGGAATCCATTTTTCGTCTAACAGCGAGAAAGAAGACAAACTATACTCCTTATTTAGAATTTTAATGTAAGCGGAAAGTTAGTTGTTCCGCTTATCGGCATTAACTTAAATTATTTAAGTGTTCGGGGGGCTTGTTTATTGATCTCAATACTTAAACAATAAGATCGCGTTTCTTGATCATCTATTTTCTGTTTGATTTCAACAGCCCAAACTTTTTTGCATTGCTCTTTGTAAATGAATAAAATAATTGATAAAATTCAAAGTTAATTCTTATAAAAACTAATTTAAATTAGCATAAAAAAAAACCAGCATCAATAAAAAGTCTGTAGATAACATAAAAAATTTAGCGATATGTTAAACTGGTACGGTTTAATATGATCGTTCTTTATTTTATAGGGTTAAACCGTCTGTCGACAAAATGTAGTGTAGTTCCCCACACTGAGTGGAGTTTGCCTTCAAAGCATGCTAGTTAAACAAAACTTTTTATTTTTGGCTACTATTTATTGTCAAAAATGAGATCTGCATTTACTCTTTTTCAAGATATAAAAACAATTTAGCAAAATAGCCTATATTTAAAGCTTGATAGATACTGTTCTTCCTGGCACATTATGCGAAACATTATATTAACAATATCCTATATCATAACCAGCCATAAATGAGCGACATAGCACTGGTTAGCCAGTATAATAACGAAATAAAGATTAATCCTACCAAATCATTACCAATATAATGCAATCTAGAGAGATTTATGAATCAACAAAATAACAATAATTACCTTGGTGCTGTTCAAACTGATGTAAAGCCCCCTTTTATAATTGCTATAATGCATAAATTAGTTCCCTTTTCAATGATTTGGATAAGCTTAGTGTTAATGTACGGTGTCGTTTGTATGTACACTAATGCCGTTGGGCAAGATGAGTTTTACCGTTTTATCTTCTTTTTGCGTAGTCCTTTTGTTGTGGTGCTTAATTGTATTGCGTTATTGGTTAGCGTTTTCCATTCAATAAGTTGGTTCAATTTAGTGCCTAAAACGATATTTTCATACCGTACCGATAAAAAAACAAAATCTTATTTATTCATTTTAGGGTCATGGCTGGTAACCATTTTTGTTTCAGCTGGTTTATTATTATTTATATTAAAATAAGTGGTCTTTAATCAATGCAAAATCAACACATGCAAGCTGCAAGGTCTCATGGAAAAATCGCAAAGGGGTTATTTGCCTTAGGTGGCACATGGGCGGCTGTTTTTTCACCCATTGTACTGGCGATTATCACATTTATCATTCCTTTTGGTGACGCAGCAACACGTTCTCATATTCTAAAAATAGCCAATACTGAAATGGGTAAATTGTTTTTATTTTTGGTGATTTCATTACCTATCTGGTGTGGGCTGCAACAAATTTTAACGCTTTTGCACGAGCATAAAATCTATCCAAAACGCGAAAAGTTACTGACTTTTGGCTTAGCATTAGCATGGACACTACATGCTATTTATATATTGTTTATTCGGGTATAGCTGGCATTTTTGGTTATAAGAATATAAAAAGCGTCATAAACAAAATAACGCTTTTTATATTTTCAAAAACTAATAATATGTGAGTTCGCGAGTGATATTAGTTTGTTTATTCTCTTGATTATTTTTAACTTTACTTGCCGTAAGCCAATCATTTTTTTCATTAAACGTTAAAAATTTAGTTAAATAATGTGAAACTTCTTTTCCTGATGATAAGTAAGAAGATTCAATGGTAATTAATCGATGATGATTGTTATCATATTGATACGAAAAATCACTTTCGTTTGTCATATTGTTGCTAAATTGGTACGACACTTTAGCAAGCTGTTGCTCTTGATATCCAAACGTATAGACAGAAGCCCCTTTTTGCTCTGCTCCAGTATATTTACCATTTTCATCAATTTCTTTAAGCTGCCATTGTACATTTTTATTGATAAGACAATAATTACTATCGTATACGTAATTATCAGTTTCGAAAAAAACAAAATCGATAGCTTTTTTAGTCTGCTGTGATACGACAATTTTACCTTGTTCATCAGTATTAAATTGGATGATGCTATTGGTTTTATCTTCTACATCCTCAATAATATTTTCCCAACCAGATTTATTTTTTTGTAAGTGTTCGGAATAAATTCGAAAGTTTTTATCCGAATAAAGATCATAATGGCTTTGTGTGATAAGCCCATTAGGATCATATTCTAACGTGTGCTTAGCTAGCGAACTATTCGCATCAGTACCCAATTTGGTAGTTGAGGTCCGAATCTCTTGCTTTATACCTTTTATAGGTGAATCAATATAATCGAGGATTTGAAAAATATAGTTATTTGCCTCAACGATATTTTGGTTTGGATTATCACTACAGGTTATCGCCATCGCATTTATTGAAATGAGAGATAAACAGGGGGTTAATAAAAAAGGAAGTATTCGTTTTTGCATAATGAAACCTGCTAACTAGATTGATATATTGATTTATTAACAATGGCCTATAGTATAGACCATTGTTATCTATTGCTTTATAAATTTATTTTTTGCGCATTAACAAAGCCTCTTCCCAATTGACCTTTTTGTCTTGCTGTTGCACTTGCTCAGTATCATCTTTATGAGCAAATTTTTCTGTTTTTTCAACTTTATCGACGTGTATTAATGTTTTATTTACTTTACGAGGTGGTTTATCTAAAAATGAGAGTAATGTTTTGGTATACTCAGTTTCGGGGGAATAGAAGATCTTTTCCCGTGAGCCTTGCTCAATAATGCTCCCTTCTTTCATAACAACCACTTGATGACACAGAGAATAAACCAAAGCTAAATCATGGCTAATAAACAAATAACTAAGCTGATACTTTTCTTGTAATGACTTAAGTAAATCAATAATTTGTTTTTGAATAGTATGATCTAATGACGAAGTTGGTTCATCTAAAATCAATAATTCAGGCTTCAAAATTAAGGCACGGGCAATGGCTATTCGCTGGCGTTGCCCCCCTGAAAACTCGCTTGGATAGCGATAACGCATATCAGGATCAAGACCAACTTCTTGCATAATGTCAACAACGGCTTGCTCTCGCTCTGATTGCCTGAGTTTTTTGTGAGTGATTAATCCTTCACTAATAATCTGTTCAACATTAAAACGCGGATTAAGAGATGAAAATGGATCTTGAAACACCACTTGGATACGGCTGCGAAATGGTAACAGCTTTTTGCTGGTGAGATTTTGTATCGGATGGCTGTCAAATACAATGTTACCTTGTGATTTAATCAAACGTAAAATAGCTAAAGCTGTAGTACTTTTGCCCGATCCTGACTCACCAACAATCCCAACTGTTTCGCCTTGATGTACGGCAAAGCCAGTATTGTTGACGATCTTCTTCTTTTGACTACAAAATAAACGTTTTTTGACAATAACTTCAACATTAAGGTGGTTAACATTAAGCAGGATTCCAGGTGTATCAGGCAATGGCACTGGCTCACCATTTGGCTGAGAATTTAATAGTGTTTGTGTATATTTATGCTCTGGACGTAAAAAGATGCGCTGCTTATTATTATATTCAACAATTTCGCCTTGTTGCATCACCGCCACTTTATCGGCAAGTTTTTTAACAATACTAAGATTATGCGAAATAAATAGCATGCTCATATTCAGTTCGTTCTTTAACTCTTTTAATAACTGAATAATTTGTGCCTGCACTGATACATCTAAAGCAGTGGTGGGTTCGTCTGCTATTAATAATTTAGGATGAGTTAAAATTGCCATAGCAATCATCACTCGCTGCCTTTCACCGCCTGATAACTGATGAGGATAAGCCGATAATTTATTTTTTGGATCTTTAATACCCACCCGATCAAGATATTGCAAAATCTCGCAACGCGCATCGTGTCGATGCATGCCTCGATGTAATGCTAGTACTTCATAAAGCTGTTTTTCAACCGTATGTAGAGGGTTTAATGACACCATTGGTTCTTGGAAAATCATGCTAATTTGATTACCGCGTACCTGTCGAAGTTCTTTATCTGGCGCAGATAATAAAGATTTTTCTTCAAATAAAATATCGCCAGTGGGATAAACTACTTGCTCTTTATGTAGCAAACGCAGAATGGACAAAGCGGTAACACTTTTACCTGAACCTGACTCACCAACGAGTGCCAATGTTTCTTGCTCATCAATATCAAAACTGATATTACTCACGACTTGTGATATTGTTTGTGTACCACATTTAAACGCAATACTTAAATCCTGAACGGATAATAAAGGAGAACTCATCGATACACTCCTTTGTTTGGATCGAATGCATCCCTTACTGCCTCACCAATAAAAATAAGTAATGAAAGCAAAGTTGCAATAATTAAAAACGAACTAAGACCAAGCCAAGGGGCTTGCAAATTGTTTTTACCTTGTAGCAACAGGCGACCTAAAGACGGTGAATCAATCGGCAAACCAAAGCCCAGAAAATCTAGTGACGTTAAAGTGGTAATTGAACCACATAAAATAAAAGGTAAAAAGGTTAATGTTGCCACCATTGCATTAGGTAAGATGTGGCGAAACATAATTTTACTGTCGCTCACCCCCATTGCTCTGGCCGCACGGATATAATCAAAATTGCGAGTACGCAAAAATTCGGTACGTACAATTCCTGCTAACCCCATCCAACCAAATAAAACAGTAATGCCCAGCAACCACCAAAAATCAAGTGGCAAAATGCTAGCTAATAAAATAATTACAAATAAACCCGGCAAACCACACCAGATTTCAATAAATCGCTGTCCTAACAGGTCGACTGTTCCACCATAATAACCTTGGATTGCCCCGATGATGATACCAATAAATGAAGTAAACAATGTCAAAAAAATAGCAAAAAACATTGAAATACGAAAACCATATAAGATATTGGCCAGTACATCGAAACCCGCATCAGTTGTACCTAACCAATGCGATGCTGAAGGAGGCGTTGGGAACGTATTTTGCGTATCATAGATTAGCGTACTATAGTTATAGCGAAACGGTGGCCATAAAATCCAGCCATTCGTTTCGATTTGATTTTGCACGGCAGGATCAAGATAATTGGTTTGTGTTTCTAATTGCCCACCAAACTCCGTTTCTGGATAAAAATGAAAAATTGGTGAATAGTAATTATCCTGATATTTAATAAAAATGGGCCTATCGTTAACAATAAAATCAGCAAATAGACTCATTACAAAAAAGATCAAAAATAACCAAAGTGAATAATAGCCACGGCGATTATGTTTAAATCGTTGCCAGCGTTGTTGATTAAAAGAATAATGAGTGGTCATCAGTTTCGAGCCTCAAAGTCAATGCGTGGGTCTATTATCATGTAAGATAAATCAGACAGTAGTTTTGTGATGAGTCCAACTAACGTAAAAATATAAAGCGACCCAAAAATTACAGGGTAATCACGTTGAATAATTGCTTCATAGCCCAATAAACCAAGCCCATTAAGCGAAAAGATGATTTCAATTAGTAACGAACCGGTAAATAAAATACCGACAAAAGCAGCGGGAAAACCCGATATAATCAGTAACGTGGCATTACGAAAAACGTGTTTATACACGATCTTTCTTTCACTTAATCCTTTTGCTCGTGCGGTTATGACATACTGTTTGCGAATTTCATCTAAAAATGAGTTCTTGGTCAACATAGTAAGTGAAGCAAAACCACCAATGACCATTGCAATAGTAGGCAAACAAATGTGCCATGCATAGTCTTTCACTTTTCCCCAAAAATCGAGTTGTTCAAAATGATTCGAAATAAGTCCACGAAGTGGAAAAATATCCCAATAACTACCGCCAGCAAACAATACAATTAACAACACTGCTAATAAAAAAGGCGGTATGGCATAACCAATAATAATTAAGGTACTTGACCAAAAATCAAATGCCGAACCATCTTTTACTGCTTTGCGAATACCTAACGGAATTGAAATCAGATAAACAATTAACGTACTCCATAATCCCAATGAAATTGAAACAGGTAAACTTTTGGCAATCAAGCCTAATACCGATTCACTTTTAAAAAAACTATTGCCAAAATCAAATAAAATATAGTGTTTGAGCGTCTCAACATAACGTTCAAATAGGGGTTTATCAAAACCATACTGTTTTTCAATCATCGCGATAACTTGTGGATCAAGCCCGCGCGCTCCACGATAGTTTGACTCATTTTTATACTGCTGTACTGATGTAGATGAACCACTGCTCCCCAGCAATAGCCCTTGCCCTGCTTGCGGTCCATTTTCAATCATAGCAAGCGCCTGATCGACCGGTCCACCTGGCGCGACTTGCACAATAAAAAAGTTAATTGTTAAAATTACAAACAATGTTGGAATAATCAGTAACAATCGACGAATAAAGTAATTTAGCATATTAATGTTCCCGATTTTTAGGCAGGCTAGCTGCTTTGTCTGCATCATACCACCAGCTATCAACCCCGATTGCATAAGTCGGTTGTATAGCTGGTTGCCCAAATTTGTTCCAGTAAGCATAATATGTTTTACTGTTATACCACATAGGAATCATTGGATATTCTTGCGTTAAAATACGATCAAGTGCTCGCCCAAGTGGCACGAGCTCATCTTGATTATCTACATTCTTGGTGATTTCAGCAATTATGCCATCAATAGCCTTGTTATGTAATCCTGAAGCATTCCATGATGAGTTAAGATACTCGCTACCCCAAAGCACCAGCAAATTCGAACTTGGGTAATTTACGGCATAATAATCACGAGCTACCATATCATAATCACGTTCACGAACGCGGCGTAATTGTTGTGCTGAATCTAACAAGGTAATTTTCATGGTGATCCCCAAACGAGCCAAATTTTGTTGAAAGGGAATGGCATATTTAATATCGCTACCAAGATAACTGATCAGTTCAAATTCAAATGGCTGCTGTGTTTTAGTGTTAATAAGTTTGCCGTCTTTGAGCATCCATCCGGCTTGTTTTAATAATTCTGTCGCCTTTAATAAATTATCGCGATTAAAGCCTTTACCATCACTTTTGGGAATAAAATAAGCATTCTTAAAAACGGTTTCTGGAATAATATGTTTATAAGGATTTAACCACTTCAATTCTTGCTCTGTTGGCTTACCTTTTGCCGCATAAATAGTGTTTTCAAAAAAACTATAAGGTCTTTTGTAACTATCATAATAAAATGCATGATTCAACCATTCAAAATCAAATGCCAATGTGATAGCTTCACGCACTTTGATATCTTTAAATAGATCTTTTTGCAAATTAAACGCTAACCACTTAGTATCAGTTGCCGTTTGAATGGGTTGTTCTTGTTTAATAATATGCTTAGAATCAAAATATTTACCTTGGTATTGAGTAAACCAGTTTTTAGGCTGATCTTCCGCGCGCAAATCATATTCACCCGCTTTAAATGCCTCTAACGAAACATTATTATCCATATAGTAATCAATACGTTTTTCGTCAAAATTATCTAAACCTTTATTTATAGGCAAATCGCGCGCCCAATAATTTGGATTACGCCGATAAACAACATATTGTCCTAATTTATATTCACTAATATAGTAAGAACCACTACCAACGGGCGGTGTACTTAATGGTTCAGAAAGATCATGATTTTGCCAAAAATGTCTAGGAATAACTCGCATACTACCAACAAATGAAAACAGTTTTTCACGATCGGAAGCGGGTATATCAACACGCACACGGTGATCATCTATCGCTTTAACTGTGATTCCTTTGTTATAAACACGATATTGAGGTACCCCTTCGGTCATAAATTTATCAAAGGTAAACTCAACATCATAGGCTGTTATGGGTTGATCGTCTTGAAAACGAGCCTTGGGATTAATTATGACTTCTGCCCAGCGATAACTATCAGAATAGGTGATTGATGTCGCAATTAGTGGATAAAAACTGGTAATATCATCAGCCGTATTGGTAAAAAGCGTATCATATAGCAATCCTGAGTTTCGCTCAGGAGCGCCACGGCTAGCAAAACGATTCAAATTATCAAAAGAACCAACTTCAGCCAGTTTAATTACACCACCTTTAGGTGCATTAGGATTGACGTAATCAAGATGCTTAAAATGATCAGGATACTTGGGGCGACCTGACAGTGAAAACACTGTTTTATGATAAATTTTCTCATAATGTTGGCTAGGACCGACAAGATCAATTTGCTGATCTTCAAGTAACTGAGCTGGGCTATTAGTATCTGCTTCTATCTCAGTTTGAGTTTGATGTACAATTTGTTGCTCTTCATCGGCAAAAGCAGGTGCACAGCAAATGACTATGCCACTTAGGCAACTCAAGATGAATAATGTTTTTATAGGTTGTTTAACTCGACTAACTATCCTCATTCCGTTCCTGCTTTTATTTAACAATAGCATGTTTATATTTCTTTTTATTTATTATTAACAAATCCAAATCATTTAAGACTATCATAATCGCCCTGTCAGGGCGTCTATTTTGCCAAACTTCAACTAAATGAGCAAAACCTAATTAATAAAGTTTATATAAAATGATAATATTAGCTAAAAACATACCTTTATTTTTACATTAGAAATGTCTATATTAAATTAATTGTAAACAATAGGTCTCTTTACGTTTTTCAATATAAATAATTCATATTCTTTTAAATAAATATGCGTTGTATAAAGCATATTTTCCCAAAAGTCATAAAGGGATAAAATTTAATGATCGAATCGTTTTATCAATACTGGGGAAAATGTCGTCAAGGCTCTGATAATAATAACTACCATTTACTCCCATATCATAATTTAGACGTAGCCGCTTGTGGATACCAAATAGTTAAACACAACTATTTCAATTCAGCTGAACTATTTATGCAAATCGGCTTTACTCCACAAGACAATGAAAAGGCAGCCCTCTGGTTTGCCTATTTTTTGACTTGGCATGATATAGGAAAATTCGCCAATGGGTTCCAACAGTTGTTTAAGCACAACAATCCGCAACTCGTTGCTGCTGATCCGGCAAAAAGATACATGTCCAGACATGATTCTCTTGGATTTTGGTTATGGGATACTTTTCTTAAGAATAAAACTGAAATTCAGTTATCTAACTATAATAGAAAGATAGAGCATTTTTTGGATATATGGTTACTCATCATGACAGGCCATCATGGCAAGCCACCAGAATTGCGAGTAAATGGCAACTTATCATTTAATCAACAAGATAAACAAGCAGCATTAGATTATATAAAAGCAATTAATGAGTTTTTTATTAGCGAACATAAATTAGCAGACTATTGCTCTTTCTTTTTTGATAAAGCATTGCAAAAAAAACTTAATCAAATAAGTTGGTTAATTGCTGGTTTAACCGTTATTAGTGATTGGCTAGGATCTAACGAATCGTTTTTTCCTTTTTGTTGCCAAGTAATACCGCTTGCTGAATATTGGCATAAGCATGCTATTATTCAAGCAGAAAAAGCGATATCTACTTTACCCAAAACATCGCCTATTGCCCCTTTTATTGATATCAAAAATTTATTTCCATTTATTGAAAAGCCCACACCACTGCAACAACAAGCTCTATCATGCCAATTGTCTAATGACGGTCCAGAATTATTTATTATGGAAGATGTTACAGGAGCAGGAAAAACCGAAGCCTCAATGGTTTTAGCACATAGATTAATGACAGCTAAAAAAGCTCAAGGTATTTATATTGGCTTACCAACCCAAGCAACAGCAAATGCCATTTATCAACGTACAGCGACAATTTATGGGCAACTCTATCAGGCCGATAGTCACCCTTCGCTAGTATTAGCACATGGTGCTAGCTATATGAACCCTCATTTTAATCACTCAATTATCAGCAGCGAGGATAGCTGCGAGCAACAATATCCTACAGGCGAACAGACCATTAGTGCGGAGTGTCAGGAATGGTTTGTTGATACTCGGAAAAAGGCGCTATTGGCTGAAGTTGGTGTCGGTACCTTGGATCAAGCATTAATGGCGGTTATGCCATTTAAACATCAATCATTACGATTATTAGGTCTAAGGCATAAGTTACTCATATTAGATGAAGTTCATGCTTATGATAGTTACATGGTTAAATTATTAGAATCGTTATTGCATTATCACGCCTTACAAGGTGGTAGTGCCATTATTCTTACCGCCACCCTACCCCATTTTTTACGTGAAAAGTTACTCAATGCATTTTATACAGGCTTAACAAATCATCCTCAAGATCTACTTTTAAACCATAACTTACCTTTCCCTCTCATAACACAACTAAATCATAATGGTTTAGTAGAACAAGCAATAGACACTCGAGATGACGTTAAACGTCAAGTAAACATTGAATGGATAGATGATATTGATGCAGGTATAAATAAAATCCGCCACACGATAGCACAAGGTAAAATTATTTGCTGGATCAAAAACAGTGTTGACGATGCAATTAGTTTGTATCAACAATTGCAATTAAAATTAGAGATAGATAGCAATAATATATTACTTTTTCATAGTCGTTTTGCTTTTTGTGATCGCCTTGAAATTGAACAAAAAACACTAAAATGGGCAGGTAAAACATCTAACCGTAATACTCGCCACGCAAAGGTGATTATTGCTACTCAAGTTATTGAACAATCATTAGATCTTGATTTTGACGAGATGATTAGTGATATTGCCCCAATTGATTTATTGATACAACGTGCCGGCCGTTTAAGACGCCATGTACGAGATCAACAAGGTAATGTTAAACCTTTTGATGAAAAAACTCAGCCTTATGATGATCGTGGACAACCCATTTTAACTGTACTTGCGCCACATTGGCAGGACGATCCCCAAAAAGATTGGCTTGATAATCCAACCTTTCGCAATACCAGTTATGTCTACCCTAACCATGCCTATTTATGGTTTACCCAAAAAATATTACTGACTCAACGCGTTATCAAAATGCCTGAAGATGCCCGATTGTTAATTGAGTCAGTTTATGCACAAGACATTGAACCACCAACGGGATTACAAGAAGCCTTTTATTCTGCACAAGGAAAATCACTTGGCCAAGCTTCGATCGCAAATCAAAGTTTATTACAGCTTAATGATGGATATAATCGAACCTCTTGCAACGGATGGGAAAAGAGTATTGAACTATCAACCCGACTATCAGAAGATAACGTCGATCTGTATTTAGCTTATAAGCTAGAAGATAATATAATACCTTATTGCACCAATAGTGAATATGCGTGGGCACAAAGTCGTGTTCCGCTAAGCATTTCAAAATGGGAAAAAATAAAAAAGACTATCCCACAACTTGACCTGCAAAGGTTAGAAAAGATTAGACTGCAAATACATAGACCTCAAGCCATTATTATCTTAATTGAACAAGGTAAAGACTCAACTTTTTACTCAAAAGAGATAGGATTTTATGCAAGTTAATTACGTATATATTTACTAATAATATGATTAAAAATCAAACTAAAAATTTGGTGAAATTTTACTTTTTTATTTTAATTATAGAACCATTAGCGATAATTAGTCTGCTCCCTATATGTGTTGCAATAAACTGAGTTAGAAAACGGTATTTCCATCGAAATGCCGCTGTTCCTTGAACACTAAAGATAATTAATTTTTGTAAAAAAGTTTCAGGTAACTATACGTTTCAGTATAAATATCTTAAAAATAGATAAGAAACAAAAAAATTGATTATCATTGTTCAATTGAACGGTTGGATGCACTTACCGCCTATACAAGGAATATTAAGTATTGTTAACTAAACTCAAAATATTACTTATTGCCGTTTTTGCTTGATGACTGTTTTTCCAACAAGTTGAACCTGTTAATAACGCACCTTTATTAAGGATTTCATCTAAACTAGCATTACGCAATTTATCGAAAGAATCGAAGTTCATCTCTTCAAGTCTTTCAATAATTTTGGCACCCACAAATTTAAGCTCCATCAATTGCTGTCGTTCTGTTTCTGTAAAGGCCATATTATTCTCCTTACATTATATTGAATATAATTTTAAACTGATGCATTTAGCTTTTTCCACTTTCTGATTTTTGCTCTAAACGATTTAAAAGGCGCCACAGAATTAATATGGATAAATCGAGCAACAGTCCAAGATTCAGGATAAGGTTTAGTCCAATTACGGCTATCTTTTATAAACAAAGTGTCTTCGTTCAAAGATTGAATCCAATCATTCCAAATGGTGATTTGCTGATTAAATGCTTGAATTAATGCCTGTAATGATAGGTATTGATATGTTTTATAAAATTGTTGATACAAATTACCCAATTGATTCCATTTGTATCCAGAAGCCGGTAATTCAGGTGTTTTACCAGCAAGTTCATCATCATCCCAAGATTTCACCAAATTAAGCCAACCGAGTTGATAAGCAATCATTTGTGCAGGAGTACGATCAACGCCCTCTACCAAAGAGTCTTTTTGTGATTCAGATAAAACTATAAACTCATCAATAAATAGCTTGGCCGTTTTGTTTATTTCATCTAATAACTGCTGTTTAGTTGCATAAGCCATGTCACCTACTTCTTATGAGATCATTCATATCTTTAAAGATAACATAAAATCAATATATTATCTAAATATTTTTAATGAAATCTCTGTTTTTATTTTTCTTTGTTTTTGAAATATTTCAATTCTTCATCGATAAAATATCGTACTAGATTTGCATATAGATCTTTGATGATTTCGCCATTAAGTCCTAATTCATTCGACCATTGTTTTCGTTGCTCTAGCATACTGTCAAAACGTTCTTTGGCTTGTACATCAGTGGTATTTTTTTTGAACTTACTGGCAGCTTTGACGTATTCAAAGCGTGTAGCAAGCAATTTAATTATGGAATGGTCAATCTGATCTATTTCGGCACGAATGTGGTTCATATTCTCACATTTGTTTGGCGCTTGGGTAGGTTTATAAGTCACGATTTTATACCTTTTGTTTATTTAACTTTTTATATCCTATCACTATTAGATTATGCACAAAAGTATCACTTAGTAGATGTCATCGTTGCACTATATTTATATATACAAAATTGATTGTGCACTTTTAATAGAATTGAGTTTAATATTTGGATATATTCAATAATTAATTGATTTTTTTTTATTTATTAAATCAATTTTGTTTTACATTGATAACCACTGAATAACACAATAATATAACTAAAATTTTTGTTCATGCACTTGTTAACAAATACTTTGAGGATTTTATATACTTTAAGTGGGTTTTAAAGAATCTTATAGAATATTGATTGGTGGAGCCAAGGGGGATCGAACCCCTGACCTCAACGCTGCCAGCGTTGCGCTCTCCCAGCTGAGCTATGGCCCCAAATAGAAAGGGATAAAACTGTGGCTAATAATATGCAACTAAATAATAAGTGTCAATCGATTTGATATTATTTGTTTGAAAAACAGCCAAATAAAACTCTGCCCATTGATGGCAGAGTTTACATAATTAACGCAATATTGAAGGTTGATCAGCGCCTTCTGCTTCAATTTTAGGTGGCATAAAGTGTTCACGTTTTACGCCCAATTTAAGTGACATATACGCAGCCACATAAATTGATGAGATTGTACCAAGTACAATACCAACGCCTAATGTTTCAGAGAAACCTTTTAACATTGAACCACCAAAAATATACAGAATAACGACCACTGCAAGGGTTGTACCTGATGTCATTAAAGTACGATGCAATGTCTGTGTTAACGAGATATTAATAACATCGTAAGGCTCTGCTCGGCGAATTTTTCTAAAATTCTCACGAATTCGGTCGAAAACAACAATGGTATCGTTAAGAGAATAGCCAATAATCGATAACATCGCAGCAATGATAGTTAAATCAAGTTCTCGTTCAAATAGTGATAAATAACCTGCAGTGATGATAACATCATGCGCTAAGGCAACAACTGCACCTGTACCGAATCGCCACTCAAAACGAAAGGCAATATAGATTAAAATACACACTAATGCGGCACAGATTGCCAAAACACCATCTTGCGCAAGTTCAGCTCCAACTGTTGGACCGACAAATTCAATCCGTTTAATTTGAGCTTCTGCATCAATATCTTTATGGATTAAATTGGAAATTTTTGTGCCTAGTGCATTATCAATCGCGGACGTGGCACTACCATCTTCTTGCTTGGCCGAAGGTAATCTAATGATGATATCTTTACTACTGCCGTAATATTGTACTATCGGCTCGTGATAGCCAGCATTGCGTAAGCTGTTACGAAGGTCATCAAGGTTAACGGCTTTTGTTACGGTGAGCTCGACTGTCGTACCGCCAGTGAAATCTTGTCCTAGATTAAATCCTTTAACAAAAATAACCACAAACGATGCGACAACTAATAACATTGAAATAACAAAAGCAATAAAGCCAAATTTCAAAAAGTCGAGGACTCTGCGGCCATGATTTAATTCTCTAACATCATGATTTTGTTGTTTAGTAATACTCACAATAAACCTCTAAATTGATAACTTATTAACGCGACGACCGCCATAAATAAGATTGGCTAATGCACGAGTACCGACAATCGATGTAAACATCGATGTTACAATACCGATGCCTAGTGTAATGGCAAAACCTTTAATTGATCCTGTACCAACTGCATAAAGAATAACAGCAGTAATTAAAGTGGTCAGGTTGGCATCAAAAATACTGCTCCAAGCGCCTGCGTACCCTTCGTTAATTGCATGCTGAACGCCACGTCCATTACTAAGCTCTTCTTTTATTCGTTCGTTAATCAGTACATTGGCATCAACAGCCATACCTACAGTTAACACAATACCTGCGATACCAGGCATGCTTAGCGTTGCCCCAGGAAGTAAAGACATTGCACCAACAATTAAAATTAAGTTTGCAACTAATGCAAGGCTAGCAAACACGCCAAACAGACGATACATCACTAGCATAAAGATGACAGAAATCGCTAAACCCCATGCGCAAGATTCTAGACCTTGGGTGATATTTTCTTGCCCCATTGATGGTCCAACTGTTCGCTCTTCAATAATTTGAATTGGTGCAATTAATGCCCCTGCACGTAATAATAGTGATAAATTTTTAGCTTCATCAATATTACCAATACCGGTTACTTGAAAACGATCACTAAAAATACCCTGAATAGTCGCGACGTTAATAACACGTTCTTGCTTTTCAAGTATTGGTTTGTCGTTTTCATCACGCTTACCGGTGTCTTTGTATTCAACAAATAAAGTTGCCATCGCTTTATGAAGATTTTTTTGGGTAAAATCAAACATCCTTTTACCGCCTGAACCATCAAGTGTAATAGCTACTTCGGGTTGGCCATATTGATTAACCCGATATGAAGAATCGGTAATATGATCCCCTGTTAATACAATACGTTTATACAGTAGTACAGGACGACCACTTTCCATATACTTAATTTCGGAACCATAAGGAATGCGCATATCGCCATTTAGAATAGCAGGCAAATTAGGCGTACTCTCTTCGTTAACTTGTCTAAATTCTAATGTTGCCGTTGCACCCAAAATACGCTTGGCTAATGCGGTGTCTTGTATGCCGGGTAATTCAACAACAATGCGATCTGCCCCTTGACGTTGAACAATTGGTTCAGCAACACCGAGTTGGTTAACACGATTACGTAAAATGGTCGTGTTTTGTTGTACAGCATCATTTTTCGCTTGTTGTAAACGTTGTTCACTGACATTGATGACGATACTGTTGTCGCGTTGAGAGATCACTTTGTAATCTTGTATCCCATTGATCTTGGTAATGGCTTTATTGCGATCTTCAGTATTATCAAATTGCATTACAATTTGCTGATTACTATCTTTGCTTATCGTTTTATAGTTTAACTTGCTATTAGTAAATTCAGCTTTGATGTTTTCGATAGATTGTTCAGTGAGTTTACTTAATGCAGTGGTCATATCGACTTCCATTAAGAAGTGAACACCACCACGCAAATCAAGACCCAGTTTCATCGGTTCTGCACCTAACACAGTAAGCCATGCAGGCGTTGCTGGTGCTAAATTTAATGCAACAGTATACTCTTCACCCAATGCTTCAGATATAAGTTCTTTCGCTTTAAGCTGGGTATCGTTATCGCCAACACGAATCAAAATTGATTTATTTTCATAAACCAATGATTTCGGTTCGATATGATTATCGGCCAAAAGTTTTTTGACCTTATCTTGCATAGCCACATCAATTTCAGCAGTCTTTGAACCTGAAATTTGTATAGCGGGATCTTCACCATAAATATTTGGAAGTGCATAAAGAAGGCCGAGGCAAATAACAACGACCAACATAATGTACTTCCACAAAGGATAGCGGTTTAACACGACATATTCTCTTGTGGGATTAGGTAATTAATACAATGAACGATAATAGATAACAGCCTATTATAGTGATTTCATTGTTCCTTTTGGTAAAACTGATGTAATAAAGTCACGCTTGATCACAACCTCAGTCGTATCGTTTAATTCTAGCGCGATGTAACCATTTTCGTTAACTTTTGCTACACGACCAATAAGCCCGCCATTGGTTAACACTTCATCACCTTTTGAAATTGATGCCATTAAATCACGATGTGCTTTAGCGCGTTTTTGCTGTGGACGCATAATCATAAAATAGAAAAATAAACCAAACACAACTAACATAATTGGCATAAAATAATCGCCACCTGGTTGGCTACCATCGGCTGCATAAGCATTAGAGATTAAAAAATCCATACTGATCCTCTTATTTCAAACTAAATTTTTAAAGGTCGGAATTATAACACAATAAATAAATCTGTTATTAACTATTTCTTGTCAAAAAGTTTCAGGAAAGTATGCGTTTTAGTATAAAAAGTGTTTTAAGCTACTTTGGTTAATATAACTCCGCCAACCAAGCAATGATGGCGGATAAACGTTAATTACGTGGTTAAATATTGCGCCATGCTAACTAAATTAAATAACCATTTAGGGTAAATTCCACAAAGCAATGTCAATAAGGCACATAATACGATGATTAACTCGCTTATTCTAATATCCTTCCATTTTAATTTAATCGAAGCTCCACTTAACATTTGTCCATCACGACAAGGCGGCCTAATATAAAGATTGATAATTAAACGAGCATAAAAATAAAGCCCCAATGCACTACCAATAACCACGGCAGCAACTAACCACCATAATTCAGCAGTTACGCCTAATAACACTAGTAAAAATCGCCCCACGAAACCCGCAGTTAGTGGTGTCCCTGCTAAAGATAAAAACCCAATGCCCATCGCTAATGCAAGAATTGGTCTGCGCCAAAATAGTCCTGAAAGATCAATTTCGTTTTCATGATCTTGCAGTTCATTAGAATGCGAATCTAAACTGATCGCACCTAATATACAGATATTAGCTAAAATATAGCCAACTAAATAAACACCAATCGTTTCTAATGCAAGTACTTGATATTGGACGGCAATTAAAGCCGTAAATAGATAGCCGAAATGCGCTATTGATGAATAGGCAAGTAATCGCTTTAAGCTACTTTGCTTTAACGCCAATAAATTGCCCCATAAAATAGAACAAAAAGCCATAATCACTAAAATAATACGGATAGTTTCATTATTAACGATCGGTGCCAATAGGAATAACCTTGCGATGGCACAGAAAATCGCAACTTTTCCAACTGTTGATAATAATAAGGCGACAACCGTTGGCGCGCCTTGATAAACATCGGGCAACCAAAGTTGAAATGGCACTAGTGATAATTTAAAACCAATACCAACCAACATTAAGCAAACCCCCATCAGTAATAATGTGCTTAGGTGAGGCATCGTTGAGAGTTGATAACTTAAACCACTAAAAGTGAGCTCTCCAGTAGTTGCATAATAAAAGGCAATGCCCATCAATAGAAATACACTGGCAATAGCAGATAAAATCATGTATTTAACTGCGGCTTCTAATGAATGAGTTTGTGTATATTGATAACCAATTAATCCCACAAAGGGGATAGATAATAGTTCAATTCCAACAAAAAATGCGATTAAATGGCTGGCGTATACCAGTGTTACTCCACCTAATGCCATAAAGAGCAGAATCAAATAAAATAATCCATGATGAATCTGCTCTTGTTTAAACCAGCGATAAGCAAAACATGCAACTGCAATGGATATCATTAAAATCAAACTGGTATAAAGTAAGCCGTAGCCATCACAGGTAAAAAGTGCGGTAATATGGCGCGCTTTCCATTCATCCTTTGAACTACCATCAATTTTTGAATTATCATCAATATTAGAATGGGTATCGACATCTGTCGCTGTATTATCAATTTTACTGTTGTCGATATTACTATCAATACTGGTATCTTCACTGCCACTTGATGATTCTATAGTGTCATTAGGTACAGTATCAATTGCGATTGTTTCTTCACTTGATGGATTTGGTTCTTTAGTTGGTTCAGAAACTGATACCGATATTTGCATATTGTCACTGCTGATATCAGTAATAGTCTGAGTACTAAATGAAATTTTATAGCCAATCACTGCAGAACAGATCAAAGCACAAACTAATCCACATACCGTTAAAATAGTGCAACCTCTGGTGCTTATTTTAAAAACAAATAGTGAAAATAACAAAACAATGATCGAAAAGCTTAATACAAAAATTGGCGATAAAGCTATCATAGATTATTACTCTCCCACTCGCTCTGTGGCTATGTATTGTTGTGTTTGATTCACGACAGAATAAGACATATCTAAAACCACTTGAGGATACAAACCAATAAAAATAAGGACAATTAAGATGCTCGATAATAATAAAAGATCTTTTTTGCTTAGCTGATGTTTTGTTGCAACACCTTTATCAATAGCGCCATAAAAAATTGGCTGCATACGTACAATAAATGATATCGACAGTAATAATAAACCAATGACTAATAAAATTGTATAAAATGAAAAAGTGTTATAACTACCAAGTAACATCATATAATTACCAACAAAATTAGCTGTACCTGGAATACCTAATACCGCTAATATAAAATACAGGGTAAACGAAGATAGATAAGGCACCCGCTCTTTAAGCCCAACAAATTGGCTTATATTTCGTGTTGAATAGCATTCAACTAGCAATCCACTAATGATAAACATGCCAACTATTGCTAAATTGATGGCTATCATTTGAATAACCACGCCTTGATAAGCAATAACAGAACCGCTATAAATAATGGCTGTAACAAATCCCATTAATGCGATATGAATATAAGCAATGAGTTTTTTTATATCCGTTTGATTAAATGCAATTAATGCAGCATAAATAACCGTAAGCAGGGCAAAAGCTAACATAAATGGCATAATCATGATTGAAGCATTAGGAAATAGCGGTATAACAAAACGCAGTAAACCAAATGCAGCAGTATTGAGTAATAAACCACTGATCATCATTGAGCCTGTTGTTGAAGATTCGATATTGGCTTCAATAAACCAGCTATGAAAGGGAACAAAAGGAATACGCACAATAAAAGCCGCTAAAAATCCTAGCATGAGCAAAAATTCGGTATCACTTGAAATTGGCGTTTTTGTTAATACCTGATAATCAAACGTCCAATGCCCTGTTAAGTTCCAGTTAGTTAAGGCTAATGACACAATTGAGATTAACATAAGTAAACTACTCAATTGGGTATAAATCAAAAATTTGCTGGCACCATTAAAACGTAATTGTGAGCTTGAATCTCGTCGTCCCCATAGTGAAATTAAAAAATAGATAGGTATTGCGACCGCTTCCCAAAAGAAGAACATTAAAAATAAGTCAGTGATGACAAATAACATCATAATGGCTGATGTCATAAATAATAAACATAAATAAAATAGACCAAGATTGTTTAGGCTTTCTTTACTAGAATAAACAATTGTCAATAACACAATAAAGAGTGTTGAGGTGATAACAACCATCGATAGACCATCTAAAACAAGATGAAAATGAATACCTAACAAAGGGATCCAGTCTAGGTTCACCTCCTGTACCCAATTTGTTCCTTGATTCAACACATCTATGGCATCTATCCAAAATACTATTGCCATCAATAATGTAATACAAATTGTGATAAACGCTACAATTATTGGTAGTTTTGACCAGCGCATTTGTACATCGACAGAAACAACGCCCCTTTGTAAACATACATGGCATAACCAACCAATAAATCCGCCTATTACAGGTAAAAAAACAAGCCATAATAACATGAATGATTACACCTTTATTAAATAAAAATCAGTAACATTAATATGATAATGCTACCTATAACCATCGAGACCATATACCACCGAATTTGCCCATTTTCGAGATCAACGATGAACGAGTTTAATTTTTTGATTCCTCTCATTATCCAATCATCCCATAATGCTAAAGGGTCTTTTTTTAACAAATGGGCTAAATAGACATAAGGCTTAACAAATAGTGTGTTCAACAAATAATCATAATGCCAATCACTATTACATAAACGTAAAAAGTATTTTACCATTGGTGTATTTATAATTTCGTGTACTTCACTATTTGGGCGTACATATAAAATATAGGCAATAAGAAAACTTAATCCTGTCACCGCCGCTAACAGTAACTGAAAGGGTAACTGGCCATTGGTATCTAACTCAGCGATTGGAATGATGCCGCGAATGGGTAATGGAAAATAGATAAACAATGCTGTGCTAAATATCAATAATATAAAAATTGGGCAAAAACTTATCCATTTAGTTTCTGCAAAATCATGTTTTTTGGGTTTATGATAAAATACCATGGCAATTAAACGCCAAATACCTAAGCTGGAAAGTAAAATACCGAGTAAACCAATAGTTCCGGATATCAATTTATCTTGAGCCATTAAGCCCAATATAATATCCCCCTTGATATAAAATGATGATGAAATCCAAGGCATAGCACTCAGTGACAACATAATTAATAAAAAGACCGCGTATAGCATTGGAAATGATTTAATTAAACCACCAATTTTGCTTATATCACGTTCACCCTGACATCTTTTGATTAAAATTGATGAGGCTAAAATCAGCAATGTGCTTGTTATGGAATAATTAATTAAGCAATTAAGAGACAAGCTCCAACTCTTGGTTGAAAAAGCATAAAATAGATAGCTAATTTGCGCTAAATTGATATAGGTGATAATTCGTTTAATATCATACTGCACTAAAGCGATAGTGCTAGCAAACAATATGGTTAATGATGACATTATCGATATAATAGCAAGGACGTCGCTCGACATCATAAACAAATTACTAAGCCTTAAAACTAAATACACTCCAGCTAAAATCACGGTTGAAGATTGTAACAATGCTACCGCAGGCATTGGTGCTAATGTTGTTTCGGCAAACCATGAATGCATAGGAAATAGTGCGGACTTACTCATTGCGCCAAGGAACAACATTAAAGTTATCCAAAATATGATGTCTGAGTCAACGGCCAAGTTATCATGTGCTTGCGCCAATACATCATGAATATTTAATGTTTCTAATGTTTGATACAATAAAAATATGCCAATAATTAAAAAGATATCAGTTAAATGCATCATGATAAATGCCTTTACAGCCGCATAACCATTACGAGCCTGTTTATAGTAGATACCGATAAGTAAGTAAGTACTTAGACTCACTCCTTCCCAGCCAATTAACATAACAAATAGATTATCAACTAATATGATGGTTAATATACTGGCAATTAATAAATTACTATAAGCATAAAAAGTATAAATATCCTTTCTTGACGTTAAATAGCAAGCCGCAAAAAAGTAAATCAAAAAACCAAAGAACGATATTAAAACTAAAAATGTTAGTGATAAACCATCCAATATTAAAGCAATCGGCACCGAAAACTCACCCACAGAAAACCAATTCCACAATGGTCTAGAATAAACTAAGGCCATGTCAGGTACCGTGTTTGAACTAAAATCAATATAAGAAAATAGAGTAATTAATACGATGATCAGCATCGTAGTAATGCCTATAATCATCACATTAATTGTTCGAATATGCCTCCCTAGCAAAACCAATATTAAAAAAGAGAGCAAGGGAACAATAATAGTTAAATAAAGTAAATTCATCCTTTCATTTCACTCAATGAGTCAATATTAAAGATTTTTCGACGGTAGAATAGTTTCATCATTAATGCAAGACCAACACAAACCTCTGCTAAGGTTGTTATTACCGCTAATATTGCCAGTACTTGCCCATCGGATTGTTGCCAATAACTACTTGCCGCAAATAATGCGACTATCGCACCATTGTTCATAATAATCAGGCTAAGTAATAAAAAATAGAGATGACGCCGAATCATTATTCCTAGCAGTCCAATCACAAATAAAATAGAAGCCAAAATAAGACTGTACATAAGTGGTATCATATTATTTCTCCGACATAAGCCGATGCATAAAATGGTAAGCAATCACAGCTGCACCCAATAATAAAAATATCGCTAATTCAGCCATTAAAATGTAAGCATATACAGACATTTCATGCATTAATTCATGAGACTCTTTCAGTTCTGAATAGTTAGCATTTACTACGCCATAAATAAGAGCCACAAGTAAAATAAAAGCTAAAATTAGTGGCCCCAACCAAATTTTAGGGCTGATACCCCGTTTATTGTTTTCTACATTATCAACGCTAATTTTCAGAACAGATGCGACAAGTAAAAAAAGTGTCACCGAGCCACCAATAAATAATAGGATGTATAAAAAAGTAGAAAAATACGTTGCAAGCAGAATAAATATCAATGCTGATGCAAAAAGTGAAATACCAAGGTATAAGATTGCTTTATCAATCCGTAAACTACTAATCACTTTTACACTGGCAAAAACAGCAATAATCGACGCAATATAAAAAACAGCGATCATTAAATAATCCAATATGTATTGATAATGCTTTAGTATATACCCAAATGATATTAAGATACAGTTTACAAACATAGGGTTCATCGAAAATTAAATTCGTTAAACTGCATTGTCTTGAACATTTCACGATTAAAAGAACATTATTATTTCTTGATTTTTTCATAGTAAATATAATTAAAACAACTAAAAAAAATAAAAACCATAAAATTTTATTATTTAAATTCAAAGCAACATTGTTATAAAGTATATAACTTACGCACATTAACCAACAATTATACCTATCCCATTAATTTATCATTTGGGTCATGCAGCTTAAAGATGCTTAGGCATAATAAAATCGAAGACGAGAAAATCATGAATCATAAATATTCCTCAATGCGAAGTAATGTCAATATGTTAGGCACTTTACTGGGCAATGCGATAAAACGCGCTACTGGCAATGAAACCTTTGATTTAGTTGAAAAAATAAGAAAGCTATCAAAATCAGCTCAACAAGGAAATACCCAAGCACATAATGAGCTACTCAAATTAATTGAAAACCTTAATGATGATGATTTATTACATGTTGCACGGGCATTTAATCAGTTTTTAAATTTAGTCAATACGGCTGCTGAATATTATGGGATTTCTCCCCATGGAGAAGCATCTAGTAGCCCGAAAAAAATGACTGAATTATTTAGTACACTTAAAAATCTCAATTTTTCAAATCAAACTATTACAGAAGCGATTAATGAGTTATCGATTGAATTAGTGCTAACTGCACACCCGACCGAAATTAATCGCCGAACCATGATAAATACTTATACGGCTATTAATAACTGTTTATCTCAACTGGATCATGATGATTTAGCCGACTATGAAATAGAACGAATTATGCGCCGCTTAAAACAGTTAGTTTGTCAGGCATGGTATACCGATGAAATCCGCAAAAAACGCCCTACCCCCATTGATGAAGCCAAATGGGGATTTTCGGTCATTGAAGATAGCTTATGGGAAGGTGTCCCTCTATTTTTGCGTGAGCTTAATGACCAGTTAGTCGATGCCTTTGATGAACAATTACCAGTTGATCATGTGCCTATTAAATTTACCTCATGGATGGGCGGAGATCGTGATGGTAATCCAAATGTGACAGCAAAAGTGACCGAAAAGGTCATGCTACAAGCTAGATTAAAAGCTATTGAGTTATTTTTAGCGGATATTCAAATACTTGTTCGTGAACTTTCAATGACAGAATGTAGTGATTCAGTTATTGATCTGTTAGATGAAAAAAACAAAACCATTTCCGAGCCCTATCGAGCGGTAATGAAACAGTTACGAACACGTTTAATTAACACTCATAATTATATTGAAGCTTTGCTGAATAATGAACGAGTATTACCACCTAGTGATATTTTAATTAAAAATGAACAATTATGGATACCGCTTTATACCTGTTATGAGTCATTAATTGATAATGGCATGTCAACCATAGCCCATGGTCCATTACTTGATACTTTACGACGCATTAAAAGTTTTGGTTTACAATTAGTCAGATTAGATATTCGCCAAGACAGCTCTATACACACCGAGGCGCTTGACGCATTAACTACAGAACTTAATTTAGGTAGCTATGCAAAATGGTCAGAGGAAGAAAAACAAGCCTTTTTATTAACAGAGTTACAATCTAATCGACCATTATTACCTTATAACTGGCAACCAGATCAAATGGTCCAAGAAGTATTAGATACTTGTCGTGTAATAAAAAAAGCGGGCGAAGAATCGATTGCCTCTTACGTAATATCAATGGCTAAAGCCCCTTCTGATATATTAGCCGTTTATTTATTATTGAAAATTGTTGATTGTCAAAAATATATTCCAATAGTGCCATTATTTGAAACATTAGAAGATTTAAATAACGCTAAATCGGTGATGCAAAAACTGCTGGATATTCCTTGGTATCGTGACAAAATTCAAGGAAAGCAAATGGTAATGATAGGTTATTCTGATTCGGCTAAAGATGCGGGAACACTCGCAGCATCTTGGGCACAATATCGATCGCAAGAAGAATTAGTTAGCTTATTTGAAAAATATAATACTAATTTAGTGCTATTCCACGGGCGAGGAGGTTCAATAGGTCGAGGTGGAGCACCAGCGCATGCCGCACTACTTTCGCAACCACCAGGATCATTAAAAGGCGGCCTTAGAGTTACCGAACAAGGCGAAATGATTCGTTTCAAACTTGGTCTGCCAGAAGTGGCACTCAGCAGTTTAATGCTGTATACATCAGCGATTTTACAAGCTAACTTATTGCCACCGCCAGCCCCCAAACAAGCGTGGCGCGATATGATGGATAAAATGTCAGAACTTTCATGCAATTGCTATCGCAGTTATGTACGAGAACGAGCTGAGTTTGTTGATTATTTTAGAGCTGTGACGCCAGAAGCCGAGTTAGGTAGATTACCACTTGGTTCCAGACCTCAAAAACGCCGTACGGGCGGTGGTATTGAAAGTTTACGTGCTATTCCATGGATTTTTGCTTGGACACAAAACCGTTTAATGGTACCGTCTTGGCTTGGTGCTGGTAGTGCACTTAGAGCAGCAATTGCAGAAGGTAAACAAAATATTCTTAAAGAGATGTATCACAATTGGCCTTTTTTTAATTCCCGATTAGGTATGCTTGAAATGGTCTATGCCAAAGCAGCACCAAACATCCACGAATATTATGAACAACGTTTAGTTGATCCTGCTTTATGGCCATTAGGCGAAGAGTTAAGAAATCTGTTAACCCAAGATATCAATACCGTGCTAACCATTACCGATGATATTAGCTTAATGGCTGATTTACCGTGGATAGCACAGTCTGTGGCTTTGCGTAATACTTATATTGAACCATTAAATTTATTGCAGGCTGAGTTATTAAGTCGTTCACGAAAATACAGCGATAACGAAAATATCATCGTAGAACAGGGATTAATGATTACTATTTCTGGAATTGCAGCTGGTATGAGAAACTCAGGATAAAAAGATCAATACTTTTTCTGCTGTTAACAAAGAACTCGCTTTTTAACGAGTTCTTTGATCTGTTTGATGTATAAAATAGCCAAAGCTATTGCTTAATACCAAAAAAACTCAAATATTCTAAATCCAACTACATCAAATATAAGTGCGCTCCGTCTAACAAAAAGCGATCTCATTGTCAATAAAAATTTCAAGTTAACATATTTATTTTATTTGATTTTTAGATAAAAACAATTTATTTATGTAATATAAAAAAAACAAGTTTTAATAATAGATTGATATATCAAGAGGGAAACTAAAAAGAAGTGTATTTATAATAGTCCCAAAAGCACCGATATTTTTACTACTAGACAGGTATAAATTGATAAAACAACTATCCCAAAATATCGACATTATTACTAATCAAATACAGTGCATTATTATCACAATGAACAAAAATATATGTTAGCCGATAGCATATTTTTAAGTATTTGTAATAGCATCCCAATAAAAAATAAACCCCAAATGATATCGAGGTTTGTCAACAATCTAAAAAGCACAATGCTTTTTTATTTTTTAGGTAATAGCTGTTCTAAATAAGCTTTAGCGTCTTGATCCCCTTGCTCGCTAGCTTTAGTAAACCAATAGATAGCACGCTCTTGATCTTTATCAATACCTTCACCTTCCAGATATTTAACGCCCAAATTATATTGAGCATCAACACTGCCTTGCTCTGCCGCTTTTAGATACCATTCAACGGCTTTTTCCTCGTCTTTAACAACACCACCGCCGACATCATACATCACACCAATATTATATTGAGCATCAGCATTGCCAGCTTGTGCAGCTTTAGTAAACCAATAGGCTGCTTGCGTATTATCGGGTTTAGTTCCCGTTCCTGTTGCATACATAATGGCTAAATTATACATAGCTAGCACATGTCCACGTTCTGCCGCTTGTGTATAAAAATAGCTGGCCGCCATATAATCTTGAGTCAAACCATCGCCATTTTCTGACATGAGTCCTAAATAATATTGTGCTTCTGAAATATTATTTTTCGCAGCTTTACTAAACCAGTCCGCCGCGGTCATGCGATCCGCAGAGACGCCATCACCGAAAAAATAGATCATACCCAGATTTAAATAAGCGTCATAAATACCTTCATCACCTGCTTGTGTAAAATAGTCAATTGCAGTTAATGTGTTTTTTTCTACGCCCTCACCTTCTTGATACATTAAAGCTAAATTATATTTAGCCAATGCATAATTTTGATCTGCCGCCAATTTAAAATATTTAACCGCTTCATTTAAATCACGATTGGTTCCCAATCCGCTTTGATACATAAACGCTAAATTATTTTGTGCTTTGGCAAGTCCTTGTTCTGCTGCTTTTTTATACCAAAAAAAAGCACGCACATCACTAGCTTCAACCCCAAACCCTTGTTTATAAACGCCCCCTAATGAGTACTGAGCTTCTGCGTTTCCTTTTTCGGCAGACAAACGTAAAGAAGGAAGCAATGACTCTGACTCTTTAAGTTTCAATTGCGTATCATCAGCTTGGGTTTTATAATTTGCAGCCATTGCACCATAAGAAATAGATAATAATAGTACTAATAATATTCGATTTTTTTTCATATTTTTTAATTATAGTGACATTAATAATAATTATACATAAATGCGTTCAAAGGGAATAGTGTTTGTTTAGTACCTATTCAGTTTGAAATTATATTTTTTATATCAAGCTGTATGCGTTTATGTTCACTTTAATAAACAATATATTAAACTATAAACCAAGTTCATCCCAAATTTCATCAATCCGAGCAACAATTTTAGGGTCTTTCTTGATAATTGTTCCCCATTCACGATTGGTTTCACCTGGCCATTTATTGGTCGCATCCAAGCCCATTTTAGAGCCCAATCCAGAAACCGGCGAAGCAAAGTCTAAATAGTCGATAGGTGTATTATCAATAAAAGTGGTATCACGCTGTGGATCCATGCGTGTTGAAATAGCCCACATAACATCTTTCCAGTCACGGGCATTAATATCATCATCACAGACAATCACAAATTTTGTATACATAAATTGTCTTAGATAAGACCAAACCCCCATCATGACGCGTTTAGCATGGCCTGGATACTGTTTTTTAATTGTCACAATCGCAATACGGTATGAGCATCCTTCGGGGGGTAAATAAAAATCGACAATTTCAGGAAATTGTTTTTGCAAAATTGGTATAAAGACCTCATTCAACGCAAGTCCCATTACCGCGGGTTCATCTGGTGGCCTACCGGTATAGGTTGAATGATAAATCGCATCTTTACGACGAGTTAAATGTGTCACGGTAAATACGGCAAATTGCTCAACTTCATTATAATAACCGGTGTGATCACCATACGGCCCCTCTGATGCTAATTCATTAGGATCGATATAACCTTCAAGCACGATTTCTGCACTAGCTGGAACCTCTAAATCATTTGATAACGATTTCACCACTTCGGTTCGACTACCGCGTAATAATCCAGAAAAAGCATATTCGGGTAAGGTGTCTGGCACGGGTGTCACTGCACCTAAAATAGTTGCCGGATCAGCGCCAATCACAACACTAACGGGGAATTTTTGGTTAGGATTTGCTTGTTGCCACTCGGCAAAATCAAGTGCCCCACCACGATGTGAAAGCCAGCGCATAATTAATTTATTTTTGCCTAAAAGCTGCAAGCGATAAATACCCACATTTTGTCGATCTTTATAAGGACCTTTAGTAATAGTCAGTCCCCAAGATAACAGCGGTGCCACATCATCGGGCCAGCAATGCATAATAGGTAAACGCGTCAAATCCACTTCATCATCCTTAAAAATCACCTCTTGGCAAGGGGCTGATGAACGATGTTTGACAGGCATATTTAGTACTTGTTTATATTTAGGCAATACATTAAAAAATTGCCGTATGCCTTTGGGTGGTTCGGGTTCACGCAAAAATGCCAATAACTCACCAATTTCACGCAAAGCTAAAGTATCTTCACGCCCCATCCCCATCGCAACGCGCTTAGCGGTGCCAAATAGATTACATAAAACAGGCATATCATAACCAATCGGGTTTTCAAATAATAAGGCAGGACCTTCGTTGCGTAATACGCGATCAGCAATTTCGGTCATTTCAAGATAAGGATTAACAGGAAAAGTAATTCGTTTTAATTCACCTTGCTGTTCAAGATAATCTAAAAAATCTCTAAAATTTGAAAAATGCATATATTATTACTCCCTGTTATTGACTGATCTTGGGTTAACCAAATCTAAAAGTCTTTTAATCCTTAATGAAAACCTATCATGCAATTGAATTAGTCAGCATCAAAGTTTTCACTGTAAATAGGTACTTGTTTATTTTGATTACACTCAACAATTTTAGGTAATAGGGTTTCAAACTGTTTTTTGTCGATTTCAATAAATTCATCTTGCTCAACTTGATAAAATAAATATTGTTCAGATTCATCATCGAATAGGAACGAGGCTAGCCAGTCATTGCGATCATCACTATTTTCATTAGCAAATATCTGAATAATACTATTTTCACGCTTTTCGGGTTGGTCATGTAATTTATAATCAATGATCTTCTCAGCGATTTTAGCGTCATATTCATCAAAAATAATATAATCACTTTGATTGGATTGGCACTTTTTTATACTTATTTCAGCATGACTGATTGGTATAAAAAAACATAAACAGGACAACACAAGAGCAGATAGACTCAATTTCATTTTCGACCTCTTAATTAAGATTTAATCAAACTATGAATTTTACCAATAGCCTCACTGTTATTTGGCGATAAAGTAAGACTGGTAGCCTCATCAATCGTTAGCCATTGATAAGCTAAATGTTCAGTAAGCATAGGTGTTATCTCATTAACAAGAGGCAGATAAAACCAATGTTCTTTATTTATCTTAACTTCTGGCGCATATCTATGTCTAAATTGAGGAAAAATCTCAAACTCAACGGTATGCTTTGCATCTATTAACTTAAGATTTTGCCCTATAATATCAATGCCTGTTTCTTCAAAAACTTCACGAATCGCAGTATCTAATGGCGACTCATTAGCTTCCATGCTACCTGTAACTGATTGCCAAAAACAAGGGTCATCTTGACGCTGCAACATAAGACAACGATTTGTTGTCTGGCAGAAAATCACTACCAGAACAGATTTAGGATTTTTAAATTTTTGCATCAAATATCGCTATTTTTTACTTACTTCAATACCCAGTTCAGTTAATGCCGCCGCATTTGCTGGACTTGGTGCATCGGTTAATAAACATGCAGCCGCAGTTGTTTTAGGAAATGCGATCACATCGCGGATATTATCGGTTCCACTTAATAACATGCTTAATCTATCTAATCCAAATGCTAATCCTGCATGTGGTGGTGTGCCATATTTTAATGCATCAAGTAAAAAGCCAAATTTTTCACGTTGATCATGTTCATCAATACCTAAAATTGAAAAAACCGCTTGCTGCATTTCACTACGATGAATACGAACCGATCCCCCTCCCACTTCATAACCATTTATGACCATATCATAAGCATTCGCAACAGCATTTGCAGGTTTTTTGATAAGCTCTTCTGGTGTATAATCTTTTGGTGAGGTAAATGGATGATGCATCGCCGTTAGTCCTTCGTCGGTTTCTTCAAACATAGGGAAATCAACAACCCAAAGTACCGCCCATTTACTTTCATCAGTTAAGCCTAAATCCTTACCAACTTTTAAACGCAATGCGCCGAGAGCATCACTTACAACTTTATAACTATCAGCACCAAATAATAAAATATCGCCATCTTTAGCATTGGCTCGATTAAGTAAGGCTTCCATTTGTAATTCATTAAAGAATTTTGCTACAGGACTTTGTACGCCTTCTAGCCCTTTATGACGTTCATTAACCTTAATCCATGCCATACCTTTAGCACCATAAACCGAAATGAATTGTGTATATTCATCTAACTGCTTGCGCGTTAATTGAGTGCCATTTGGTACACAAAGTAAAGCTACGCGACCTTTAGGATCATTGGCTGGAGTTGAAAATACTTTAAAATCAACATCTTTAACAATATCAGCCACGTCAATAATTTCGAGCGGATTTCGTAAATCGGGTTTATCGCTACCAAAACGACGCATCGCCTCAGCAAAAGTCATGATAGGGAACTGGCCTAAATCGACATTTTTAACATGCAACCAAAGTTCACGAATCATTTGTTCCATAATCTCACGCACTTGTTCGGCCGTCATAAATGACGTTTCAACATCGATTTGGGTAAATTCAGGTTGACGATCAGCTCTCAAATCTTCATCTCGGAAACATTTTACAATTTGATAATAGCGATCAAATCCTGACATCATCAGCAATTGCTTAAATAACTGTGGTGATTGTGGAAGGGCATAAAATTCACCTTTATGAATTCGGCTTGGCACTAAATAGTCTCGAGCTCCCTCAGGTGTTGCTTTGGTTAACATCGGTGTTTCAATATCTAAAAAACCATGCTCGTTCATAAATGAACGAACAAACGCAGTAATTTTGGCACGAGTTTTAAAAATCGTTGCCATTTCAGGGCGACGTAAATCAATATAACGATATTTTAAACGCTGTTCTTCACTATTGTTTTGATTGAAATCAAGAGGTAAAACATCACTACGGTTAAAGATAGTCAGCTCAGAAGCCAAAATTTCAACCTCACCAGTTGCCATCTCTTTGTTGATTTGACCTTCAGGTCGAGCTCTTACTTTCCCTTTGATTTGAATACAAAATTCATTACGTAACTCACCGGCAAGTTGATACGCTTGTTGATAATCAGGGTCGAAAAACACCTGAACAATGCCTTCACGATCGCGCATATCAATAAAAATCATACCGCCTAAATCTCGACGTTTATTGACCCACCCACACAATGTTACTTCTTGATTAATATGAGATGCCGTTAACTGACCGCAATAAATTGAACGCATAAAATATCCTGTTTAAGTATCAATCTTTAAAAATAGTGTTTATTATAAAACAAATAAAACCCTTATAAAGGCATTTATTGAGATTTCTTCTTTAATTGTTTAAATATTTTGTGTTGTTATTACCATATTGTTTACTAACGCGTAATTGATGGAACTTGTTTGTTGACGTAAGTAAATTAGGTTATGTATATTAAATGCACAATGATAATTGTTGCTTATGATTTTAGTGACTATAACTAATTTTATTAACAATAAAATATTCTATGAGGCCATAAGGATGGAAATTTTAAAAGACTATAGAGTACATGCTCTTGCACTAGTCGTTGTTTTAGTATGTGAGTTCATCGGTAAACAATCGATCTGGACTATCTCAGTGTACCCGATGCTATATGCCATGATTATTGGCGGAATAATTAGCTTTCCCAAATTAAAAATATTAAAACTAAAAAATATGAATCATGCCAGTACCATCATGATTGTTACTTTAATGCTGCTTGTTGCCAAGCTTGGCGTCTCGGTTGGTCCTAAAATTGATATGATTTTAGAAGATGCGAAATTAGCCTTAGTTTTTCAAGAGTTAGGTCATTTTGCCGGCACGATTTTATTAGGTTTACCACTGGCAATGATATTAGGCATGAAACGTGAAGCGGTGGGCGCAACGTATTCAGTTGCTCGCGAACCTAATATCGCGATCGTTGCCGATAAATATGGATTAGATTCTGCTGAAGGTCGAGGCGTTATGGCGATGTATGTTTGTGGCACACTTTATGGCGCTATTTGGATGAGCATACTTGCTAGTGTAATGGCAAAATTAGGTATCCTTCATCCTTATGCGTTAGCGATGGGGGCTGGGGTTGGAAGCGGTAGTATGATGGCGGCTTCACTTGCACCAATAAGTGACCTTTATCCTCAAATGGCTAGTGAAATCAAAGCCTATGCAACAACCGCAAACTTAATGTCGAGTATTGTTGGCATTTATATTTATACGCTATTTTCGTTACCTTTTGCCTCTTTCTTATATAACCTTTTTGCCCGCTTACGACGTAACAAAGAAGGATCGCTATCATGAAATGCCTAGAAACAATATTTTTACTGATCTTAGTTGCCATTATTATGGCTGCCGGCAATACTGTAGGTTACAAAATTGATTTTAATCTGTCATTACAAGCATTATCAATCTTAGTTGCTATATCAATAGCCGGCTATTTTGTTGGTAAAATTCCACTATTAAACAAATTTCCAGTTATTTTATGGGTATCAGTCGTAGCCGCAGTGGCTTCATCACCAATATTTCCTTATCACGAACAAGTTGTTTCAATGACTGATCAGGTTTCTTTATTAGCTGTTTGTACCCCAGTACTTGCTTATGCAGGACTAGCTATTGGCAAAGATTTAGCATTATTTAAAAGTATCTCTTGGCGAATCATTCCTGTTTCGTTAGCCGTGTTTTCAGGTACCTTTATTTTTGCGGCAATCATTGCACAAATCACCTTACATTGGGAAGGTGTTATCTAATTTGAATTAGGATTTTACATATGACAAAAGAAGAACTTAAAAAAAAGGTTTGTAACGCAATAGCAAACCGTAAAGCTGACATCAAAGCGATTGCTCAGTCAATTTGGGCAGAACCTGAACTTGGTTATAAAGAACACAAGACTGCTAAAAAAGTCGAAGAAGCCTTTGAAAAATTAGGTGTACCATTTAAAAATAAATTAGCTATAACTGGCGTAAAAGGTCGCTTAAAAGGCGGAAAAGGTAGTCAGTACAGCATTGCTGTTATTGGTGAACTTGATGCCATTATTTGTGCAGATCACCCTGCTGCTGACGAAATATCTGGCGCTGCACACTGTTGTGGGCATAATGCGCAAATTGCCAATATGATGGCAGTTACGATGGGATTAATTGAGGCAGGGGCTATGCAGTTTTTAGCGGGCGATGTCGTACCTTTTGCGGTACCTGCTGAAGAATATGTTGAAATCACTTATCGAAATCGCTTAATTGAAGAAGGTAAAATCAAATATATTGGTGGCAAACCAGAGCTAATTTCGCGGGGTGAATTTGACGATGTTGATATGGCACTGCAAATACACTTAACTAGCGTACCCAATGACCGCCAAGATGGTTTTATCGAAATATCAACCACCAGTAATGGTTTTATCGGTAAACTGATTAAATATAAAGGCGAAGCGTCACACGCGGCGGCTGCGCCACATGCGGGTGTCAATGCTTTAAATGCAGCAATGATGGGAATGATGGGTGTGCATGCTATTCGCGAAACATTTCAAGAAAAAGACTATATTAGATTCCACCCGATTATTACCCAAGGTGGTGATCTAGTTAATGTGATTCCAAGCGATGTAAGAATGGAAAGCTATGTGCGAGCTGGCAATGTGCCCGCCATGATTGATGCCAATGAACGAATTAATCAAGCACTAAAAGCAGGCGCTATGGCGGTTGGTGCCACCTGTGAAATTAAGGACTTGCCTGGCTATTTACCATTAAATAACAATCCAACGCTTAACGAGCTTTTAAAACGTAATGCCGAAGCGTTAATTGGTGAAGAAAATGTTTCAGTTGCCCCTCATATGACAGGAAGCACGGATACTGGCGATCTATCCCACATTATGCCTGTTAGCCACCCATGGATTGGTTCGGTTCGGGGTGTTTTACACGGTAAAGATTATACCGTATTTGATGAAGATATGGCTTATATCCGTCCTGCGCAAATGATGGCCTGTACAATTATCGATTTACTTTATGACGACGCCAAAGCTGCACAAACGCTGATGTCAGAATATAAGCCACTTATGACCAAAGAAGAATATTTAATATTCCTATCTGGCTTTGACAAATAATCTTAATCGCTTGGCACATTGTTGTGCCAAGTTTCTGTTATAATGCTTTTTCATAATTAACCCAATAATCATCCACTATGCAAGAACTGACTGATCAAGAACTGTTTCGTTATGATAGACAAATCACATTGCGTGGTTTTGATATTGATAAACAACAAATATTGAAAAACAGTTCAGCACTGATCATCGGTTTAGGTGGACTCGGCTGTGCGGCATCACTCTATTTGGCTGCATCAGGTTTAGGCAAATTAACGTTAGTTGATTTTGACACCATATCAAAATCCAACTTAAATCGACAAATCTTATATACCGAAACAGCCATCAATCAATACAAAGTCGAGGTCGCAAAAAAAACCTTAACCAATATCAATGCCAATACGTTAATTGAAACTGTGCATCAGCAACTTGACGATGATAAGCTCATCTCGCTTATCAAACAGCATAATATTGTCATCGACTGTACTGATAACTTAGTGACACGAGAGCAAATTAACCGTTGCTGTTTTCATGTAAAAAGACCACTCGTTTCTGGCGCTGCTATCCGTATGGAGGGGTTATTAAGCGTATTTACTTATCAGCCTGATGAACCTTGTTATCACTGTTTGAGCCGCTTATTTGGTCAAGATCAACTCACATGTGTTGAAGCGGGTGTCATGGCGCCACTTGTTGGCATGTTTGGCACCATGCAAGCCTTAGAAGCCATCAAAGTGCTAACCCAATATGGAAAACCATTAATTGGTCGTGTACTAATGATTGATACAATGACAATGGAATTTAACCAAGTTAAATTTACCAAACAACTTAACTGTCGCATTTGTGGAAATAGTCATACTAATTAGGTTTCGCAATGAAAATTAACCGAATTATTTTAGCACCCATGGAGGGTGTGCTTGATTATCAAGTCAGACAACTTTTAACTTCAATTAACCAATTTGATTATTGTGTGACTGAATTTATTAGAGTAACCCATCATAAATTATCTAATCGAACCTTTTATCGCCTATGTCCTGAGCTTTACCATAACGGAAAAACTAAATCTGGCACGCCAGTGCGGGTGCAAATCCTTGGCCAGTCTCCAGAGTGGATGGCAGAAAATGCCGTTAAAGCTATTGAATTAGGCTCTTATGGTATTGATATCAATTTTGGTTGCCCAGCCAAAACGGTCGTTGGCAGTCACGGGGGCGCTTATTTATTACAATATCCCGAGCAGATATTTAATATTGTCAGCCAAGTAAGGCAAGCAATAGGGGAAAGCAATAGGTTATCCGTCAAAATTCGCTTAGGATGGGATAATAAATCACATTGTCACGATATCGCCAGCGCGATTGAACTTGCCGGTGCCAATGAAATTGCCATTCATGGTCGAACCAAAGAAGACGGCTATAAAGCCGAAAAAATAGATTGGCAAACAATAGGTCAAATCAAGCAACTTCTAAATATTCCCGTTATTGCTAATGGTGAAATTTTTTCTATTGAGGATGCACAAAATTGCATAAACCAAAGCCAAACTAACGATATTATGCTAGGCCGTGGTATTTTAACGATTCCTAACTTAGCCAATATGATTCGAACTGAACAATCACCATTCAATTGGCAACAAGTGATGGAAATTTTAATCCACTATGCAACATCCTCTATTGATGACGTTAAACCGCTTTATCATTCTGCACGTATCAAACAGTGGCTTGCTTACTTAAAACAGCACTATGCTCAAGCAGCAGACGTCCTACAAAACATTAGAACCCTCAAATCACAGCAAGAAATCTGTGATTTTTTAACTAGTGGCGATAAAAATAATATATCTTTATTCAGCCAATAAATAAGCTATGTTACACATTACTAATAAAATACACTTAGTTGATATTAAAATATTAAGTAACGTTGATTAGCAGTGGTTATAACAATTGGTGTGTTTTCATTGTAAAAATCGCTTAGGTCGCGGTTTGATTTTAATTATTTTATTTAAAATTAAATCAACACGTTATAATTTATTGGGTCAGTTAGATTCTGAGATTTAGTTTAATTCGCCCTTTTTTGAAATAGTTATTGCCGTCAGACTTCTGACGGCTCATTTTCAAGGGTAATATTAGGATCGTTATACACAGCCATATCCATAAGGCCAATTTCACGATCAGTTGCCACAGCCGCTGTCATAGCGCCAGATACATTGGCTAAAGTTCTTGCCATATCAATAATTGGATCCACGGCTAAAACCATTCCAATTAATGGGAAGTATTCAGCCATCCCCATACCAGATAAAACAACGGTTGCAGCAACGGTTGCTGTGCCGGGAATGCCAGCGATGCCGATTGAGCCAATAACTACCACAATGACAAGCATAATATAAAATTGGATATTTGTTTCAATGCCAACCATATGCGCTACCATCACGGCAAGTAAAGCAGGAAAAAAACCAGCACACCCATTCATTCCCATAGTACTGCCAAGTGAGCCGACTAAATTTGCTGTGCCGGTATTGACTCCCATTCGAACGGTTAACGTTGAGATAGTCATTGGTAGTGAGCCAACTGATGAGCGACTAGTAAAGGCTAATAACCACGTTCCTAGTGCTTTTTTGATAAACATAATTGGTGAAATACCATGAATTGAAACAATGGCAATATGCACAATTAGCATAATCAATGTGGCAATATAGATAGCAGCAACAAAGCTAGAAACCTGAATAATGGCCGGTATTCCATTAGAAATAATAGTGCGAGCCAGTAACGCAATGACTGCGTAAGGCATATATTTAATGATTGTCATCGCAATGGACATCACGATTTTGTAAAGCGCTTCGATAAATGTTTTAAAGAGCTCAATAGGCTGTGGATTCTTCTTTTCCATTCTATTGGCAGCAAGCCCCATTAAAGCCGAGAAGATGACTAATCCAACAATGTTTTCATTTACCATTGATGCAATAATATTACTTGGAATTAGATTCACAAAGGTATCAATAATATTGGTGTATTGTTTTGCTTGGGCTTGATGTACAGAGCTTGAGCTTATTTCACCTAAAGCAAATAGATTTGCTAGCAAAATACCAACGACGCAGGCAATGGCTGTTGTAAACAGTAACCAAAAAATCCCTCTAAATGCAATTTGAGGTAGATTTTTTTTGCCCGAAAAGTCGATAATCACTTTAACAATCGATACAAAAATAAGTGGTATCACTAACATTCGGATAAAGGCAATAAATGCTCGACCAAATAACCCATACCATGTTGCGGTTTCTTGCATCCAGAGGGTTGCTGCATCAGGAAATCCAGCCACAGCTTGAATGCCTAGACCAAGCACAGCACCAAGGATTAAGCCAACTAACATACGAACTGAAAAATTGACTTTCTTATCTTGTAACGGTTTCATCACCGCAAAAAAACAGATAAGTAGTAGCCCAATACCAATGAGCGTTTGATAATGAGTAATTGCTAGGAACTTTTCAAAAAAAGTCCCCTGAAAAATGGCATCTGACATAATTAGCCTCTCTTTTGATAATTCAATTATCTGGTTAACAATCTATGTTTAATTACATGATTTGATGTTTAACTATAAATATATTCATGTTGTTTATTTGGCGATTGAGCCGGCAATATTTAAAATATCCCAAGGTCTGGAAAAAGGTGGCGCATACAGAAAATCCATCATGGCCAATTCATCAATTTTCACATTCGCCCATATAGCGGTTGCTAACGTGTTCACTCTTAATACCGCACCTTGCCCACCGGCTATTTGTCCACCTAAAATCATGCGCGTATCGGCATGATAAATAAGTTTTGCTGTTACACTTGTTTGTCCAGCAACATAATTACTGTGATTTTTATCTTTAACTATGACAGTTTTATAGGGGATTGCAGCTTTTTTGGCTTCGTTTTCAGTTAAACCAGTGCGCCCGGCTTCGATATCAAAAACTTTTAACGCTGAAGTGCCAATCGTGCCGGGATATTCACCATGTCCGCCACTTAAATTTTCGCCTACAATTTTGCCAAGCTTGTTTGCTCCTGTGGCGAGCGGGATATATACCATTGAATGGCTCACTTTATGGTAAAGCGCGGTGCAATCGCCAGCGGCATAAATATCGGTAATATTGGTTTGCCCTAAGCTGTTAGTGATTATGGCACCATTTTCAAGTGTGTTGATGTTAAGACCTTTATAGATATCACTATTTGGTTTTACTCCCGTTGCAATAATAACCATATCAGCGAGATATCGTCCTTTATCGGTAATCACATGCGTGACATTGTGTGAGCCTTCAAAGCCAAGTACTCGCTCTTGCAAGTGTAGGTCGCAATGTTGTTTAATATTTTCTTCAATAAGGTCGGTAATTTGTTCATCAAACGCATCGACAAGGATTCTGTCATCCAATTGGATCAATTTAACCTTTTTTTGTAAGGCGACCAGCGATTCAGCGATTTCAAGCCCAATATAGCCAGCACCGACAACAATAACATTTTGGGTATTTTGGTCTGATAATACGTGTTTGATTGCTAATCCATCGTGCAGATCACGTAATGTAAAAATGTTTTTTAGCTGACCATTTTTAAAAGCCGGCATAATAGGACTTGCGCCAACCGCCAGTAATAATTTATCGTAGTTGTCATCAAAGCAATCACCAGTATTGTGATCTTTAATGGTTAATTTTTTTTGATTAACATCAATCGCCATTACTTCATGTAACGTTTTAATTTCAATACCCTCTTTTTGAAATTGTTCTGGTGTTCGAGATATCATTTCATTGGCATCAGTAAAATGGTTACCAATAAAATAGGGTAAACCACAAGCGCCAAACGAGACAATATTCGATTTTTCATAAATACGGATGGTTGCCTCTGGGTTCATTCTTTTGGCTTTTGCGGCAGCACTTGCGCCTGCGGCTTGAGCGCCAATGATGATGATTTTCACTTAATTTTCTCCTCAGTGCTCAGATACTCAATTATTAATAATATCCTATCATACGTCATAAATTATTGGGGAGATAGATAGCTATTTAGCATTAATATTTGTTAATTTAAAATTTTAATCATTTGAACGTTAACAATTATCAACCTTTGTATAATCTTTTTAAGTCAAATGGTTTTTGTCAAAAAGTTTCAGGAAACTATGTGTTTGAGTATAAATTTTTAAATGTAAGCGGTTGAGTATGATTGATTAACGCTATGATTAAACTAATCTGTAAGTCGCTCTCATTTAATGCGGGAATATAATAAAACGTTTTTCCGCCTGCATTAAAAAACAGTTCTCGATTTTCTTCATCAATTTCATAAAGGGTTTCAATACAATCTACCGAGAAACCCGGGCAGATAACGTGCACGTTTTTAACGCCACTTTGCGCTAGTGTTTGTAGTGTGTCACTGGTACTTGGTGTAACCCATTTACCTTTACCAAATTTGGATTGGTACGCCATTTGGATTGGTCGATTTATACCATTTGCTCGACATTTTTCGATTAATAACTGTGTGGTCATTTCACAACGTTTAATATAATCCTCTTTTCGTTTGTGAATATAGCTCTCTGGAATACCATGATAAGAAAGCACGAGCACTTCAGGCTCTCCTTGATCTTCAAAAGCCTGCTTAATTTGTAAATAAAGTGCGTTAATATAACTTGGATGATCAGCATAGTCACGAATATAGCAGATATTATCGATGATTTGATCAGAGGCGATAATTTGTTTAAGTTTGTCAAGTACTGCCAGAGTTGTGGTTGTGGAATACTGTGGAAAGAGTGGTAATACGGTAATTTTTGAGCATGATTGAAGCTTGTTCAACGCAGATTGCATATCCGGTTCGCCATAGGTCATGGCTAATTCGCATTGGATATTAGGTAAATGGCGTTGTAACTTATCACATAATAATTGGCTATAATGTAATAAAGGTGATGCGCTATTTATCCAAATTTTTTGGTAATGGTGAATAATATAAGGTACTCGTTTAGGTATTACAATATACTTTAAAATGGGAGACCAAAACAGCTTAGGTAAATCAACCACATGCCGATCGAGCAAAAACTCGGTTAAATACTGCTTTATTGCATCTGGCGTTGCCGCACTTGGCGTGCCTAAATTAACCAATAATAGACCTTGTTTTTTTTCCACAAGCAATCCTTATTTAGAGTAAAGATAATGGTTGATAATGTTAAGCAGCCGATTTAGTGCCCCTTGATTTTGTTTTAATACTTGATATGCCTGTTCACCAATTTGCTGACTATTACTTTTATTTGCCAAAAGCGTATTAACCGCCGAATAAAGAGCGTCTGCTGAGCTAGTACAAATGATCATTCCGTTAGCTGAAATGAGCTGTTCACAAATAACTTTAAAATTGAAAAAGTGCTCGCCACTAATGATTGGAATGTGGTGAAGTGCTGGCTCTAATGGGTTATGCCCACCATGCTTGACTAAACTACCACCAACAAAAGTAATATCGGCCATGCCATAAAGTTCTATTAACTCGCCCATTGTATCGCCCAAAATGACTTGTGTTTGTTTAGTCGGAACTTGGTTGCTACTGCGGTTGATATAATTTAACCCGCGGTCATTAATTAATTTTTCGACGGTTTTAAAGCGTTCAGGGTGGCGGGGGACAAGAATTAATAACAAATTAGGGTATGTTTGTAATAATCGTTCAAAGGCAGACAAGATGATTTCATCTTCGCCACTATGTGTACTTGCAGCAATAAAAACAGGGCGGTTTAATTGCCACTGTTGTTTTAGCATTGCAATTTTTTGCTGCTGTTGAGTAGTTAAATCAATATCAAATTTAATACTGCCGGTTATTGCTAGATGATCACTTGGCAAACCCAATGACACAAAACGCTCTCCGTCTTGTTTATTTTGTGCGGCAACGGTGCTAATTTTTGATAGTAAATGGCTAATCGCGCGTCCTAGTTTGCGATATCGGTTAGCTGATCGTTCTGATAATCTGGCGTTGGCAAGAATCAGCGGAATATTTCGTTTGTAACACTGACAAATAAAATTAGGCCAAAGCTCAGTTTCCATAATAATCACTAATTTTGGCTGAGTTGTTTTTAAAAAACGATTTATTGCGCAAGGCAAATCATAAGGTAAATAGACATGATGAACGCTATCACCGAATGACGATTTCACTCGCTCAGAGCCTGTTGGCGTCATAGTGGTCACAGTGATAGGTAAATTAGGATATTGTTGTTGCAATGCTTTGATGAGTGGGATAGCGGCAATCGTTTCTCCCACTGATACAGCATGCAGTAAAATACCGTTAGATTCAACTTTATTTTGGCAAAAACCATAGCGTTCAAACCAACGCTTGCGATAAGCTGGCGCTTTACAGCTGCGCCAAAGTAGCCTTAGCCAAACGAAGGGTTGAATCAAATATAATAAAACAGTATATAAAATTTGCATGCTAATTATTTGGTTAGATTAAAAAAGTGCTCGCGGTAATAAACCAGTTCGGCAATCGAATCACGAATATCATCAAGCGCTTGGTGCGAACTCTGTTTACTAATTCCTTTTAGTATTTCCGGTTTCCAACGTTTAGCTAATTCTTTAATTGTGCTGACATCTAAATAACGATAATGGAAATAACTTTCTAAATTAGGCATATAGTTAAATAAAAAACGACGATCTTGCCCAATAGTATTACCACAAATCGGTGAGCAGTTTTCAGGTACCCATTGTTTTAAAAATTCGATGGTTTGTTGTTCGGCTTGTTGTTCGCTAATGGTACTTGTACGAACACGCTCAATGAGTCCTGATTTGCCATGAGTATTTTGATTCCACTCATCCATTAAAGCTAATTGCTCATCAGATTGATGAACGGCAATGACCGGTCCTTCAGCAAGGATATTTAAATTAGAATCGGTAACAATGGTTGCAATTTCAATAATGCGATCAGTGGTTGGATTAAGTCCTGTCATTTCAAGATCGATCCAAATAAGATTACTATTGTTAATTTGTGGTTGTTTGCTCATAATTTGCGATAGAAATTTTCTTTTTGATACTCAGTAGTGTAGCATAACTGACAATCTGTTTTAGTAAAAAATGAGTGCTATGGCAAAAAATCAACTCTCCCAAAATCAAAAAAGGCGCGTAGCGGCAAAACACCAGCAACGATTAGCTATAAAACAAGATGAAAGTCTATCAAATTTTTCATCCCCTCGTGATGGTGTGGTGATAAGTCGTTTTGGTAAATCGGCTGATGTCGAAGATAGTGCTGGTCTTATTTATCGTTGTAGTATTCGGCGCACATTACCGTCGTTAGTCACTGGTGATAAAGTTTTGTGGCGCGAAAGTTTAGAGCCGAACACCAATGGCATCATTGAAGCGGTTCATCCTCGGCACTCTGAGCTTGTTCGCCCTGATTTTTATGATGGTGTTAAACCTGTTGCCGCAAATGTTGATCAAATCGTGATTATTTCGGCTGTCTTGCCAGAACTATCACTAAATATTATCGATCGCTATTTAGTGGCTTGTGAAAGTACTGATATACAACCCATTATTGTTTTAAACAAAATTGATTTACTCAATAATGAGCAACGTAATGAAGTTGAAAAACAATTGGCTATTTATACCAAAATTGGTTATCAAGTGTTGTATGTTTCATGCCAGCATCAACAAGGTATTGCGGTATTGCAAGATGCTTTGCAAGGTAAGATTTCTATCTTAGTTGGGCAATCTGGTGTGGGTAAATCAAGCATTATTAATTTACTGTTACCTGATCAATCACAATCAGCGATGACTGGAGGTATTTCAGAAATATCAGGACTTGGTCAACACACCACAACCTCATCAAAGCTTTACCATTTACCAAATGGCGGCGATATTATTGATTCACCAGGGATCCGTGAATTTGGTTTATGGCACTTAGAGCCGGAGCAAGTGATTAGTGGTTTTAAAGAATTTAATAATTATTTAGGTGGTTGCCACTTTCGTGATTGTAATCATCTTGACACACCAGGATGTTTACTACAAAAAGCCGTGCAAGAGGGTGAAATTGCTCAATCAAGGTTAGATAACTATCATCGAATTTTACAGACAATGCAAGAAGTAAAGGCAAAAACTAATAAAAGCTATAAATAATAAGCTTTAAACAAAATTAAAAAATTTTAATTTTAGTTGGTTTAGTGATGATAGGCTCGAATATAATTTGTTGCTACTCACGACCTGTGAAATTTAAATTGTGAGTAGCAAAATAAAAATATTAGTTATTAACGATTTTTTAGTGCAAAGCCGATAACAACATATGCCCAACCTTGGAAGATAAGATCAATGCCTAAAAACATACCTAATATCCAAAGACTGTCATACGGCCAACCTGCAATAATCATAAATCCTAAAATTAATGTAATAATTCCAGAAGTTAAAACCCATCCCCAACGAGGTAAATTGCGGTTATTTATAGCCGCAAATATTTGGGTAAAGCCACCCATAATTAATAAGAACGACATCACTAATGTTAAGGCAGATGAAACAGCAACGGGTTGGACAAATGACATTAACCCAATAAAAATGTATAAAATCCCCATCACAGCCCATAATGCTGATTGACCAAAACTTTTTATTTTAAAAGAATGTAGTGCTTGAGCAATACCTGCAATGAGAATTAATGCACCAATAAAATAGATAGAAAAAACGGTTGCAATGAACTGATAACCTAATGCTAAGCACCCTAATACAATTAAAATAACACCGACTAAAATAAACCCGCTTGATTTTTCTTTAAGATCGTGGAACTTGTTTTCGTTAGATATCATGTTATTTACCTATTTTATGAGTTAATTTTGGATTTCAAATTAAAACCACTGTTAAGACTTTAGTCTGTTAACAGCGATTAGTAAATGAAAAGAAAGGTAGTGAAGGCATAATTTATTGCACAGTAATTTTATACATAATTACTGTGCATATAAATTATTAAATATAATAAAACTAATTTTAGAATTAATCTTTATCTTTCAGTGCTTCATCTAATGTTGAATAGAACATAAGCTTGTTAGAAATTGGAACAATTTTGGCGCGAGCTAATGTTTTTAATGGTTGAAATTGTAATTCGCAAATTGATAGATCAACATGTTCAGGTAGTTCATCGATAAAATGTATTAAAGCATTGAGTCCACCAGCATCAAGAATAGGTACTGCATCCCATTGTAGCACTATGTGTTCATACCCATTAATCTTTTGATAGATTTCTAAGAATGTACGTTCTGCAGCAGCAAAAAACAGTGGTCCATTAATACGTAACACTAAAGTTTTATCATCACTACGATTTAGCTCAACTAAGCGAGTCATTCGAGCAATACGGCGCATAAATAGAATTGATGCAAGCACAATTCCAAGTGTAATTGCAATCACCATATCAAATAGTACTGTTAGCGACATGCAAATAAGCATAATTAAAATATCATCTTTTGGCGCACATTTGATAATATAAATGACCCGTTGAACCGCACTCATATTCCATGCCACGATAAGTAACAATGCAGCCATTGCCGAAAGTGGGATAAATGATAATGCAGGTGCAAAGCAAATTAGGGCAAGTAACACAATGAGTGAATGCAAAACGGCAGCAATCGGCGATGTGGCCCCAGCTTTGACATTTGCAGCCGACCGCGCGATAGCCGCAGTTGCTGAAATACCACCAAAAAAGGGCGCAATAATATTTCCTAAACCTTGACCAATTAACTCACTATTTGAGTGATGTTTGGTGTGCGTCATTTCATCTAATACTACAGCACACAGTAGTGATTCAATTGCGCATAACATTGCCATGGTTAGCGAAATTGGTAATAGCGCTGTGAGTATTGACCAATCCCAATTAAACTCAGCATGCTGCCAAGGTAAAACGAATTTTGGCAGTACAGCGGGTATACCATGACCTATTGTATTATCAGCCAGCGTATAGGTAAATCGTGAACCAATCGTTTCAATTTGATAGCCAAATTGATTAAAAATAAACATGACAGCAATACCAGCAACCAGTGCGGGTAAGTGCCCTGATATTTTAACGCTAAGCTTTGGCCATATAATTAACACCATCAGTGTTACCACACCAACTATGGTATCAGCTATATTAATAGTTGGTAGCATTTTAGTTAATTCAATAACTTTTCCGATATAACTTTCTGGCATATGCTCAAGCGTCAAGCCAAAAAAATCTTTAATTTGCATGGTGGCAATAGTTATGGCAATACCTGATGTGAACCCTAATACCACGGGTAATGGAATATATTCGATTAATCGACCTAATCGAATCAATCCCATTAATACAAGAAATATACCGGATAGTAATGTTGCAACGAGTAATCCAGATAATCCATATTGTAATGATACAGGATATAAAATCACTACAAATGCAGCAGTAGGACCAGAAACACTAAAACGCGATCCCCCCGTTAATGCAATCACAAAGCCCGCTATAATTGCTGTATATAGACCATACTGTGGTGGCACACCACTAGCGATTGCAAGAGCCATTGCTAATGGTATAGCAATAATACCAACGGTAATTCCGGCTATTAGATCTTTGATAAAACGAGTTGTGTTATAAGGAGTACTTATACATGCTGATATAAATGCACAGCTAATTTTGGTGCCAGAAAGGCCATATAATTTCATTGTTTTTAATCAATTAGAGGGAAGTTATCTTGGGTGCCTAATAAGATAATCTTTTTTACAAAAAATAAAAGGGTGTTATAAAAATAAACACCTTTTTGTAAAGACGTTTATGTCGGTAAGGATTAATCAAATCATTACCTAATCAATATTATAGGATCAATAGTGAAGATAAAAGCCAAGTAGATTCGTGGCGTTGATAGCAATAAAACGTTATAATCTGCTTTTTTATTTACCTAAAATCACATCGACTAAAGATTGTGCAAATTTGTTAACGATCAAACGGTAACAAGTATATACTTAATTCATTGCTCTTTTTAATACATAAAAACACTATCTAGCTTTACAAACAAAACTTTTATTTTTGTTTGCTTGATGGGTTAAACAGTTAAAATTAGTTAGGTAGATCAGTAACGCAAAAGTATGAGGTTTATTTTTTATGTTTTCTTGGTGGACTAAAGTTTATTTTTTTCTTATCCAAATCTTGGTCAAACTTTTTGTTAAAAGTAAACCGATTCCTACCGATCCGATAACAGAATTAGATCTTGATACCGACAGACCAATTTTATATGTGTTACCTTACAACTCTCAAATTGATTTGATGGTAATTCGCTCTCTTTGTTTACAATATAATTTACCTGATCCACTAGTTGGCATTGATATCAATGGTAAAAACATTCCTGCTTATCTCTATATTGATAAAGGGCCAGGTATTTTTGCATCTAATCAACAAAAAAACAAAGCGATTGAAATTTTAAGAGATTATATTTCGGCACATCAACAAAATCATGATCTTGATATCCAAATGTTACCTGTTTCGGTGATGTTTGGCCGTCGTCCCGATACTGAAGGAAAAAGAAAGCTATCACTACAAGTGCTTGGTGCAACCAGTAAGTTTTTTAAAATAATCACGTTAGGCAGAGACTGTTATACGCGCTTTTCTCGTACGGTTTCATTTAAAGATATTCATGTGGATAAACAGCAAGATCTTCCTGTTTTAGCACATAAATTAGCACGTGTTGCACGGATTCATTTTGCAAAACAGCGCATGGCTTCAATTGGCCCTAAACTTCCTGTTCGTCAAGCAATGTTAAATAATTTACTCAAGAAACAAGTACTTTCTGAAGCCATACAAGAAGAAGCCAAAAGTAAAAATGTGAGTCTTGATAAAGCCAAAAAAAATGCATTAGTCATTTTAAATGAAATTGCGGCTAATTTTTCTTATCGTATGCTAAGAATTACAGATTTTGTCCTCACTTGGGCGTGGAATAGGCTTTATCAAGGGTTAAAAGTGACAAATGCCGATCCTGTTCGTGAGTTAGCGCAAAATGGTCATGAAATTGTCTATGCCCCTTGCCACCGTAGCCATATGGACTACTTGTTATTATCTTATGTGCTTTATCGACAAGGACTAGTCCCGCCCCATATTGCAGCTGGCATTAACTTGAACTTTTGGCCCGCAGGTCCTATTTTTAGGCGATTAGGTGCATTTTTTATTCGCCGCTCATTCAGAGGTAATAAACTCTATACTTCGGTTTTTCGAGAATATTTAGCTGAACTTTTTATCCGCGGTTATGCTGTTGAATATTTTGTTGAAGGTGGGCGCTCACGTACCGGTCGGTTACTCGATCCTAAAACAGGTATGTTAATGATGACAATTCAAACATTATTACGTGGTGATGCAAGACCAATTACTGTTGTGCCTGTTTATATTGGTTATGAGCATGTACTAGAAGTTGCTACCTATGCCAATGAATTACGAGGAGCCAAAAAAGAAAAAGAGAGCTTATGGCGTACTATAAAAGCATTTTTAAAGCTAAAAAAATTGGGGTTTGGTTATGTTAATTTTGGTCAACCGATACCGTTAAACCAATTTTTGAACCAACATATACCAGAATGGCGAGATGCTATCGAACCAACCGGCACCCAACGCCCACAATGGTTAACACCAACAACTAACTTACTTGCTAAGCAAATTATGGAGCATATTAATTCATCAGCGGCAATCAACGCGATGAATTTATGTTGTTCAATATTATTAGCGGCAGATCAACGAGCACTAACTAAAGTTAGGTTAATTGAACAGATAGATCATTTGTTAAAATTATTAAAAAGTATTCCTTATTCAGATTTGATAACTATTCCAGATCAAACACCAGAAGAATTGTATGAACATGCTAAAGAAATGGGGAAATTTGTTATCACAACAGATGAAGCTGGCGAAATCGTCGGTCTTACTTCCGAACAAGCTGTTTTAATGACTTATTATCGAAATAACATTCAGCATTTGCTGATTATTCCTGCTATCGTGGCGAGAATTTTACTCAAACATAATCGAATTTCATCTGATGAAGTGCTAGAACAAGTAAAACTACTTTTTCCTTTAATCAAATCAGAACTATTTGTTTATCATAATGCAGAACAACTTACCGAATATGTGAATAAAATTATTAAAACGTATGCCGAATTAAACCTCATCAGCTATTCACCAGATAAATTAACATTGAATTATTTAAAAATGTCGGATTTACAGTTAATTGCGTCATCATCTAAAGATACATTGCAACGTTATGCCATTGCATTTTCTTTATTGCAAAAAGATCCAACGATTAGCCGTGCGACACTAGAAAAAGAGGCGCGACTCATTGCTGAACGGTTATCTGTTTTGCATGGTATTAATGCTCCAGAATTCTTCGACAAAGGTGTCTTTTCAACATTAGTCGCATCACTACGAGAGCAAGGTTATTTAGGCGACCAGAATGATACCAACTTAGCAAAAATTGAAACCATGAATACAATACTTAAGCCTTTAATTACAGCACGAGTAATGCAAACTATCGACGAAATCAATTTATAACTCAAATAATAAAAAGTGCATGATGAAGCTATTAAATAAAAAAATAATAAGTCATGCTTTTTAGTTGATACGGTTTTGGTGAAAAGAAAAAACAAATGGTATTGAAACTCGAAGAAACACAACAACAATTAACTGATGAAGAACTCAACGAATTTAGTCAATTAGTTGGGAATAAAATTCCCGATGATTTTATCAACTTTTACCGCCAATTTAACGGAGGAACTTTTATACAAGTTGATAGTAAAATGAGTAATTATGTTGATGACAAGTTTTTGATTAATTTTTTTAGCATAAAATATGGCCTTACAATAGAAAATATTTATGCGCAGTTTAGGCGAGATTTTCCACAGCTACAAGATATGCTACCTTTTGCTTCTGATCTAAACTTGAATTGTTACCTGCTTTCATTAAGGCCTCAAGATAATGGTTGTATTTACTACTGGTCAGTCGTAGAGCGAGAATTAACACTGCAATTTGAATCATTTAACTGTTTTATTTTATTTTTGGATGAGCTATTACAATCTCTTGACAAAAAATATAAGAAAAATCGCCAGCTAGATATTCTTATATGGAGTTGGGTTATTGTTTCAATTGCGCTTTATATTTATTTCTAAAAATGACCGTTTGTGATAATTATATTCTTGCTAAATAGGTAATTAGCACTATAGCGTTCATTTAACTATGAACTTAATAGAGACATAGCAATATTATGTGTATATCTTTTTTGCGTGATGAGGTTATCAATTTTTTAAGTTATCATGCGTTATTTAGTTTAAGCTTACAAGCTAGAACAACATATTTATTTGAAAATGGCATGATAAACCAGCAATCTTGCGAGCATGCTAAACAAGCAATATTTAATAATGATATTCTTGATAATTATAAACCCTCACCGTTATTCAAAAATTGTTATCTCGAAACAAAAATCGAGCAAATTACTGGAAATAAAATCAAGATTATTGATCATCCAGATAGTGAAATATCAGGGGTAACTTGTGTTTGTTGCCAATTTATGGTGTTCGAAAGCGCTGAAGATGCTATTTTTGAACTATGCCCTGTTTGCAATTGGCTGGTGGATAAATTGGATAAAAATGGTTATAGCAAACTAAACAAAAGTTACTTAACAGATTATAAAAATAATATCGTCACAAAAGAAATGATTGAGCAATTTAGTGATGTATTTATAAGAAGGTAGACACCAACCAAGCTTAAATTAAAGCAAATGTAATTTTCTATGTAAATTGTCCTCCTACGATGGAGTATGTAAGATCTGTCTTTTTTAAACAAAAAAGAATCTTTATAACTCAGTAAAATTTGATAATTTATTATTAAGAAGCCCTTTAAATAAATTGGTACACATATTGAAAAATAACAGAATAACAAATAACTAAATAGGAATCTAAAAATGCAACGTTCGACAGTTAATGTCAAAATTTATTGGCAATCTATACAACAAGGTGGAAAACAAACGCTTCCCATAAATACAAAATACTATCCGATCACTGAACCGCTTAAAGACAAGCAAGGTGATATGACAAGTTGGTCATTGGTAATAAATGTTAAAAATAATGAAAACATTAATACTCACGAAAGAATAGGTTTTGGAGAAGCTCATTTCTTAATGGAAACTGCGCCCAGTTATTTACTCAATAAAGGGTTTAAAATAATTATTTATGAGGGGTCTAAACAAGTAGCAACTGTTGAGGTAATTTAATTATTTTTTAAATAACAAAAGAGATCCCTAAATAAAGCTTTATCATGGCAATATTTAATTGGAAAAAATGCTGGATTATTTACACTTCATAACTAAGTTTACTGTTTTCTTTCATCTTGACCCTGTAAATAAATTTGTGTATTTAACTCTTTTTGAACTGACCTAATGAGTAAAAAAATATTTAGAGCTTGTTATCCACGGGATAGATAAAGCAGTTTGAAATTTGTGAGTTAGAAAGACTACAAAGCGATAACAAAAAATTTGAAAGCAATTTATACCGCCAATACGATAGAAACTTTAAATAGTGTTATTCGTCATACCATTAAGAATCATAAGGTTTCCCCAACCAATAATTCAGTTAAAAAAGTCACCTATTTTGCGATACAACAAGTTTCTAAAAAATGGACTATGTCGTTCCAAAACTAGAAAAACGCAACGAGTCAATTTATTATAGAATTTGGTAAAAGAACAAACCAATCTTGAAGAAAAAATAAACGTTTCGTGTCACTTTGTTGCATCTCATCTTGATAGGTTTTATTATCGTGTTTACTCTACCGCCTTAATTTATTTCCAATGTTTTTTTAATTCTAAGCAAACTTCATGACAGTTATTTCTCAAATTATGGTAAATAACACAAATAATTGCTATCCCTACGGAACGAAATGAGTTCATTAAGAGCCTTTAATAAGCCATTTAATCGTGTAGCTACATTTTTATCTTATTGATTAGGGGCTGTTGATCTTTGCTGTACATAAATTGCTCAACAATACATTGGCAGCCACATCAACATAAATGCCAGTGATACCATACTGGCATAATTCCTTTCTAACTTATCGTATCTAGTTGATATTGAACGATATTGCTTGATTC
>NZ_WTEV01000059.1 GCF_009795885.1 Gilliamella sp. Pas-s25 | reverse complement strand
AGATTTTGAAAAAATGGTGGATGAAAACTATTCTGAAGAAAATGCGATACAATATAAAAAAATGGCGAATGAATGTATTAAAGAGCTGACTACAAAGCTTAACAAACCTTCATCGATAGTAAATTAAGATAAGGTAAAAAACAACCTACCTTGATTAGCCCAATCAGATCGGCAAAATGACTACAATGCTAGATACTACCAAATAATGTGAACTGTCCTCATTTTAGTGGACAGTCATTTCAAATTATTCTTTCATTTTATTTTAATAATTTAACAGGTTATAAAAAAACATGGATATCAATATACTGTATTTCAATACTCTAATTTATACAAATTTTCAACATTGACATGATAATTATTATTACCTATGCTTACCAAACGTAAGCAAAAAATACGAGGACTAATTATGAAAGTATCAGCCAAAGAAATCGAAGCTATGTCAAATAAAGGCAGCAAAGAGAGATACATTTATTCCATAAAAAGAATTGTTGATAACGAAAAAGCTTGGGTTTTGGATTATGATGGTTTTGCCTTGAGTGGCATAAATGGTGACAATAGTGAAGTTCTTATATTATGGCCAGCTCGTGAATATGCTGCAAATTGTGCTATAGATGGTTGGGAGAATTACAAACCAAAAGCATTATCTCTTGATTATATAATGGATGATTTGTTGCCTAAATTATCATCAAAAGGGACTCAAGTCGGTATTTTCTCAGTTCCAGGTCTATCTAATACCCCAGTTGTTGATGCTGAAAGTTTATTGCTTGATTTAGAACACGAATGTAGTAATTATATGTAATTTTATATTAATATCAGAATAAGAATAAAATTATAACAACCTTTATTATTTATGCGAGATATAATGGAAAAGTTTTTGGAGTTATTAAACAAAAAAGGCGTAAAATACTGTATTAACGATAATAAAATCATAGTTAATAATAATTTAAATTTAACAAAAAAAGGAATTTGTGTATTACCCGATAATTTATTGATTAACGGCGATTTGGTTTTAGCTCATACAAAAATTGCAGCACTACCTAAAAATTTTTCTGTTAGTGGTGATTTAGATTTAACAGATTCAGCAATTCAATTATTACCCGACAATTTATCTGTAGGTGGTAGTTTATATTTATCGTTTACACATATCAAAGAACTGCCTAACAATCTATCTATTGGCGGTGATTTATATCTAGGAAATACAGACATTCAATCATTACCAGACAATTTATCAATTGGTGGCGATTTAGATCTTGTCTTTTCAGAGCTCAAAGAATTACCTGATAACCTATCGATTGGTAGTAATTTAAATCTAGAAAATACAGAAATTGAGATACTACCAAGAAATTTGTCAGTTGGTGGGGATTTATATTTAATCAATAGTCAGATCAACAAATTATCTGAAAACTTATTTGTTGGTGGCGATCTAGATTTAGCCTATACAAATATTCAATCATTACCTGAAGGCTTAACAGTCGGTGGTGATTTAGATTTAAGAAATACAAACATCAAACAACTACCCGAAAAATTTTCTGTTAGTGGTTATTTAAATTTAAGAAATACAAAAATCCAAACATTACCAGAACATTTATCTGTAGGCGGGTATTTAAGTCTAGCGAATACAGAAATTCAAGCATTGCCTAAAAATTTATTTGTTGGTGAGCATTTAAATATACAGTCAACCAAAATCACATCATTACCCGAAAACTTATCGGTTACTCGTGGCATATATTTAGATATAGATCAAATACAGAATATAGCTTATCGTAAAACTGGCGAAGATAACTCACAAACCATTTTTGCTTGTTGGGCTAATGGAACATTTGCAATTCAAGCAACGGACTTTTTTGGTACACTTGCAGATTTTGAAAAAATGGTGGATGAAAACTATTCTGAAGAAAATGCGATACAATATAAAAAAATGG
>NZ_WTEV01000058.1 GCF_009795885.1 Gilliamella sp. Pas-s25 | reverse complement strand
AGTATGGTATCACTGGCATTTATGTTAATGTGGCTGCCAATGTATTGTTGAGTAATTTATGTACAGCAAAGATCAACAGCCCCTAGTTTATGATTAATTATTTTAAAAGATAATGACTATAACCACCAAGATAGCTAAAGCGATGATCTTAGATTTATATCATCAATCATCTACAAAAGATACGCTTGAAAAATACGTTTTTTATTATTGTGAATTATCACCTGAGCTATTCCTGCATGATTGCCGCTTCTTTGCGAAAATATGATCTTGAATTTAAACCACAAAGAATAATATTGATACTTTACATCCAAGTATTCTTTGTATAGAATAAGCCCGCTTTCCTGAATCGTGCTGCTGCAGGAAAACAGTAATTATCTTCTCAACAGAGGAGACCGTTTTTTATTGTTTTCTAGGTGGCAATGATGTCTACATTTACCCGTTTACAAAAACGTTTATCCCGACTAGGGATTGAAAGTCATTTTGATAATGATATTTATACTTTTAATCAACAAAATACGACCGCTCAAGTTTTATTACCGCAGGCTTTACCTTTAGAAGAAAAAGCTGTCAAGCAGTTACTGGATTTTGCATCGGTCAAGGTACCTAATAGCTTAGGGCACGTGTGCGCTGCACGTGCTACTCCCGATTTTCATCCAGGTGCGATTGCGCCAGTGGGCAGTATTGTGGCAACAACGGAAGATTTAATTATTCCAGCAGCTATTGGCACTGATATTAACTGCGGTATGCGCCTTTTGACAACAGGCTTAAGCTACGATCAAGTGCATGACCAAAAATCAGCAATTATCGCGCAACTAAAACGCGTATTATTGCAAGATGAACGAGATATTCCTGTTACGCCGCAATCCTTTCAAGCGTTGTTTGATCAAGGAATAGCGCAATGGATTGCAGCCCTACCACAACAAGGTTTGTGGCAAGAGGTTAATGTTAAGCGATTACTTGCCGAAATTAACCAAATATCAGGGCAGTCGTTAATCACCGCCGATAGCAAATACGCACCAGAGGCCTTTTTTGAGTCACGCAGTATTATCCGTCCAGCAAGCTTAGGTACCGTTGGTTCAGGTAACCATTTTGTTGAGTTACAAATTGTTGATGAGATCCTTGATCGACATTTAGCTTATCAAATGGGGCTAAAGAAAGATGCTGTTGTGATAATGATTCATACTGGTTCACGTGATGTGGGATTTTATATTGGCAAGCGTTGGCAAGATAAAGCCAAAGAATTATGGCCAATAAACGAAAAATATCCAACATCTGGATTATTTGGTTTGGCCGATGATAATGCTCAAAATTACTTGCAAGCTATGGGCGTTGCAGCACGTTATGCTTGGATCAACCGAATTGTTATCACGGAATTGATACGTAAAGAATTCATGGCGATTTTTAAACACGATAATAGTCAGTTAATCGTGGATATTTCGCATAATATTATTTTACCTGAGCATGGTATGAATATTCACCGCAAAGGGGCAACGCCGGCTAATCAAGGGGAAATAGTATTAATTCCTGGCTCAATGGGCGATTACTCTTATGTGGCGGTTGGTAAAGGAAATTCAGATTGGTTATGGTCTTGCTCGCATGGTGCGGGTAGAGCTGAAAGACGGCAATCAATGCGTAGCAAAAAAGTGGTGACTGATAAGGTTAATTTGCCATGGCAATGTATTACCTTAAAAGAGGAACGTCTACGTGAAGAAGCCCCTGCGGCTTATAAACCGATCACACCGGTAATCGAATCGCAAGAAAATGCTGATTTAATTAAGTCAGTGGTAAAACTTAAACCTTGGATCACGTTTAAAGCGTGATCAAGCAAACAGCCCAAGCTTTGTTAGTTTGGGCTGTTTTTATAATTAATTGCTATTCCAAATTTTTAGCATTGTATTTTGTTTATGTGCAATATCTCTAGGTTGATCCTCGCCAAAAAAGTGGACAAAAGCTGCCTCTATGATATAAACAAAAATCATAGGAGACAAATATCATGGTCAAAAAATT
>NZ_WTEV01000057.1 GCF_009795885.1 Gilliamella sp. Pas-s25 | reverse complement strand
TAATGGCTGGGTATCACCTGAACAATATGAACAACAATATTACCAAAACGAAAAAATGATAGAGGTGGGCACTGTCTAATATTTTTGCGAGGATCAAACATCAGTACCTAATACAAATGGTTCTTGAATCAAACCTACTTTACTATCATCAAAAAACCACATATCTAAATATTTGTAGGGTTTTATTATATTAATAACATTCATTTAATTATTCTTCTTTAGCGGAAACATTCTTAGTATATTCATGAGAGCAAAGAGAGATTTAGAATCTGGAGTCCAAATAGGTAATTTTTTATTTCCTACAAGTAAAATGTTACAATGGTATTTCAATTCATTAGTTGATATGCCAACTTTTTCTATATCCAGTAATTTTTTTATATCATCTAAATTTATTTCATATATATCATCATCATGATAACTAATAATTTTTTTAGTCGTTAGAATAGTCCACTGTTTATCAGTTCTGTCAGAAAATAAAAGCAATATTTCATCATCAGAATCAATATATTTTTCATAGTATTTTGATGAAGAGCTATTTTCACACTCTACCTTTCTTATAGAAACTAAACCAAATTGATTTAATTTCCATAAAATACGATCTTTATACCAATTTTTTTTATTCATATATTATTGTAAAATCCGTCTTTTTTGATTTTCCAAGCATGACTTTCCCTCCCATGAAAGGTTTACCATCCGCAACTCTCATATCCAGAAATTTCATCAGTTTTTCATTTGCAATATATCCCGCATTAACTTCAATTTTCTGTGCTCCTTTGGATTTTACATAATTAATTAATAATTTTATATCTGAATTATTAATTTTGCTTGTAATTTTAATTTCGGTTCTAGCAATACCATCATTAATATAAATATTATCTAAATCAATTCCAAGTCTCTCTGCTGCTTCGGTTAATAATTTATCTGATTTAACGATTTCTTTTGTATTTCCTGCAACCCCCTCAAACCCACTATTTCCAACCTTAACCAACCCTAACGGATCAATCCAATTTATCGGATCACTACCGGCATACTGATAACTATTTAAGCCACCTAGTATACCGAGCGGATCTTGGGTAATATACCTGCCTGCAAATGGGGCATAATAGCGATTAAGATTATAATGTAACTCCGTGTCTTCATCATAGTGCCATCTCCCTTGAAAAGGGGGGGATGGATTATAATATGAAAAGTATTAATATCTTTTTATTGAAATTTCTTTAAATTTATTTAATTTTTTATAATAAAAGATTGTCCTTTTCTTGGTAAAGGAGTATCCATTAGGACATTTAATTGACTTGTCCTGTTAGAAAAAGCTAGATATTCGGTATACAATTCACATTCATTAAGTTCGAAAGTAATAGTAACAGGGTTATTACTTACAATATTAAGTACCATACCTCCATAAGGTAGATTGATAGAAAATCCTGAAATTTCATAAACTTCATCCTTTTCGTCTAAGTGATAATCCCATGTCTGGTAGCATGAATCAAAAGGCAGTTTATTTTCTCCCCACATTACTGTATCCATACCTTTAATCTTACCAAATTCAACGTAAGCTTGTTTGATAAGAAGAATTACATCCTCATTTAAATTATGAAATTTTGGATTATCTTGTTTGTTTAATACTGAAATAATTTCATTATCCAGATTAAGTGTAAGATGAAAAAGGTTAAATTTAAGATCATTACATACATCACGATACAATGGGATATCAATGTAAGTGATTAAACTACTAATCCCCGAAGTATCTAGTGTTTCTGTTACTTTTTTTGTAATATCTAGTTTAATTTGCATATTATTCTCTCCTTAATATTACTTCATCTAATATTTTGCCATTCATTTTTTTTCCATCAGACAATTTATAATTATTGGATGATGTCTTTCTGCGTGAAATAATTTTTAAATTGAGTTTTTCTAAATTATCTGATTTAATTGCATTTCTAAAGTACTTATTAGCTTTTAAATTACCAAGCAATTTAATTTCGCCATCTTTTGATAAGATTCGTAATATTTCTGGATTCAGTGGGTCATAACGATATGGATTATCAATATTGATTTTAGCTTGGGAACCTGTTTTAACATTCGGTAGATTCATTGCATCTCCTTTATGTACAACTGATGTAGTTGGATTATAATCAATATTATAATACCCTTCTAATGGTGTTTTCCCTGCTCCGATATTAATTTTTCCATTAATATCAGCAGGTTTATCTGGATAATAGGGCAATTTTAATGGCTGAGAGCTCCCATCCAATCCTTTAATCAACCCTAACGGATCAACCCAATTTATCGGATCACTACCGGCATATTGATAACTATTTAGTCCGCCTAGTATACCAAGCGGATCTTGGGTGATATATCTGCCTGTAAATGGGTCGTAATAGCGATTAATATTATAATGTAAACCTTGATCCTCGCCAAAATATTAGACAGTGCCCACCTCTATCATTTTTTCGTTTTGGTAATATTGTTGTTCATATTGTTCAGGTGAT
>NZ_WTEV01000056.1 GCF_009795885.1 Gilliamella sp. Pas-s25 | reverse complement strand
AATACCGCACCGTCTGGCAAAACTTACCCTTTCAAGGGCAGTAAATAGGACTTGCCGGTGGCGAAAACGCCTATAGCTACGTTCCTAATCCACTGGCTTGGATTGACCCGTTGGGGTTAACCAGTTGTCAATTAGGCAAGGCATTAGAAAAAGCGGGCGTAAAACGTCCAGAAAACACCGCTGCTCATCATATTGTGCCCGAAGGTGCGAAAAGGGCAGAGCCGGCACAAGAAATTTTAAAAAAATATGAAATTGATATTAACAGCGCAGTGAATGGCGTATTTTTGCCGACACATAAAAACACCTCTAACCTGCCAGGAATAATGCATAATGGTCGTCATCATAATGACTATATTGATGCGGTTAATGACAGACTTAGGATGGCGGATAAAATAGGCACCAAAGAAGCAATTGAGGCTGAATTAAAAAACATCGCAAATATTTTATCAAACGCTGACCGTAACGCAGATTGGAAAACGATATTGAAACAATTATAAGCGCTTGTTATTGCATTTAATCATAAGCGAATTAATTAAATTGGAGAAATACTAATGAAACCGAAAATCTATAGGTTAAAATCAAATGTGTCGGACTATAGTTCATTTATTGAAAATTGTCCTAAGGGACAGGAAGATATTGCAGGAAGAGCAATGGATAGGGCACTTTATCATCATTGGCAACCGTTTGGCGAGGAATATCAACCTGTGACTATGGAGCTATATGCTAATGATTATGGTAGAAAGAATTATCAGTTAGATATCAGTGGATCTACAGCGCCTTTTTATGTGTTAAGTGAAAGGGCTTTAGAGGCATTAAGTGATATTTTTCTTCCTCGAGGGCAAGTTTTACCGATTATTACAGCAAGTAAAAGAAAGAAATTCTGGGGCTACTTTCCGACAAATGTTTTAAAAGGTTGCTTTGATAAAGAAAAATCAATTTATAAACAATGGCCCAATGGTTTAATGATAGAGCATGTAGTTTTAATCGCTGATAATATTACCGATGAATATTTATTTACTATAGAAGAAGATATCGGCCGAGTTTTTGTGACAGAAAAGTTTAAACAACGGGTTGAAGAGGCTGGATTATTAGCGTTTACGTTTCCAGACCACCTTGTGACTGAAACATCATAGTTTAGATTGCTTAATTATATAAATCCCCGTTTTAAAACAGCGAGGATTTTCCTTTTTTATTTTGTTATTTTATTGCTCTTTAAAAAACAAATAAAATCAATATGTTATTGAATAATTGTTATAAAAAATACAATACCTTTTAGCATACCCAAAGGCTATTTTTGCTATTTATTTAGCATTAAAAAACCGAAAACTCAACCCAACTAAAAAACAATTTTATACTAAAACGCATAGTTACCTGAAAGTTTTTGACAGAAAGTTTAAATCCTATGGCAACCTTGCGATAGAATACCGCACCGTCCCACAAAACCTGCGCTTTCAAGGACAGTATTTTGACGAGGACAAATTTGTCTGGAACAAATTTGAACAATGCTTTAGCATTGGCCCTGCAAGGGTGAGTATCAGGATGATACGAATAATCAGGGTTACACTATAATCGCTACCGCTATTACGACCCCTACACCGCCCGCTACATCAGCCAAGACCCCATAGGCCTTGCCGGCGGCGAAAACGCCTATAGCTACGTTCCTAACCCACTGGCTTGGATTGACCCGTTGGGGTTGTCGGATGAGTGTCCGGGAATAGGTACTAACAATGAAACAATTGGAGGTACAGGTACTGTATGGGATGACATAAAATCAACTCAACCCAATTACCCCGGTTCTGTGATACCTAAGTCATTTGAAATGGTATTACCCAATGGGAAAAAAGTGTGGGTGCATGGCAATGCAACAGAACATATGGCTGAATATGCTCAGCATAAAGCAGTTAACTATACACCAGATGCTGTTCGCTTGGCCTCTCAACAGCAACTTAGAAGTTTACAAGAAGCACTGAATTCTGCAACGAAAAATGGTATAGAATATAATAAATTAATTACAATTGGGGGATGGGAATTAAAAATAATGCAATCTCGTAAGGTAGGAGAACTGCCTGCATTAATTCATGCACTGCCAATTGAATAAGGATAAAATCATGAGTATAAACATAGAAAAACCGATGAAAATTTCTTTTGATGAAGTTGAATTTGATGAACATGTACCTTCTATTAAATTTATTTTTATGGCAAATATAGAACAATTTTCGAACTCTCTTAACTATAGTGGTGAAATATGGATTAGCTGTCTAATTTGGGATAATTTTGTTAACGATCTGGTTACATTAAAAAATACAGCTACTTTATATGATATGAATGAAATGTTTTCTATAAAAATAGAAAAAAATGAAAAAAACATTAAATATTCATGGTCTGTGACTCGTCAGGGAATATTTAAGGATATTGTGCAGTCAAGTTATCAAGCTATTATTTCAGAAGATACATTAAATTATATTAAATCACAATTTACCAATTATCCTAAGTGGTGGTAATTATAAAATCCCCGTTTTAAAACAGCGAGGATTTTCCTTTTTTATTTTGTTATTTTATCGCTCTTTAAAAAACAAATAAAATCAATATTTTTTGAATAATTGTTATAAAAACACAATACCTTTTAGCATACCCAAAGGCTGTTTTTGCTATTTATTCCGCATAAAAAAACTGAAAACTCAGCCCGATAAAAAATAATTTTATACTAAAACGCATAGTTACCTGAAAGTTTTTGACATAAATTTCAACTTTAACACTTTTATTTTGACGGAGCTGATAACTTACCGGGCAGTGAAATGCCACTTGATGAATTAAAACACGCATCACCTGCCCCAAAAAACAATGGTAACCCAAAATCACCACAAACCCAC
>NZ_WTEV01000055.1 GCF_009795885.1 Gilliamella sp. Pas-s25 | reverse complement strand
GTGCGACAAGGTCGCACTTATGTTGCCTAACTTATTGAATTTTATCAATATTTTAGGCAAACATCTAGGGTCAAAAGCCCTAGATGTCACTTCACAGTATCTAAGTAGGACATTATATATAGTGTCCGAAAGGATACTGTATATATAACCTATCAAAGGTACAAGTTGGTACTATAATCTAGCTGAGATAAATCAGCTACTATAGAGAACTAACTCTCTTTAGACATTTCAATTAATCATATCTGATATTCTTGTAATTTCCAACAACAAGATAGCAATATTTACTATTGTCATCGTTGAAGGGGAGGAGAGAACCAATCAGCATATAGTTTAAGCTGAAATTGACGAAGTGTGTGTAGTGATAAGTGCAAAAGCTGTTATTATCATTGTTGAATCAGGATTGCAGTAACATTAAGCAAGAATGAGAGTTCAACCTGTTATATGGCTAACAGTAGTCTAGGGATAGTGCGAGACTGGTAACGGTTTGGTGCGGAGCTTCCTGACAATGTACCCCCTTGAGGAATAGCAAGGTTAATGATTATCGTGAGGTAACATTAAGTAATGGTAAGTAGTATACCATGAGGGGCTAGACTGGGTAGAAAGATGAACGTAAAGTGAATAGATGATAAACGCCGTAATGCTGAAAAAGCCAAAACTACTGATAGGCTTTGACCAAAAGGTAATATAGTCGGATATTCTCGTTTAGCGTGGGAATACGCCATCAATACGACTATCGGCGAACAGTCTGCATCTTAACTACTCGTGTGATAATAATGGAACTTGGTAAGCCTGTACGTTTGCCGTCCACAATTCAGCAATCGTTTTAATAGAGCGCGAAAATTGGGGGTTGGCAGGCAGAGCGTAAGTGATGCTGTCGAGCGTGCAGGTAAGGGAGGTTAGAGAAAGCGAATGATTGGCTGTAATGGCTGATATAGGGTATGAAACATGACCTAACTCGAAAGGGTGCAGACTTCTAACTGGTCTTTCGTCGCAGGATGACAGGCTAATCCTTTGGTGGGTAATTTCTAATGGAATTATTTTAGGCGAGGGATGAGCTAACGAATGCCTAACAGTTGTGAATTATCGGGAAAATAGTTCACCTGCGAAACATTCGCCAAGCTCAAAACTCAATCATTAACCGTGTTACAATAGTGGTAGATTATTTGATATTCTGAATAACTACCACGTGTAACGTGGGAGTTTCCGTTGGTAGTTATTCATATCATATCAAGTAATTTCTGCTACTTCTTGTATCAAGAGGTCAGTATGAAAGAGCAAAATCATGATAGCAAAAAAGCGAAACGTGGTCTAGCTCCAGCGACCTCTGACATGGCAACGCAATGGCACAATATCGATTGGGTCAAAGCAACAAGACATGTTAAGGGATTGCAGGGACGGATTGCGAAAGCGACACTTGAAAATGATTGGCGCAAGGTAAAACGCTTGCAAAGATTATTGACACGCTCAATTTACGCTAAGCAATTAGCGGTAAGGCGAGTGACTGAAAATAAAGGTAAAAGAACGGCGGGCGTAGACAAGGTAACTTGGAACACCGCAGAGGCAAAATGGAAAGCCGTAGCAATGCTGACAAATAAAGGGTATCAACCGCAACCATTAAAGCGGGTGTATATCCCCAAGTCTGACGGAAAGAAGCGTCCATTGGGCATTCCGACCATGAAAGACAGAGCAATGCAGGCACTTTATCTATTTGCTCTACAGCCTGTTTCGGAAACAACGGCGGACAAAGGCTCTTATGGTTTTCGTATTAATCGTTCAACGGTCGATGCGATAACTCACATACATCAAATATTCTCACACAAAGGGCGGAAAACCAACCAACCGGCGCAGTGGGTATTAGATGCAGATATCAAGGGCTGTTTTGACCACATTAGCCATGATTGGTTAATCGCCAATATTCCGATGAATAAGCGGATACTAACGAAGTGGTTAAAATCAGGGGTCGTAGATATGGGGCAGGTGAAGATGACTGAGGCGGGCACACCGCAAGGTGGGATAATCTCGCCAACGCTGGCAAACATGGCGTTAGACGGCTTGGAAAAAGAGCTAGCCAATCACTTTGGTGAGAAAGCGAGCAGGAAAATCAGGCAACATAAAACGTACATGGTCAGGTATGCAGACGACTTTATTATTTCAGGGATATCAAAAGAATTACTGGAAGAAAAGGTCATTCCGATAGTGGAGGAATTCCTCAAAGAGAGGGGGCTGAGGCTATCAGAGAAGAAAACGAAAGTAGTGCATATCGGGCAGGGTTTTGACTTTTTAGGTTGGACGGTGAGACAGTTTAACGACAAGCTTATCATCAAGCCGAGTAAAAAGAATGTGAAAGCATTCTATAGCAAGGTAAGGGATAAGATTAAAAAGTTAAGCATGGCGAAGCAAGAAGACTTAATAAAGAGACTTAATCCAATGATAAGGGGGTGGGCTAACTATCACCGAAGTCAAGCGGCGAGTCAGGCATATGGGCGAATGGATGCATTAATATGGCGCGCGCTGTGGAATTGGAGTCGAAGAAGACATAGCAAAAAGGGTAAACGTTGGGTTAAAGAGAAATACTTTAAAACGACGGCAACTCGGATATGGAACTTTGGCACAATGATAAAAGACCGCCAGGGTGTGGATAAATGGGTTGAATTATTGCAATGTAGCAAGACGGCAATTAAACGACATATCAAGGTAAAATCAGACTACAATCCGTTTTTACTGGAATGGGAATTATATGGCGAGACATTACACCAAAAAAGGCTAAGTGAAGAATTTTCACATAGACACAAATGGCAAATGCTGTATAAGACGCAAAAAGGTCGTTGTGGCTTATGTCAACTTCCAATCACAAAAGAGACGGGGTGGCATGACCATCATATTATCTACAAAATGCACGGAGGGGCGGACACGCTCAAAAATAGGGTATTACTTCATCCTATTTGCCACAAAAAAGTTCATGCACTGAAATTAACGGTAGTGAAACTGGCTTATTAAAGTCAATTGAAAGGCTTGAGCTGTATGCGGAGAAATTCGCTCGTACAGTTCTTAGGGGAGGACGCAACAGTAATGTTGTGTCCTTACCCGAC
>NZ_WTEV01000054.1 GCF_009795885.1 Gilliamella sp. Pas-s25 | reverse complement strand
AAATTTTTTGACCATGATATTTGTCTCCTATGATTTTTGTTTATATCATAGAGGCAGCTTTTGTCCACTTTTTTGGCGAGGATCAAATTATTTTAATCATAAATTGTAAATAGCTCGGAGTTTTTTTACAATTGTAATTAAATACCGAGAAAAATGAAATAAAAAATCCTTGGCAAATTCTAATATAATTTTAACGTTAGATAAGAAATTATTTTAGAGAAACTAACCCTTAGCAAGCAGAATTGTAAAAAGAAACTTTAGAGGCAGCAACAATGTTACAACAAATGGGTAAAGCAGCAAAACTTGCATCATACCAATTAGCACAATGCCCTACTTCAACCAAAAATCAAGTTTTAACCATAATTGCAGAGTTATTAGAACAGCATAGTGAAATTATCCTTGAAGCAAATAAACAAGATATCCAAGCGGCTAAAACGCAAGGGGTAAGTACTGCTATTTTAGATCGTTTATTATTAACACCTGAGCGCTTAATCTCTATCGCTAATGACGTAAGAAAAGTAGTTTCATTGACAGATCCAATTGGTCAGATTATTGATGGCTCAACCTTACATAGTGGTTTAAAACTACAACGCCATAGAGTACCATTAGGTGTTATTGGTGTTATTTATGAAGCAAGGCCAAATGTGACGATTGACATTGCAGCACTTTGCATAAAAACGGGTAATGCAGCAATATTACGAGGTGGTAAAGAAACAATGCATACCAATGCCACAACAATCTCAATTATTCAACAGGCTTTATCTCAAGTTGGATTACCCGAAGCGACTATACAGTATATTAATAATCCTGATCGCAAATACATCACTGAATTACTTAAACTCGACAAATATGTCGATATGATCATTCCTCGTGGAGGGTCAGTTTTACATACATTATGTCGCGAACATTCAACAATCCCAGTTATTACTGGTGGTATTGGCGTCTGCCATATTTTTGTCGACGAAACGGCTGATTTTGATAAAGCACTTTCTATTATTGTCAACGCAAAAACTCAGCGCCCAAGTACCTGTAATACACTTGAAACACTACTTGTACATACAAAAATTGCCGATACATTTTTACTCAAACTTAGCCAAATTATGGCTGATAATGATGTGGTATTACACGCTGATCCAAATGCGTATAAAATATTAAAATCCGGCATAGCAAATACTTTTGCAGTAAAAGATGATGAGTTACGCCAAGAATGGTTATCAAAAGACTTAAATGTGGTGATTGTCGACTCCCTTGAACTAGCAGTGGAACATATTCGTGAATATGGTAGTGGACATTCCGAAGCAATTTTAACGCGTGATTTAACTAACGCCCAGCAATTCGTCAACTTGGTTGATGCAGCTGCAGTTTATGTCAATGCATCAACACGCTTTACTGATGGTGGGCAATTTGGTTTAGGTGCAGAAGTAGCTGTTAGCACTCAAAAATTACATGCTCGAGGTCCAATGGGTCTTGAAGCTTTAACCACATATAAGTGGATTGGTTATGGCGATGATTTAATTCGCCAATAACAAAATAAGATTTAAAATAACTGTTCGATTATCCCGAACAGTTTTTAACGTTCAATTCACTAATCAAAATTACGCATTAATAATGCATAATTAAGATCTATATCTTCAGGTATTGGAATATAAACAATATGACCATCCCCCAGTCCTGCTGGAACGGGTTGTCCCTTTTTGTTTTCCATACGTTCGATAATGAAGTTTTGATTACCTTTGGGAGTCATCATTTCGACACTATCCCCAACAGAAAATTTATTCTTTACGATAACTTCAGCTAAGCCATTGAGCCGCTCACCGCTAAATTCGCCAACAAATTGTTGCCTTTCTGAAACTGAATGGCTATGTTCGTAATTTTGCATTTCTTCATGCTTATGACGGCGTAAAAATCCTTCGGTATAGCCTCGATTAGCAAGTGCATTAAGTTCTTGTAATAAACGAGGATCAAAAGGTTTACCTTCACTCGCCGCATCAATTGCTTGGCGATACACTTGCGCCGTTCTTGCACAATAATAAAAAGATTTGGTTCTTCCTTCAATTTTGAGCGAATGTACGCCAATTTTGGTTAAATCGTCGACTAACTCCACAGCTCTTAAATCTTTTGAGTTCATAATATATGTACCGTGTTCATCTTCAAAAGCTTGCATATATTCGCCTGGACGCCCTGACTCTTCAAGCATGAATACTTTATTGGTTGTTTGACCTAATGTTGGCTCGACTTGTTGTACTGGTATCGGTTCACATTTATGAACAATTTGCCCTACTTCGTCTTCTTTACCTTCAGCTACTTTATATTCCCAACGGCATGCATTAGTGCATGTCCCCTGATTTGAGTCACGCTTATTAATATAACCTGAAAGCAAACAGCGTCCAGAATAAGCCATACATAACGCACCGTGAATAAATACTTCTAATTCCATTTCGGGCACTTTTTCACGGATCTCAGCAATTTCATCCAGTGATAATTCACGTGATAATACCACGCGAGTTAATCCCATTTGATGCCAAAATTTTACCGTTGCCCAGTTAACTGCATTGGATTGTACCGATAAGTGCACTTCCATTTCAGGAAAATGTTCACGAACCAACATAATTAAACCTGGATCTGACATAATAAAGGCATCGGGTTTCATGTTTACAATGGGCTCTAAATCGCGAATAAAAGTTTTTAACTTAGAGTTATGTGGTGCTATATTAACCACCACATAAAACTTTTTGCCTTGAGCATGAGCTTCGTTAATGCCGATCGCTAAATTTTCATGATTAAATTCATTATTACGAACCCGCAAACTATATCGGGGTTGGCCTGCATAAACTGCATCTGCACCATATGCAAATGCATAGCGCATATTTTTTAAAGAACCCGCAGGAGAAAGCAGTTCCGGTTTTTTATATAAAATTGTCATTAAAAATGCCTCTGATTTCAGGTCAGTATCACTAATTAGTAATAGATTAAGCAAAATAGGACGAGCATTTTACGCTTTAGCCTATCAGTTGGCAAATTTATTATATAGTCAAGCTATATAACACAAAAATTGCACTCGTTAAAAAGTGTTTTTATTAATCAATATAATTAGATTCGAACAAATTTACCAATGTTTCTCACTCTTTTAATTTTCAATCATTCTTTTTAGGCAAAACCGCATGGCGCAATACCTATTACAATACTGTAAATACCCCCAAACTTAGTGCAAAATTCAAGTGGAAAATAATACTGCTTGTATTAGGGTTTTGTAACTATCCCCTAAAATAGTACAGCAAAAAAGTAGAAAATTCTCTATGATAAAAGTAAAGGGGATTTAATTATGAAAAAAATGACTGA
>NZ_WTEV01000053.1 GCF_009795885.1 Gilliamella sp. Pas-s25 | reverse complement strand
TTCTTTGTCATCAATCTGAAGCCTCTTAATTGAGGCTTTCTTTTAAATTTAGTAATGATCGATGTTCTTGCAATGTTAACTCGTTGAAATGTCGCCTTTTTCTAGACCGCCTATTCGGCGGTGAACAGTTTCAATACCAAGTGTTTTGTGGCGTCTACATTTCTAAACCGCCTACTCGGCGGTGAACGGGGGGCTGGCATAGGGATAGTTACCCGTATGTTTCTAAACCGCCTACTCGGCGGTGAACAGCTGATTTGCCATGCGAGTAGTGTAGAATGATTTCTAAACCGCCTACTCGGCGGTGAACCAATGGTTATCACACGAATTACCCCATAGTCATTTCTAAACCGCCTACTCGGCGGTGAACGCGAAGTTTCGGACTTTCCAAATGTGAGCAGATTTCTAAACCGCCTACTCGGCGGTGAACAATGACCAAGGAAGAATATCGTGAGGCAATTTTTTCTAAACCGCCTACTCGGCGGTGAACATGAAGATGTGCTTAAAAAGAGATACAAAGGGATTTCTAAACCGCCTACTCGGCGGTGAACAGAAACATTTATGGGTACACTAATATCAATGATTTCTAAACCGCCTACTCGGCGGTGAACTAGATTATATCAAAGATATCATATTGTTTTAACTAAATTTTAGCCATTTTTCCAAAAATAACCCTTTTTTCTAGCGCTTAAATTAATCTATATTTTTCAATGGATTATAAAATAAGCTGAAAAAAGGGTTATAGAGTTTGAATTCTAAGCCGTCTTTTCTGCATCTTGAACAAGTTTTTTGGCGTAGTTAACCAAATCTTGAATTATCCAAAATACATTTGACTTATCTTTGTCTTCTTCCGCTTCACTACCTAAAATATATGCTAAAGACTGTGCTTGACTCAAATTTTTAACGATTATTTCATAGTTATCACTATCAATAATATGTTTCATGCTACAACCTCCGCTTTTTCAAATAAAGTTGACATTTCATACGACATTGTCGAGATTGCACCTATACTGTTTATTAGAGTCTCATCAGCCCACTTACTTTGACCATTGTCGCTAATTAATAACTCTGCAATTGCAGCAATGTGATTTATTTTTGCACATAAAACGTTAAAATCGTTCTCTTGAATAATTATATTTCTGTTCATATCTACATCCTCAAGTTGCCCCTCTGCGGGGGCTTATAATTTGTTGGTTAAGCGATTTCTTTATTAATAAGATGATTTTTGATTACATCTATTGCTTTTTCGTTATATCTAAAAGTTTCAACTTGCTTATCAGAAGAACGTGACTTATCGAGTACGAAAATTCCATAGTCTTTTGTTTTTAAGTTGAGCTTATTAGCTATACGACCAATTTTATTTGAGGATACGCCGAGCAAATCCCCAACCTCGCCTGCTGAAAATGTTTTGTTTTCTAATATAGGTAAGGGGATTAACTCCTCATTAACGGAACTATTAACCATTTTTGCAAAGATAACTTGCTGAGACGACTTGCTGAGATTATCAAATCGATTACAAATAACTTCTGCTGATTTAGTTGCCATTGATATCGCCCTAGCTTTTCTATATTCAGCTAAGCCAATGTGTTTTGGTAAAACTGTTGGCTTTCTGTCTGTTGACCAAGCTATTGCTTCTTCTAGTTCTTGCCAGCGATCAACTAATTTAGCTGTAAACTCAGGACATAATTGAGCAACAACAATATAAGAATCTCTTTTTACTAATTTATATTCACTTGCCTTTCTACCCAGTGAATCTAGGTATTCCCCCATTGGGGGAATATCAATAACACCACGTTTAGCAAGACGTTCGATAGATTGCTTAACTTTGTCATGCCTAGATTCAACTAAATCCGCTATCTCACGGCTAGACATTGTCAATTGACTTTTATTAACTAAAGTTATATCATTTTTCATAGATTTGATTCCTCTTTGCTGTGGGATTAATGATTGAACCTCAACATTTGCCGATGTTGGGGTTTTTGCTTTTCTAGATGTTTGCATTTTTTACCTCTCTTTGTTTGATTTTCTTTTCTTTATGTTCTGCTAAAGCTTCAACTATCACAAAGTTTAGCGATCTTCGGCTAAACTCAGCCTCTTTCTCATACCATTCCCTTAAATCATTAGGCATTCTTGTTGGGAACGGTTTAATTTTACTTACCTCATGAATCAAAATGATCCTCCTTTTTTGTATTTACATTTATTTTACACGCTTATTTTGGATCATAATGATTCAGTTGTCAATACTTCTTATAAAAACTATATTAGTGCAATGAGTCAAAAGGAATCACACTATGAACACAATAAAACCTTTTCCAACGAGATTGCCGTCAGATTTGAGAAGTTATTTAGAGGACAAAGCGAATACAAATAAAAGAAGTTTGAATAATGAGTTAGTTGATCGGCTTGAGGTCACAAAAATTATTGAAACGATAACCCATTCAGATTTACGTGAAATCATAAATGACATATTAAAACTTGATGGCTATAAAAATGAGCTTGAGTCTACTAGAAGTGAACTTATTAAATTAAAAGATTCATACGATGCATTAAAGAACGAATTAGCAAAAGCATTTTCTCTTTCTGGTGACACAAATGAAGATATTGTTAGAATGAAAATGGAGCGAGCTTTGAATCATATAACTTCTGGAGTAGAAGAACTTAGAACCATTTTTCCTCAAAAAAATAACCAATAAAAAACCCTCTTAGAGGGTTTGAATTGCTTTAATAGTCAATAATTATTTAACTCAATAATCATCACCTTTTCCCCACCCCTCAGCATCTCTTTTAGCATTTATAACAGCTAATTTATCAAAGTTTTTCTGCCTTTTTAAAATTACAGCATACTGAGTATATAGCACCATTATAACTACACCAAATATTGCAATACCGTACAATAACCACATAATTGATACCTATTTTATTCTTGTGCAGACCGCTTCTGTTTTGGCTCTAAAATCAATAACATTATTGTCACTATTAATGTTGTTTATTTCAGTCAACATTGTTAACTTGAAAGTGTCGCTATTAACAATTTTTGTTGTTTTTTTTGTGTTAATCTTAGTACTTCCTACAACTTTATTTATGATATTTTCCATTTTATTTGGATCAATCAAGATTTTTGTTCCATCTTTATTTATTTGATAAAGCTCATTATCTAATATTTTAAATGTCATTATTTTTTCTGACGACGACACTGAATCACCAAAATCTTCATTAACGTCACCGTTATGTTTTTCATAATCATTAGCGGTACACTGCCAATCCCCAATCCAATACTCTTTAGTAACTTTATCATCACCACAACCAAATAAAGCAAGAGTAACTAAACTAATTATCAAGATTTTTTTCATACCATCTCCTTAATTTTTGATAAATAGTATGAAATTTATTAACTAAGAGCAATAAAAAACCGCCCGAAAGCGGTTTATGTCTGCCTATTCGGCGGTGAACAACTGTTTTCTGATTGCGTTTCTAGTTTTTTCTTTCTAAACCGCCTATACGGCGGTGAACGCGATTGTAATGATAGTTACGTTTCTTTTCTGTTTCTAAACCGCCTATTCGGCGGTGAACCACCACTATCAACCGCAAGATGAATTTTAGTTGAATGACCACCACAGCTCTGACCTATTTGCTCGGAATGCTCCGTTGCAGC
>NZ_WTEV01000052.1 GCF_009795885.1 Gilliamella sp. Pas-s25 | reverse complement strand
TCCACCGATTGTTGTTTGAATTCGATACTAAATTTTTTGACCATGATATTTGTCTCCTATGATTTTTGTTTATATCATAGAGGCAGCTTTTGTCCACTTTTTTGGCGAGGATCAGTTATCTTTTACCGCAATCAAGAGACCGATAGTGTCATATTCATAGTGTTCAATATTTCCATCCGGTAATATTTTTTGAACTAATCGTCCAACACTGTCACGCTCATAACGGGCAATAAGTTGGTTGTTTTTATTATAAGGAACGCTAGAGGCTGGTTTGATCAGATAGCTTTTTATGTCGGTTGCCCAGTTATCATTACAACTGAGCGGGCAAGTTGGTTTTAGAGCTTGTGAGCAAGCTCTAAAAAATAATAAACAAGATCCCCACTGGTTATTAGGTGGGAATTTAACTTTTATTCAACTAGCTTTTTAATGAACTCTTCTAAAATACGCTTTACCGGTGAGCTAGCATTCTGTAATAAAATATCTATTTTTAATAATAGCGACTCTTTCTTAGAATTATCTAGATTAGATAAATCTAAAAGCCTTAATGAATCAACGCAAGAGATAAATAAGTCCTCATTACTTGTATTAATAATATTTAGGAGAACTTCTAATTCATGTGAATTATGTAAATCACCCAAACATTCTACAAGCCTTTTTTGCCAAAAAATAGGCTTAAACTTTAGCTGAGTTAATAATAACTCCCAATCATTATTATTAAATTTATTAAGTATATTAGTAGCTTCCAAAATAGCACAATCATACCAATAATCGCCAGGTTCACTTTCATGGCTAAAATCAGATATACAAACATCAAATTTATTATACATATCTTATCTCTTTTATTTTATTGGATTAAATCCTGGTGTAGGTTTACCTCCAACTGGATAGCCCGCCGTGATGTCATTACCTTTTTTAATGACATCGATTTCCACTTTATTAACAGTTCCTCGATGAAGAGTTTCACCAGTTGAAAGTCTTATTCCTATAGGTTTAGTATTTCCAATTTTATTAACAGAATCAATAATACTCTTATCTGACCAACTTTCAGGAAATAAAGTGCTTGTTTTTATTTTTGACAAATTTCCATCCTCAAACTGAGTTATATATTTTACAGTTCGAGTTCCATCAGCATTCACTTTTATCGTTTCTACTGCATATTTAGGATTAGCATCATTTATATTTGGAGAATGCCCACCTATTATTTTGTTTGAGCCTTCAATACGTTGCCCTGCTAAAATTTTATTCTCCATTTCAGGTGTTAGTTTAGATACCGTCGTCCCCGTCCTTTTTCCTGCTATCCCCTCAAAACCACTATCTTCAATTTTAAGTAACCCTAACGGATCAACCCAATTTATCGGATCACTACCAGCGTATTGGTAACTATTTAGTCCGCCTAGTATACCGAGCGGATCTTGGGTAATATACCTGCCTGTAAATGGGTCGTAATAACGATTTAAGTTATAATGTAATCCCGTCTCCTCATCGTAATATTGCCCTTGAAATCTTAATGGATTATCCGGCAAGGAATATTATGCAGGTCGCTTTGCTATCATTGGAACCGAACAAGGCGAGTTTGATGGTAGGATGATTTATTTACCCTGACATTTTAGCAAGTAATTTATTAATTTTGTTTGTATCTTCTGGGTGAATTTTTAAGTACTTTTCACAGGCTAATCTGACATAGTAATAGAAGGTTTCTTCACTGACAATTATCTTATCATCCTCTGTCGGAGGGTAACCTATGTCGAATCCAATACCTTTAAAGTGATCATTTTCATCATAACTATTCATATCAGGGAAATAACAATAAGCACCATCAGTACTAAATCCAATTTTATTAATTAGGTAATAGATTGTTTCTAAAAATTGTCCATCACTATACATAATATTAAAATATGTAGTGATAATTTCGTGTACGTTTAAATCATAATTATCAAATAGCTTATTATTCATTAATTACCTCATTTAGGATGAAAATTACGAACAGTTCCCGTTGTTTTATCAACATAGATTCTGAATGTAACTCCATTTACTGTTGCATCGGCAATACCTCTAGAGGTAGACATTGCCTCTTTATAACCTTTCACAGCAGCTTGTTGCCCTAAATCTAATATTTTCTGATCTGTAAATATTTTAGGATCATAAATTGTTTTAGTTTTTATTTCTGCCTTATATCCAATCATATTACCTGCACGATCCAAGGCTGGGACTTGGTATTGAACATTAGTTATACCATTAACCCCTGTAGGTTTTTCATTGATGATCTTCACACCATATTTTTTTGCTGCTGAATAAAATGCATCTGCATTATGACCACCTGAAATTCCATATTTCTGGCTGAATCCGTCAACGTTGGCTAAGTGTTTGGGTTGTTCAATACTAAAACTAATGCCATTAGGAATTTCAACGTTTCCAGCAATCCCTTCAAACCCATTATTTTCAACCTTAATCAACCCTAACGGATCAGCCCAATTTATCGGATCACTACCAGCGTATTGGTAACTATTTAGTCCGCCGAGTATACCGAGCGGATCTTGAGTAATATACCTGCCTGTAAATGGGTCGTAATAACGATTTAAGTTATAATGTAATCCCGTCTCCTCATCATAATATTGCCCTTGGAACCTTAGCGGGTTATCTGGCAGAGCGTGGAAATCGTCTTGATGGTAGGTTTCGTTTATTATCTGCCCATAGGCATTATACTGGCATTCATAGAGGGTGTCACCCATGTTGCTGGTAAGGGCAATGGGGGTGCCGAGGTGGTCGTTTTGGTACCAGTAGAGTTTGATATTATCTTGCCGGGCATTGCCGTGGACAAGAGCTAATGGACGATAAGAATCTGGCTCGTAAAGGTAGGTTTGCCAGTGTTTATCATTATCGGTTTCGGCAATAAGCCGGCTACCTTGCCAGATAAATTCAGTAGTTTTACCATCCACGGTTTTGCTAGTACGCCGATTAAAGGCATCATAGGTGTAGGTGATGATTAGCCCCGTCGGCTTAATCACTTTAATTAACCGGTGCCGGCAGTCGTACTCATAGTGGGTGACTAGACTGTGGTCTTTTCCGCGCTTTTCGGCAATCAGATTACCAAAGCGGTCATACTCAAAGTGTTTGTCACTAAAAAAGGTCAGGCGGTTGCCTTTGGCAATATTGGCGTGAAACGGCGCGGGTGCCAGCGCTTGGGTTTCAGTGCTTTTATTGCCGGTTTGGCTTCAGGATAAGTCACCGTATGTAGCTGACCAGCATTATAATACCAGTAACAGCGTGGCTGATGCCTAGTGATTTCAGCAAGTTGTGCATCAGGGTTATAATGATACTAATATTGCCAGATTTAATGCGATGAAAGTCAAACAAGATAAGTTAATTGCTAAATTTTTCTTGTTAATTTAATAAATAAAATATGCTCCCCACTAGTAATATGGGGATTTCACTATTTACTTTGAATAACGTTCTCTTAATTTATTCATATAAAATTCGATTGAATCTTTGTCTTTAGGATGCGCTTCAATATAGCTATTAGATATTATTTGCATAAGTTCAACAAAATGTTGGGGAGATAGTGTTGAACTTTCGTATTCTCCTAGATAAAAAATTACTTCTTTAAAATCGGAAGGATCATCCCAACCATTATCAAGAGTAAAACCAGTTCCCTCATTTGGAAAAAATCCATCACCTTCACTTATCATTTTCAAAAACGATAAATATTTCATTTGATTATTAGATAAAGTTAAATAAATAATATCATACAAATCTCTTACACCTTTATCATAAAAGTGGTTTTTAATTTTAATTAGCCAATTTAATTGCTTATTTGTCATTTTGATCCTCTTGGCGGCATACTAAGAAATGAGTTATTTATTTTACCTGTGTTAGCATCACGAGTTACTCGAAACCAATAACCATCTATTTTGACTGAATATTGCCTTTGTTCTGGATTGATTTTAAAATAATTCTCCGCTTGTTTTGCAGCTCTATTTGACATATCAGCCACTTTTGCATCGGAAAGTATTGCAGGATCATAGGTCGTTTTCTTTTCAGCTTTTTTAAATCGAATAATTTTACCCGCATTTGGTCCATTTGCTGCTCTAGCAGGGAGCTGATATCGATATTCAATTAAGCCAGGAAAACGACTATCAGTATGTTTAGGAGCAACAATTTTAGCCCCCGTCATTTCAATGGATTCTAAAAAAGCATCTTGGTTATGTGCTCCAGATATCTGTGATTTATCTCGATTTAATATTCCCAATTGTCTATTATGAGTAGTAACATCTGAAACAAAAGTATCTGGTACTAATTGTTCATCAGTCCCTTTTCCAGCGATCCCCTCAACGCCCTTATCAGCAACCTTAATCAACCCTAACGGATCAATCCAATTTATCGGATCACTATGGATCGGCTACACTAATTAGTGGAATGGCAACACATTTTCAAACAAAAAAATTAAGGGATAAGTGTTTTTTAAATTCAACGGGAGGCAAGTAGCCTAACGAA
>NZ_WTEV01000051.1 GCF_009795885.1 Gilliamella sp. Pas-s25 | reverse complement strand
ATTTAGGTTTCTACTGGATTGCTGAAAGTGGTTGTTATAGTTTAAAAGAACTCGGTAACTTAACTAATTACTTTGATTACGAACGATATGGCCATGATATTGCACTTGAACAAAGTGGCACATTTTATTCTGGTAATTATATCTATTATACAGGTGAAATTTTTAGTTCCGATTACGATGGTAAAAGCGTTCCTGAAGAGTACAACGTTTTGAACTATAGAAGATCTTTAGAATGAGCAGCTAGTAACTCTGAGAATTTCATTGAAATTTAAAGAGTTACTTTACATTAGTTAATATTATTTATTTTTTTGTAAAAATTAATAAATATTAGTATATTTTCTTTAGAGTTAAAGTAATTTGGTAGCTGTGTATTGAAATTATCATTTAAATAATTGATGCAATATTTTAGTAATTCAAGATATTCCTCAACTTTATCTAAATATGTTAAATCTTTTTTATTAATACGCTTCCGGTGTTTGGAGATTAATGCAAAAATTTTTTTAAAAACTTTAATATGTTTGGAAACTAATGCATAACACATTGATATTGCTATAACTTCGAAAGTACAAAACATTTTTATCTCGTATATACCATTATTATCTCTATTTTCTTTATCTGGATTTTGAGGGTTCATGGACTCAACACAACAATAAGGATAATTATCTCTAAATGAATATAGTATTTTATAATATTTAAATAAAATATTATTAAGTAAGCATGATTCTACCTTTAGATACAGATAAGGTCGACTTAAAAATTTATCGATTTTGATATCATAGTGTAGTTTGTATTTGGGTGTAACATTAATGAATTCTTGATTTAATAACATTCTTTCTAGATTTAATAATAGTTCGGCCTTTTGATATTTAATTTGTTTTTTTTCTGGAAAAAGATGATTAATTTCCGCAAAGAAATTATCTAGGATTTCTTTAGTGATTTTTTTCGTACACCAAAAACTTAGTTGCCAACAATTATAATTACAGAATGCGTTATTTCTTTTGTTTGCTATTGTTTTACCACAAAATTTACACTGGTTTCTAACAGAATTTTTGTGCTTTTGTATTTTGTTGAATTTTTCATTAAAATGCATTTTACATAGACGATATTGTCTTGCAAGTGGTGTTTTTGCAATGAGTTCATCACATTTTAGTCTTTTACATTTAGATTTTAGTGATTTGTTCATTATGATTTCCAGTTTCTATTCGCCTACCCGTTGAAAAAATCGATTATAAAATGTTATAAATTTCTCATGCCCCTCAATTTTTGTTGAAAGAGATAACTCAAAATAATGATTAATATAGTCGACGATTTTTTGAAATAAATATTCTTTCTTTGAGCTTACATCATTTGGATTTTTTTCTATCATGCTTAATACATCATACGTTATTTTAATGATATCTTTAGTAAATGATTGATCGCCATTGACTAAATTGTGGTAAATGGCTAAAGCCAGTAACTCAAAAAATTGAAAGGTTAGCTTTTCATCAGAAAACTCAAGATGTTTTAATGAATCTCTTAAAAACTTATCAAAGTGATTGTCTGTAGTTTTTAAAGGAGAAATAAACTCATTAGATAATGATATACGAGCAAATTGGTTCATCAAATGAAAATAAATAACGCTTTTAATCTCTTTTCTCTGTGATAAAGAATTGAACACCATAAAATGGTTGGCATAGAGCATATCTGCTGGTAGGTAAGAAAGAGTATAATCATTAATTTTTATTATAGGCTGGATAATTTCTTGTTTTATTTTCAAACATAATTCAATTAAATCGTTTTTATTTTTTTGTTTGCACTTTTTGGAGTTTCCATCAAGAAAAATTAGACTTTTATATAATGAAGTAGTGATCGGTAATGCTTTATCATTATATATTTGCTCACCATTATAGATTAACTCAGTGCATTTTTTATTCATATCTTTTTTATAATTGGTGTTCATTTTAGGTACTAATAAAATATTTTGCATCGTATTGGTTCCACCAATATCAAGATGATGCAGATGGACCAACTTTAATTTAAGCAAAGGAGCATCTTTTTTTAAAAGCACTTCATAATATTTTTTCATAGAAAGCAAGGCGTATAGGTGATAAATGTCCCCCCAATTATTAACAGATGCCAATCCCCATGGACTGCTTCGCAATAAGCGCTCTACACGTTGCCATATTGCTGTTTTTGTTACTTCACACACAATAGGATGTTCAACAAAACGCATTGCGATCCGACGACAGTTTGCACTACAATATCGTTGATTTCTTCTTATTTTGATGATGTTTTTACATACAGGGCATTTTTTAGGTATTAATCGTTTTTTCTGTTTTTTTATCGATAATTGATGTTCAAATTCAGCAAGATGTTCACTACATAACCCTTTTTTATATTTAAATAGCGCAGAATAACAGATGGGTTTTTGGCATTTTTTTTTAGTACATTTCGTTGCTAGAGGTGAAAATAATTTAGCCATGCAATATGATTAGCTTATTCAATTTGTATGTTAATTTAAATATTATTGCATTTTCTGTAAAGTACATTTTATGTGTAAATATATAAAACAGCTTACAAATAGAAATATGACAAAGTTTATGTTAATAAACAACCTAGAATAAAATGGAACTAATAGATAATAGCCAACACATTAAATAATATACGTTTGATTTTTATTAAATATTCTATGTTTTGGGGTTCCATCTATTGTTCCTATATTTTAGGTAATTTAACCCTGATAAGCTGAATACGGCATGGTTAACCGATATTACTTATATTAAATCAGGTAGTCCTTATCAAAACGGTTATATAGAATGATCTAATTAAACAAATTGAACGAAAGTATAAAATTTATATATTTAACAATCTGAAACAACTAAGAAAAACAACAGAAGAGTGGTTAGAAATGTATAACACAGAAAGACCACATGAAGCATTAAATAATATGCCACCAATTGAATATAGAACCATGAAACGAATAGTGTGATTTTCTACTTGGTTTTGGTACTAACAATGGGATATTTGCAAAATTTTTTATTCAGGAATGAATTGATATGTCCAATTTTAAACGTATACCCAAAAATCTACAGAAGAATAAAACTAAGAAAATAGATATTTTATTAATTTTGAAAAAAAACTGGCAGATGATTTTTATCATGTTAGTTGTTATTTGTGCGTTAATTTTGTGGTCATATTTGAATCATCTAAATAGGCAACATCTTTTTATTGACCTTATAAGAGAAAGTAAAACAGATCTTATTATCTTTATTTTCCCTTTTACTTTTGTTTGTTTTTTATCTCTAATTCTACTGAGTTCTTCAGGATTTAATACCGTGATATATTTAAATGAATTGGAATTTTATAATTATCAAATTTCATTTCTTCGTTATGTTTTACTGATTATAATTTCAGCATTAGCATCGACATTCCCTGTAACATTTGCTTTATGTTGGTCTTATTTTTTTCCTGAACAAGAAAAGTTAAATGGGGAACTTTTGCTCTTAATTAGTTTTGGAATAGTTATTTTCACTACTTTATGTTGTTTTGTTATTTTAAGAACGGTTAAATTAGAGAATAAAACCAATAACTGGAAAATATTTTCATACTCTATATGGTTATCTTTTTTACCTCTTTTAATCTTTTATACGACAGTTTTATTGTTATTTTTTAAATTTGTTACTGGCTCTCTTTCTTGGCAAAACATTGGACTAGTTAGTTGGCTCATTTTTTTTCTTGCGATTGTTTCTCTTATACCTTTAATTTTTTATTTTTATAATATCCATAACAAAAAATTTTCAGATAAAAATGATCTTCTAGTTCGCACAATAAAAGGTAGTTTTTATACAAGTATTATTGCATTATTTACTGTCTTCATTATTTTTCAAAAAACATTTATTTTTGCAAGTTACTTAACGTTACAGTTATTAGGAATAACAGATTTATCTTCTGTTTATGAATATGGAATTATTAAAAATAATGTTAATAAATTGAAATTACAACAAAATAAATGGGATTTTGAAGATGACGCAAATAATCTATTTTTAGTAAAAGGGACAATAGGATTTCACTTAGGCGATATTTATTTAATTTGTAAAAAAGATTTTAAACAAACATTTTTAGATTCTTTGAAGTATGATTTTGCTGACAATAAACCTATTTTTATTGACGATAAAAACTGTATTGCCTTTAATCAAAATGAAATTTCTGTTTTACACATCGAGAGGCAATAACCAATATTATGGGAATTCAACAACTTTGGTGTATACATGGAAATTTTCTGACTACAAATTGGCGCCGGATACAACACCGGGTACATTCCCTCACCTAAAATCCCTCAATCCTCTTCTTCCAATACTTTAAGCGGTATCTTCGATTCCGCGTCCGAGGCACCAATCACCAAATTTTAAGACCTGCTTCTAGCAGGTTTTTTTTATGTCTAAAGCCTTTTCCAGTAAACCTTGCACCTTAACCATTCAACCAATTTCAACTTAATTACCTCAAAATCAAGTGAACAATAGCTTTAAACATATGAACTTCTCGACGATATTTTTAACTAATACGATAAATCAATACCTAATTCCATGTAATATTAATCCTATGATAAAGTAAACCATAATTTATCATCATATTTATTAACCTTAATAAATAAAATCATTCGGCATAAAAACTTGAAGAGTTAAATTATGCTGAATTAGAAATTTATGAAACAGTTATTGATGTTGGGGACTATGTTAATTCAATTACAGACTTAATTAATCTAACGGATAACTTAGATTGTTTTCAATGTCTATATAACATCAGCAATGAATATGATTT
>NZ_WTEV01000050.1 GCF_009795885.1 Gilliamella sp. Pas-s25 | reverse complement strand
TTATTTCCTTCTATGACCACTCGTTCCATAGAACCAAAATCTCCATTGGGATATGAACTATAAGTTAATTTATAATTTTTCAATCTAGGCGCTAATTCTTTTTTAAAATAATTTATATCCATATTTTATACCTTCTATTTTTTGTCGACTATTTGAATGTTATTTACATTTGGTGTCAGAGTTCCACCTTGTTTATTTAAAAGGTATTTTTGTGAAAGTTTTGCATCAGGGCCTAACAATTTATACCATCCTTCTTTGCCTCCTTGAATTAAACTATTAGTTGGAACATCAAATTCTACATAAACTGAACCATTTGCAGCTACGCCTTTAAAATCATTAGCTCCATTAATAGAGACAAATGTTTGTCCACCTCCACCTTGGACAACTTTTCCTGTACTTTGCATGTGTTCGAGCTCTTGGGGAGACATCCACCGTCCAACTCTTGTGACACTTACTCCGTTAATTACTTGCGTTTCACCTAATTTTAGAGAAGAACCAATATTATTGGCAGCGTTTATCCCTTCAAACCCACTATTTCCAACCTTAACCAACCCTAACGGATCAACCCAATTTATCGGATCACTACCGGCATATTGGTAACTATTTAGTCCGCCTAGTATACCGAGCGGATCTTGGGTAATATACCTGCCTGTAAATGGATCATAATAACGGTTTAGGTTGTAGTGTAACCCTGTCTCCTCATCATAATATTGCCCTTGAAACCTTAACGGGTTATCTGGCAGGGATTGGAAATCTTCCTTATGGTAGGTTTCGTTTATTATCTGCCCATAGGCATTATACTGGCATTCATAGAGGGTGTCACCCATGTTGCTGGTAAGGGCAATGGGGGTGCCGAGGTGGTCGTTTTGGTACCAGTAGAGTTTGATATTATCTTGCCGGGCATTGCCGTGCACAAGGGCTAATGGGCGGTAGGAGTCCGGCTCGTAAAGGTAGGTTTGCCAGTGTTTATCATTATCGGTTTCGGCAATAAGCCGGTTACCTTGCCACAGGAATTCGGTAGTTTTGCCATCCACGGTTTTGCTAGTACGGCGATTAAAGGCATCATAAATATAGGTGATTATGAGCCCCGTCGGCTTAATCACTTTGATTAACCGGTGCCGGCAGTCGTACTCATAGTGGGTGACTAGACTGTGGTCTTTTCCGCGCTTTTCGGCAATCAGATTACCAAAGCGGTCATACTCAAAATGTTTGTCACTAAAAAAGGTCAGGCGGTTGCCTTTGGCTATATTGGCGTGAAAAGGCGCGGGTGCCAGCGCTTGGGTTTCAGTGCTTTTATTGCCGGTTTGGTCATAGCCAAACAGTTCCACTTTTTCAGCGTGATGTTGCTCGGGGTTGGCATCAGGATAAGTGACAGTGTGTAGCTGACCGGCGTTATCATATCGGTAACGGCGTGGCTGATGACCGGTGATTTCGGCTAGTTGCCCGTCAGGGGTGTAGTGGTAGTGCTGTTGCCAGAGTGGGGATGGCGAGGCCTGTATGCTGATATCATAACCATGATAGCGTTGATAGGGGAGCGGGTTATACTGGTAGCGGTTAGGTACTCTCCCCCCTCATTTCCAGCTTGAAATAATAATTAGCTAAAAAGTTACTTTTATCAATTAACTTCATTGATTTTTTCTATCCATTAGTTTATTTGTAATTCTTAATAGCTTCCCTATAACCATCTTGAGTAGAAAAATATTTCATATAAAAATCAAAATCCCATATTGGTGATTCAATATTATTAAAAATACTAATATCTAGAGGTTTATTTTTCATTTTTACTTCTAATTCCTTATTATAATTTATTTTTTTTATACCATCATACCCACCAACCTGATCATCACATCCTATCATTAATGGAAGGATTTTATCTTCCTCCAATTCTAAAAAAACTTTACCTCTAAAAATTGCACTTCCATATATATTTGAATCTAAGTGTTCAGTATCATAACCACCAAAGTCAATATAACGATCTTTAACATTAAATTTTAAGCCTGATGAATGATAATAATCTTGTTTTTTATGGATAATTCGAAGGTCGTAACAGCATATATTTTCTATAGTTAGCAAAGCTTTCTGCGCTAATGTGATTAAATCATCATCAATATTGATGATGCTTTCTGGGTTGATTGATAATATCTGAGCTCGCCATATTTTATCATACATATTTACAGATACATTTTCTAAATACATTTGACATGTTGATGTTCTTTTTTCAATTTCAGGTAAAGATGAGTAACTATTTATTCCACTTAAACCATCAAAATCAATACAATATTGATAACTATCGGTTATATCTATTTTATATTTCATCGTATCACCTATCATTTTTTAAAAATATATTCATCTATAGTTTTACTTTTAATTGGTTCTCCACTTGATTGAGCATAACCAGCACTAGAAATTTGTCGTTTATTCACTAATTGCAAACCTTTCTCTTTAGCTATGATTTCTAAATTTTTCATGTATTTGTTGGTCTGATTTCCACGAATTATTATTGTACCTCCGTTATTTAAAACTCGAAGCACTTCATCATTCAAAGGATAATATCCAAACGGGTTATCCATAATAATTTTATTTTGCGAACCTGTTGCAATATTTGACAAATCATTAGCATTGCCGGGATAAACACCTTCCGCCATTGGATAATCGGGATAAGATATATTGTAAGCTCCCTCCATGGGCTTATTTCCTGTACCGATATTTAGTGTTCTCCTTGTTCTGAAAAAAGGATATTCGATTGTACAAGCTTGTCAGGTTATGGATATCATCAAAATGGTATTAAGTCATTGGTTGAATCAAGTTATTTCAAGTCAAATAGAGAACTAAATTAACGCAGTATCAATACAACTATCGTTAATCAAACTTGTATAAATTACTCGCATACTACATTAAAACTAGACGCTTATATCTTTACGATAAAATATCTATTCCATCATCTAAAATCTTAACGCTAACTTGTTTTAAGTTTCTATTATTAGTTAAAAACCAAATATCATCTCCATCAATTGATACAGCATTACAATCAAAAAGACTTGCATCAAATAAAATAGGGACATTCAATGCACAAGATAATTCTTGTGCGATATAATACCCATTAATAATATTATTTAAATTAGTTGGCCAATAAATAGATATTTCTGTTTTAAAACCCTGAGTAAATTCTATATACGATATATGTAAAACATTATCTTTGTTGGGAAAGTTGAATGAATCTATTTTTAATCCAATTATGAACTCTAACTTAGCAATAATTTCTTGTTCTGATTTTTGATCTCGTAAATAAAGATTGATAAAAGGTGAATAATTCATTTTCTATTCTTCATTAAATTTAAAAGTATTTTAATTCTTTCTACTTTCTCGGAACTAAGTTTTTTATTTTTTTCTAAATGACCTAGTGTAATTAATGCGTTATCCTTTCCTCTTTTTCTTGCTTGAACTAATATGTTATATTCTAGTGATGAAATATTTACAACTCCAGGTCCAGAAACTGGGTGGACAGAATTATTATGTATACCCCATACCCTGCCTGATGATGTTGTAAATAATTCACCATCTCTAATAGCAACTCCAGATTTAATTTCGGCAAGATCAGCTAACGCTTCAGTTCTTGTTCCTGTGAAAATAGAATTACCGGTGGCTTTGGGTATACTAACCCTATCTAGCAAGTGCCTATCTGAAAGCTCCAGATGTTCAAACCCATTATTTTCAACCTTAATCAACCCTAACGGATCCACCCAATTTATCGGATCACTACCGGCATATTGGTAACTATTTAGTCCGCCTAGTATACCGAGCGGATCTTGGGTGATATACCTGCCTGTAAACGGGTCGTAATAGCGATTTAAGTTATAATGTAATCCCGTCTCCTCATCATAATATTGCCCTTGGAACCTTAACGGATTCTCCGGCAGGGCTTGCAAATCGTCTTGATGGTAGGTTTCGTTTATTATCTGCCCATAGGCATTATACTGACATTCATAGAGGGTGTCACCCATGTTGCTGGTAAGGGCAATGGGGGTGCCGAGGTGGTCATTTTGGTACCAGTAGAGTTTGATATTATCTTGCCGGGCATTGCCGTGCACAAGAGCTAATGGACGATAAGAATCCGGCTCGTAAAGGTAGGTTTGCCAGTGTTTATCATTATCCGTTTCGGCAATAAGCCGGCTACCCTGCCAGATAAATTCAGTAGTTTTACCATCCACGGTTTTGCTAGTACGCCGATAAAAGGCATCATAGGTGTAGCTAAATCGTTCAACTTTATCATAATATTAACAACGTAATAGTAGATAGTTAGATGAATTTAGTTTTATTGTTAATCGACACAATAATGATTAAAATTTAGCAAAGCAAATTAATTATTGAACTTGCTTTGCAAGTTTAAAAGAGGATAATATCCTCCATTAACATACTAGGAGGTTGATTATTTCAGTTCTGATAAGACTCGATCTAAAAATCTCAAAAACTCAAATATATCAGAAAAGCGACCATTTTTACCTCTAACTGGAAGTTTTATTATTTGATTATTCTTGAGATAAATTAATATATTTTCCGATGATTTATCTCCCTCAATAGAGGTTTTTTTTATATCATTAAATAAAACATAAATATTGTTATGATTGGTTGTCCAACTAATACCATTTTCACATATAGTAATAGAGTCGTTTTCCGGTGAGTTATCATATATCCCGAAAACCTTTCCCAAACGAGTATTATTTTTTTTTTCCTTAACAATTTTGAACCTTACCATTGGAACCAGTATTCTTTTAACTCTTGCTTCTATATTCATTATATAATCTCTTATTTCAATTTAATAATAATAATGTCATGTGCTCCATGACTGGTTAACCCATACCTTTTTTGTAATACATCATATAGTTTTGGGTTCGCTATTGTCCCTTCAATTTTCAATGTAGTGGCGCCATTTGCTTTTGCTAAATCGATTAAATTATTAACAATTCTTAACGGGTTATTTATTTCACCTCTAATCATATCAACTCTGACTGTAGCTATTCCGTCATTAACCGAAAAGGTTCCATCCAATTCAGACAACGTTCCTTTCACTCCAAGATCACTCGGAGTTAATGGACGTGAAAAATCAGCGGATTTATCAAGTCCAGATTGGGCTGCATTTGAATTGGCCTCCTTTCTAGCAACCCCCTCAAACCCACTATTTCCAACCTTAACCAACCCTAACGGATCCACCCAATTTATCGGATCACTACCGGCATACTGATAACTATTTAAGCCACCTAGTATACCGAGCGGATCTTGGGTGATATACCTGCCTGTAAACGGGTCGTAATAGCGATTTAAGTTATAATGTAATCCCGTCTCCTCATCATAATATTGCCCTTGGAACCTTAACGGATTCTCCGGCAGGGCTTGCAAATCGTCTTGATGGTAGGTTTCGTTTATTATCTGCCCATAGGCATTATACTGACATTCATAGAGGGTGTCACCCATGTTGCTGG
>NZ_WTEV01000004.1 GCF_009795885.1 Gilliamella sp. Pas-s25 | reverse complement strand
ACAGCGAGCCTTTTCGGTGCTTTGTTCGTCAAAAAGGCGGACGAACGGTGATTGCTAAACGTAATTATGGTAAGGATATAGATAAAAGCAGTATGGATAGGTGCCTTTATCGCTATCGTCATTTAGTCGAGAATGCCTTTGCTAGAATCAAGCAATATCGTTCAATATCAACTAGATACGATAAGTTAGAAAGGAATTATGCCAGTATGGTATCACTGGCATTTATGTTAATGTGGCTGCCAATGTATTGTTGAGTAATTTATGTACAGCAAAGATCAACAGCCCCTATTAAAAATATAAATGTTTTATACTAAAACACTTGCTTTCCTGAAACTTTTTGACAGCCATTTTCTACATAAATTGATTTAGTCCATTATTGTATTGTTTATTTTTTATTAATTGCTATATACTGGGATTTTAGTTATTTTTTGTACTGTTTATGCTAAAGCGAAGTATTAATCTTTTTATCGCGCTGTTTGCAATCTCTATTATTGCCATGGAAACTTACATTTATTGGCATACTAAGTTTCGTCCTTGGCAACCCGAATCTTCAATAGGGCGATTAATTTATTATTATAGTTTCTTTACGGTTTTATCCAATTTAATGTTAGCATTGAGTTGTTTTTGGCTAGCTATCAATCCTCATTGTCATCGATATAGTTTTAAAGTTATTCGTTTGAATGGTTTAGTAGGTGTGATTATAACAACTATTGTGTATAACATAGTGTTAAGAAGCATTCATACTCCACCACCTAATGTATTATTGAAAATTGCTAATGAAAGTTTACATGTGGTTATTCCTGCTTTGGGATTATTGAGCTGGTTCATTTTTGGACCATTTGGACGAATTGATTTAAAAGTCATTATGGGGGCGTTATTGTCAATGATTGGATATGGCATTTATATTTTTGTGCGTGGCTATTATACCAATTTGTATCCATATCCTTTTATTAATGTTACGCAGATTGGTTATCCAAAAGCGCTGTTTGCTGTGAGTGAGGTTTTTTTGCTGTTTGTGGGATTAACCTTTTTATGTTGGGCAATTGAATATTTAAGGAGTCGAAAATGAAGCTGTATATTTATGAGCATTGTCCTTTTTGTGTAAGGGCAAGAATGATATTTGGTCTAAAAAACATACCGGTTGAATTGCAAGTGTTGCTGAGTGATGATTCTCAATCGCCAGAGCGTATGATTGGCGAAAAAATGGCACCCATTTTACAAAAAGAGGATGGCAGCTATATGCCTGAAAGTTTAGATATTGTTGATTATATTGATAATAATTATGGTGGTGATCCCATTTTAGTTGGACCTAAATCCCCAAATATTGCAGAGTTAATCAAACAGTTGCAACAATATGATTATAAGTTAGAGTGTCCCCGTTATATAAAGCTCGGCTTAGCTGAATTTGCAACACAAAGTGCGATTGATTATTTTGTCACTAGTAAAGTTGGTAAATTAGGATCGTTTGACGAATGTTTAGCACAAACTGATTCGTTAGTGTCTGCCGTATCTGCAGTATTAAATCAGCTTGAATTATTGATTGTTTCGCCAGATGCGTGTAATGGGCAATTATCTTTAGATGATATCTGTTTGTTTCCCGTTTTACGCAATTTGACGTGTGTTAAAAGCTTAACTTTTCCGCCTAAAATTAAAGCTTATATACAATCCATGGCAAAACTCAGTAAAGTTAATTTATTTTTTGATAAAGCCATTTAATGATTAGGCAGTTAGATCTAGCGTTTTATTTATCGTTAAACTAAGGTTTAAGAAAAAGCCAGATTGTTTATACTTCATGATTAACATAATCATTTAATAACGCATAAGGCGTTTTACTTAAAATCGCTTTATGTGGTTTAACTATATTATAAACGTGAATCAATCATTTTCTATCTTTTGCATCGCTAACTATATGTTGATTACGCCACATAGCTATTAAAGTACGTCTCTCTTTCAGCTTTCCCATTCGTTTATTAGCAGGTTGGTTTATAAGTTTTCGATTAATAGATGATGCTCATACCTTTTAACAAATAGATACTACAAATCATTAATTAGTCATCAAGCGGTATAGAATCCTGAATATTTTTTACAAAAATATAATCTAAAAAGTGAACACCGCATCTGCATTAAAGTCTTTATCTTGTATTCGTTTGAGGTTAAGCAACTTTCATTTTTGGTTGATACGATGAATATTAACGTTTTAACAAATGAGATACTGCAAATTCTTAATAAACCACGAAATGGTATAGAATCCTGAATATTTTTTACAAAAAAATATAATCTAAAAAGTGAACACCGCATCTGCATTAAAGTCTTTATCTTGTACTCGTTTGAGGTTAAGCAACTTTCATTTTTGGTTGATACGATGAATATCAACGTTTTAACAAATGAGATACTACAAATTCTTAATAAACCACGAAATGGTATAGAATCCTGAATATTTTTTACAAAAAAATATAATCTAAAAAGTGAACAGTTGTATAAATATTCCATAATAAGACACAACAGATGTAGAAAATTATGCAACCTGTTTTCGTATTTTATATGCAAGGGGAGCTATGTGATGTAATACCTGATGAGAGCTTTCGGCGTCATGAATGGAATATTATGGATAGATGTTTGGTGTGGTCATGAAGCATTTTGCCTAGATAGGTTTTGTTATTGCCTTTAGCTTGCAGTCTTAATTTATATTTAATGGATTTTTCAACTTTGGCCAAAAATTTAATACCATAACGGATGATTATTTTTTTATGATATCAGCGCTATATCGCTTGTCTGTAATAAGGCGTTAGTGTTGTTGTTCATATATATCTATTACAGTCGTTTCTCAAATTACTGTAAATAATGCGAGCAATTTGGGCAACTAAGGTTATAAACTTGTTATCATTACAAAAGAGAACAGGAAAATAGAAACAACCCCTGTTCTCTGTTCGGTTTGTTAATTAGTTACCTAATTTAACATCAATCACTTCAATATTATCTTTACCACCATAGATATCATACCAAGGTGTAGCGTATTGTTTTAATATCTTATTAAGGTGCTCAACATTTTCACGACCAGTTTGATCTAACCAACGCTTTAATCCCTCTTTTCCACCATTTGCATAGGCGGCAACTCCTTCAAACCATGTTGCACGACCACCTAAAATACCGCTATATTTAGCACCATGTTCACCGGCAAAAATCAGTTCTTGGTGGAAAGTTTTTGTTGGCACGCCAGCACTTAAATAAATGAAAGGGCGCGTTGCGGCATCGCTTGCTTGTTTAAAGTAGTCTGCTGCTTGTTTTTGCGTGTAGACAACGACGTTGTTATCGTTAAAGCCTTCTACATTTTTAAAGAGAACAGGAACTTCGACTTTTAAAATATCAATGTAATATTGCTCTTTAGTAAATTCTTTAATGGTATTAATGACTTTTTGTGGTTTGATTTTTGCAAATTCTGGGCTTTTATCGTCAGTTATCACGTTATCATATACAATAGGTTCAACAAAAACTGGAATATCAGCAGCTCTTGCCTCATTGCCTAAACGTTCTAAAAAAGCGTGCTTTTTATCTAAAATATCTTGAGGATCATCAGGATTATAATAAACCAATACTTTTGCAGCATCCGCCCCTTTTTTTATTAAACGTTGTAATGAATCTTCTGGCAAAATATCGGGTAATCGCCCTGGCGTATTGGCGTCATATCCCGTTTTTTCGTACGACATGATTAATCCAGCATTGCTATTTTTGGCTGTCATGCCTTTAAAGCCATATTCTTCATCTAACAAAATTGCACTGACATATTTAGTTAACTCTTGAGAGACAAGTTCTTTAAATTCATACACCATATCAATATGATAACGATCTTTACCAACGGCCGATTCCATCATCTTAACCATTGAACCTCGTTGATCTATCGCCAATGCAGCGATAACGCCATCTTGGTTTGATAATTGCTGCATACGTGTGAATTTGCCACGAGAAATACATTTTTTAGCCATTTTATAGCTCTCCATTTAGTAAGATGTACCATTGTAGTTTTTTTGTTTGATTGTTTATTAATCATTCGTGCTAGTTTTAGCACTATACTTAATTAAAGCGAACACAATTATTATGTAATGCGATGATGATTGAGTTTACATCATCGGGCGAGCAAATATTTCCTTTAAAAAAATAAGCGTTAGGGTATAGTAGTTCACAATATTAAACTGTATGTAAACAATAATTTACAAGGATCCACATGCAAGATGTAGTAATCCATACACCGACAAGAACTCTAAATGCTCAGGACTATAAAACATTGGCACTTTCCGCATTAGGTGGAGCATTAGAATTTTATGATTTTATTATTTTTGTCTTTTTTTCAATAACCATTAGTCATCTTTTTTTTCCAAATGATATGCCGGCTTGGCTTAGTCAAGTTCAAACTTTTGGTATTTTTGCTGCTGGATATTTGATTCGCCCATTCGGCGGTATTGTAATGGCGCACTTTGGCGATCTGTTCGGTCGCAAAAAAATGTTTACGCTAAGTATATTGCTTATGGCTTTACCAACGCTATTTATAGGTTGTCTACCTACGTATACCAATATTGGTATTTTTGCTCCTCTATTATTGTTATTAATGCGATTGTGTCAGGGATTAGCGGTTGGTGGTGAAGTTCCGGGGGCTTGGACTTTTGTTGCTGAGCATGTGCCGAAAAATAAAATTGGATTGGCATGTGGCATTTTAACCAGTGGATTAAGCCTAGGTATTTTACTCGGTTCGTTAGTTTCAACGGCTATAAATAAATGCCTATCAGCCGAACAACTTATTGATTGGGGATGGCGTATGCCATTTATTATTGGTGGTGTTTTTGGATTGATTGCAATGTATTTACGTCGTTGGTTAAAAGAAACACCAATTTTTCTGGAAATGCAAAAGCGTAAACAACAAGAATTGGCTAAAAAAATACCGGTTATCACTGTGTTGACGCAGTATTTACCTCAGACTATTTTGTCAATGTTACTTACTTGGGTGCTGTCTGCGGGTATTATGGTCATAATGCTAATGACGCCAATTTTATTACAAAAGCAATTTGGCTACTCGCCGATCGATGCGTTGCAAGGGAATATACTAGCGATTATTGGGCTCATTATAAGTTGTACTTTTTATGGCATGATGGTTGATAAATTTGCTATGGGGAAAGTGATATTTATAGGTTGTGCTATTGCAACCATTGTTATCGCTATTTTTTACCTCTCATTAGATAACCCGCACCTTTTATTCATGACTTATTCATTAGCTGGTTTTGGCGTTGGTATTGTGGGTTGTTTTGCTTATTTTATGGTGACTGTGTTTCCTACTCAGATTCGTTATAGTGGTGTATCTTTTTCATTTAATATGGCTTACGCCATTACCGGCGGATTAACCCCTTTGCTGATCTCCTTTTTGAGTGATTTTGTGAGCAAAATGGCACCTGCTATTTATGTTATTGGATTATTTGGATTTGGTGCATTGATTGGGTTATTTTTATTAATTAATGATAACAGTCAAAAGTATATAGCTAAAGATATTGCATAATAAATGATGACCGTAGAATTTTAATTATTATTTAATAATATGTTGAAATGGAAAGTATAAGAATTTATTCTTGCTTTCCATTTACCTGACTTACCTTATATTCAAACCTGCCGGATTTATTCATTTAAACGATATATCTAACTTATTTTGTTAAAAACTTTCAGGAAAGACTACGTTTTAGTATAGTTTATTAAATAATCAACATGATTTAATAAAATTGTGAAACAACTCAAATTTTTTAAGGGGGATTAGGTTAAAATAAAATCAACGATATTTTAATTTTAATATTTCTTAGGAGAAAAAAATGAAAGCAGCAGTTATTAAACAACAGTGTGATGGTCAAGTCGAAATTAAAGATATCCCTGTTCGTCCTTTGGAAGCAGGAGAAGCACTTGTTGATGTTGAATATTGTGGTCTTTGCCATACAGATATCCATGTAGCATCGGGTGATTTTGGTAAAAAACCGGGGCGAGTTATTGGTCATGAAGGTGTAGGCATTGTGACTAAAATTGCCCCTGATGTAAAGAGCCTAAAAATTGGTGATCGTGTCAGTATTGCTTGGTTTCATGCCGGCTGTGGTACTTGTGAGTATTGTATTTCAGGTAATGAGACATTTTGTCGAAATGCGTTAAATTCTGGTTACAGCGTTGATGGCGGTATGGCAGAACAATGTATTGTGAAAGCGGATTATGCAGTTAAAGTGCCAGAAGGGCTCGATCCGGCACAAGCAACTAGCGTTACATGTGCAGGTGTCACGACATATAAAGGTATTAAAGTGGCTAATACAAAACCAGGTCAATGGCTTGCTGTATTTGGTATTGGTGGACTAGGTACACTTGCTATCGAATATGGTAAAAAAGTGTTTAACAATAAAGTCGTTGCAATTAGTAACAGTGATAGCCAACTAGAATTGTGTCAAAAATTAGGTGCTGATTTAGTCGTTAATCCTAAAAAAATTGAGGATGTAGGCGCTTATATTAAAGAGCATACTACAGGTGGTGTACATGGTGCTGTTGTGACCTCGGTTACTAAAACTGCATTCAATCAAGCTATCAATTCTGTGCGGCCTTTAGGACGTGTTGTTGCATTAGGCTTGCCTTCTGAAAATATGGATTTGAGTATTCCTAAAACGGTGTTAGATGGCATTCAAGTATTAGGTTCACTGGTTGGTACTCGTGAAGATTTAGCTGAAGCATTTCAATTTAGTGCTGAAGGTAAAGTGGTGCCGATAGTGGAAAAAAGACCATTAGAAGATATCAATGATATGATTGAGGAAATGAAAGCAGGAAAAATTCGAGGTCGTATGGTCGTTGATATGAAAATGAAGAAAAAGAAATAATTTTTCAAAAAATAGCGAATAAAAAGTCAGCTTTGCGCTGACTTTTTGTTTGTTTTATCATGCTGATTTTTGATGTTTTTTTTATTAACTAAAATGAATCTTGCTTGTATTTTATAAATAAATCCCTATCATAACTAGATTTTTCACGTTTATTTATATATTTAAGGGGATCTTTATGGCAGATCATAATTTAGAAAATAACTTGCGGAAAGATCTTGGTTTAGTTTCTGCATTATCACTGGTTGTGGGAATGGTTTTAGGGGCAGGTGCTTTTATGAAACCCCCAGCAGTACTAGAAGTAGCAGGTGATTATCATTATGCACTATTAGCTTGGATAATTGGTGGTGTTATTTCTATTTGTGGCGGGTTAACACTTTGTGAACTCGGTGTAATGTTTCCAAAAACTGGGGGAATGCTCGTTTATTTAGAAAAAATCTATGGTGCCAAAATTTCTCATCTTTATGGTTGGATGATGACAGTGATTTTTTCACCTGCTTTGATTGGTGCACTAGTGGGTTATTTTAGTTCGGTGTTTTGTTCATTATTTGGAATTGAAAGTACATACAAAATGGCAGTAGGTGCTGGAGCATTAGGTTTTATTGCTTTTATTAATGCAATTGGTGTCAAAGAAGCGGGGTATCTTCAAACCATTGCGACGGCTTGTAAATTGGTTCCAATAATGTTATTGGCGATATTTGGATTATGTGAAGGAAATGGGCAAGTTGCATTGTTTAGTGCTAGTGGTCAGGGTATTGAGACATATGCCCCTTTTGCTGTTGCGATTTTAGCGACATTATTTGCTTATGATGGTTGGGCTCAAGTGGCATCGGTTGCGGGTGAAATTAATAAGCCTGCTAAAGTATTACCTAAAGCAATTATTTTGGGAATTATATTTTTAGTCATTGTTTATGCTTGTATCAATATTGCATTATTTAAAATCTTTCCAGTTCAAGAGATGGTCTCATTAGGCCATGACGCTTCTTCTGTGGCATCGCAACGTCTGTTTGGGCATTTAGGTGGTAATTTGGTTGCAGTTGGTATCATGGTGTCAATTTTAGGTGGAATTAATGGCTACATCATGACATTATCACGTACTATTTTTAGTATGGCTGAGCGAGGCAATATCGTTGGTGCGCGTTATTTAAGCACAATAGATGAAGACAGCCGTTCACCGGTAAATGCAATTTTAGTGCTTGTCGTTTTTTCATTTTTATACTCGGTATTATTAGATGCCGATCGTTTATCTGAAATTTCAATGTTTTCGATTTGGGTTTTTTATTTATTAACTTTTATTGGTGTTATTATAGCCAGAAAAAAATACCCTAATATACCAAGATCTTATAAAGTAATTGGTTACCCACTTATTCCTATTATTGCCATTGCAGGTTCTATTTATGTCATTTATGGAATGCTGATTCATCAAACAGAAAATGGTATTGCATCAATTGTGCTGACATTAATTGGTTTACCCGTGTACTATTATTATCAAAGTAAGAACCAACATAGAGATCTTTCAGTTGGTGAAGTGAAAAAGTATCGTGTCAAAACCAAATACACTACAGCGATATTGGCAATCGGTGTTGTTGCTATGTTAATCATGTATGGCAGTATGGCTAGTAAATAATACTGTGATTGCTGATTACATAGTTGTTTGATGCTATTTTATCGTAGCAATAAAAGAAACCAAAAGTTTTTGGTTTCTTTTAATTAAGATAATAGTTATCAAAGATAAGTTGAAATTAGACTATAAATGTTTTGATCGTAAAAAACATCATTTAAATACTCAGCTTGCTTAAGTGTACCTTCATAGCTAAAACCACATCGTCTGGCCACTTCATTGCTTTGCTTATTTTCAACAGAGCATTTAATAACGAAGCGTTTAATGATTCGCTTTGTCGCATAATATTTTGTTAGGGCATTAATGGCTTGTGTCATAATCCCTTGTCCTTGAACTCGGCTATCTAACCAATAACCCAGGTAGGCTGTTTTATTATTTTGATCGATTTGATTAAAAGAAAGCATTCCTACAGCGTTATTATTCAACATAATGACATAATTTTTTGACTGATTATTCTGATGTCTTGTTAAACAAGAATCTAAGAAATCAACGGTATCTTTTGGGTGAGTCACAAACTTAGGCCATGCCATAAATTGGCTAAAATACGCTCGATTAAAATCTATAACACGATACAGCTCAGCGGCAAATTCCCTTATTGGTGGTTTTAGAGAAATATGTTGATTAACATAAATACTCTCTTGTTTGGTATTATTCATGTTTATTTCTATCTTTTTATGCCTAATATTTAATTTTATGGTTGGGCAGATAGTAGTTGTTACTGAAAATATTTGGCTGTCAATATAAAATAAGAACTACATTTTAATCATGATTGGCTTATTTTTTTCATATTAATATAGTATATAAAGCCCCTAATATGGTTAGGGGCTATAGTAAGTATACTTAATTTTTTGCATCCACTTTAGGTTTAGCTACATAATTATAAATAACTAATATGGCAAAAATAGCAATAAAAATACCCATTATCATATCTTTGTTAAACCATTTAGCCATATTACCAAGAATAATCCCAATACCACAAAAATCGACATCGGAGAAAGTCGTATTAGCAAAACCCAGTGATCCTAATACTGGCAATAACATAACAGGTAAAAATGTGACTAATAAACCATTAGCAAACGCACCTAGCATGGCACCACAACGCCCTCCTGTTGCATTGCCAAATACGCCAGCAGTAGCACCGCAAAAGAAATGGGGAACAACGCCCGGCAATATGAGGACTAAGTCTAATTGTCCTAGAACAAATAATCCGACTAGCCCACCAAGGAAGCTAAATAAAAAGCCAATGAGCACTGCATTAGGCGCATATGGGAATACCACCGGGCAATCAAGAGCTGGTTTGGCATTAGGGACTAATTTTTCCGAAAACCCTGTAAAGGCAGGTACAATTTCAGCCAGAATTAATCGCACACCTTGAAGAATAATAAATACCCCAGCAGCAAATGTAATTGCTTCTATAATCGCATAAACTAAATAATTATCGCCTTTGCTTAGATTGGTTTCAACATAGCTTGCACCAGCAGATACCGCTAGAATGAGATAGATAATCATCATTGTTAATGAGATTGAAATTGAACTATCTCGCAAAAAGCTTAAGTTTTTAGGTAAATTCATCTCTTCGGTTGAACGAGAGTTTTTACCGACAGCTTGTCCAAGCCACCCTGCTAACACATAACCTAAAGTACCAAAATGTCCAAATGCAACATCATCATTACCGGTAATTTTACGCATATGTGGTTGTGCTAATGCAGGGAAAAATGCCATAATCAACCCAAGCACTAATGAACCTGTGAACACGAGTTGCCAGCCTTTAAAACCCGCTACGGTTAAAATAATACTAATCATACAAGCCATATAAAAAGTATGGTGCCCTGTCAAAAAGATAAATTTTAAACGTGTAAAACGTGCAACCACAATATTGGCGACCATACCAAATGCCATAATCAAGGCAGTTGCTGCACCGAATTCATTTAATGCCATAGAAACAATGGCTTCATTATTAGGAATGATACCCTGTAATTTAAAAGCTTGTTCAAACATTATGCCTAGTGGGGTAATTGCGCTGATAAGTACACTTGCACCACCGCTCAATACCAAAAAACCTAAAATTGTTTTAACTGTGCCTTTTACGGTATCAGCAAATGATTTATGTTGGGCAATTAGCCCAACCATCGCAATTAAACCGACTAATATCGCAGGTACTTTTAAAATATCTACAATAAATTTTATGATTTCTTGAATCATGGCAACACCTCATAGGTTGATTAGTACTTAGCAAAATGTTCAACAAGTTTTGATTCTAAATCATTGATATCAATAATATTGTTTAGTATAACTAATTTATTGTCAGGAATACCTGAACTGGCCGCTAAATCTTTTGTCATGACAAATATATCAGCTTGATCTGGTGTTGCTGAAGCAAGATCGGCATGTGTGACCTCTGCATCGATATTTAATTTTTTAAGAACTTTTTTGATGTTCATTTCAACCATAAAGCTACTACCAAGTCCTGAACCACAAACTGCCATAATTTTCATTGTGTTTATCCTTTTATTGAGTTTAATTAAATTTAATAATGATTAATAACAGACAATATTTGAGCAGGGGTTTGCGCATTAAAAATTGTCTGGATATCATTTTGTGTACCAAATAGTGTTGCCAATTGAGTTAATATTTCAATATGACTAGTACTATCACTTGCTGCTAATAAAGTAATTAAATAAACAGGATCGTTTTCTTCTGAATTAAATTTGACGCCTTCTTTGACCAATAGCATTGATAAACCTAATTGGTTTACGCCTTGTTCTGGTCTTGCATGTGGCATCGCAATGCCGGGGGCTAATACATAATAAGGGCCAATTGATTCATGTAATTTGAAAATGGCTTGAATATAATCAGGTGAAATAGCGTTATTTTGTAATAACGGTTTTGCACAAAGTTGTATCGCTGTTTGCCAATCCTCGATTGAATCAACAATATTGACCGTTTGGCTAGTTAACCATTTTGCTAACATTTTTCCTCCGCTAAATTTGATCTCATTGAGAGCTTATTAGGAAATTAACACACCGCGTAATAATAGAAATAAAAAAAAATAAGAAATGTGATAGCGCTATCAAAGTTGATAAAATTTTCATCCATTATGTGATGAAGGTAACATTTTCAATAAATTAATCAGAAAACGCCTACTTTTGCCGAATAATATTATTTAAAAAATTGTGATTTAAAAGACAGATCCATAACCTTTTATGAGGTTATGATACATCCACTGTTAATTGGCTATCATTGACATGCAATTGGAGTGAAAGATGCAGGATATAAAAAAACGCAGAAGTACAGGACAGGTTACTTTATTTGATGTGGCTAAATTTGCGGGTGTTGGCTCTATGACGGTATCTCGCGCTTTGCGTAGTCCAGAGCGTGTTTCAGATAAACTTCGTAAAAAAATTCAGATTGCCATCGATACGTTAGGGTATAAACCCAATGTTGCAGCTAGCTTGTTAGCATCAGCAAACGCTAATCAGGTCATCGCAGTTATAACGACTAAGATCTATGATAGCGCCACTCGAATATTACTTAATGCGTTACAAGCAAGCTTGGCACAAGAAGGATATACCATATTAATCATTGAATCTTACCACTACCTTAAATGTGAATCACAATTATTAAATACACTATATAGCCATAATCTTAAGGCAATACTCCTTTTTTATGTGGAAAATGATGATTTTATTCGACAGATAGCTCGAAATAAAACCGTTCAAGTGATGAATATTGGCAAGCAATATGATGAATTAACCAATCTGAATGTGGGATTGGATGATGGTTTAGCAATGTATATGTTGACTGAACATGTGATTGAAAAAGGTTATCGATATATTGGATTACTTTGTGCTAACCAGCAGCACCACCTTTTTCAACAACGTTTACATGGTTGGCATAAAGCAATGCTAAATCACCATTTATCTACGCATAGGATCATCAATGCCGCTAAGCCTGCTAATTTTAGCACTGGTAGCGAATTACTTTCGGATGTGCTTTTGAACTGGCCAGAGATAGATGCATTAATCTGTACGACAGATGAATTAGCATGTGGCGTGCTTTATGAATGTCAACGGCGGCATATTCGCGTTCCATATCAACTAGCGGTAAGTGGATTTGGCGATAGCGAGTTTAGCAAAGTCAGTTTTCCACCACTAACCACCGTTACACAGCCGTCTGAACAAATTGGCAAATATATGGCCAATCTACTATTAAATAAGTTAAGAGATGAAACCAATTATCAATCAGACTTATCAGCGTTAACGCCAATGATTCAATCAAGAGATAGCTTATAGATTTTGTTAGAAAAGTCATAAATAGAAATGAATCCATCCTAAATGCTGTGCATTTGCTAGTTTGGGATTGAATAGTCTATTTTTCTGAAGATTGTTGTATTGATCCTCGCTAAAATATTAGGCAGTGCCCACCTCTATCATTTTTTCATTTCGGTAATATTGTTGTTCATATTGTTCAGGCGATATCCAGCCGTTGGCTGAATGAAGACATATCGATTATAATAGATTTCGCTATATTCAAATAGTACTATTCGCTATTACTAAGCGGTTAACTCTCGATGGCTGGTTTTGGGTAAGTTACCTGATCCTCTTATCTAGGATTGATTTGCCTACTCCTCGGCGATTGGCTCGTTCACTGATAGAAAGATCAGTATCAGATAACGCATAATTGCCTGATTGTTATTTGAATTCTACGCTAAATTTTCTGACCATGATATTTGTCTCCTATGATTTGTATTTATATCATAGAAGCGACTTCTGCCCACTTTTTTTACGAGGATCATTTTCAATTTTTCTATTCCTAAAGTGCCTAGCGAAATAGCAATTAAATTAACCTCTTTCTATTGTTAACTTTACTTTTAAAAAAAATATTGAAAGCTTACAACGATCAGTATGCTTAACTATGATAGATGCAAACTATCATAGTTAATTGAATTGATCTGCGAAACCGATCAATGTATAATGAATATCCAATTTTTAACGTATATTTAACTTAATTTTTATAAAACCTTTGGGAGTAAAAAATGGAACAAAATAAGCAAGAAAAAGATCTCGAAACATTACAACGAGAATTTTATAACAGAGAAGCGCAAAAAGACTTAAAAGCACAACAAAGAAAACAGCAGACTATAACTGGAGCAATGATTGGAGCAGGAGCATTATTTTGTAGTGTTATGAGTTTTTTTATGCCAAATGGAATTAATATTTTTTTTGCTATAGTCGGTGTTGCTGTCGGAATTTTTGCGATCATTAAGGGTGGAGCAAATAGTAAAGCTGGCTCAATGATGTGCGGGCTCTCAATAGTCATTGGTGGTATTTCAGTTTTAATTAATATGTTTTTAAATAGTTTAAATTAGTTAATTATATAAAGGACGGTTAAAGTGAAAAAATTAGTAATTAAGTCTGTGTGTGTTATAGGATTTTTATTAACAGGTTGCGGAGATAAAAACACAATTACTTATGACTTAAAAACAGGTAAAGCAACAGCAAGCGGTTTTGATGCTCAAGCCCCAGATTTGACTGGGGTTGGCTATATGAAAATAATGAATGAAATTAGTAAAAATTGTAATCTAGATATTGTCACACTTGCTACAAATTTAAATACTGATGGTAAATACACAACAAAAGTTTGTAAAAATGGTATTACCTACAAATTAATTAATGCTAAGTAAAAAGGAACTAAATAATGAAAAAAATAATTAGTTTTATTTGTATTAGTGTTTTAGGTTTTGTTTTGGTTGGTTGTAGTGATAACAACATAATTACTTACGATTTTTTAACAGATAAAGTTACGTTGAGCGATAATTTTGATAAAAATATACAATTACCAGCTAATCAACATCCTGTTGTGCTACTTAGTGAAATGGTTAAACACTGTAATTTAAACGAAGAAGAGTATAATAAAGCTACTGCTCAAATGCGAGAAGAGGGGGAATATACATCGAGTACTTGTAAAAATGGTGTTGTTTATAAGTTTATCAACATGAATAAAATTAGAGAAAATTAGTTAAATTCATAAAAAAGAGGATCATCCCTCTTTTTTATGAAACTATTGGGAGTTTTACCTTTTTATTTTGTATATCTTAAGTTTTGTGTTTATTTAATAAATATTCTTTTTCTTTTGTTTTAGCATTTTTAATATTTAAATCTAATAATCTATTAATCTTGCTTTTCATATTCTTATTACCATTTTTAAAAAATATACAAAAACATTAATAAAAATGATTATAAACTAAAAAATATACAAAAAAGCGATCTTATAGCGTCTAAACACGTCTTTTTGTGTCTCAATGAATTACTATAACTTAGTATTTTTTAATGATTTAATTATATTAAAAAAGGTTTTGAAAGGTGATAATGGTCGGCGAGAGAGGATTCGAACCTCCGACCCACTGGTCCCAAACCAGTTGCGCTACCAAGCTGCGCTACTCGCCGTTAGGAAGCGCATAATACTGCGCTAACTAAAAAGTGTCAATACTTACTGCAAAAAATTATGTCTGTTACCTGTTTATTTTGCTAAAGGAGCAGGCGTTTTGCCAATGCGTTGATAAAATTCGACAACAAAATCTTCGTAACGTTTGTTGGCAACCGCTTCACGAATTTCTGCCATTAAGCGTTGATAATAACGTAAATTATGGATGGTATTTAAACGCGCACCTAAAATTTCACCACACTTATCTAGGTGATGAAGATAAGATTTAGTATAATTTTTACACGTATAGCAATCACAATGTGGATCAAGTGGTGTGGTGTCGTCCTTATATTTCGCATTACGGATTTTAATCACCCCATCGGTGACAAATAAGTGACCATTACGCGCATTTCGGGTTGGCATCACACAGTCAAACATATCAATACCTCGGCGTACTCCTTCAACTAAATCTTCAGGCTTACCCACTCCCATTAGGTAACGAGGCTTATCGGCAGGTAATTGTGGACACGTACCCTCTAAAATTCGGTGCATATCCGCTTTAGGCTCGCCAACAGCTAATCCTCCAACAGCATAGCCATCAAAGCCAATTTCGGTTAACCCTTTAATTGAGATATCACGTAACTCCTGATGTATACCGCCTTGCACGATACCAAATAGCGCATTTTTGTTGCCTAATTCATCAAATCGCTGGCGACTTCGTTTGGCCCAGCGTAATGACATTTCCATTGATTTTTTGACGTAATCCCAATCTGCTGGAAAGGGCGCACATTCATCAAAAATCATGACAATATCTGAACCTAAATCATATTGAATTTCCATTGAGATTTCAGGTGATAAGAAAATTGAATCGCCATTAATCGGATTACGAAAATAGACGCCTTCTTCTTTTATTTTGCGAATGTCCCCAAGACTGAAAACTTGAAACCCACCTGAATCTGTTAGAATTGGGCCATGCCACTGCATGAAATCATGTAAATCACCATGTTTTCGCATGATTTCTTGCCCAGGTCTTAACCATAAATGGAATGTATTGCCGAGCAAGATTTGAGCACCAGTTGCGGCAATCTCTTCAGGTGTCATACCTTTTACCGTGCCATAAGTACCAACAGGCATAAAGGCTGGGGTTTCAACAGTATATTCGACCCCGCGACGATCGAACTTCATACGTCCCCGACGCGCTAATCCGTCGGTATTATCTAATTCAAATTTCATTTTTTATTAACCTCTTGCGACCAAATAAACAGTTTGGCGCGAATTATTGTTATAATACATACCGTATCATTAATTTGCAGGGCCTAGTTTATCGCGCCTGACTAGAATAAACAATATTTGAAGGGGCTTTGAATCGTTTGAAACGCATTATATTATTCTTGTTGTGTTTGTTGATGTTTTTAATCACTGGCTGTCAGATCCCAAATAAGACTTATCCAAAAGTCATTACCGCAGAACGGCTTAAATCGCTCTCTGAAAATGATATATTTGCCATTAGTGAGCTTGCTTGCATTGAAATAGATAAGCGATCAGTGATTCCTGCTGACGATCATGCATTAAGCCAAAGGATAAATAAAATTGCTAAAACCTTACCCACAAAAGCAAATAATATTGAGATAAATTATAAAGTCTATATTAATACCGAGCCTAATGCATGGTCTACCGCAAATGGCTGCATACGTGTCAACAGTGGCTTAATAAAATTGTTAAATGATAATGAGTTACAAGCAGTGCTTGCTCACGAACAGGCGCATATAGCGCTCAAACATGCAGTTAGTTTATTTCTACAAGCCCCTTATATAGAATTTACTGATAACATTGACGAACTTGTTATTATTGCTAAAGAAGAAGTTGCTCAACAATATGAAGTCGAAGCTGATAATTATGCTTTTGATTTATTAGTGAGTAAAAATATTGATCCGATGAGTTTAGTTGAAATGCTAGTAAAAGTGCCTATTCATTCAACAAATAATCCAACATCTCATCCTTCAAGCAAAAAACGCATAATGAATATTATTAATAGGATAAACGGTAAATAAATATCTGAGTAGTTAATTGAAAATAACCAATCTGATTTGAGATTAATTCAAATCAGATTGGCTATCTATTTAATATTTCATTAAGATTGATTACTCAGATCAGTGATAAACATAGCATCACCGTAACTAAAAAATCGGTAGTTTTCTTTAACTGCATGTTGATAAGCATTCATGGTATTTTGGTAACCAGCAAATGCAGAAACAAGCATAATCAACGTTGATTCTGGCAGATGAAAATTGGTGATCAGAGAGTCAACAACCTTAAATTGGTAGCCCGGATATATAAAAATTTGCGTATCGGCAAAAAAAGGCGCTATTTCACCTGTTCTTTGCGCAGCACTTTCTAAAGCGCGAACCGACGTTGTTCCCACGGCGATTACTTTATTGTTTCTCGCTTTACATGCTAATACCGCCTCTACAACAGATTCAGGTACTTCGGCATACTCTGAGTGCATAACATGTTTTTGAATATTTTCAACTCTAACTGGCTGAAATGTTCCTGCGCCAACGTGTAAAGTAACAAATGCCATTTCAACCCCTTTTTGTTTTAGTCTTTCTAATAAAGGTTTATCGAAATGAAGACCGGCAGTGGGGGCTGCGACGGCACCGGGCACTTTGCTATAAACAGTTTGATAAACTTCACGATCTTGTTCATCATCAGGACGATCGATATAAGGCGGTAATGGAATATGGCCAATTTTATTTAAAATGCTAAGAACATCATCAGGAAACTGTAATTCAAATAAAGTATCGTGGCGTGCAAGCATCGTAACATGAGTAGATGCATCTTCTCCTAATATCAGTTCTGCGTCTACTTTGGGGGATTTCGATGCCTTAATATGCGCAAGCGCTCGATTATCATCTAATATCCTTTCTATTAATATTTCGATTTTTCCTCCTGAAGCTTTTTTTCCATACACGCGAGCAGGAATTACTTTTGTGTTGTTAAAAATCAGTAAATCACCTGGATTTATTTTGTCGATAATATCAGTAAATACATTATCTTCAATTTTACCTGTATGGCTATCAAGTGATAAAAGTCGACATGCACTTCTGGTTTTTGAAGGATGTTTGGCAATCAGCTCTTTGGGGAGATAAAAATCAAAATCGGATAGTTGCATAATTGTGTTCCTTAACAAAAGAGGCATTAGTCTAAAGCCCCCATAATGCCTAAGCAAGTAATTATTTGTTGATTATTATGATAGTTGCGTTAAAATTCCAACCGTCTAAAAGAAATTAGGCAATTGAATTTTATATTAATATAAGGAAAATAGTATGAAAACCCCAAACAAAACATTGTTGGTTGCACTACCTTTAGTTGCAGCGATGTCTCTAGCTGGTTGTAACATCAATCCTAATGACGCAGTTAACTTAGGAATGAAAGGTTTAAAAGCTGCAACACTTAGTGATAATGATGTAAAAGACATAGCTAAACAAGCTTGTGCTGAAATGGATGCCCAATCAAAAGTTGCTCCAGCAAAAAGTGCTTATACTAAACGATTAAATAAAATTGCTAAAGCACTTGGTCACAATTTAGATGGAACGCCAATTAACTATAAAGTATACATTACAAAAGATGTTAATGCGTGGGCGATGGCTAATGGTTGTGTTCGTGTTTATAGTGGTTTAATGGACATGATGACTGACAATGAAATTGAAGGCGTTTTAGGTCATGAATTAGGTCACGTTGCTTTAGGTCACAGCAAAAAAGCGATTCAAGTGCAATATGCAACCGAAATTGCTCGTGATGCAGCCGCTGTATCAGGTAATGCAACAGTTGCTAAATTATCTAAATCTAGCTTAGGTGCTTTAGCGACAGCAGTGATTAACTCTCAGTTTTCACAAAAACAAGAACAAGATGCGGATAATTATTCTTTCGATTACTTAATTAAGAAAAAAATTAATCCAGCAGGTCTAGCAACTGCTTTTGATAAATTAGGTGGCGGTGATTCGTCAATCTTAAGTAGCCATCCATCTTCATCAGATCGTGCTGCTAATATTCGTAAAAAACTTGCTGAACTAAAAAAATAAGCACAGTCGTTTCTAATCTAAAGCGTCATTAAAGACGCTTTTTTATATAGTATTTATTGTGTTCAATAGTAGGTGTTAGTTGATGAAGTGATCCATCAACCAATAAATACATTTAGAGGGCAATAAACAAAAGGTACTACTGTTTTTATTGCTTATAAGAAGACAGGAATCTGGCAAATCTTCCTATCGCATCTTGAAGTTCTCCGGTATGTGGTAAAGCAACAATTCTAACATGATCGGGTTTATGCCAGTTAAATCCGGTACCTTGTACAAGTAACACTTTTTCTTGTAACAAAAAGTCTAATACCAATTTTTGATCGTTCTGGATGTTAAATTTTTTCTGATCTAATTTGGGAAATAGATACAAAGCACCTTGTGGCTTAGTACATGTTACGCCGGGAATATCATTAAGTAAACGCCACGCCAACATACACTGATCGTATAATCGCCCCCCAGGTACAATAAATTCGTTGATACTTTGATAACCACCTAGCGCACCTTGAATTGCATGTTGTAATGGCACATTGGCACATAAGCGCATTGACGCCAACATATTTAACCCTTCAATATAGCCTTTTACATGAAGCTTAGGACCACAAAGCGCCATCCAACCTTGCCTGAACCCTGCAACACGATAGGTTTTTGATAGACCACTCATGGTAATAACAAATAAATCGGGTGCTAATGCGGCGATAGAATAATGCTTAGCATCATCATATAAAATTTTATCGTAAATTTCGTCAGCAAAAATAATCAAATTATGTTGTCTAGCAATTTCCGCGATTTCAAGTAACACATCTTTACTATAAACAGCGCCAGTTGGATTATTGGGATTAATAATCACAATTCCTTTGGTTTTGGGGGTGATTTTTTGTTTGATATCTTCTAGATCTGGTGACCAGTTTGCTTCTTCATCACAAAGGTAGTGCACGGCATTACCGCCAGACAAACTAACAGCCGCTGTCCATAAAGGATAATCCGGCATAGGAACGAGTATTTCATCACCACTATTAAGTAAGGCTTGCATCGATTGCACTATTAGTTCTGATACACCGTTACCTATGTAAATATCTTCAACATCTAAACTACTAATTCCTCGGGCTTGATAATGTTGCATGATTGCTTTACGGGCAGAATAAAGTCCTTTGGAATCACAATAACCTTGTGAAGAAGATAAATTTCTAATCACATCAACTAATAATTCGTCAGGGGCAGCAAAACCGAAAGGGGCAGGATTTCCAATGTTAAGTTTAAGAATAGTTTGTCCTTCTTCTTCGAGTCGCTTTGCATGTTCAAGAATTGGTCCACGAATGTCATAACAAACATGTTCCAATTTATTGGATTTTTGGAAATTAACCATAATATCGCCCTTTCTATTTATTGTGATAGTTTTTTGCTTTAATAAAAAAACAATCTACTCCTATTTCGATAATTTTTGAAGATGCTATTATAGTTAGCTTAATAAATACCTTTTAAATGTCTAAAAATTGTGCGGAGCGTATTATGAAAACCATTTTAACCGTCATCGGTAAAGATCAAACGGGAATTATTGCCGGTATTAGCCAACAATTGTATGAATTAGATATTAATATTTTAGATGTCAGCCAAACCATTATGGATGAATATTTTACGATGATTATGTTACTTGATTTATCTAAAATTAAAGTGTCATTTGATGAGGTAAAAACAGCTCTTATCCAAACGGGCGATAAGCTTAAGGTCAAGGTCAACTTACAACGTGAAGAAATTTTTGATGCTATGCATCGTTTGTAATATTAATTCGTTGTTTATTTAAAAGGATAGTTCTAATGGAAACAAAACAGATCCTCGAAACCATTAAAATGATTGAGGAAGAAAAGCTTGATATCCGCACCATAACCATGGGTATTTCTCTCCTTGATTGTATTGATAGTAATGGTGAAAAAGCACGGCAAAAAATTTATGACAAAATCACACGCTTAGCTAAAAATTTGGTCAAAGTCGGCGATGAGATTACCTCAGAATTCGGTATTCCAATTATTAATAAGCGTATTTCTGTCACCCCCATATCATTAATTGCTGGCGCAAGCGATGATAAAGATTATGTCGCGTTTGCCAAAACACTTGATCAAGCAGCCAAAGCGGTGGGCGTTAACTTTATTGGTGGCTTTTCTGCGCTGGTGCAAAAAGGCTATCATAAAGGCGATGAAATTTTAATTAAATCTATTCCTCAAGCACTCGCACAAACCGAACGAGTTTGTTCATCAGTTAATGTGGGTTCTACCCAAACGGGGATCAACATGGATGCCGTAAAGCAAATGGGGCATATTATCAAAGAGGCGGCAAAATTAACGGCAGATAATAGCAGTATGGCATGTGCTAAGTTAGTTGTGTTTGCCAATGCAGTTGAAGATAACCCATTTATGGCCGGTGCCTTTCATGGTGTAGGTGAAGCTGATTGTGTTATAAATGTGGGTGTTAGTGGACCGGGAGTAGTTAAGCGAGCGCTGGAAAAAGTTAAAGGTGAACCTTTTGATATTGTTGCTGAAACCATCAAAAAAACCGCATTTAAAATTACACGAATGGGACAACTAGTTGGTAAAGAAGCTTCTGAGCGTTTAGGTGTTAAATTTGGCATTGTCGATTTATCATTAGCACCAACGCCAGCCATTGGTGACTCGGTTGCCCATATTTTAGAAGAAATGGGATTAGAAGCAGTGGGCACGCATGGCACAACAGCAGCACTAGCCATGCTTAATGATGCGGTAAAAAAAGGCGGCGTGATGGCATGTGGTCATGTTGGTGGTTTAAGCGGAGCATTTATCCCTGTTTCTGAAGATGCAGGGATGATTGATGCTGTCAATAACGGTGCACTAAATCTTGAAAAACTTGAAGCAATGACCTGTGTATGCTCTGTTGGGCTTGATATGATTGCTATTCCTGGCGATACGCCAGCTGAAACTATTTCAGCGATTATTGCTGATGAGGCTGCAATAGGGGTGATTAACCATAAAACAACCGCGGTACGAATTATTCCTGCGGTGGGGTTAAAAGTTGGCGATAATATCGAATTTGGTGGCTTACTAGGTCATGCACCAGTCATGCCGGTAAGCAAATTTGGCTCATGTGATTTCATCAATCGTGGTGGGCGAATTCCGGCTCCCATTCATTCATTTAAAAATTAATGTATCAATTTTTTATAATTTAGTGATTTTTCTTATTCCGTCTACCCTTAAAGTAGGCGGTATATCAAAAAGGTTATATTGCTTGAGGTATAAAATAATCTAAATTAATACATAACTTTATATCATAGTTCTTTTATTCATTAACAATGATGAGATGCCAAATGTGGAAGATAATATACTTTACCACTTATTTAAACAATAAACCCTCATTGATGGACTATAGCGATGAATTAAAAATTATTGATATGATGATGAATTTACCTATAAGTTGGATTATTAAAAATAAAGAAGAGTTCCTTTATGCACTAAACATATTATCTGACTCTCATACTATCGGTAATGGTTTTTTGCTGCAAACTGAAAAAGATGATTTGATTTTTAATCATTTTTGTCAATGGTTAACTGAGGTAAATAATAAAACCGATATATCCTTATTAGGATATATTGATGATTTTTCCCCAGATGCACTAAAATTGGATGAATTTAGAAAAAATAATAAATTTGAATAAAAAATTATTTAGGAAAGACATATGGCTGAATGGACTGGAGTTATGTATGGATTTTATACTAATAAATCAATAGATGATGTGGTTTCTGCATGGTTCAAAAAATTAGCAGCAATCAATTATCAATGTGAGCGAAGTCGTTTTCGAAATGATGAATTTCTATTTTGTTATAAAAATGATGAGATGCAAGATCATCACCTTGAGTATGGCTACAATTTAGATATTAATGGTGAAGGCTGTTTTTGCATTGAGGCAAAAAGTACAAAATTACATGGAACCGCGACTTTGTTTAAGTTTGATAATGATTCAGATTTTGAGCCTTATGATATAAATTTGCATTTTCAGCATGTATTTTATTATGTGCTTGTATTGCCTGATTTAATTGAAAATTCAATTTTTTGTCAGAATATACATCGTTTATTTACTAATATTCTTAATGAGAAAAAATAGAAAATTAACAGGTAATAAATTAAATTTTCTTATAGCACATTAAATATTCTTTAAAGTGTATAAAAAGGCCGAGTTGTTGACACTTCATGATTAAAATAATTCTCTAAAAACGCATAAGACGCCTTTCAAGAAATCGTTTTATGTTGTTTACCGTATGATAATATTGAATAAATAATTTGCTATCTTGTGAATCTAACAAAGGGAATCTGTTTAAATCTCAATTAATCACGAAACGGTATAGAATCCTGAATATTTTTTACAAAAAATACAGCCTGAAAAGTGAACATTACATCTTTATTAACGTTCTATTTTTTGCACTTCTTCATTCATTGAAGGGCTGGCGAGTTTCGTGAATATTTGATTGATGCAAGGTTATTCAACGTTTTAATAAATGGAATCTGTTTAAATCTCAATTAATCACGAAACGGTATAGAATCCTGAATATTTTTTACAAAAAATGCAGCCTAAAAGTAAATATTCCGCTTGCTGTCTTAACTTATTGTCAATATATTTTCAAATTTAACCAAAGGCTTAATGCTGTAACAGATAGTTTTATAACGTTCCATTTTACTGGTATCATGTTGATAAAAATTATATGATTATTTTGGCTGTAAAATTTCATAATAGCTTTCTTCATACCAGTAACGCATTTATTTTTATTCATGAAAATATTAGGAGTTAACATGTTTAAATCAAAATACAATGTTCCTAAAAACATTGATAAACGTATTTCAAAGTTAAAGTTAAAAATAGATTCAAACAATACTTATATTGATTTCTTGAAAAAATATAATGTAGTTGTTTTTAATACTGAGGTTAATTTTGACTACTGTATTGATTGTGACGGAGAATTATTGCCCTTAGAGGTCATTTTGGGTTTTTCAAAGAAATATTATGAAGATCTCATTGAGATTAATGATACTTATTTAGATAGAATACCCGAAAATTATTTTGCCATAGCCACGCTTAATTATGGTGATCTACTTTGCTTAAGCCCAAATGGCCAAGTTTATTATTGGGATCATGAAGTTAATGATCTCTATTTTGACTTGTCTGTAAAAAATGGTTACCTAGAACAAAATACTAATTTAAAGCTTGTTGCAAATTCCTTTGATGCATTTTTATCAATGATTACCAAAACAGAAATTGAAGATGATTATAATCCTGATGAAGATGAATATAATAATCCTAATATTCCTTTCCCTGATGAAGCATTAGATTCTTTCATAAAGTATCCAAAAAGTATATCAATGACTCCACAAAACAGGCTTATTATTTATTTAAAAAAAATGGAGTTATCTGAAAAAGGGCGCGAAGTACTTGCCAAATTGAAAGAGGAAGGTTTTCTGTAACAATGACCAAGCTAGCTACATCAATCTTAGTCAAAAAAGTGGACAAGTAAAAGAATCTGAAATAGCAAACCTGAAAATAGTCGTGAATGTAACTAGGTAATGTATTGAACGTAATGCGTTGCTACTTTTATCGATAAGCTTAGGGTGTAGCTATTTCCTAAAAATTTGTATGAATTAGTGTATTTTATCTAAGTTAGAATATAGTATTACAAAATGAAAATTACTTTAAACGGTAAAATAGGCGAGCATTTAGTCACATTCAAATCTGATTTAGGTCATGGTGCTGCTCATTGGCAAGATAATAAACCATTATCTAATACTTCTTATCATATTGAATTAGAAATCAATGATTTTTTTGAGTGGGATAAAAATATAGTCCTTGCAGAAAAACATAATTGTAGTATCAATTTAATTGATAACTACATAGTTTTTAATGCAAAAGTGATATCTTGTGAAGAACAAGGTATTTTAGTTTTGTCACTTGGAAAAGATATTATTTTTATAGAAGCATCTGACAGCTGTGAAATAGGTAGCTATGTATCATTTTTTACTACTCCAGATAATGTTATGTTATACCCTATAGAACTTTAAGGTTTAAATAGAAGAATAACTAAACTCGTCTAATTGCTTCAAATGACATTATCTTGCTTATTGGATCATACCTTGCTTATAACTTGTTGCAGTTATCTGTAAAAAGTAGTTATGTTGTTTATAATCTGTTATCAAATATTTTTGATTTATTTTTATATTGTGGTTGAGCATGATAGATAAATGATTATATAATTGTAGCCCCGATTTAACCGATTACGAATTAAGTAATCATGAATACATGCTTGAGGATTTCTCGTGCCTGATATGAAGCTTTTTGCTGGTAATGCCACACCCGAACTAGCAAAACGTATAGCTAATCGTCTTTATACTTCTCTTGGTGACATTGTTGTAAGCCGTTTTAGTGATGGTGAAGTTAATGTCCAAATCAATGAAAATGTCCGTGGTGAAGATGTTTTTATTATTCAATCAACTTGTGCTCCAACCAATGACAATTTAATGGAATTACTGGTTATGATCGATGCAATGCGTCGCGCATCTGCTGGTCGTATTACTGCGGTTATTCCTTATTTTGGTTATGCAAGGCAAGATCGTCGAGTTCGTTCGGCTCGTGTACCTATTACTGCTAAAGTTGTCGCTGATTTTTTATCAACTGTTGGTGTTGATAGGGTATTAACCGTTGATCTTCATGCAGAGCAAATTCAAGGTTTTTTTGATGTGCCTGTGGATAACGTATTTGCTAGCCCAGTTATTTTAGAAGATATGTTACAACGTCAGTTTGAACGTCCAATTGTGGTATCTCCAGATATTGGTGGTGTGGTGCGTGCTCGTGCGATAGCTAAACTGCTTAATGATACTGATATGGCGATTATTGATAAACGCCGTCAACGTGCAAATGAAGCTGAAGTGATGAATATTATTGGTGATGTTGCGGATAGAGATTGTATCTTAGTTGATGATATGATTGATACAGCAGGAACACTTTGTAAAGCAGCCGACGCTTTAAAAGCGCGAGGAGCAAAAAGAGTGTTTGCTTATGCAACGCATCCAATTTTTTCAGGTAAAGCAGTGAGTAACATTAAAAGCAGTGCTATTGATGAAATTGTTGTTTGCGACACAATTCCATTAACGGCTGAAGTAAAAGCATTGAAAAATGTTCGCCAATTAACATTGTCAGGTATGCTTGCTGAAGCAATTCGTCGAATCAGTAATGAAGAATCGATTTCAGCTATGTTCCATCAATAATCTATTTTATCATTGAGTTAAATGCCCCTTTTGGGGCATTTTTCACAATAAAATCAGTGACAATAAAAATATTATGACAACGATAAAACTGATAGTAGGACTTGCCAATCCCGGCAATGAATATGCAGCAACAAGGCACAACGCTGGTGCATGGTTTGTTGAACAATTAGCTCAGCGTTATAATCAATCATTAAAAAATGAACCAAAATTTTTTGGTTACACATCACGAATCAATATTTCTGGTCATGATGTGCGTTTATTAGTTCCAACTACATTTATGAATTTAAGTGGTAAAGCGGTGCAAGCGATGGCGTCATTTTACCAAATAAAGCCAGAAGAAATATTAGTTGCCCATGATGAACTCGACTTGAACCCTGGTATAGCTAAACTTAAGTTTGGTGGTAGTCATGGTGGGCATAATGGGCTAAAAGATATTGCCAGCAAATTGGGTAATAATTTAAATTTTCATCGATTAAGGATTGGTATTGGTCATCCTGGTGATAAAAATAAAGTGGTTGGCTACGTTCTTAACAAACCCTCTAAACCTGAACAAGCATTGATTGATAAAGCTATTGATGAATCGGTGCGCTGCACGGATATTTTATTATCTCAAAGTATCGATGCTGCGATGAATCAATTACACGCTTTTAAGGCTTAGTTTATTGATTTAATAACAAATGGTTAATGGATAGCTGATTGAATATTATAAAAAATCCACCCAAGATTGGGTGGATTGTCATTATCTTAGATTGTTTGATTAAGAAAACAGATGAGTAATGTTACCGCCTTTTTCAGCGATTTTCTTCATGACTTCTTTAATTAACCATGTATTCATTGCTGCAGTATCATCAGTACTGCCAGTATAATTTAGTTCTTGTGCTAATTTTTTACGTGCATCCAAGCTACTATCTATACCGAGTAATTTTAATAAATCGACGATAGACGTTTTCCAGTTAAGTGCTTCAGGATGCTTTTTAGCTAAATTATCAAGGATTGACGTGACATCAACATTAGATGTGCTTTGCTCCACCTTTTCTTGAACTTGTTGTGAACCACTTGATACCGTATCTTTGACTGATGCAGTGATATTTTCAACTTTATCTTTCACTGTATCAACGGCATTTTCTACTGTTGCTTGAGCACTAGGAAATACTTTAGAAAAAATGTTATTTAAGATACCCATATTACACCTCTTAAGTTTAAACTGCTTATAAAAAACTGCTTAATGATATAGATGTAGAAAATATCAAAATTAATATAACGCTTAACAGGATAGAATGTCAAAAGAGTTATGCTTTAATAGCATTTTATGTATTACGATACAATGTTTACCAAGATGTTAATCAATGATTTTAAATATTATTCTAATATTAAGCGAATTAATTACAATCAAAAAAAGGATTATCGATCTGCAACTTTATAAAATTTTTATAAAAAATGCCCTTAATAGGGCATTGAAATTGTTAGGATTAATGACTGTAATAATTATAATTGATTGAACTGAGTTCAACTAATTAAAAAAAGCGCGAAGGATTGCATATTCAACACCACGAATTTCAGCTAAACCTCGCAAGCGGCCTATAGCTGAGTAGCCAGGATTGGTCTTTTTCTTCAGATCATCTAGCATTTGATGTCCATGATCTGGGCGAACAGGAATAGGGCGTTTGATCCCGGTCTTTTTACGTCGTTGTTCTTCTGTAATCAGTGCTTTCATTACAGAATACATGTCAACATCACCAGCTAAATGATCACCTTCATGAAAAGATAGAGGGTTTTCTTCACGAACTGTTGCTCGTAAGTGAATAAAGTGGACACGGTCGGCAAATTTTTCAGCCATGATAGCTAAATCATTATCGCTACGAACGCCATAAGAACCCGTACAAAAACAAAAGCCATTATGAATACTATCAACTGTATCTTTAATCCATTGCATATCTTCGATCGTTGAAACAATACGAGGTAGGCCTAATATTGGGCGCGGAGGATCGTCCGGATGAACAGTTAAAACAACACCAACTTCTTCAGCTACAGGGACAATAGCTTTTAAAAAATAGGCATAATTTTCACGTAATTTTTCTTTATCAATATTATCATAAGTTGCGAGATGAGCACGAAATTGATCAAGTGAATAACCTTCTTCAGCACCCGGTAAACCTGCAATGATATTTGCAACAAGTTTATCTTTATCTGCTTGTGTCATTTGTTCAAAATATGTTTTTGCTAAAATGGCATCTTGCTGTGAATAATCTTTTTCTGCATTAGGTCGTTTTAATAGATAAATATCGAATGCGGCAAAGGCAACTTGATCAAACCGTAATGCCCTTGAACCATCAGGTAATTCATAAGAAAGATCTGTTCGAGTCCAATCTAAAACTGGCATAAAATTGTAACAAACAGTGTCAATTCCACAAGCAGCTAAATTTCTAATTGATTGCTGATAATTTGCGATATGTTGTTTAACATTACCTGAGTGGGTTTTAATTTCTTCGTGTACAGGAATACTTTCAACAACGGACCAAGTTAAACCTTTTTCTTCGATAATTTTTTTTCGTTTTTGAATTTCGTCTATTGTCCATACTTCGCCATTTGGAATATGGTGCAAAGCTGTAACAATTCCCGTTGCCCCAGCTTGCTTAATATCATCTAATGATACTGGATCGCTAGGACCAAACCAACGCATTGTTTGTTCCATTTAAATTCTCCTTAAAAAATTTTAATTTATTTTATTTCTGAAATTAAAACAGCTATAAATAGCGCTAATTTTATGTTGCCTATTGGTTAACAATGTTAACAGGAATAGAATCAAATAAATAACCATCAAAATTTGGATCTTCACTATCAGAAACTGTCATTAATGTTTGCTTAACATTTTCTAAATGTTGCCACATAGCGTGGCGTGCAGCCATTGCATCTTTCACTTGTAATGCTTGTAGAATTTTTTCGTGATCATAAAGCCATTTTTTTCGATAACTATGATCGGTAATTCTACAGTGTAATTGATTCCACATTTTGCTAGCAGAACGTTTTTGCCATAAATCATCTAGCAAACTTTCAAGTATTGAGTTTTTGGTCGCTCTTGCTATTGCAATATGAAACATTTCATCTGCACTGTAATCGTCTAAAATATCCTGTTCTAAAATTTGCCGTTCTTGCTCTAAGATAGCTCTTAATTCAATAATATCGGATTTTACAATTTGTGAAGCGGCAAAAGCGGCGATATTACTTTCAATTAATTGTCTAGCCTGTAATAGTTCAAAAGGACCAAAATCTTCTTCTTCAATTTTTTTATCTGTTTCTGATAATATTTCATTTGGTAAACCAATTACATATACGCCAGAACCTTTTTTGACTGTGACTAAATTTTCGAGCTCCAGCATGATTAGAGCTTCACGGACAACAGTTCTACTTACACTAAACGCGTCAGCAATATCTCTTTCTGGCGGTAACCGCTCACCAATTTTATAGGTACCACTTTTTAATAATGATTTCAGTTCATTACCAATTTTTTGGTATAGCCGATTAACCGTTAGCATTATTTATAATCCTCATTCTAATTTTGGTCTAATTAGGATAATTATACGCTAATTATTATAAGTACTATAAGTCAATTATGGGATAAATTCATTTAATTTCATAATTGGAATGCCAATGTGGTTTTGTATTATAGATTTTTTTTGAGTATCACATATAAGATAAACCAAAAAACGTGATTTATATCACAAAAAAGAAAAAATTGGGGTGAAAATTTTGCCGACAAATGAAAATATGTCTAACCAATAAGATGGTTAAATAGATAATTACGGTGAATAGAATGTTAAATTTATTAAATCTTCCTAAATCAATCCAACATAGACCTTTATATGACCGGCAAAAAATAATCTCACGAATTGTTCATTTGGGATTCGGTGCTTTCCACCGCGCTCATCAAGCGTTATTGACCGATCGCCTCCTTAACAAGGGAAACAGTGATTGGGGTATTTGTGAAGTTAATATTGTTGGTGGTGAAGAATTAATTAATGAAATTCGTAAACAAGACCATTTGTATACTGTGTTAGAAAAAGGTGCGACATCAAAAGAAGCATTTATTATTGGTAGCGTGAAAGAATCATTGTTAGCACCAACAGATGGCATAGATGTAATTTTAGAAAAGATGACTGATCCAGTCGTTGAAATTGTTTCATTAACAGTAACAGAAAAGGGTTATTGCATGTTACCTAGTGGAGCTGGATTAGATTTAAATAATACATTAATTAAAGCTGACTTAGCGAATCCAACAAAGCCTATGTCTGCCCCAGGAGTTATTGTCGAGGCGCTTTATAGAAGAATGCAACGAGGATTAAAATCTTTTACTGCTTTATCATGCGATAATATTCCTGAAAATGGGTTAGTCTTAAAAAAAGCAATATTAGGATTAGCTAACGCTCGAGATCCACAATTAGCAAATTGGATTGAGTCTAATACAACATTCCCATGTACTATGGTTGACCGTATTGTCCCAGCCGCAACATCCGAAACATTAACTGAAATTGAAGATACATTAGGCGGTATGTTTGATCCATGTGGTATTGCTTGTGAACCTTTTATTCAGTGGGTTATAGAAGATAATTTTGTGACTAACCGCCCTAATTGGAATGAAGTTGGTGCTGAATTTGTTGATAATGTTGTTCCATATGAAGAGATGAAACTTCGTATGCTAAATGGTAGCCATTCTTTTTTAGCCTACTTAGGTTATTTGGCCGGTTACGAGCACATTAATGATTGCATGAATGATGTTAATTATAAAAAAACAACTTTAGCATTGATGATGCTGCAACAAGCACCAACACTTCACGTTCCTGATCATGTTAATTTGCAAGATTATGCAGACAAACTTATTGAACGTTTTAGTAATCCATCGTTAAAACATAAAACATGGCAAATTGCGATGGATGGTACTCAAAAGTTACCTCAAAGAATGTTGGATTCAATCCGTTGGCATATCAAAAATGGTTCAGATTTTTCATTGCTAGCTTTAGGTGTTGCGGGGTGGATGCGCTATGTTGGCGGCATTGATGATAATAACCAGTCAATAGATTTACGAGATCCAATGTCTGAACAACTACAAACTATTGTTAAAACTAGCACGGATGGCATTGAACGAGTAAATGCTTTATTACGCTTAGAGGCTGTCTTTGGTTTAGATTTGCCGAACAATGCATTATTTAAAGAAAAAGTGACGATACATTACCTTTCTTTAATGAACTATGGGGCAAAACAAACTATCAGCAATTTATCAAGCTAAAGGTGGATTAAATATAATGAAAAATTTTTTGGATGAGAACTTTTTGTTACAAACCGAAACGGCGCAAAGACTCTATTTTGATTATGCAGAAGATCAACCAATATATGATTATCATTGTCATTTATCTCCAAAAGATATTGCGGACAATAAAAAATTCTGTAATTTAGCAGAGATTTGGCTTGCCGGTGATCACTATAAATGGAGAGTACTTCGTACCGCCGGTGTAGATGAAAAATTTATTACTGGTAGTGCATCAGATTACGAAAAATACTTAGCTTGGGCAAAAGTGGTTCCTTTAACATTAGGCAATCCAATTTATCATTGGACTCATTTAGAGCTAAGGCGTCCGTTTGGTATAAAAAATATTCTTTTTAATGAAAAAACAGCTGAAAAAATTTGGCTTCAGGCTAATGAGCAATTAGCTACAGAAGAATTTTCGACAAAAGGTATTTTGAAACAAATGAATGTTAGGGCAGTGGGTACTACTGACGACCCAATTGATTCACTTCAATACCATAAACAAATAAGCTTGGATGATTCCTTTGAAACTAAAGTAAGACCTAGTTGGCGGCCTGATAAAGTATTTAAAATTGAACTATCTGGATTTACTGACTATATTTCTCAATTAGGTCAGGTTTGTGATATTGAAATAAACACTTTTTCAGAACTACTCACTGCATTATTAACAAGGCTTGATCATTTTGAACTGCATGGCTGTGAAGCATCTGACCATGGTATTGAAATATTACGCTATGCAGATATCCCTTCAGAGAAACAACTCGATTTAATACTCAATAAACGTCTAAGTAATCAATCTTTATCTGAATTAGAAATAGCACAATTTAGTACAGCAGTTCTTGTTTGGTTAGGTAAGCAATACCATAAACGTAATTGGGTTATGCAATTACACTTAGGTGCTTTACGCAATAATAATCAAAGGATGTTTAAATTGCTGGGTCCAGATGCAGGATTTGATTCAATTGGTGATAGACCAATCGCAGAACCTTTATCTTCATTGTTGGGAACTTTAGATCTGACTGATGAGCTACCTAAGACAATACTATATTGCTTAAATCCTAGAGATAACGAAGTCTTAGCTACGATGGCTGGTAATTTCCAAGGTTCAGGTATCGCAGGCAAAATTCAATTTGGATCAGGGTGGTGGTTCAACGACCAAAAAGATGGTATGGAGCGTCAACTTATGCAGCTTTCACAAATGGGATTATTAAGCCAATTTGTTGGAATGTTAACAGATTCACGTAGTTTTCTTTCATTTACAAGACACGAGTATTTTAGACGAATTTTGTGCAATATGGTTGGAAATTGGATCGAAAATGGCGAAGTTCCTGCTGATTTTAATTTAGTAGGAAATATGATCAGAAATATTTGCTTCAATAATGCTAATTTTTACTTTTCTAAATAGTAACAATAAATAATTAATGTTTAGATGGAATAATAAGGAGTAATAATGAAAACAGTACGAAAATTTAGGTGGTACATGATATTACTTATTTGTGCAATTACCATCGTTAATTACCTTGACAGAACAGCTTTGGGTGTTGCTGCCCCTACTATCTTAGAAACAACGGGTATTACTAAAGAGCAATATTCTTGGGTAGTAAGTGCCTTCCAATTAGCTTATACAATTGGTCAACCAATTATGGGCTTTTTTATTGATACAATAGGATTAAGGCTTGGCTTTGCTATTTGTGCTATAGTTTGGGGGCTAGCAACCATGGGACATGCATTAACTGGCACATGGCAAGGATTAGCTTTCATGCGTGGAATTATGGGTTTCAGTGAAGCTTCCGCAATACCTGCTGGTATAAAAACAGCATCTATATGGTTTCCTGCAAAAGAGCGAGGTATTGCTTCAGGGATATTTAATATGGGAACTTCATTTGGTGCAATGTTAGCTCCACCTTTAATTGCCTGGTGTATTTTATTTCAAGGTTGGCAATTTGCTTTTGTCGTTTCTGGATCTTTAGCATTGATTGCAGCACTTGCTTGGTTTACTTTTTATCGAGATCCTAAAGATTCTAAAATGTTATCGGCTGAAGAACGTGCATATATTGAGGCTGGACAAGAGAAATATTTAGATATTGATAAAGAAGAAAAAGTTTCTATTCCATCAATTCTTTCTCAACGAAACTTTTGGGGAATTGGTATTGCTCGTTTTCTTGCCGATCCTGCTTGGGGTACTATTAATTTTTGGGTACCAATATTTTTTGTTGAAACGCTACATTTTAGCCTAAAAGAAATTGCTATGTTTGTTTGGTTACCTTTTTTAATGGCTGATTTAGGATGTTTAGCTAGTGGATTTGTAGCTAAATATTTCAATGATAAAGGTATATCATTAATCAAATCAAGATTAATTACTTTTTCTATAGGCGCTGTACTTATGATGACCATTGGTTTTGTAAGTATTGTTCAAAACCCTTATCTAGCCGTGTTCTTAATTAGTTTAGGTGGTTTTTCTCATCAACTATTATCTACAGTTGCGTCAACATTAGGTGGTGATTTGTTTAAGAAAAATCAAGTTGCTACGGCAGTTGGAATGGCTGGAGCATGTGCATGGACAGGTCAGCTAATTTTTAATCTATTTATTGGAGCATTCGTTGGGATTATTGGTTTTGGTCCATTTTTTATTGCGTTAGCTTTCTTTGATGTAATAGGTGCAGTTGTTTTATGGATTTTTATCAGAGAAAACAAAATTCAGCACAGTAACTTTCAATTAGAAAAAAGTTAGTTATCTTTCTTATATTTTTAAACAGACAAATACAATACCTAAATTGTATTTGTCATTATTTTATTAGTTTTTTGTTTTACTATTTACTAAAAGCTTTTATTGTGAGATCTAATTAACTTCTTTAAAGAAGAAATCTATATACCAACTTAATGTTAACCAATAAAATTAAGAATAGGGTTTTTTTATTCATGGAACTTTTAAATATTCTTTGGGTTGGCCTTGGAATAGGATTAATGTTAGTTTTAAATATTCGTTTTAAAATAAACTCAATGGTTGCATTATTAGCTGCTGCAATATTCGTCGGTTTGATGGCTAAGATGGATTTATTGAGCATTCTTAAAACCATTAAATCAGGGTTTGGTGGAACACTTGGCGAATTAGCTATTATTGTCGTATTTGGTGCTGTGATTGGTAAACTAATGGTTGATTCTGGCGCAGCTCATCAGATTGCTCAAACGCTATTGAAAAAATTAGGCATTAAATATGTAAAAATAGCCATTATTATTATGGGGCTTATATTTGGTTTAGCGATGTTTTATGAAGCGGCATTCATAATTTTAGCACCGTTGGTGATCGCATTAGCCAAAGAGGCTAAAATTCCATTTTTAAAATTAGCTATACCTGGCGTTGCGGCGGCAACAACAGCTCATTCTTTATTTCCACCACAACCAGGACCTGTTGCACTAGTGAATGCATATAATGCTGATATGGGAATGGTCTATATTTATGGGTTAATTGTTGCGATTCCTTCTGTCATGTTTGCTGGACTGATTCTCCCTAAATTTTTAGGTAATCTGGAAAGACCAACACCTCAATTTTTACAATCTGAAAATTCTGTTGATGAAAATAATCTTCCTTCCTTTTTTACATCAATTACTGTTCCCCTGATCCCAGCTTACATCATGATTGCAACGACAATAGCAAATATATGGCTAGAAAAAGGAACAACTACTTATTCTGTTCTTAATTTTATCGGTTCATCTCAAATTGCTATGTTTATTGCAATGATCGCCGCATTTATATTATTTGGAAAAAAACTTAATCACTCAATGGAATGGGTTATGCATTCTTTTGATAATGCGGTAAAAGGTATTGCAATGGTGGTATTAATTATTGGGGCTGGTGGTGCACTAAAACAGATTATTATTGATACAGGAATTGGTGATGTTATTGGACAATTAATGTCAACAGGGGGCGTATCGCCATATATTATGGCATGGTTAATTACAGTGTTAATTCGTTTAGCTACAGGGCAAGGTGTTGTCTCTGCAATGACAGCAGCGGGAATCATTGGCGCAGCTGTTATCGATCCAACAACAGGCGTTATGAATGGCGTTAACCCAGCACTACTCGTACTTGCAACTGCTGCTGGCTCTAATACGTTAACTCATATCAATGATGCTTCATTTTGGTTATTTAAAGGTTACTTTGATTTATCGATTAAAGATACTTTAAAAACATGGGGCTTATTAGAATTAGTTAATTCAATTGTTGGCTTAATTGTTGTACTTATCATAGGTATTATTGCTTGATTGTCCTTTCTTAAAAAGATTAACTGCAAAATGTAGCAGTTAATCTTTTTTATTTTTATTCTTTTTAATAAAGAAATTTTTATCAAACTGTAAATAAATTTTTTCAATAAGACTTTTGACGATAAATAGGGTAAATTATTAAACTAATACTTCTTTTTAGTTTTTAGAAGAAAATTTACTTTTTTATTGATTAAGAAAGGAGAGGAAGTCAAGGTATGCGTTTTAATGAGCCACAAGTCTTGACGTCAATAATGACGCAAGCCTCTTGTTTTTCTAAGATTCAAGAAAGAACTAATGCTTTAAAAACATTGGCTAAAGTAGTTAACGATTTATTGCCATCCCCATTGAATCAACAATGCCGAGTGGCTAATTATCGCGAAGGGGTATTGATTTTAGAAGTAAGTACAGCTGGTTGGTTAACTAGATTGAAATATGAACAGAGTCATTTAATATCTGAGATACGGAGAAGTATTTTACCGTCTCTATCGTCTATCCAATATCAGATTAATCCAGATATTTTAGTAAAGTTGTCACAGCGTCATTCTCATACTGTTAAATCATCTTTAGTATCGAGTGTGATGACAGCTAAAAGTGCAATGTTTTTATATGCATTAGCGGAAAATGCACCAGATAAGTTAAAAAAACAATTGATAAAACTTGCTAACCATGCAAAATAAGTGCTGATAATTGGATTTCAATTTTATAAAATTATATATCTTAACGATATAAGGAGTGAATAATGGATAAAGATATGCTTACTTATCTTATGATTGGATTAGTAATTGGTTTTATTATTGGTTTTATTTTTGTAAGTGTTATTAGTCCTAAGGCCCGTAAATATGCCAAAGTTAAACATGAGCTAGAACAAGCAAAAGACGAATTAATAGCACAAAAACAAATGATTGCTAAACATTTTTCTCATAGTGCTGAGATATTGGATAGTATGGCTAAAGAGTTTCGTCGCCTTTATCAACATATGGCTGAAAATTCTGGTCAATTTATTGATGGCGATAAAGCCACATCTTTGGATTTTGATTCCAACTCTGATTCAGATGAAAAAAAAGAAATGATACTTGATAAGCAGCCTAGAGATTATTCAGATAATTCTTCTGGTTTATTTAAAGCGGATGAAAACAAATCTTAACTACGATGGTTTTATTCGCCGTTACTTAATGGTCAAGCAATTTTATAGAGATTAAATTTTTATGAAAGCGAGAGTTAGAAGATGATTAATTCATTAAAACAACAAAAAAAATTATTAAGCATTGTAGCGTTAAGTTTAGGGTTAAGTTTAACATCATATCCCAATGCTTATGCTTCTTTTCCTCCTACCGCAACCGATAGTAATACACAGCAGCCAAGTTTGGCTCCTATGCTCGAAACGGTATTACCTTCAGTTGTTAGCATTAAGGTTGAGGGCACTGCGCAAATGCAAAATAATATGCCAGAAGAATTTAGACGTTTTTTTGGTTACCCTGATAGTCAATCAAGAGCGTTTACAGGTCTAGGCTCAGGTGTGATTGTTGATGCCGAAAAAGGTTATGTGGTGACGAATAATCATGTTATTGATGGCGCCGATAAAATCACGGTTGCTCTTAATGATGGACATGAATTTAAAGCAAAACTCATTGGTAAAGATCCTCAAAGCGATATAGCTTTGCTTAAAGTGGAAGATGCCAAAAAATTAACGGCGATTAAATTGGCTGATTCTGATAATTTGCGTGTTGGTGATTATGCTGTTGCTATTGGTAACCCATTTGGTATTGGTCAAACTGTTACTTCGGGGATTATTTCAGCTTTGGCTCGCAGTGGGCTTAATATGAATGGTTTTGAAAATTTTATTCAAACTGATGCCTCAATAAACCAAGGAAACTCTGGAGGGGCACTTGTCAATTTAAATGGTGAACTCGTTGGTATTAATACAGCGATTATTGCGCCAAGTGGTGGTAATGTTGGGATTGGCTTTGCAATTCCTAGTAATATGGTAAAAAGTTTAACATCGCAGCTTATTGAGTTTGGTGAAGTCAAACGTGGTGTGCTTGGCATTAAAGGTAATGAATTAACATCAGATATAGCAAAAGCGTTTGATGTTGATGTTCAAAAAGGTGCTTTCGTTAGTGAAGTGATTGAAAATTCAGCCGCGCAAGCTGCGGGCATTAAATCTGGCGATATTATTATTTCAATGGACGGTAAACCTGTTGATAGTTTTGCTGAATTACGTGCAAAAATTGCCACAACTGGTGCTGGGAGAACTGTAAAATTAGGTTTAATTCGAGATGGCAAAGAAATGTCTGTCGAGGTCAAACTGAAAAACAGTGATGAGGTGACAACTGAAGCTAAATCATTGCATACTGCTCTTGATGGTGCAACACTTAGTAATGGTGAAATTAAAGGTCAAAAAGGTGTTTTAATTGAAAAGATTGCTAAAAATTCACCTGCTTCTCGACTTAGCTTGCAAGAGGGAGATCTGATTACTGGTGTTAACAAAGGGCGAGTAACTAATATTGCAGAACTTCGCAAAATCATTGATAGTAATCCGTCTGTTATTGCGCTTAATATAGTTCGAGGAGATAGCCGAATTTATCTCATTTTAAGATAATTTTTTCAAACTAGAGGTAATTAAACTCTATTTCGTCGATGCTTTGGCATCGGCGAGAAACAGTGATGTTAACACTTTTGTATATATGCTAAAATCGTTGCCATATCTAATCACTATCATCTGACGGCAATGCTTAAAAAATTTTTATGGCCAATATTAATCGGTGTAGTTTTAGCCGTTGCGTTATTAATTATTTTTCCTTCATTACGAAACGGAAAGCAATTGCATTTTTTTGCTTCTATTTTCAGTAACGAGCCTCTAAGTTATTCTGATGCTGTAAAAACTGCTGCGCCTGCAGTAGTTAATATCTATAGTCGCTCAATTAATTCTGTTTCTCAAGAATCACAAGATAGCCCAATTACTCCACTTGGTTCAGGGGTAATAATGAGTGAACAGGGATATATTGTTACTAATTATCACGTTGTTGAAGATGCAGAGCAAATTATTGTTGCACTGCAAGATGGACGAATTTTTGAGGCCTTATCGGTAGGTTCTGATAAACTTGTTGATCTTGCCGTATTAAAAATAGAAGCCTCTAATATTCCAACTATTGCCATTAATCCTCAGCGTGAGCCCAAGATTGGTGATGTTGTTTTAGCCATAGGTAATCCTTACAATATAGGGCAAACCATCACACAAGGTATTATCAGTGCTACAGGTCGCGATGGGCTAAGCCCATATAGAAGACAGAATTTTATTCAAACTGATGCATCAATAAATCACGGTAATTCTGGGGGAGCACTAGTTAATACTAAAGGCGAATTAATGGGAATTAATACGCTTACCTTTGCAAAAAATTTGGGTAATGATGTTCCCGAAGGGATTGGATTTGCGATTCCAGCTTCTTTAGCTGTTAAGATCATGCATAAGTTGATTCAGGATGGAAAAATTATTCGTGGTTATATCGGTATTGATGGATTAGAATTTGCGCCAACTCAAAATCCAAGCGATATGCCAGTGGTGTTAGGTATTTTAGTCACCAATGTTGAAGGACCTTCTTTACAAGCGGGCATACAAGCTAATGATATCTTGATTATGGTGGATAATAAGCCTGTTAAATCCATTGTTGAAACCATGGATCAAATTGCCGAGTTGAAACCGGGTACAATTGTCCCCATTATTGTATTGCGGAATGGTGAAAAGGTTGAACTACAAGTGACAATAGGGCAATTATCCGTTTAATTTGTCTTTTTATGGCTTGATTATTTAACCTTTAAGGCATATAATTCGCAACCTTATCATGTTTTTTAACACTCGTATGGTGTATAGATTTTGCTTTTAGCCATTTATATAGCGATACGAACAAACTTTAGAGGTTTATTATGAAAGAAGGTATCCATCCAGAATATACTGCAATTAATGCAACTTGTTCTTGTGGTAATGTTATTAAAACTCATTCTACTATTGGTCATGATATTCATCTTGACGTATGTGGTGAGTGTCACCCGTTCTATACTGGTAAACAACGTGATGTTGCAACTGGCGGACGTGTAGATAAGTTCAAACAACGTTTTGCTATGGTTGGCGGTAAGAAATAATTTTCCGAAAAACCGTATCTTAGAATCAATAGTAGTTGAAAAGGCGCATTATGCGCCTTTTTGCTTTTTTAAATTAATATTTTTAGTTAATAATCAATCAAATTCAGGGTTGATTCCTAATTGTTGCATCATTTTTTGAGCTTGTTTCGGAATACCATCTTCGCGATCTCTTTGTAAATCTTCATCACAAGGTAAAGGTTGGCCAGTATAAGCATGAAGAAAGGCTTCACACAATAATTCACTATTTGTTGCGTGACGTAAATTATTAACTTGCCTGCGAGTACGCTCATCAGTCAAGATTTTTAATACTTTTAACGGAATTGATACTGTAATTTTTTTTACTTGCTCGCTTTTTTTACCGTGCTCAGCATAAGGGCTTATATATTCGCCATTCCATTCCATCATATTTTCACCAAATTACATCACAAATAATGTGGGCAATTCTAACGGTTTTTTTATCTTTCTGCAATCTATACACCAAGACAGTTAGACATCTAGACATGTTGACGTCTATATTTAGTATGTTATTCTTATACAATCTATTCTTGAAGTAAGCAAAGCATTATTTAGAGGAATGTTATTATGACTAGTCAAGCTAACAATTTAAACCAAGGAACAATTGCTGTTCGTGGTGGGCTCAATACTGATGATCAATATGGCAGTGTTGTACCTGTTATCACACCATCTACGTGTTATCGTTATGAAGAATTTGCGAAACCAAGAGAATTTGATTATGCGCGCAAAGCCAATCCAAGTCGACGATTGGTGGAAGAGACTGTTGCAAAATTAGAAGGTGGTGTCGATGCTATTTTAACTAACTGTGGCATGTCAGCAATTCACCTTATTAGTGTTGCTTTATTAGCGCCAAATGACTTAGTTGTTGCCCCTCATGATTGTTATGGCGGTAGTTATCGGCTGTTTAATAGTTTGAGTCAGAAGGGCTATTTTAAAGTAAAATTTGTTGATCAGTCTGACTTGGTCGCATTGCAAGAAGCATTAAGCTTACATCCTAAATTAGTCTTGATTGAAACACCAAGTAATCCATTACTGCGTGTTGTTGATATTAAAAAAATTGCGCAGCAAGCACATGACGTAGGTGCTTTAGTTTTAGTCGATAATACGTTTATGACGCCTATTTTGCAAAAACCATTAGAGCTTGGTGCTGATATTGTTACTCATTCTTGTACTAAATTTTTAAACGGGCATTCAGATTTATTAGCAGGGATTTTAGTCTTTAAAGACCAACAACTTGCTACAGATGTTTTATGGTGGGCAAATAACATTGGTACATTGACCTCATCATTTGATAGTTATCTTTTATTACGTGGGTTACGAACCCTTGCTGCACGTGTGAATTTGCAACAAGACAATGCACAAAAAGTCGTTGCGTTCCTTGCTAGCCATCCGAAAATAGCCAAAGTATTTCATCCCTCTTTACCAACTAACCTTGGGCATGATATCGCTAAAAAACAACAGAAAGGTTTTGGTTCATTACTCAGTTTTGAATTGGCTGGCGATGCCGATGTGATGCCGAAATTTTTAAAGGCACTTAATATTTTTACATTGGCTCAATCACTTGGTGGAGTTGAAAGTCTTGTGTGTCATCCAGCGACAATGACACATTCAGGTATTAGTGCTGAAGCACGAAAAACGGCTGGTATTTCAGATCAATTATTGCGTATTTCAGTTGGTTTGGAAGATATTACAGATTTACTGGCTGATTTACAGCAGGCACTTGAAACAATTTAACTGGTTTTATAGATTATAATTAGGGTTGATGATATATGGTAGTTGCGTTATTTCATCAATCCGCGCTATTTGTAATGATGATTATTGTTTATATTTGCTGAAATTTTTCTATCTTTTTTTCAATCGCTATAAAAATTTCATTGATTGAATGCCGTTTGGCTCTACCGCAAACTTTTGCCGCTTCATGACAGACCAGGCATTGCCTTGGTTGGTTATCAAATTGTGAGCGTGACAGGCTTTGTTGTGTAACAATGTCAATAACATCAATATCCCACAAACGCCCTAAAGGGTGATTATTTTCAATATCCATACAGTATTTTTTAAGCGTTTTAGCTGAACATTTTACTGCTATAATGGCTTCTGAACCGGTGATGTAGTGATAATGATCTTCATTGATTATCGTGATGTCATTTTGTAAAAAACAATGCTGTAAAGCTTTGATAGCTTCATCAAAAAGATAACGAGCACCGCTGCTGTTTTTTATAGCACCGGGAATAACTAGGCTTAATGATATGATCGGATGTTTATAACATAGCATTGCCTGTTTTTGGTTTTCCACTCTCTTTTCCTTGGCTAATAGCATTTGCTCAAGGTTAATTGGAGTGCCATCATCAAATTTAATTAGCATTTTTTCCATTAGATAAGAATAGTAATAGCATAACATTTTTACATGTTAGGCTATTACTCTATTAATTAAGACTAAAATTAGTCTTTAACTTGACGTACGACATCAATAACTGAACCGTCGCGGAAATGTACGATACCAACAATTTTATCTTTAAACTCGATTGGTTTTGGTTCACCAGTTAAAGATACAGCACGTTGATAAAGCTCTTCAATGCTCATAATTGGCAAATTAGCAGCTTTTAAACGTTCAGCAATTTCTGGACGATTAGGATTAACCGCAATACCATGGTCAGTCACAAGTACATCAACGCTTTCACCAGGAGTGACTAGTGTTGTTACCTTTTTAATTACAGTTGGAATACGGCTACGAATTAGTGGGGCAACAACGATTGTTAAGTTTGCACCAGCAGCTGTATCACAGTGACCACCTGATGCACCACGCATAACGCCGTCAGAACCCGTTAATACATTAACATTGTAATCAAGGTCAATTTCTAAAGCACTTAAAATAACAATATCAAGTTCATCAACGCTCGCACCTTTTGATGCTGGGTTTGCATAAACATTGGTTGATACTTCAATATGATCTTTATTTTTACCTAAAGATTGTCCGGCGGTGCCATCAAAGCTTTGAGTATCTAATAAGCGTTTAACCAAGCCTTTTTCATGAAGATCAACAATACTTGCTGTAATACCACCTAATGCAAATGATGCAGTAATATTTTTCGCACGCATACGATTTTCAAGGAAACGCGTTGCCGCAGTTGATGATGCACCAGAACCTGTTTGGATTGAGAAACCATCCTTGAAATAGCCTGAGTGTTCAATAACATCAGCAGCATAACGCGCGATCATCAGTTCGCGTGGATTGCTAGTGATACGTGCTGCCCCCACACTGATTTTAGTTGGATCACCGACTTCATCAACTTTAACAATATAGTCAACTTGATCTTGGCGAATACTTGCTGGATGGTTAGGATAACCAACGATATCTTCAGTAAGTAATACTACTTTCTTTGCAAATTGCGCATCAACCATGGCATAACCAAGTGCACCACATTGTGATTTACCTGATACACCATTCGCGTTACCTTGCTCATCAGCTGTTGATACAGCTAAAAATGCGATATCAATGTTAATTTCACCGCTTTGGATAAGTTTTACTCGTCCGCCATGAGAATGGATATGGACTGGGTTTTCCATTAAACCGTGTGAAATTGCATCGGCTAATTTACCACGTAGACCAGAGGTATAAATTTTAGTAATTACACCTGATTCGATATGAGGTATTAATGCTGAGTTACAGCTTAATAACGAACTTGAAGCTAGTGTTAAGTTTTTAATACCTAATTTACTGATAGTTTCAACAACTTTGTTGATAACCTTATCACCTTCACGAAATGCGTGGTGAAAAGAGATAGTCATACCATCACGTAATTCACATTTTTTGATTGCCTGTTCAATAGAATCACACAATTTACGCGTGTATTTAGACTCATCTTTTAAATAAGGAGTCGTAGCGTTAGCGTCAATAAATGGCGTGATATTTTTGAGATCTGGATGCTGTTTAAGCAAATCATCAATTTTTTTATTTATAGAAGTAGTCATTTTTCAATCCTATCAAATTTCTTTACGAACACCAGAATATTTAGCCAACTCGATAACTTTTCTAGCACGAGCTATAATCGGTGCATCAATCATTTTGCCGTTTAGGGAAATAACGCCAAGGCCTTTTCTTTCACCTTCTTCTGCTGCTTCAACCACTTTTTGAGCATTTTCCACTTCAGCGGCTGTTGGCGCATATGCATTATGTAATAGTTCAATTTGTCTTGGATTGATAAGTGATTTACCGTTATATCCGAGTTTTTTAATTAGGCTAACTTCTTTTAAGAAACCTTCATCATCATTAACATTTGAATACACCACATCAAAGGCATCAATGCCAGCTACACGTGCTGCATGTAAAACAGCACAGCGAGCATAAAATAACTCAGTACCATCGCCACGCTCTGTTTGCATATCAACAAGATAGTCAAATGCAGCTAGTGCAATACCGATTAAGCGTGGAGAAGATTGAGCAATAGAAACAGCATTAACAACGCCTTGAGCCGATTCAATTGCCGCCATTAATTTAGTGCTGCCCACTTCACGTCCACACTCTTTTTCAATTCTTGCAACGTGTGCTTCTAACTCATGAATATCTTCTGCGCAATTAGTCATCGGTAAACGTACTACGTCAACACCTGCTCTTACTACTGCTTCAAGGTCTTTTAAACCAAATGGAGTATCAAGTGAGTTGATTCGTACTACTGTTTCAATTCCGTGCTCTTTATAAACAGGAAGAAGCAATGTTTGTGCTACTAATAAACGTGCTGAATCTTTTTCTTTAATGGAAACAGCATCTTCAAGGTCAAACATGATTGAATCGGGTTTATAAACAAAAGAGGTTGATAACATTGCCGCGTTTGCACCTGGAAGAAATAGCATACTTCGACGTAATTTTTTCATAATAATTTACTCCAATCTAAGTTTTCTTCTTCTGCGCCACGTAATACCGCACATTGAACTCTTGCTTTAATAGCACAATCAAGTGCACCTTTATCATCAATAATGATTAAACCGTCGGTTACATTAAGCTCATTTAAAGTTTGCTCAACAACTGCACGAATTTGATCGCCGAATTGTTTATTAACATCACTATTAATAACAATTTCAATTCCCGTGTTTGGTATGGCTTTGACTAACAAATCGCTAGATTCAAGAGTCCCTGCCATGGCTTCTTTTTGTATTTTCATTTTTTTACCTTTAAAAACGTATTAAATTTTAAATTTATCCAAATTAGCTGAAAGGTAATCCCATGTAGTAGATGGAACTAGTTTTATTACCTCTTCATATTGCCCCGATGCCAATAATTTTCTCACTAATGAGGCCGATACAATAGTGTTGTCTTCGGTTATCCGTGGAACTTCAACAACAGTAATTGCTGATTGTTCACTGACTGTTTTATCTGTAAGCCAATAAGACATTGCTTCATTATAAGCTTTAGTGACTTCATCAAAAGGTTCAGTACCAACAAATCGATAGGTAATATTAAGTGTTGGTGCAATATAATTTCGGAATATAAGCAGGTCGATACCCATATAGGCTCGATCAATTTTTGCCTTATCTTTTAGAAAATAAGTCGGAAATGTTGCCCTCGAAATAATATAAGGTGAGCTAGCATGCACAGTAACATTTTTTATGTGTTTAGTACCATCTTGAACTAATTTTAAACGTGTATCAAATGAAAATTGTGATGCATTTTCATTGACGACAAAAACATGCAACCAGTCACATTGACTGGCAGCGTATTGCACAAGATATTGATGACCTTTAGTAAAAGGATTGGCATTCATAACAATACTGCCAATCTTTTTTCCGTCTTTTTGTTGTGCGTGCAGTTGCTTACAGTACTGTTTAATGCCAACAGGATTATTTTCCATTAGGACAGCAAGATCGGTTATTTCAACAATAGGGTAAAAGCCACATCCTTTAAAAAAATCTATATTTTCAGGCTTTGTATATAAAAAAAGGTGAAAATAGCCACTTTCGTTAGCATATTTTATGGTGTGATCCATTAAAGTGAGATTTAGTTGATTGCCACGGTAATCGGGATCAATAGCAACGCACTTTATAATATCGCGATCAATCCCTGCACAAGCTATAATTTTAGCATCAATTTTTACGACCATAAAAATGGTGACTTGTGAATCTAAATTGAGATCAGAGCGAGATAATAGTTGCTCAATTTCTTGATAATCTTGTTTTGATTTGGAAATATCAACAACAGTGTAATCAGCTAAATCATACATAATGTTACCTTTTTTCTGCAACAACAGAGTTAGTTAAACGCCCAATTTTGGTAATTTCAACTTCAATAATATCCCCATCTTGCATAAACACAGGAGGGTGACGTTTTTTACCCACTCCACCAGGTGAACCAGTAAGAATGACATCCCCAGGTGATAAATGAGTAAATGTACTAATATATGAAATTAATTCAGGTACTGTATGCACAAGATTTTTGATAGAATCATGTTGCATTTCTTGACCGTTTAAATAAGTTGTTAATGTTAAAACTTTAGGATCTGGAATTTCATCCGTGGTAGTTAAACATGGACCAAATGCGCCTGTATTTGGCCAGTTTTTACCTGCGGTAAACCAAGTATACTGCCAATCGCGAATAGAGCCATCCATGTAGCAACTATATCCTGCCACATATGATAAAGCCTCTTCTTGGCTAATGCGAAAACCTGCTTTACCAATGATAATGGCTAACTCGCCTTCATAATCTAATTCATTAGTGATAGCTGGTTTAATAATATTAGTCTTATTTCCTGTTTGAGAATCAGGAAAGCGAACAAATAGAGTTGGCGCTGAACTGGTTTCATTAAATTCTGCTCGTTTTTCAGCATAATTCATGCCAACACATAAAATTTTGTTTGGATTTGGGATTACAGGTAAATAAGTAATGTCTTGTTCATCAATGTCACTTGGGGCATCAAGATAGGTTTTGGCAACAGATAGTCCTTCTTTATCGGCAAGTAGTGATTTTAAATCGGCATATTTATCGCCTAATTTTTGCTTTAAATCAACAATACCGTTGTGAGTAAGAAGACCAAAACTTGCTCTACCAGAGACAAGATAACTGACAAGCTTCATGAAAACTCCTTAAAAGCTGTTTATGTTAATTATAAATACGAAATAAAAATGAACAACCTTAGTATAAACTAAGGTCGCTCTTTGAAATGTAAAATCTATACTAAGAAATTGCCGAGAATAAGTAATGATACTGATACATTAATTGCACCACCAATACGAGTTGCAATTTGTGCAAACGGCATTAGCTCCATACGTTCTGCGGCAGTTAAGATTGCCACGTCACCAGTTCCGCCTTGGCCACTTTGACAACAAGAAATAACAGCAGCATCAACAGGATACATACCAAGTGCTTTTGACACAAAGAAACCGGTGGTCACTAAGCTCACGACAGTACAAACAATAACAATTAAGTTCGTAATAGTGAAAGCATCAACAATTCTTTCCCATGGAGTAATTGCCACACCTACTGCGAATAGAATTGGATAAGTTACTGATGTTTGGAAGAATTTGTAAACAACTTGTGAACCACTTAATACTTTTGGTGAAACGCCTGATACTAATTTAACAAAAACTGCCGCAAATAACATACCTACTGGAGCAGGAAGACCAATTAATTTGTGTCCAATCATACCTACCATATAAAGGATCGCCGCTAATAAAACACCTGAAGCAAATGTTGTAACATCTATTGCCATTTCAGGTTTAGCTGATTTTTTGTCCATTGAATCATCATCTTTAGATGCGGGTAATAATCGACCGTTACCTGTTAAGTGAGGATAAATTTTACCAATACGATTAAGAATACCACCACAAATAATACCAGTTAAACCACCAAGCATAACTATTGGTAATACTCGACCAAGTGCATCACCTTGTTCCATACCTAAAATTGTAGCATAACCAATTGAAAGTGGAATTGCGCCTTCACCAACGCCACCTGCCATAATTGGTAATACTAAGAAGAAGAAAGTTTCAAATGGTGTTAAACCAAGTAAATAACCAACACCAACACCAACAATCATACCAACAATTTCACCGCAAAGCATTGGCGCAAAGATTCTTAAGAAGCCTTGAATAAGTGTTCTCTTATCCATATTCATAATACTACCAACGATAATGCAGCAGATATATAAATAAAGGATATGCGTATCTTTATAGAATTTTGTCGTTGCTTCAACAATTGGTGTAGGCAAAATACCATAATAAACAAGTGCAGATGGAATAAAAGTTGCACAAATTGCTGCCGCACCCATTTTACCTACGATTGGTAAACGTTTACCAATTTCACCACATAGGAAACCAAAGAAAGCACAAGTAACCACCATGACAACGATTTCGCTAGGTAACTTGCCAGTTACTAACACTTCAGCACAAATAAGGATACCGGCAATAATAAATAATGGAAGTGGAATTACACCAATTTTATAGTTATCCATAAGGCGCCACCAATTATATGGCCAGCCATATAGCTTCTCTTCAAAAGGCTTACCTATTGATTCTTTTCCATTAATATTTTTTTCAGATGAGTTAAAATTCACCATTTATTTTTTTCTCCAAAATGTCTTAATTTATTTGAAATTGTTGGTGTGTATCTTTACAAAAAATTAATGAAATTTTTGTGATATAAATCATAAATTAACTGTGGTTTTTATGGTTTTAAAGGCTAAATGTTTTTTAATGCTGTGTTACACTTATGAGAATTTCATTTGAAAAGTAAAAGCAAAGATGCGAAAAAAAATCCCGTTATCGTTTACAACAAAGCTTTTTTTGTCGCTTTTGTTGTTTTCATTGATTGTTCTTGCGCTATTACAGAGCTATATTTGGAACACCACCGAAACGAACTTATATAGAAGTTTGGGCGAAAAGGCGCAAATTCAAGCAAAAGAGTTATCTGTTTTACCAAGTTTAATTGAATATGTCAAAGAAAAAGATACAAATAAAATTGCTAATTTAATCACAGAGATATTTGAACAAAGCGACGCAAGTTATATTGTTATTGGCGATGCGAATGCTAACCGTTTATTTCATACCGCGAATAGTCCTTTACACTCTCCCATGGTTGGTGGCGATAACCAAGAGGTTCTTAACGGTAATAGTAGCATCTCTATTAGTGAAGGCTCTCTTGGCTTAGCATTAAGGGGGAAAGCTCCAATTATCGATCATGGTAAAATTATCGGTATAGTTTCGGTCGGTTACATGATTGATGGTATTTATGCATTGCATATAAAGCAATTTATACCATTTATCTTTTTTTGCTCCTTATTGTTTTTAGCATTATTTATTTTTTCATATTGTTTTTCAAAAGCAATTAAAAAACAGATGTTTAATTTAGAGCCTAAAGCAATTGCATTATTGGTAAAAAGCCAAAAGTCGATCATGGAGTCGATTTTTGAAGGGGTTATTGCAATTGATCTTAACTATAAAATTATCAATATTAACCAATCTGCTCGTACGATGTTAGATATTAAAATAAGTGATGATGAATTACATAAACATGATTTAAGGACATTTGTTAAATCAAGCGATTTTATTTATAAAAATGATAACCAAACTGAAGACATACATGATCATATTTGTTATTTCAACAACATTATTGTCATTGCCAGCAAAGTTCGGGTGGTCATTGATGATAAAACTCAAGGTTGGGTCATTACATTTCGTAACTTTGATGATATTAATATATTAAGTATGCAATTAACGCAAGTAACACAATATGTTGATAATTTACGAGCATTAAGGCATGAGCATCTAAACTGGTTGGCAACGTTATCGGGTTTAATTTATATGAAACGGTATGAAGAAGCGCAGTCTTTTATCGCATTGCATTCTGCTGATAATCAAAGTAATTTAGATTTTATTACCGCACATTTTAAAGTGCCAGCTGTATGTGGATTGTTAATTGGTAAATATGCAAAATCACATGAAATAGGTTTAAATCTACTATTTGATCCTGCATGCCAATTAAGTGCACTACCTTCACTTATCACCGAAACAGAATTTATGTCAATTTTAGGTAATTTGCTTGATAATGCCTTTAATGCCAGTTTAAAAAATGATCATGGTGATAAAACAATTTATTTATATCTGAGTGATGCAACAGATGAAATTGTACTTGAGATTAGTGATCAAGGTTGTGGCATTGATGAAAATATTCGTGATTCAATTTTTGAACCCGGCGTTACATCTCAAGAGGGGAAAGAACATGGCATTGGTTTACACCTTGTTTCCACCTATATAAAAAAGGCCAATGGTTATATTACATTTGAAGATAATACCCCTTATGGAACAATTTTTTCTGTATTTATACCTAAATAGTAGAAAGGCAATTATATGAAAGAATTTCAAGAAGATAACATTAAAGTGCTTATTGTTGAAGATGAGCCTATTTTAGCAGAACTCAATGCAGAGTTTATTCAAAAAGATACAAAAGTCAAAGTAGTAGGTATTGCTTCGAATTTATCTGAAGCTAAAAAAATGGTAGAAAAATTAAAACCAACCTTAATATTACTTGATAACTATTTGCCTGATGGAAAAGGAATAGAATTATTTGAATACATCATCAATAATCATCTAGATTGTTATGTTATTTTTATTACCGCAGCAAGTGATATGGATACTTGTAGTAAAGCAATTCGTTATGGAGCATTTGATTATTTGATTAAACCAGTCTCTTATCAACGATTAAAGCATTCACTTGAGCGTTTTGAACTCTTTTTATATCGACAAAGCCTACAAAAACACGTCAATCAACGAAAAATTGATGAGCTTTTCAATTTGCAAACTAAAGACTTTGTTAATATGAACCGTCACTCAAAAGGCATTGAGGAAATCACATTACAAAAAGTGAAAGATATTTTTATGCAGAGTGAGAACGCACTTACTGTTGATGAAATAGTAGAAAAAGCCAATATTAGCAAAACAACTGCTAGGCGATATTTAGAGTATTGTGTCCAAATTAAATTATTAACAGTCGAACTTAATCACGGAAAGATTGGTCGTCCAGAAAGATTATATAGACGTTTAGGAAAATAAATATTTAACTTAAGACTATTTTCATATAGTAGTTTAATTTCTATATAATTGATAATTATATAAATATGCTTATTTGTTATTTTAACTGCAAAATATTTGATGCTAGATTGGACTAAGATATTAGATAGTTAAATTTTGCAGTACCAAAATAATAAGGAGTAAGCATATGTCTTTTGCTATAGGAAAGGTTGTTACTAATGAAAATAATGAAATTGACAAAAATGGAGCATTTGTCCGCCAAGCTAACCGTTTTGATACGCCATTTGGCGATAAACCCGAACAATTACCTGTTGAAGCCGACCGTTATCGTTTAATTTGGGCAGCTATTTGCCCTTGGGCACATCGTTCAATGATAGCTATCAAATTATTGGGATTAGACGATGTAATTAGTGTAGGTAAAGTAAGCCCGATTAGAACCTCTAATGGCTGGGAATTTTCGCTCGATGCTGGGGGTGTCGATCCTGTACTGGGTATTCGTTATCTACCAGAAATCTATGCTTCAACTGATTCTGAGTATGACGGCAGGGCGACAGTGCCAACGGTTGTCGATGTAAAAACGGGCAAAGTTGTCAATAATGATTATTTTAAACTGACCTATTATTGGGAAACCGCATTTAAACCTTTCCATAAAAAGGGTGCGCCTGATCTTTATCCTGAAAAATTACGTGCGGATATTGATGCGTTAAACGATGTAATATTCCATGAAGTAAATAATGGCGTGTATAAAGCAGGTTTTGCACGTTCGCAAAAAGCTTATGAACATGCTTATCATCTTGTTTTTAATAGATTAGATAAGCTAGAACAGCGTTTGAGTCAATCACGTTATCTATTTGGTGATAAGATAACTGATTCTGACATTCGCCTCTATGTGACATTAGCTCGATTTGATGTTGCTTACTATGGCGCTTTTAAAACCAATCGTAATCGAATTATCGACTATCCTAACTTATGGGCCTATGCTCGAGATCTTTATCAAATACCTGCTTTTGGTGAAACAACTGATTTTGAAGCAATAAAGAAAGGCTATTTTTTGGGCGACAATGCGCATAATCCTTATGATATCTTACCTTTAGGACCAGATGTAAGCCATTGGCATACCCCCCACAACCGAGATAAGCAGTTTAGTTCAACTCACTAATTTTATTAATGGGATAATTACAATGCCAAATATATTAGATGTTGGATTGATTTTTACTCAAATCCCAATGTTACTTGCTTATCTGCCTGTAACGCTTTTTATTACCTTTTTCTCGATGCTACTTGGGGTAATATTGGGATTGATTATTGCTATCATCAAAATGAATAAAATACCGATATTATCGCAAATAGCAGTGGTATTTGTCTCTTTTATAAGAGGAACGCCATTATTAGTACAGCTCTATTTAAGCTTTTATGGTATTCCTATCTTATTACGTTATATCAATTATTTTTATGACACTCACTACAATATTAATGGCATATCTCCAATGTTGTTTGTGTTAATTGCCTTTTCGTTTAACGAGGCAGCCTATAATTCAGAGACAATCCGCGCAGCATTACAGTCTGTGAACAAAGGGCAGATTGAAGCCGCACAATCATTGGGCATGACCTATAGCCAATTGTTACGAAGAATTATCATTCCTGAAGCTGTTATTGTGGCCTTACCTAATTTAGGTAATGCGTTAATTGGTTTACTAAAAGGTACATCATTAGCATTTGTCTGTTCGGTAACCGAAATGACTGGTCGAGGAAAAACTTTAGCTGGGCATAGTTATCGTTATTTTGAAGTTTATATTTCATTGGCATTAATTTATTGGGCATTAACCATTATTATTGAACTGATTATGAAATATTTGGAAAAGCGTTTAACCATTTCTGACAGTGTTAACACTCCAAGTTATCGCCGAGGAAAATTATTATGATTAATGTGCAAAATTTAACATTATCTTTTCATCATAATCTGATATTGAATCAACTTAACTTTCATATTCGTCCCCATGAAATTGTCGCAATTATTGGGGCATCGGGTGCCGGTAAATCAACACTTTTACGGTGTTTAAATTTATTAGAAAAACCACAACAAGGTCAGATCCGTATTGATCATTTTGAATTTAATGTTAGTTGTAGAAAAAAGCATAAAATTGTCGCATTTCGTCAGCAAACAGCAATGGTATTTCAACAATTCAATTTATTTCAACAAAAAAATGCTTTAGAAAATGTTATGGAAGGATTAATGATTGTGAAAAAATATCCAAAGGATAAAGCGCAGCAGATAGCCTATGAAAAATTGGCTCAGGTTGGACTTGCGGAGCGAATTTATCATTATCCAAAACAGTTATCAGGTGGGCAACAGCAAAGAGTTGCAATTGCTAGGGCGTTAGCTATGGAACCGAAAGTGTTGTTGCTTGATGAGCCCACCTCGGCACTTGATCCTGAACTGGTGGGTGAAGTGTTAGCAACCATCAAAATAGCCGCTAAATCAGGTATTACTATGATTTTAGTTTCTCATGAAATGAGTTTTGTACATGATATTGCTACTCGGGTGTTATTTTTAGATAAAGGGCAAATCATTGAAGATGGTTCACCGCAGCAGGTGTTTTCAAATCCAACTCAATCAAGAACGAAAGATTTTTTGGCCAGATATTACTCTGCTGGGCAAATAGATTATGAAATTTAATAAATGGAGTATGAATGAATATTATTATTCAACAACATTGCGATGAAATTAATTGGCAAGATGTTGCTGATTTACTTGCTTTTTATGGACTTAGTTCATTGGATGCTAAAACACAAGAACTAGTGTTTCGTAATAGCTATGCTGTTGTATTTTTACTGGAAAAAAAACGAGTAGTGGGTGTTGGACGTGCGTTATCTGATGGTGTTTGTCAGGCAGCTATATATAACATTGCATTGGCACAACATCTACATGGCCAGCAGTATGGACGGCTGATTGTTGATAAACTTGTTGATCAAGTAAAACAGTGCAATATCATCCTTTACACCCATCCACAAACCGTCGAATTTTATAAAAATTTAGGTTTTGAAGTAATGAAAACAGGTATGGCACGTTATCAAGCCGATCATATAACTGACATGAGAAACATGGGTTTTATTTAAAATATTGCTAAAAAATAGTGCAAACAATCCGTTGGCAGTATTGAGCTAAATTTACGGGGGAATAGCTTATGAATTACAAAAAATGGTTAAGTATTTTAGCTGTAGGAACTTTATTATTAATTGGCTGTGATAACCAAAATAATGGCACAGAAGCAAAAGGTAAAGAAACAATTATTATTGCAACATCGGGTGCACCGAGCCCTTTCACCACAGTAGATGAGAAAGGAGAGTTAATGGGGTATGATATTGATGTGGTAAAAGCAATATTTGCAAAATTACCGCAATATGAGATTAGCTTTGAAATTACAGAATTTCCTTCTGTTTTAGCTGGGCTTGATGCGCAGCGTTATCAGGTAGGCGCCAATAATTATGCCATGAATGAAAAGCGCAAAGAAAAATATTTTTATTCTGATCCTATTTTTAAAAACCAATACGCCATTGCGGTGGCAAAAAACAATAACGACATTAAACACTTTGCTGATCTAAATGGCAAATCAACCGAAGTGACACCGGGACTGAATTATGCTACCGCATTAGAGCTTTATAATGAACAGCATCCCAATAATCCTGTTAAAATTGTGTATAGTGAAGCTGATTTATTGCCAGTACTGCAACATGTTGAAACAGGACAATATGATTTTCAATTAATCGATAAAGTGATGCTATCACAATTGATTAACGAACATAATCTTAATCTTAAAATAATAGAATTAAGCAAAGAAGATGCTGATCGTATTGGTTCGCCATACAGTTACTTATTAATCAGTAAAGGGAGTAAAGGCGAACAGCTAACCAAAGATATTAATGAGGGGATCAAAAAGCTCATTAGTAATGGTGAATTATCGAAAATAAGCGAGCACTATTTTAGTGCTGATTATTCACCTAAATAAGCAATTTTTTATTCTTTTAATTGATAATCGATTCTTTTATCTCATAGTGGATAAGCATCGGTTATCCTCTTATCAGGTGGAATATTTAAGCCAACATTGACATAATGAAAAATCGAAGCAAAGTATCTAGCCGGTAATTAATAAATTAATTTTATTAAAATCAATACGCTAACTGATGGATTTTTATAGAAAAACATTCCAATTTTTATAACACCCAAAGGTCAATATTGTTATTAAGGGATTTCTAGTTCAATCAACCAACCCCGCATCATATGACAGAAATTTTCCGACAACGGGTGCTAATGGATTATATTTTGATTTAGACATAGGCGGAGTAGATACAAGTCAGTTGACTTGGTATCCTGTTACTCACAGTGGAATAACCGCTACAGTGACAAGGACAACAGCAAACGATTGGTGGATCCCCAATCCTGAAGTAGTAACGCGCGTTACACTAACGGGACCAAGAGCTGACAAGAACAATGACAATCCTAGTCAATTTGCAAAGCTAAATTTACCGCAGACATTTGAGTTAGTGGGTAGAGATAGTGTGGGTAATGAGGTAGTAAAATATGGATTTGTATTGCAGAAGTGGTTCGTGAACCGAGGAAATGTATCGAAAGGATATCCTGAGCAAGCATCGTGGTGTAGTCGTTTAGGTTATAGTATGCCGCGCGTGAAGGATCTGACCAACTCAAAATGTGGTGTAGAGCAATATTATTTTCCATGCATAGGAGTAGACGGCGCTACTCCGTCATCAAGTGGAGATTATTACCAGCGTAGAATAGGAGCAGGATTTTTCACGGAATGGGGTAATATGCCCTATTACGAAGGCGGAGAATTTTTCCCTCTAGAATATTGGACGAGCGATGAGGTAGCAAGTGGCAATCAGTTCGTTGTTTACTCGGTCAGCGGTGACGTCGCCCACCATCAGCCCCGCCTCCATAGTGTTGTCTGCATTGCTCCTTAGCTTCCTTAGACCACTGGGGTAGTTATGGTGCAAATAGAGGCAATATAACAAACAATTGATTTTATTAAAAAAACATCAAGTAAAAAGTTTAATAAAATCAATTTTCTATCTCGGCAATTTTGCAGATAAAAATACACCTATATTTCACAACATTCAAAAGTCAATACAGTCATTAATCTGGCGTCAGAATGTGACAGCAACGGAGATAGGTTAGCACGTCAAACTGGGATGTTTGGCTCAACGTTATCACCGATATTAATAATTCCACCAAAGGTTAAAAGGCACGAAACTTAATACCATATTTTAATTAAAAAATTACCATCGCTTTAAAGTTGAATCGTTTCCATCTTCACATTTCTTTACAAAAAAATGCGCTTAAAAACTAGCCAGATGTTTTTTAAGCGGTTATACTTTTATCGCTATAGTACAACAAGCTTATTAAACAAGCGAATAATCATAAAAAACATAAATAAAACAAAATATTACTTGACAGGTGAACCATAATGCATTATCATTTTAGACACCAGACACCAGACACCAGCACTGGCAAACCTATGTCTTAAATTTATCAAATAATCCTATTCGACGAGTTTTTACACAAAACTTATTTATATCTTCGAAATTATTGCTCAAATCACCTAAAACAGCTTTGCTAGTATTAGCATTGTTATTATTTTTACAGGCATTGAATGGTAAAATAGCTCGAGCGGATAATCGTAGTGATGCGATAATTTTACCTTCAACGTTAGTTGCAGTTATTGATTATGTAAGGCCGACTCTATATTGGGGTAACGGCAAATATGCAGGCCCAGTTGACATATGGAATCCTAATAAAGGCTTCTTAATTCAATCAACCAATCCTGAATCATACAACCTAAATTTCCCGACCACGGGTGCGCATAATTTATATTTTGATTTACTCATAACTGGAGATATAGAAGAATTGACATGGGAACCAGTCACGCATGAGGGAATCACTGCAACAGTGACAAATGTTGTAGCTAATGATGTTGGGGTTCCTCGTGAAGATAGGGGACAAGTTGTAACACGTGTTAGGCTAACAGGTCCAGAGGCAAGCAATCAATGGGATAATCCGAATCCTAGACGAATTACTGTACCAAGGTTACCGCAGACGTTTGAGTTAGTGGGTAGAGATATATATGGCGGTGAGGTAGTAAAATATGGATTTGTATTAAGGCAGTGGTTCGTCCATCGTAGTGGTCCATTGATAACTAGTCACCATCGTAGTAGTCAAGAGAAAACTTATAGTGACCAGTTAGCATGGTGTAATAGTTTGGGTTATCGAATTCCACGGGTAAGAGATTTAACCAATTCAATCTGTAGTAATTTAGGTGCAACACCTTCTTGCACATCCTCTGACTATGGTAATCATTACACGCGTCACATAGGCGCTGGCTTTTTCGCGGAGTGGGGCAGCATGTACGACTACACTGATGCGGGCTTCGCCAACGACGGCTTCTGGACGAGCGACCCGCACTACGGCGGCGCCAAGTTCGGTGTCGACTCGAGCGCCGGCGGCGGCCACCGCGCCCGCAACGACGGCGGCGACATTGCCGACGCCGTCCGCGCAGTCATTTGCACCGCACCTTAGCTTTTAGCGTTTATTTCTTAATCCTTAGGTCGCGGGGGTGGTTATGGTGCAAATAGAGGTAATCTAACAAAGAACCCAGCCTCCGCTCAGTTGGACGCTGAGCAGGTATGACTGCGTTAATGACTGAAAGTCAAAAAACGCTCCCGACCGACTACGCATAGGCATGGTTGGCATTAAAAGGGTAAGTTTTAAAGGTATTTTGTTCGGTAATGTTTCTGATGTTTACTCTAGCGTTATTTATTTTCCCAAAGGTTAAAACGTCCGAAACTTAACCGTATCCCCATAGTCTTTACTTAAATACAAAATCCCCAAAAAAACGGACTATAAGTATTTGATTACATTAAAAACAATCAATAAAAATTTAATAAAATCAATTAAATATCTAAACTGTTTTATAGAAAAACATTCTAATTTTTCACAATACCTAAAGGTGGATATAGTCATTAATCTGGCATTAGAATGAGCCCAGAGCTGATAAAGGGCTGTAGCAAAAATAGTCGGTTAGAGTTTTGATTTTATTTGTATTTTTTGCAAAAACAAATAATTTATAATTAGTTATTTCCATAAATGATTATTTATTATAATTAAACTTGACAAAGCATGAGCAACTGTTGATAATAGCGCCGTTTTTTTAACCTGAATTTTTTGTTATAGCGAGGTGGCAAAATGCCTGTAGTTAACACTTTATCTTAATGCCGACTTGGTATCTTCTATTATATTGTCTTTTGCTTAGTATTATCTAAGCCCCTTCGTTGCAATTCAATCTATAGATTTTTGCCTTGTCGGTTTTCCCTTATTTTTTGGAGAAAACATTATGACAATGGAATCTTATATTCAAAATTTAGAATTAATTAAATATCCACGGACACCGCATCTAGAAAGCTCACGCCTACAGGTTGGTGATAGTGAACATGGACAACGTCCTTATAAGCAATTAACTGGTCAATATATCGTTATTGAAGAAAAACTTGACGGTGCAAACTGTGCTATTAGTTTTTCAGCTAGTGGTGAGCTGTTGCTTCAATCTCGAGGACATTACTTAATAGGTGGTTCACGAGAACGCCAATTTAACCTTTTAAAGCACTGGGCTTGCGTGCATGAATATTGGTTACTTGAGCGTTTAGAAGATCGCTATATCCTTTATGGTGAATGGTTACATAAAAAACATGCTATTTTTTATGATGCTTTACCGCACTATTTTTGTGAGTTTGATATTTGGGATAGACAACAAAACTGTTTTTTATCTACTCTAAAGCGACATCAATTATTAGCAGGTGGTCCAGTTTTATCGGTGCCTGTGTTATTTGCAGGGATTGCACCTTCTAAATTGAGCGATTTATTGGCGTTAGTCAAACCATCTTTGGCTAAAACCGCTAATTGGCGTACTTGCTTTGAACAAATCGTGATGCGTGAAAAGCTTGACTTAAGCAAAGCTTGGCAACAATGCGATAACTCTGACTTGATGGAAGGGTTATATCTTAAAATCGAATCGGAAGAACAAACCATTGACCGCTTAAAATGGGTTAGGCAGGATTTTGTTCAGGCGATTTTAGATGCAGGGCAACATCATAGTGAACAGCCTTTTATTCCAAACCAATTAGCTCAAGGTGTTGAGTTATATACACCTCAATTAACAGTGAATTGGAATAATGGATGCCTAAACGGAGGTAAATTATGAATTACCAAGTACTAAAACAACAAATAGCAAGTACGTTGGCAACTGATGATTTTAGCCCATGGTTAACCTGTATTCCTGAATTGAATAGTTTGATAATAACGCCACAAGATCCTTTGCATCATGGTGAGGGGAATGTTTGGGTGCATACGCAAATGGTTGTGCGTGCATTATTAACGCAAGAAGAGTTTACCAATGCAACAGAAGATGAGCAGTTTGTATTATTTATGACTGCTTTATTGCATGATATTGCGAAGCCAGAAACCACCGTCATAGATGAGTTGACAGGTAAAATCACACAACCAAGGCATTCCAAAAAAGGCGAAATTCGTAGTCGTATATTATTATGGCGAATGGGGGTGCCATTTGATTTGCGGGAACAAATCTGCCGAATCATTAGTGTACATCAAGTGCCTTTTTTTGCTTTAAGTGATAGCGGAAGAAATAAATCACCCGAATATTTAATTCACCGCTTATCGTGGCAACTGCCTATTTGGATGTTATGTCTGCAAGCTAAAGCCGATATGGAAGGTCGTATTTGTGCTGATAAACGCCGAGCGCTTGATGAAGTTGAACTCTTTAAGCAATTGGCGCTTGAAGAGGGGTGTTTATATCACCCTCGCCAATTTGTTGATGATTATACTCGGGTTCAATATTTTCGAGGTAGTAATGTATTACCCGATTATGCGTTATATCCCCAAGTAGGATCTAAGGTGATTATGCTGGCTGGGTTACCTGCATCCGGTAAAAATAGTTGGGTAAATAAACACTATCCAACATGGCCGATTGCTTCTTATGATGATGCTAGAGCTGAATTAAAGCTAAAGCATGGTGAAAATGAAGGCTTAGTCATACAATTTGTTTTAGCAAAGGTAAAGCAGTGGTTAAGAACCAAGCAATCTTTTATTTGGAATGCGACCCACTTATCGCAGGAGATGCGTCAAAAAGCACTCGATTTGCTTTATGCTTATCATGCGGATGTGGAAATTGTTTATCTTGAGCAACCTGAAAAGGAGTTGTATCGTCGTAATTCAGCACGCGATACTACCTTGCCAAATAAAACGATTCAGCGGTTATTAAGTAAATGGGAAGTTCCATTACCGACTGAAGCCCATAAGGTGAGCTATTTAATCAATCAATAATTGTTAGTCATCTTTGTTAATATTAAATTGGGGCTTGATATCAAAGCCCCTTGATTTGTCGAATAGCTACATTAACTATTCAATTCTAATTATGTTTATGACTTTTCGATATCCATAAAGGCGATTTTTTTATTGGTTTATCTTATTTATTATATTGAGACAAAAACCAAGTGATCGCAATTAAATCGGCCGAACCACCGGGGCTTAAATTGCGTTTTATTAATTCGGTATCAAGTTGATACAAATTTTCCCGTACTTTGGGATTGATTATGCCACCTTGTTTGATGAGTTTTTTCGCTTGTTCTTGCACAAAAGCCAAGCCATCAAGGCCACCTCGTGAAACCAGATTAGTATCTTGATTAAAAGCAAGTAAATATAACATCGCCTGTAATAAGCAAGTTTCTTCATCATAGCCACTGTTTTGCATTTCTTGATAGATAGGTAGTGAAATGTTTCGAACTGTTGCATAACCTGATTCTGCTTCGCCACGTGCGCCAGATAAGTGATGACGTTTAAATAGCTTTTCGCCTATCGAATTAGCTTGGTTATTTTGCTGTAGTTCGCTTTGAACTATACCTTGGCAAATTGCTGAAACTTGCTTACAGATGTTTTGTGCATGGGTGGGTAAGCCAAGTTGTTCTAATCGGCCAATTGCACCCAATAGCAATCCAAAAGCAAATATGCCACCTTTATGGGTGTTGACTTGATTGGTGGCTTGGAACATGGCTTGTTCGCATTCAATACCAATCGGTCTAATCCCCGCTAAAAATAGATTGTTATCGTGTAAAGCGGATGTTTTGCCATATTGATAAAAACGTGCAAACCAGTTGCTAATGGCGCTGATGCTGTGGACAAAGGTTTGGAAATCCATGTCGCGGTGGGCACCACTATTATTCATGTCAACTAATCCGGGCTTAGGTGATAGGCAAATTTCTTTAATTAATGCTTGGGTTGCTAATTGTGCAGGTAAGCATTGATTGGGATCATTATTGAGTTTTAATTCTAATAATGCGATTTGTTGATAATAATTGTTCATTATTATTAATTACCTATTGGGGATGATAATTATCATGTTGTGTGATGCTAGTGTGTCATAAACCAATCTTGCGATTGAAATTGATTGGTTTATGACAATAATTAATAATCGCTATGTGTAGATACCGCGAGTACTTCCCGATTACCGCTGTGGCTTGGGGCGCTAATAATGCCTTCTACTTCCATTTGTTCTACAATGCGGGCTGCTCGATTATAGCCAATTCTAAATTTGCGTTGTACGCTAGAAATAGATGCTCTTCGCGTTTCTACAACAAAAGCGACAACTTGATCGAATAATGGATCGAGCTCTTCGCCTAACGTATCTGCGTTACCGTTTTCACTTTCGTCGGTTGCTACAGTGACATTTTCGATATATTTTGGTGTGCCACGTGCTTTCCAATCTTGTACAACAGCGTGCACTTCTTCATCACGGACAAAGGCGCCGTGAACGCGAATTGGAATGGAACTATTAGGGGCTAAATAAAGCATATCCCCCATACCAAGCAGTGATTCAGCGCCCATTTGATCTAAAATGGTACGCGAGTCAATTTTACTTGATACTGTAAAGGCAATGCGTGTTGGAATATTTGCTTTGATTAAGCCAGTAATGACATCAACTGAGGGGCGCTGGGTGGCTAATACCAAGTGAATACCAGCCGCCCGTGCTTTTTGAGCAAGTCGTGCAATTAACTCTTCTACTTTTTTACCGACTGCCATAATAAGATCGGCAAACTCATCAACCATAACTACAATGTATGGTAATTTTTCTAGTGTCGGCATGTTAAGATCCATGCTATCGGTTGGTTTCCATAGCGGATCGGGAATCGGTCGTCCCATTTGTTCTGCCAGTTTGATTTTTTCGTTATAACCGGCAATATTACGTACACCTAACGCCGACATGAGCCGATAGCGTCGTTCCATTTCGTTAACACACCAATTAAGCGCATTGGCAGCATCTTTCATATCGGTTACTACTTGGGTTAATAAGTGTGGGATCCCTTCATAAATAGATAACTCAAGCATTTTCGGGTCAATCATAATAAACCTGACATCTTCAGGTTGCGATTTATATAAAATACTTAAAATCATTGCATTAACGCCGACAGATTTACCTGAACCTGTCGTGCCGGCAACTAATAGATGCGGCATCTTCGCCAAATCAGCAACCACCGATTGTCCAGAGATATCTTTCCCTAATACTATCGTCAGTGGTGATTGCGCATCTTTAAACTGAGGACTATCTAAAACCTCCCTAAAATAGACCGTTTGGCGGTTCTTATTAGGTAATTCAATGCCAACATAAGGTTTACCTGGAATAACTTCAACCACACGTACCGATGGCATGGATAGTGAACGCGCTAAGTCACGGTCTAGCGTTGAGATTCGTGCGGCTTTAATACCCGGCGCCAGTTCTATTTCAAAACGAGTAATCACAGGTCCGGGTAAATAATCAACTACTTTTGCTTTAACTCGGTAATCTGACAAACTTTTTTCAATTAGTTCAGATCTCGCATTTAAGGCAGCATGATCGACTTCGATTCGAGCTGTCGGTGGCGCGGTTAGCAAGTTTAGCGACGGCAAAGGTGTAGTTGGTTTAGGTAATGGCTTATCATTACGTCGTAATAATGGATGAATTAAGCTTTCTTCGTCGCTTTCATTTGAATAAGTTTGAATATCTTCAACGCGATCTTCTTCTGGATAGATATCGTCAATGATTGGATTGGCTTTTTTTAGCGCTTCGGTATCAATATATTCTAGCTGTTCTACATCTGCTACTTTTACTTCGGTTTCAGTTTCTGTATCAGCTATGTTTGCAATGTTAGCTAGGTTTTCTGTATCTGTAATAATCTCAGGCTCTTGGATAACTGACTGCTTAGATTCAATTATTTCAACTTTTGCAACGTCTATAGCTGGTTCCAAGGGTGTTTGTTCATGAGTAAATTTAATTTCAGGCTCGTTATGCACCAAAGTAAACAAGGGTTTACTTGGCGCATCAGAAATAGTGTATTTATCTGGCTCTTCAAATGATAATTTTTCTGCTGATTTTTGCGTTTGTATTACCTGTTTTATTTGCTCCATTGATGAAGACAATGCTTGTTCTTGATCTGGTGTGGCTTTGTCCGCATTTATGTTTTGAATAATCGATTCAAGGCGAGATAAAATTTCGTCTGGATTGAGTTCTTTTCTTGACGGATTGTCAATTGTTTGTGAGGTTGTACTTGACGGTGGTAATTGGGCATCTTCGTGCGATGATTCAATTAATTCAGCGGTAGTTTTGATTGAAATTTCTTCATTGTCAGTCGATTCGGTAGTATTTGATGACTGCTCTTGTGATGCGTCATTGCTTGGGATAGTGGTTGATGTTTGAACGATATGGAGATTATCATCTTTGGTATCAAAAGGTATGGTAAATTGAGGCTCTTTTGTTTCCTCATTGGACGGCGCTATAGGTTTTTCATGCTTTGAATTAGGTTGTTCAAGTTTATTTGTGATGCGAGGTTTAATTAACCACCTAATAGGTAACAGTAAAAGCATGACAAAAGCACCTAATTTTTCAATTAGATTGAGCCATGATAATCCAGTTAATAATGTGACACAGGCTAAGCAAGTTGCAAGCAGAATCAATGATAAAGCTAAACTATTTATAATAGGTAAAAGGCTTTCAATAACTATCGCACCAAGATAACCACCCGCTTCAAACTGTTCAGAATCACGGATATTTAAAGCAAAAAAACCAGTCGCACTAAATATGAACGCTAAAATCCCAATAATCCGAAATGAAAGACTAAAGTAGTTAATAGGCGCATTCGCATGTTTATAAAAATAAACGATTAATTGTAAACAGATAAAAACAGCAATGAAAGGTAAGCTATAAGCAATAAAACCTAAAAATTGAAAAAGAATATCGCTGGCATATGCGCCAATATAACCACCAAAATTACTAATAGGAGAGTGCCAAGCAGTACGAGACCAACCAGGATCAGACGGATCGTAACTGAACTGTGATAAAAATAAACAAACAGATAAACCGATTATTATAAATAGAATAAATTGATTAATAATCTGTTTTCTTGTAATTTTGGGCTTTTTCAAACAAGTACCTAAAAACTATTGCTAATAAAATTGCTGGCATTTTATCATAAATTGTGCCTACTCACAGAGGCAATACCATCGAAAACACAATTTATTGTTGGGTTATTATGTAATGGGAAATAGGGTCGTATTAAATCTGATACCATTTTGTACATATCGTTGTGCGTTTGTGATATTTGCAGTAATTTCTGTCTCGGTCAATTTGCGGATAATTTTAGCGGGTGATCCCATAATAAGACATCCTTCTTCATAAGGAAGCGAATGGGTAACTAGTGAGTTAGCCCCTACTAAGCAGTTTTTTGCGATTCTGGCGTTATTGAGAATTGTACTGCCCATGCCAATCAGCACATTATCTTCAATCGTACAGCTATGAAGAATGACATTGTGACCGATAGTGACGTTTTCGCCAACAATGCAAGGGATGTCGGTTTCAAGATGGATTGTGCAGTTATCTTGTACGTTACTATTTTTTCCTATACGTATGGGGGCAATATCACCGCGTAAAACAGCATTAAACCAAATAGAAACACCTTCTTGTAAATCAACATCACCAATGATATCGGCAGATTTTGCAATAAAACAATTTGGATGAATTTGTGGATATAAATCGCCTAGTTGATAAATCATAATGATCACCTTTTGATTTTTTTGATACTCAAAAATAAGCTAACAGAAAGGAAATTACATAACACCATAGAGCCAACCATTAGCCATTCTGTTGTATTGTCGATCGTTATAGTTGCAGCAGTATGCGTTGAGACTAATATTGATAATAATATACCTAATGCACCAGCGATTGCGAAGCGAATTGTGCCAGCAAGAGAAGACGCTGTGCCAGCAATATGGGGGTAAAAATCTAAAACAACTGCCATACTATTGCCACCAATAGTTGACATACAACCGATATAACCTGCAACACAGGCAACAAGATAGGCAAATCCAAAATTAAATACTGTGACAAGCATTAGTGCTATTGCCATAATAAATTGGAGCAAAAGACCAAACCGCATCATTTTTATCGCGCCAACATGTTTAACAAAACGGCTATTTAATGTATTCATGAGAACCATAACTATGATATTGAACGCAAAGTAGTAACCAAAATTAATTGATGCAACACCGTGCAGGTTCATATAAACAAAAGGTCCTAAGCTTAAAAATGAAAACAATCCTGCACCAGAAAATGCACCTATCATCATATAAGTTAACACTTGTCTATGGCGAAATAGTGTAATGAAATTACTTAATATACGCATTAAACTGAATTTATCTCGTTTTGCTTTGGCTAATGTTTCAGGAATCAATGTAATGACTAGACCAAAGCAGACCAAAGCAATTAGGCCTATAGTGTAGAAATTGGCTTGCCAATTAAACCAATATAAAATAAACCCACCAATAATTGGCGCTAGTAATGGTGCAACATTGGATATCAGCATTACAAATGACATCATTTTAGAAAATTCATCACGGTCACGATAAATATCTTTCATTAGCGCATTTATTACAATTGTTGCTGCTGCTGCCGCAATGCCATGAAAAAAGCGAGCCGTGATTAATTGATTAATATTGGCTGCAATAGCACAACTTAATGTTGCGAACATAAAAACAATTAGCCCAAAAATTAGGATGTTACGTCGTCCATAACTATCAGTGAGTGGTCCAAATAAAAGTTGTCCTAGAGAAAATCCTAATAAATAGTAGCTAATTGTTAGTTGTACAGCCGAATCGGCTACATTAAAATCACGAGCAATAGTTGGCATACTTGGTAAATACATATCTATCGATAGCGGCATTAGCATAGAGAGTAATCCAAGAATAAAAATCAGTGCTTGTTTCGAAATTTTAAGATCAACTAACGTATTTTGAGTTGGCACGTCGTACTTCCTTCAAATTTTATTCAAGATGCGCATTACAAAATGCGCGACAATAAATGACACAAAATCATTTAAAAAATTCTTAATTATTTAAATGGAAAGTTGTGGTTGAGAGCTTTATAAATTGTACGTATCAATTAAACGAGTCAATTTCATCTTGTGTAAGTGGTCGATATTCCCCTTCAGGTATATCAAGGATTACTTTGCCGATCTGTTTGCGATGCAACGCAACAACATGATTATTGACTGCAGCAAACATGCGTTTAACTTGATGATATCGCCCTTCACTAATGGTTAATTCAGCGTGAAAATCATCGATAATATGTAATTTAGCTGGTTTAGTGAGTGATTTCTCACTTTTTAATTGGATGCCATTATTAAATATATCAATCAGTTCAATGCCTAGTGGTTGTTCAACTGTAACGGCATAGACTTTTTCACAATGATGCTTGGGTGATGTAATTCGGTGTGACCATTTACCATCATCGGTCAGTAATACCAGCCCAGTCGTATCAAGATCAAGCCTGCCAGCTGCATGTAATTTTTCAGGCATCGGCTCATCAATAAAATAAAGAATAGTGGGATGGTCAGGATCATCGGTTGAACAAACATAGCCTTGGGGCTTATTGAGCATGAAATAGCGCTGGCTGGTAACTTGTTCGATTTGATAACCATCATAATGAACAATCTGTTTTGGCGATAATTGATAAGCGCCTGACTTTATAATCTCACCATCGACAGTCACTTTTTTAGCTTTGAGTTCTTTGGTGACAATCGTGCGACTGGCGCCTAAGTGATGAGCAAGAAATTTATCTAATCGCATAATTTAAAACGTATTCCTGTATTACTTTAAAGGTGTATATATATCAAAACGGTGATTTTTTGTTTTAATTTCGGCCGTCGGTTTTTGATTGGCTAAAAACGGCGCATAATCTGGCCTTTTTACTACCACTCGTTTTTTTGCTAATTTTCTTGCTGGTTCTAATAAACTATCAGCATCATTATCACTACCAACTAGTTGTTGGAATATGCGCATCTCTTTTTTGACAAGTGCACTTTTTTGACGATGTGGAAACATGGGGTCGAGATAAATCACATCGGGTTTATCTGGGTAAGTACTTAATCCCTCAATGCTTGAATGATAAATTAAACGTAAATGCTGCTCAAGCCAACTACCAATATGGGGATCTTGATAGGCACGCTGTAAACCATCTTCTAATAATGCAGCAACGACAGGGTGCCGCTCAAACATAGTGACATGACAACCGATAGATGCTAAAACAAAGGCATCTCGACCAAGCCCAGCTGTGGTATCAACAACGGTAGGTAAATACTCACCTTTTACACCGACCGCTTTCGCAATCGCTTCGCCGCGACCACCACCAAATTGACGACGATGAGCCATTGTTCCTGAAACGAAATTAACACATATCGAACCTAATTTTGCTTCGTCTGTCTTTTGTAACTCAAGTTGATTGTTTTGGGTAACCAGAGTGAACGGTAGATCGGCATTTGCCGATAACCACTGCTCAGCTAATAATTTTAGCTGAGCTAAGTTAGGACTAGTGGATACCATAATGTCGAAGTAATGCTTCAAGTTGAGGTTCACGACCTCGGAAGTTTTTAAATAGTGTCATTGGTTCATCGCTACCGCCTTGCGACAAGATATTATCAAGAAAGGCATTACCGGTTTTAGCGTTGAAGATGCCTTCTTCTTCAAAACGTGAAAATGCATCAGCGGATAATACTTCTGCCCATAAATAGCTGTAATAACCAGCAGCATAACCTCCAGCAAAAATATGACTAAATGCATGTGGGAATCGACCCCATTCAACGGTAGGCACAACAGCGACTTGCTGTCTTACTTCGGCTAATGTGTTTAAAATATCAGGATCTTTTTGTGTATGTAATTTAAAGTCAAATAGACCAAATTCCAATTGGCGTAAAATAAATAGCGCGGCTTGGTAGTTTTTAGCATCTAACATCTTTTCTAACATTTCTGCCGGCAGTGGTTCGCCAGTTTGATAATGTCCTGATATAAATGCAAGTGCTTCGGGTTGCCAACACCAGTTTTCTAAGAATTGACTAGGTAATTCAACCGCATCCCAAGGTACACCATTAATACCTGCGACAGATGAAGTATCAATTTCGGTTAACATGTGGTGTAAACCATGACCAAACTCATGGAATAGGGTGGTGACTTCATCATGCGTAAATAGCGCTGGTTTGTCGCCAACAGGGCGATTAAAGTTACAGGTTAAATAGGCAACCGGTTTTTGTACATGACCGTCAGCAAAACGCATACGACCAATACAATCATCCATCCAAGCGCCACCACGCTTGTGTTCGCGCGCATATAAATCAAGATAGAAGCTACCTTTTAATTCACCGTTAGCAGCAAATAGATCATAAAATTTCACTTCGGGATCCCAAACTTCAACGCCTTGTCGCTCTTTGGCTGTAATACCAAAGATACGGTGTACCACCTCAAATAAGCCATTAATCACTCGTTGCTGAGGAAAATAAGGACGCAACTCTTCATCGTTAATGCTGTATAAATATTGCTTTTGTTTTTCACTATAATACGCCACATCCCATGGTTTGATATCACTAGCGCCAAAAAACTCATAAGCATAACGTTTAAGTTCAGCAAGCTCCTTTTCACCTTGAGGTTTAGCTTTAATTGCTAAATTAGTTAAAAACTCGATGACTTGCGGGGTGGACTCAGCCATTTTTGTTGCCAGTGATTTATCTGCATAGGTATTAAAGCCTAGTAATTGTGCAAGCTCATTACGTAGCGTTAAGATTTGTTTGATGATTTCTGTATTATCCCACTTACCTGCATGAGGGCCTTGATCTGATGCACGAGTAGTATAGGCTTGATAAAGTTCAAAACGTAAATCACGATTATCACAATAAGTCATGACTGGAAGATAACTTGGTATATCTAAAGTCAGTAACCAACCCTCTTTACCTTTTATTTTGGCTTGTTCTTTTGCGGCAGCAAGCGCACTTTCAGGCATGCCAGAGAGTTCTTTGATATCGGTAATTAATTTTGACCAACCCATAGTCGCATCAAGTACATTATTGCTATATTTTGAGGATAATTCTGATAGTTTTGCGACAATTTCACCGTAGCGTTTTTGTTGATCATCAGGTAAACCAATTCCAGATAATTCAAAATCGCGTAATGCATTATCAATAACTTTTTTCTGTGCTTTGCTTAACGTCGCATATTGTTCGCTTTCTTTGAGTTGTTTATAGGCTTGATATAAAGGTTTATGTTGTCCAACCCATGTGCTGTATTCGGATAATAATGGCAGACACGCTTCATAAGCTTCGCGTAGTTCTGGGCTATTTTTAACTGAATTAAGATGGCTAACTGGCGACCAAGCTCGACCAAATTTTTCGTCCACTTCATCAATTGGTTGGATTAAGTTATCCCAAGTGTATTGGCTATTTTGTTTTAGTACTGTTTCAATTGTATTTCTGCAGTTTTTTAAAGTTTCTTGTATAGCAGGCAAAACATGCTCGGGCTTAATTTGTGAAAAGAGTGGTAATGATGCATCTGTTAATAATGGATTAGTCATGTAGCGATACCTTTATACTCATGGGTTGTCTATTGATAGAACATAATATGGTGGCAAATTCAGTTAATTCAAGAGAATATCATACTTAGGAAGCATTATAATCCCATCAATTTGCGTTCGCGTTGCCATTCAGAGGGGGTATAGGTTTTTATCGAAAGTGCATGGATGCGGTTATCATGAATAAATTCTGCCAAAGGGGCGTAGATCGCTTGTTGTTTTTTTACTCGATTTAAATCGGCAAATAATTCACCAACGGCAATAATTTGAAAATGGCTGCCATCATCAGTCAGTACATGTACATCATCAAGTTTAAGTGAACTGTTTAATTTATCTATAATTTCTTGTTTATTCATTACTTATTACTCATTATTAATATAAATTATGGGTATTATGTTTTGTCAAAAAGTTTCAGGTAACTATGCGTCTTAGTATAAAATTTACCTTTTTAACTATTGATAACAGGTTGTAGATCATACAAGGTAATTAATGTTTGTAGCTGAGGATTAATACCTTTGAGCTTTACATCATATTTATTGCAAAAATAAATTAAAGTCGCGAGACCTGAAGAATCAACCCGAGTAAGTTGTTCTACATCAATGGATTTTACAGCGTTTAAAAGGGAGCTTTGTGTTGACCATAAATCGTTTAAAGAGTGAACATCAAGTTCACCCTGTAAACATAATATATCTTGTTGTTGTTCTGTTTTGATTCGCGACATTATCGACTAACCTTTTTGTTTAGCATTTGGATCAATATTGCGGTTTGAAAGATCAGTTAATTGTTTAGTTAATGCATCAATTCCGTTTTGACGTAAAATGGTTGACCATTCATTTTGTTTTGTGGTGATCATGCTTACACCTTCAGCAACTAAATCATAAGCTTTCCATTCACCAGTGACAGAGTTTTTACGCCATTGAAAATCAATACGCAATGGTTGTTGATTTTTATCTGGTTGATTTAATAAAACACGAATAGAAATAAGTGTTTTACCAGTTAAATCTTTAGGCGATTCAACTTGATATGTTTGTCCATTATACATAGATAAAGCTTGAGCAAAAGCTTGTACCAGATAGTTTTCAAAAGCCGCAAAATAAGCTGTGCGCTGCGCTTCCGTTGCACTTTTATAATAATTACCTAGAATTAATGCACCAGCATATTTGACTTGTACATAAGGCAATAAATCCGATCTTACAATCTCTTTTAGTTTGTTAGGGTTTGATTTTAATGCTGCGGATTGTGCATTCATGGTGCTAAAAATCTTATCAGCAGAAACTTGCATTTCTTTATAGGGATCGTTTTCAGCAAAGGCTGTAGAACTAAACAATAAAGCTAATACTAAAAGAATGGTTGTTTTAAATTTGTTTAACATGTTAACTCCTTAGTTTTCAGTTGTATCTTCTTTGTTATCTTTGTTGGTTTTGTCTTTATCTGATGAGCCACCTATGCTGTAAAGGAATTTACCAATGAGATCTTCTAAAACGATAGCAGGTGTGGTGTTTTGCACAACAAAACCTTCGAGTAAGTATGGCGGAGTTTTATTTTTTTCTGCTTCAGCTACAATAGCTGGATCAACGCCTGATGCGTCAATACTAAATTCTGTTTCTCTATCAACGCCTATATTGATATCAATAAATTGTTCTCCAAGTATTCCAGAAGTCTTAATTGAAAGTGAACTTGAACTTGGAATTTTGTTATATTGTGCATCAATATCCATTGCTACATAAGGTTTGTATTGGTTGCCATTCGACGAATTTAGCGAAATATTACTGACGCGACCAATGACTACCCCACCAATTTTGATAGGAGAACGTGCTTTTAACCCCCCAATATTATCAAATACAGCATAAACTCGATAGGAATTATGGCTAGCAAATGATGTTGGATCGGTTACTCTAAAACATAAAAATAGCACTGAACAAATGACCAGCACCATAAATAATCCTACTGTAATTTCGATTTTACGACTCATGTTTAATGACCTCAATGACTAAACATTAATGCGGTTAAAATAAAATCTAACCCCAAAATAACTAATGATGAATAAACAACAGTGCTTGTTGTTGCTCGACTAATTCCTTCTGATGTTGGTACACAATCATAACCATTAAAAAGTGCAATCCAAGTGCTAGCGATGGCAAATGCAAAGCTTTTGACAAAACAGTTGCCTAAATCATGCCACCAATCAACATTACTTTGAATCGATGACCAAAAAAAGCCTGCATCAATACCTTTCCAATCAACGCCAACAAGCGCACCACCTAAAATGCCAACGGTGACAAAAATTGCAGTTAAAAACGGCATACTAAAAAAACCTGCCCAAAAACGCGGAGCGATAATACGTCGTAGTGGATCAATTGCCATCATCTCCATACTTGATAACTGTTCAGTTGCTTTCATTAAGCCGATTTCGGCTGTTAAAGCAGAGCCTGCACGTCCAGCAAACAGTAGACCTGCAACAACAGGTCCTAATTCGCGAAGTAGGGCTAGCGCAACCATCATTCCAAGGCTTGCTTCGGCACCAAAAGTGGTTAGAATAAAATAACCTTGCAGAGCCAAAACCATGCCTATAAAAAGACCAGAAACAATAATAATAGTGAGAGATTGTACTCCAACAAAATAAAATTGCTTAACGAGTAATGGAAATTGTTTGTTAAATTGTGGCTTACCAATCAATGCCCCAAACAGCATAACACCAGAACGACCAATCATCGCAATGATATTGATAAACCATTGCCCTAATTTTGCCAATAAATTTAACATTATTTTATACCTCTGCTTAGGTCTAATTTATAATCATCAGCAGGATAATGAAAAGGGACTGGTCCATCAGCCAAACCGTCAAGGAACTGTTTAACCCGTGAATCGTCATTATCACGCAATTGCTGCGGTGTACCACCTGCAATAATATGTTGTTCAGCTACAATATAAGCATAGTCTGCAATACTGAGTACTTCACTCACATCATGGCTGACAACAATGCAAGTTAATCCTAATGATTGGTTAATTTCAGATATCAGTTTAACAATCACGCCCATTGAGATAGGATCTTGCCCAGCAAACGGTTCGTCAAACATGATTAAATCGGGATCCAGCGCTATAGCTCTAGCTAAAGCGGCGCGTCTTGCCATACCACCAGATAATTCAGAAGGCATCATTTGCGCCGCGCCACGTAAGCCAACCGCTTGTAATTTCATTAGCACTAAATTGTGCAATATAGGTTCAGGTAAGTTTAGGTGTTCGCGTAATGGATAGGCCACATTGTCAAATACCGTTAGATCAGTAAATAAGGCACCTGATTGAAATAACATGCTCATGCGTTTACGTACTTCATACAATCTTGAACGCGACATGCTGGGTATATCTTCACCATCAAATAGAATTTTTCCTGATTGCGGTTTTAATTGTCCACCAATCAGACGTAATAAGGTGGTTTTACCAATACCAGAAGGTCCCATAATTGCCGTGACTTTTCCTTTTGGGACATTCAGACTCATATTTTTATAAATAGGTCTTGTTCCACGATAAAAAGACATATCATGGATTTCAACCAAATTTTGCTGTAATGCCTCTTCCACCATTATTTCCTATACTACTAAAATTATAATTAAATCTATTTTACTTGATATTTGTGAATAAAGAAATCAATTAAACGCATTGTCATTTTGCGAATAGTTTGTAAATAAATAATTTTTATACTTTAAATATTATATGAAAACACATAACCAAAATGGCTATTGGGTAATGCCTAAAGAATAAACGAGAAAAAATAAAGCCCGTTTGATAACGGGCATTTTAATATCTTGGCATTTGTTGATCAATTATGCATGCCCAAGCATCAATTCCCCCTGTTAGGTTGTAAAGGTAATCGGTATCAAAACCATTTTCAGCTAAATAGTTAGCGACATTAAGGCTTCTTATGCCGTGATGACAGTAAATAATAATATCGATTTCATCAGGGATTTTGTCTAAATACAGTGGAATTAGGTTCATTGGAATATGCGTTGCACCATTAATATTGCAAATAGCGACCTCGTTAGCTTCGCGTACATCAAGTAAGAAAATGTTATCAAACTGGTTTAGTTTTTCTGCCAGTTCTGTTGGTGTGATTTCTTTTATTGTCATTATGTAAAGCTCATTAGAATAATTGTCAAAAAGTTTCAGGTAGGTATGTGTTTCAGTATAAAACTTAAATTTTAATTTAATTAATATCATCTGGCAATGATATTGCCGGATGATATTTTTACCACCTATACAGCTAATGCTTTGCTAATTTTTTCAAATAAATCTTTAGATAAATTTTCAATTTTTAGCAAGGCTTCAAGTGCTTTTCGCATCTGTTGTTGACGTTTTTCGTCATAACGTTTTAATCGAATCAGCGGATCGATGAGTCTTGCGGCAACTTGCGGATTTTTTTGGTTTAACTCAGTGAGGATTTCAACTAAGAATTGATAACCACTACCATCTTTAGCATGAAATGCCACAGGGTTATTATTTACAAAGGCACCAATTAATGCGCGGATGCGATTTGGATTACTGAGCGTAAATGAGCGGTGAGTTAATAATTTTTTCACTGTAGCAAGGGCGTTCTTATCAGGGCTTGTTGCGTTCAATGCTAACCATTTGTCCATAACCAGTCCATCTTGATGCCATTTATCATCAAAGTCTACTAATAGCTCTGTTCGACAATCAAGTTGAGCTTTTACCGCTACATTTAAGGCGGCTAAACAATCAGTCATATTATTGGCTTGATGATATTGTTGGCTCACTAATGTATTGGCGCGCGAATTGTCATCAGCATAAGCTAATAAAGTTAAACAGCAGTTTTTAAGTGATCGCTTAGCAATATCATTATGTTTAATTTGATATTGTAAAGTGTTATTGTGGTGATAAACGGCTAATAATTCATCATAAAGTTCGTTTGCAAATTGAGTTAGTAAAAACAGACGGACTTCATGAATAGCAATTGGATCAACCACAGTAAATAAATTAGCTAATTCGTTTTCAGATGGCAAGGTCAATATTTGCGCGATAAGGGAAGGATCTGTATTTTCTGATAACAATACAGCTCTAAATGCATCTAATACTGAATCAGGTAGTGTTAACTTTTGATTTTCTTTATGATTTTTTACATTTAAACGAACATATTTTGCCAATAGCATTTGCGCTGCATCGTAGCGGCTAAATGCGTTAGTCGCGTGTTGCATTAGGAAAATGAGATCATTATCTTGATAATCATAAGTTAACTTAACGGGGGCTGAAAAATCACGTAATAATGAAATGATCGGCTTTTCAGTTACCTTATCAAAGATAAATTGTTGTGTGCTTTGCGTTAAATTTAACACATGGTGAATAGCTTTGCCTTGGTATTGCAGTGTAATGACTTCGCCGTTAGGTTGATATAATTCAATATCAAGCGGGATATGTAATGCTTGTTTTTGATTTTGATCTTGTGTCGGTGGTGTATATTGTTCCACTATTAAAGTATATTGTTGATTTGTTGCATCGTACTTATCAGTAACGGTTAGTTCCGGTGTACCTGATTGACTATACCATAATTTAAACTGAGTTAAATCGATGCCAGAGGCATCTTGCATGGCAGCAACAAAATCATCACACGTTGCGGCACTACCATCATGGCGTTTGAAATAGAGTTTCATGCCTGCTTGGAATTTATCTTCACCTAACAAGGTATGCATCATACGAATAACTTCAGCGCCTTTTTCGTATACGGTTACTGTATAAAAGTTATTCATTTCAATGACTTGTTCTGGGCGAATAGGGTGAGACATTGGGCTGGCATCTTCGGCAAATTGAACGGTACGCAAAAGTTTTACATCTTCAATCCGTTTGACTGCACGAGATCCCATATCGGCGCTAAATTCTTGATCACGAAACACTGTTAACCCTTCTTTTAAACTGAGTTGAAACCAGTCACGACAGGTGACTCGATTACCTGTCCAGTTGTGAAAATATTCATGACCAATTACACCTTCAATACCTAGGTAGTCATCATCTGTCGCTGTTTGTGGTTTGGCCAGCACATATTTTGAGTTAAAGATATTTAAACCTTTGTTTTCCATTGCCCCCATATTGAAAAAATCAACCGCAACGATCATAAAAATATCTAAGTCGTATTCAAGGTCAAAACGTGTTTCGTCCCAACGCATGGCATTTTTCAAGCTTGTCATTGCCCAGTGCGAACGATCTAAATTACCTTTATCAACATAAATTTCTAAATCAACTTTACGTTTGGATTGAGTAATAAACTGATCTTTTAAAATATCAAAATCACCAGCAACTAAGGCAAATAAGTAGGCTGGTTTAGGAAAAGGATCTTGCCATTGTACCCAATGACGTCCATCAGCAAGTTCACCTTGTGCGATACGATTACCATTTGAGAGTAGGTAAGGATAGCGTTGTTTATTCGCAGTGATGCGTGTTGAAAAACGTGCAAGTACATCGGGTCTGTCAAGGTAATAGGTGATATGTCGGAATCCTTCCGCTTCACATTGCGTACAAAGCGCTTCGCCTGATACGTATAATCCTTCCAGTGCGGTATTATTAATTGGTTTGATTTCGTTAACAATCGTTAAAGTAAACTCGGTAGGCACGTTGTGAATAATTAGTCCTGTTTTTGTGATTTGATAATCATGCCATGGTTGCTCGTCGATATTAATGGAGATCAATTTAAGGTCTTCGCCATCTAAAATTAAATCGCTCGCTTGCTGGTTTTTTTGAACAACGCGGCTATGAGCTGTTACTGTTGTTATTTCGGGCGCTAAATCAAAATCAAGATCAATGTCGGTAATAGTAAAATTAGGCGCTTTATAATCAAGACGGTTTTTTGCAATAGGTTGCGATTCAGGTGTTTTTGTATTCATGTTGTTATGACCTTTGGGTTTAGACTCAATTTATACGTTGTGCTAGCAAATATTATAGCTGATTAAAAACAATCTTATTACATAATTAATCTATATCTTCATTATTATTCTGCTATAATCTTCGGAATTTTATTTAAAGTAATAACACTAAATTTACATGTTACCAGCAATCATTACATCAATATTAGATACTGATGCTTATAAGTTGCATATGCAGCAGGCTGTATTTCATCGCTATCCTGAAGCAACCGTGGTTGCGCAGTTTCGTTGTCGTAGTGATGATTTACTAGGGCAATATGCTGATGAAATAATATATCAAGTAAAATTAATGGAATCATTAGTTTTGTCTGATGATGAATTTAACTATTTGTCAAATATCTCCTTTTTTAAATCTGATTATTTAAATTGGCTTAAAAAATGGCGTTTCAATAGTAATTTGCTTACTATAAAAAATGAAGATGGGAAGCTTTCCATTACCATTAAAGGAAAATGGTTAGATGTCATTTTATGGGAAGTGCCATTACTTGCTGTTATTAGTGAGGTTGTCCATAAAGATCGTTCGCCAAATATTGGCGTTAATGAAGCATTGGCAAGGCTAAAAGATAAATTAGCCTTATTTAATGAAAAAACAGCTAATATGGATATGTCCGGTTTTAATTTAATGGATTTTGGTACTCGTAGGCGTTATTCGTTTGCGGTGCAAGAGGCTGTTGTTAGTTATTTGAAATCGCATTTTAATAACTTTCATAGCACTAGTAATTATTTACTTGCCTATCGTTTAGGGCTTACGCCTGTTGGAACGCAAGCACATGAGTGGTTTCAAGCTCATCAGCGTTTAAGCCATAATCTTCAGGATTGCCAAACAGATGCGCTTCAGGTTTGGTTAGATGAATATCCTCATGACTTGGGAGTGGCATTGACCGATTGTATTACAATGGATGCGTTTTTACGTGATTTTGACCTGCACTTTGCGTCTCACTATCAAGGACTTCGCCATGATTCGGGCGATTCAATTGAGTGGGGCGAAAAAGCTATCGCGCATTACCAGCAATTAGGCATTGATCCTAAAACAAAGTTATTGGTATTTTCAGACAGTTTGAATTTTGATAAGGCACTTAATATTTATCAGCATTTTAATCATCGCGTAAAATTATCTTTTGGCGTAGGTGGTTTTTTGGCTTGCGATATTCCTTCTAAAGAGGCTAATACTAAGGCTTTAAATATTGTACTTAAATTAACGGAATGCAATGATCAATCCGTTGCAAAACTATCAGATAGTCCAGGGAAAACGATATCTCAGGATTTAGATTTTATTGATGAATTAAAACGAACTTTTAGTGTTAAAATTTGATAATAATTAATATTTAACCTATCGTTCATATTAGAAAATAGAGATCAGTAATCAAGATTTTATTATTCAAAAATTCCATTTTGCTATGGAATAACCGTTAGAATAGATCTGTATTACTTCAAATATCACTTAAACAAATTAATGTAGAGATGGATAATTAAAATGACTTCAGTTGCACCTATTGTTGATGTGTTACAAGGCAAAATTGCTGTTGGTAGCACAATTTCTGTTCAAGGTTGGGTAAGAACGCGGCGTGATTCTAAAGCCGGTATTTCATTTTTAGCCGTTTATGATGGCTCTTGCTTTGATCCTATTCAAGCGGTTATTGAAAAGAATTTACCTAATTATGAACAAGAGATCTTACGTTTAACAGCTGGTTGTTCGGTTAAAGTTACTGGTAAAGTAGTAGAATCACCAGGTCAAGGTCAGAAATATGAATTACAAGCAACACAAGTTGAAGTATATGGCTTTGTTGACGATCCTGAAACTTACCCAATGGCAGCTAAACGTCACTCTATTGAATATTTGCGAGAAGTGGCTCATTTACGAGCAAGAACCAATATTGTTGGTGCGATAACGCGTGTACGCCATACGCTTGCACAAGCCATTCACCAATTTTTTGATGAGCGTGGCTTTTATTGGTTATCAACACCTATTATTACTGCATCAGATACCGAAGGGGCGGGCGAAATGTTCCGTGTTTCGACACTAGATATGTTAAATCTGCCTAAATCGGATAGTGGTAAGGTTGATTTTGATAAAGACTTTTTTGGAAAAGAAGCGTTTTTAACTGTTTCTGGGCAATTAAATGCCGAAACTTATGCTTGTGCACTTTCTAAAGTTTATACTTTTGGCCCAACATTTAGAGCTGAAAACTCAAATACAACTCGTCATTTAGCTGAGTTTTGGATGATGGAGCCTGAAGTGGCGTTTGCTGATCTTAACGACAATGCTAAGCTTGCCGAAGACATGTTGAAATATGTGTTTAAAGCCGTATTAGAAAAACGGGCTGATGATATGCAATTTTTTGCCCAGCATGTTGATAAAGAAGCAATTAAACGTCTTGAAAACTTTATTAATGCTGATTTCGCGCAAGTTGACTACACCGATGCTATCACTATTTTGCAAAATTGTGATGCTCAGTTTGAAAATCCTGTCAGTTGGGGAATCGATTTAGCCTCAGAGCATGAACGTTACTTAGCAGAACAACATTTTAAAGCGCCAGTGGTTGTCAAAAACTATCCTAAAGACATTAAAGCGTTTTATATGCGTATGAATGATGATGGTAAAACCGTTGCAGCAATGGACGTTTTAGCACCGGGGATTGGTGAAATTATTGGTGGTTCTCAGCGTGAAGAGCGTTTAGATATGTTGGATAAACGTATGGAAGAAATGGGACTGAAAAAAGAAGATTATTGGTGGTATCGAGATTTACGCCGTTATGGTACAGTGCCTCATTCTGGATTTGGTCTTGGTTTTGAACGCCTGATTGTTTATGTCACCGGCGTGCAAAATGTACGTGATGTGATACCATTTCCGAGGACACCACGTAATGCAAATTTTTAAGTTGATTAAATCCCAACCAAAATTTGGTTGGGAATAAAAAGTAAAAATCTTAGTTTTTATATGTATAAAAAACAATCAAACAGGCTCATTTTTAGCCTTAGGCATCATATTTAATGAAAAGTTCACTTGATTTTATAAAAAATTTATACATAATTTACGATACTGTAAAAAGTAGATAAAAATAATAGATAAAAATATTATTTTTTGGATGAATAATTATTGTACGAAAATTGACACTAAACTTATGGAAAGTGTCTTTTTTAAAAAAATAACCATGAGGGTAAAAAATGAAACGTAATCTATTAGCAATCGCTATTCCTGCGCTTTTAGCAGCAGCTAGCGCAAATGCATCTATCGAAGTTTGGAACAAAGATGGTAATAAAGTTGACTTTTATGGCCGAGTAAAAGCAGCTAACAACATCACTGATCGCGCACAAAAAGGCGAAGGTGATGATACTTCAGCTCGTTTAGGTATGTCTGGTCAAACTCAAATTACTGATAGTGTAACAGGCTATGGTCGTTGGGAATACGAAGCGAAAGCGGGTAAAAATTCTGATAACGAAGTGCGCTATGCATTTGCTGGTTTAAATTTTGGTGATGCAGGTTCATTCGACTATGGTCGTAATGACGGTGTGTTAAAAGCAATCACTGCTTATACTGATGTATTACCTCAATTTGGTGGTGACGCAGCAAACAATGCATGGCATGTTCTTTCAGAACGTACTAAAGCTGTTGCAACTTACCGTAACAATAATTTCTTTGGTTTAACTGATGATATCAGCTTTGCATTACAATATGCCGATAATGGTGATGCAGTTAAAGATATTAAGAAAAAACAATGGTTTGAACCTGTAGTTGGTACTACTAAAGATCGTATTAACAAGAAATCGAAAGAAGCTTGGGGTGCGAATGTTCAATGGAATATTTTTGACACTGGTTTAACAGCTGGTGCGGGTTATGCTCAAACTTCAAAAAGTGATAGTCGTCAAAATACTTGGGCAACTGGTCTTAAATATGATAACTATAATTTATATTTAGGTGCTAACTATTTCCAAAGCAAACATAAGAATGCGGTTGGTACTTATGGAGTAATTAATGATTATGTCCTTCATATAAGAGATACAGATTTAAAAATCAGAGGTTTTGAATTAGTTGCTCAATATGGCATTGATCTTGAAGTTGGTCGTTTAACTCCTTCTTTAGCTTATGTTCAGCACAAAGTTAAATCTTCTGATTATGAAAATTTTTCTAGATATGGTTACCGTTGGAAGCATCGAGGTTTTAGTTCACCAGAAGTTAAGTATGTATCTGTAGGTGCAACTTACGATTTAAACAAAAACTTCAGTGCGATTGTTGAATATAAATTCAATCTTCTTGATCGTAAAGATTTTGGTGCAGCAAATAACACAGAAAAACAACGTGACCGTCACGAAAATAAACCAGGTACTAAAGACGTGTTAGGTGTTGGTTTAATTTACCAATTCTAATCTCTTAATATCTTATAAAAAGGCACTTAGGTGCCTTTTTTTTCGTCTGCTAAATACCTTTCCTGCTAAAAACACATTTTATGCCTAAAAAAATCCATATTTAATATTAAAATATTCGTAAATTCGCAGAAATAATCTGGTTAACATTGTTAAATAGGCAATGAGTGCAATAAAATCTATTCGTTATCTAATAAAAATAGATATCACAGTAATAATATAATTGTTATTTATTGACAATTATTTATTAAAACAAGAGCAAAATAATTTGCATCTTTAATAATATAAAATACCTACGAGGGTAACAAAATGAAACGTAATCTATTAGCAATCGCTATTCCTGCGCTTTTAATTGCAGGTACGGCAAACGCTTCTATTGAAGTGTGGAATAAAGACGGTAATAAAGTGGACTTTTATGGTCGAGTTTATGCTTTAAATTATATTACCGATCGTAATAACCAAACTGGTGAAGGTGACAAAACCACTGCGCGTTTAGGTATGTCAGGTCAAACACAAGTGACAGACAGCGTAACTGGCTATGGTCGTTGGGAGTACGAAGCCAATACTGGTAAAAATGCAGATAATGAAACGCGTTATGCATTTGCTGGTTTAAACTTTGGTGATTTTGGTTCATTCGATTATGGTCGCAATGATGGTGTGTTAAAAACGTTAACGTCTTATACTGATGTTTTACCAGAATTTGGTGGTGATGCTTCAGATAATAATCTTTATGCATTAACAGCTCGTACTAAAGCCGTTGCGACTTACCGTAATTCAGATTTCTTTGGCTTAGTAAATGGTTTGCGTTTCGCTGTTCAATACGCGGATAATGGCGATAACAGCTCAACAAATCATTTCAACAAACAGAATAGTAATGCAAAACATGATAGTGCTGAAGCATGGGGTTCTGTTGTTGATTGGGATGTACTTGATACAGGTTTATCGGTTGGTGCTGGTTATGCACAAACGGGTGGTCATAAGGATGCTAAAGCATGGTCAGCTGGTATCAAATATGATAACGACAACCTTTATTTAGCTGCGTTATATATTCAAGGTAAACAAAAATATGGTTGGGATAATGCATCAACCACTCGTAGTGCTGATGATTTAAAAACCAAAGGTTATGAGTTTGTTGCGCAATACGGTATTGATTTTGAAGTGGGTCGTTTAACCCCATCTGTTGCTTATATCCAACATAAAGTTAAAGATGCATCTCATTATTCAAATGATGCAGGGCTTAAAGGTAATGATGTAGCTAAATATGTTGATGTTGGTTTAACTTATGACTTTAACAAAAACTTACAAGCTATTATCGATTATAAAATCAACTTGTTAGATAAAGATGACATCGGTGCACGTCGTGCTTTATATGAAGATGGCTCATTTACTAAATCACAAATCAATGGCACAACAAAAGACACAGTGGCACTTGGTTTAATCTACCAATTCTAATCTCTTTTGATATTGTATAAAAAGGCACCTCGGTGCCTTTTTTATTATCCGTTACTGATTAAATATCCCTTGCACTTTAATTAATACTCTGTTAAAAAATCTAGAAAGATAATAATAAATTAGGATAACAATGATGCTTTATACCACACGTAAATTATCGGCTCAAAAAAACATTGCTTTAGTTGCTCACGATCATTTAAAGGATTCTTTATTAAATTGGTGTAAAAAAAATCGTGAGGAGCTGTCTAGACATAATTTATGTGGTACAGGGACGACAAGCACATTAATAAAACAAGCAACGGGACTCAATATCACTCCAATGCTAAGTGGCCCTATGGGGGGTGATCAGCAAATTGGTGCATTAATTGCAGAAGGTAAAATTGATATCTTAATCTTTTTTTGGGATCCACTTAATGCCGTACCTCATGATCCCGATGTTAAAGCGTTGTTACGATTATCTACGGTTTGGAACATTCCAGTTGCAACTAATCAAGCTACAGCCAATGCATTGATCCAATCTTCTATTTTTACGCAAGAAGTTGACATTGAAATACCTGATTATCAAAACTATTTAGCGCAAAGAGTCAAATAAATGCCAATACCATCCCAAATTCGTAAAACAGGTCGGCAAATACTTCTGCTTGATAATTTGTTTATTGTATTAGGGTTTTATGTGGTGTTTCCGCTGGTTTCAACCCACTTTGTTAACCAAGTTGGTTGGAGCGCTCTATTTGTTGGTTTTGCGTTAGGATTTCGGCAATTTGTTCAACAAGGTTTTGGTATTGTTGGTGGTGCTATTGCTGATCGCTTTGGTGCAAAGCCTATGATTGTGGCGGGTATGTTTTTACGTTGCGTTGGTTTTATCTCAATGGCGATTGCTAGCGAGCCTTGGTTATTATTACTTTCTTGCTTACTTTCAGCATTAGGAGGACTATTATTTGATCCTCCTCGTATGGGACTAACCATTAAGTTTACCCGTCCACATGAGCGAGGTAAGTTCATATCACTGTTAATGATACAAGATAATGCTGGTGCTGTGATTGGTGCTCTTATTGGTGGAATTTTAATTGATTATGACTTCCATTTAGTATGTTGGTGTGGCGCTTTTATTTTTTTCTTATGTGGGATTTTTAATATTTTCTTCCTGCCAGCTTATCACATTGCCATTGGTAAAGCGCCTATTATTAATGGCATGAAAATGGTTGTAAAAGATAAAAAATTTACTCGCTATGTACTTACGTTAACCGGTTATTATGTACTATGGGTGCAAATTATGTTGATGTTACCTTTAACAATCACAAGCGTATCAGGTAGCCCAAGTTATGTGAAATGGATGTATGCTATTCAAGCAGGTATTTCCCTGGTACTGCTTTATCCACTAGCTCGTTGGAGTGAAAAATATTTTAGATTAGATCAGCGCCTTAAATTTGGTCTATTTTTAATGTCATTTGCTTTTATTATCATAGGTTTTACATCACAATTAACAGTGCTATTATCACTGATTGCGTTATTTTATTTAGGGGCAATTATTGCCGAACCCGCTCGTGAAACTTTATCTACAGTACTAAGTAATCCTAAGGCAAAAGGTAGTTATATGGGATTTAGCCGTTTAGGGCTTGCTCTAGGTGGGTTTCTAGGTTATACCGGTGCGGGTTGGTTATATGATATAGCCAAGCAAATGGGATTTCCACACCTACCATGGATAGTGCTGACCACAATTGGGCTATTAACTTTAAGTTATCTACAATATCAATTTAAAAATGAGCCACCAATGCCACACGTTAAAATGCGGAAAATTGGTTAATTTTACCATCTTTAAATAAGATCGCCTCGCCCGTATTAAGCTTATGCCATATTTCATTTGAAGTTAATGGTAATGTAGAAATAATGGTAACGACATCATTCGGTGTAGTATGTTGTTGAAAGTCAATTTCGACATCTTCATCCAGCAATTTTGCTTTGCCAAATGGCGCTTTACGGGTTATCCAATGTAAGTTGGTTGTGCAGTAAGCAAATACATATTGCCCATCAGACAATAGCATATTAAATATACCAAGTTGGCTTAACTGATTGGCACATTGTTGAATAAAATTAAACAGCTCAAGATCATTAGTCGGTTTTTGCGAATACTTTTGATGTAGTTGATTTATTAAGTAACAGAAAGCATATTCGCTATCGGTTTCACCAATGGGTTGAAATAGCCCTGTATCTAAATGTTGGTAATCGGTTAATTGTCCATTGTGCGCAAAAGTCCAGTTTTTACCCCACAGTTCACGAGTAAATGGGTGGGTATTTTCTAGGGCGACACCGCCTCGATTTGCTTGTCGAATATGGGCAATTACGGCTTTAGATTTGATGGGATATTCTTTCACCATTTTAGCAATAGGTGAATAACTGCATGGCTCGGGATCTTTAAATGTACGGCAGCCTTTGCCTTCATAAAAAGTAATTCCCCAGCCATCTTTATGGGGACCTTTGTCCCCACCTCGTTTAATTAGGCTAGTAAAACTAAAGCAAATATCAGTTGGCACATTAGCACTCATACCTAATAATTCACACATATTATTTAGCCATCTCTTTTTCAATAAGTAGGATTAGAATATGAATAACTTTGATATGGATTTCTTGTACGCGATCGGCATAACCAAAGTGCGGAACACGAATATCAACATCAGCAAGTCCATTCATCTTACCACCATCTTTACCGGTTAATGTAATGATTTTCATGTCCTTTTGTTTTGCTGCTTCAATTGCTTTAAGTACGTTAGCTGAATTGCCTGAAGTTGAAATACCTAAAAGCACATCGCCTTTTTGTCCAACACCTTCAACATAACGAGAAAAGATATAATCAAATCCATAATCGTTACCAACACAGGAAATGTGACTTACATCTGATATGGCAATGGCTGGGTAAGCCGGACGATTATCACGAAAGCGGCCAGTTAGCTCCTCAGCAAAATGCATCGCATCGCAATGAGAACCACCATTACCGCATGATAACACTTTGCCGCCTTGTTTAAACGAATCGGCAATTAAGATTGCGGCTTGTTGAATTTGTTGCAGATTTTTATCATCTGAGACAAAATTAGTTAATACGTCAATAGCTTGGTTTAACTCATTACGAATATTGTTAATGTACACGGATATTTCTCCATCGATAAATTTATTCTCTATTGTAATTTTTTCAAAATAGCTTGCAAGCGATAAAATTTCCTATCTTGTCAAAAACTTTCAGGAATGTATGCCGTTAAGTGTAAAAATAAACATTAAAATAAAAATAAATTAAGGTTATTTTTAATAATGACAGTTGAAATAACGACAAAATTTAAATTAATTTTAAATTTAACAAATAATATATTTGCAATAGCAAAATTCTTTGCATTTATTTTAAATAATATCTTGGACAGAACTTGGTCGTAGCGTTATTTGCCAATAGGATAAGTTTTTCTTTCGTGATACAATTTATTAAGTATCTGTTCACTTAAATAGAGAGTGAAATGACATTCATAATAGAATTGGTAAGGAATTAATATGCAAACAATTGAAGGTAAAGTGGCTGCGCCAAAAGCGAAAGTTGCAATTGTGGTGGCACGTTTTAATCATTTTATTAATGATAGCCTAGTAAATGGTGCAATTGACGCATTAACACGTATTGGTCAAGTCGATGATAAAAATATCACGGTTATCTGGGTTCCAGGTGCTTATGAAATTCCACTTGCTGCCAAAGTTGTAGCACAGTCGAAAAAATATGATGCAATTGTAGCGTTAGGCACTGTCATTCGGGGGAGTACGGCGCATTTTGATTTTGTCGCGGGTGAATCAAGCTCTGGCTTATTAAGCGCAAGCTTAGATAATACCATTCCTGTCGGATTTGGTATTTTAACTACTGAAAGTATAGAACAAGCTATTGAACGTGCAGGCACTAAGGCTGGCAATAAAGGTGCTGAAGCTGCATTAACTGCGCTGGAAATGCTAAATATTATTAAAGCAATTAAGGAGTAATTTAGTGGCATTAGTAAATCCTCGTCGTCGAGCAAGAGAATGTGCAGTACAAGCCATTTACTCTTGGCAAGTTTCCAGAAACGATCTTGCTGATGTTGAGACAAGTTTTATTGCAGAACAAGATATGAAAGGCGTTGATGCTAAGTATTTTCGTGAATTGTTGAATGGAGTAGCCAAAAATACTGCTGAATTAGATGATAAAATGGCGCCTTATCTCACTGAGCGCTCGGTTGATGAATTAGGGCAAATTGAATTAGCGGTACTTAGAATTGCACTATATGAATTAATGAAACGTCAAGATGTACCTTATAAAGTGGTCATTAATGAAGCTATTGAATTAACTAAAACATTTGGTGCTGCTGACAGCCATAAATTTGTTAATGGCGTATTAGATAAAATAGCCCCAACCATTCGTACGCGATAACCGATTAATTGTGAGATTGATATGAACGACAATACCGAAAAAAGCAAACCCACTATTTTTTACGCTAAAAATAGTGCACCAAAGAAATCTTCTCGCTCAGCTACAGAAAAGTCTACCGGATGGAAAAGTAAGCGTAAAGATGATTCATTTCAGTCGAAACCTAAACGCGATCGTCAAGACCGTATTGAAACATTCAAACCTCGAAATGATAAATCAGATTTTATAAAAAATAAGTTTAGTGTTGAACTTAATCAATCTCAATCTTTCATCGCTAACGATTCGCCATGGCAAAAAAGAGTCCGTACTAATCAACAAACACCTACATTTGGTTATGATGGATATCGTCAACAAAAAGAAGAAACTTTGGTTTATAGTGAAAATAGTTGTAAGGCTGTTTTCAAACATCGACGTACAGCGATTGTCAAACTATTTATTACCCAAGAGATGGCTTATCAGTTTAAAGATATAATCGACTGGTTGGTTAAACAGCGGTTAGGTTATGATGTTGTCTCTAGTGAACAAATTAGCAAAATAACCCAAACTCAACACCATGGTGGTGTCTGTTTAATTGTTAAAAAGCGTGTTCCGCTTACCTTATTAGATTATTTAGAAGAGCAAAGTGATAGAGATCATGATTGTGTGTTAGCCATTGACGATGTTAACAATCCTCATAATCTAGGTGGATTAATACGTAGTGCTGCATTTTATGGCGTTAATGGGGTGATGTTGCGCCAAACAAATTTACTTGATAGTGGTGCAGCTATGCGTGTGGCCGAAGGCGGAATAGAGGCTGTTGAAGCAATTAAAAGTGATGATTTTGTTGCTTCACTTGATATGCTTAAACAACGCGGTTACCAAATTGTCGCACTATTACCTTGCCAAGCAAAGTCCATTGCATCAAGTGAATTGCATAAAATTCGTTTTAATAAAAAAGTTGCATTAGTCATATTCCAACAAATTAATATGAAACTTATCAACTGTGCTAATGTTGTTGTGCATTTAAAAGGCAACGATAACATGCCTGCATTGAATATTTCGGTCGCAACAGGTATTTTATTATCTAACTTACAAAAATAAGTACATGTTATTTTATTTATTATTAATAAGTTAGATGATAAAGCATAATTTGATTAGAAATTGCTTTTTTTTTCTGTAAATTGTTATTAATTTTTGAGTGTTTTGGTAATTGTCATGGCTTTTAAGCATAAAGTTGGTTTAATTTTTGGGAAGTTTTATCCTTTACATTGTGGTCATATTTATTTGATTGAAAAAGCTATGAGCCAAGTTGATGAATTACATATTCTTCTTGGTTGCGAAGCCTCACGCGATAAGCAACTCTTTGATAAAAGCCATTTACCAAAACAACCTCAAGTAAGCGACCGTTTTTCGTGGTTAAAAGAGACGTTTAAAGATCGCCATAATATTCATATCCATGTACTTAACGAAGCAGGTATTGAATTTTATCCTAACGGTTGGCAAGATTGGAGTGATCGTGTTAAGCAGCTCCTTGCAGAGCATAAAGTTATCCCAAATGTTGTTTTTACCAGTGAACCTCAAGATGTCAAAAATCATGAGCACTATTTTGGTTGTTCGGTTGCCATTGTTGATGCTGATCGACATTTTATGAACATCAGTGCCACACAAATCCGCGAAAATCCTTATAAGAACTGGTCTTTTATTGCGCAAGCAGCAAAACCTTTTTTTGTTAAAAAAGTGGCTATTATTGGTCAAGGTAGATTTTGTGAATTACCTATTCAGCTGGCTAATATTTATAATACGCAATATGTGCCTAATGGCTATATTAATTATATCGAGCGAGAAATCTCGACCCATCATAACTATTTAAGTGAATCTGATTATATTAAAATTGCGATGTTACATGTCGAACGAGTTTCAAAAGCTGTTGAAACTGCTAATAAACTTGTTTTTACCTCAATTGATTTTGCTACACTAATGCAATATTACAGTCAAATCTTCCAAAAAGATAATGATGTTTTAAAAGCCTTTAAAGACAGCTACCATTTTGATTTAGTTATTCACGAAAAAGATTTAAACCCACAATGTTCACAGCAGGAGTATTTTGAAACAGTCTCAAAGAAGGTTGAAGCATTATTGATTTAGTTCATCACATTTATTATGGCTTATGCTAAAATAAGGCAAATCTTTGTGATAGGTAAATTTTATGTCTCAATCTTTTGATAATAAAGACAATACAAATCAAGAAAAAATTGATTTTGGTTACACGCAAGTTCCAAAACAAGAAAAAGTCAAACGTGTTGCCGAAGTCTTTCACTCTGTTGCTGATAAATATGATGTTATGAATGATCTTATGTCATTTGGTATTCATCGTATTTGGAAAAAAATCACCATTGAATATAGCAGTGTACGTAAAGGCCAAAAAGTTCTAGATCTTGCTGGGGGAACTGGTGACTTAACGGCAAAATTCTCACAACTGGTCGGTGATGATGGATTAGTTGTTTTAGCTGACATTAACGAATCAATGTTAAAAGTTGGACGAGATAAACTCCGTGATAAAGGCTTATTTAAGAATATCGAATATGTACAAGCCAATGCAGAAGAATTACCTTTTACTGATAACTATTTTGATTGTATCACTATCTCATTTGGTTTACGCAATGTCACCGATAAAGAAAAGGCTTTACGATCCATGTGGCGGGTACTGAAACCTGGTGGACGCTTATTAATTCTTGAGTTTTCTAAACCACAATATCAAATACTAAATAAAGCGTATGATTTGTATTCATTTTCCATGTTACCATTAATGGGAAAAATTGTGGCAAATGATTCTGAAAGTTATCGTTATTTAGCCGAATCAATTCGTATGCATCCCGATCAAAACACATTGAAAAAAATGATGCAAGATGCAGGATTTGTTGATGTGAAATATCACAATATGACCGGTGGTATTGTTGCGTTACATATTGGCTTTAAATTTTGATGTGATGAATAATAATGACATTTTTTAGACTGTTTAAAATCTTAACTGTATTTCGAGCCTACCAGTTGAATGAACTATTGCCGAAACATCGTTCATCAAAATGGCTTCGTACTTTATTATTCTGCCTATTTTGGGTTAGACCTAAGGCAAAACATCAAGAAATTGGTGAACGTTTACGACAAGCGCTGCAAGAATTAGGACCAGTCTGGATAAAGTTTGGACAAATGATTTCAACTCGGCGTGATGTGTTACCAAAACATATAGCCGAAGCTTTGGCTAGATTGCAAGACCAAGTGATTTCTTTCGATGGAAAAATGGCTAGACAATTGATTGAGTCTGCATTAGAGCAACCGATAGATCATTATTTTTCCGATTTTGATGAAAAGCCATTAGCGGCAGCATCAATAGCACAGGTCCATACCGCAGTATTAAAACGTAGCCAAGCCGAAGTTGTCATAAAAGTTTTAAGACCTAATATTCTACCAGTTATTCAAGCTGATATCGGTTTAATGTATTGGGTGGCTAAACAATTTACTAAACGTATCAAATCAGGCGAAAAATTACGAGCTGTTGAAATAGTGCATGATTATGAAATGACGCTATTAAAAGAGTTAGATTTACAAAAAGAGGCTTACAATACTGTTAGATTGCGTGATAATTTTATCAATAGTGATACTTTATATATCCCTTATGTTTATCAAGATCTTTGTCGAAAAAATGTAATTGTTGAAGAGCGTATTAAAGGCATTCCCATCTCCGATATCGAGCAACTCAAGCAGAATAATGTCAACATGAAATTACTTGCAGAGCGCGGTGTTCAAGCTTTTTTTACCCAAGTATTTCGTGATAACTTTTTCCATGCTGATATGCACCCGGGGAATATTTTTGTCGATATTACCGATCCACAAAATCCGCGTTATATTGGTATTGATTGTGCCATTGTTGGCATATTAAGTAATGATGATCAGCGCTATCTTGCTGAGAATTTCTTGGCTTTTTTTAATCGAGATTATCGAAAAATAGCCGAAACTTATATCGCATCAGGTTGGGTACCAGAAACTACCGATGCTATCGCACTTGAAATGGCAATGCGCAATGTGTGTGAACCAGCATTTGCAAAACCTCTAGCTGAAATCTCATTTTCACAGATTTTACTGCAATTATTTCAAGTTGCTCGTCAATTTGATATGGATATTCAACCTCAATTAACCCTTCTTGAAAAAACGCTATTTTATATTGAAGGACTTGGTCGTCAGCTTTATCCTGAACTTGATTTATGGCAAACAGCAAAGCCATTTTTAGAAAAATGGTATCAAGATAAATATAGTGCAAAAAAAATACTGCAACAAGCTTGGGAATCGTTGCCCGAGTGGCGCACTCTATTGCCACAGTTACCAGAAAAATTAAATGATTTTGAACGAACCGCCAAACAGATGAATGTTCAATTAAAACAAATTAATCAAGAATTACAGCATAGTAAAAAGCGTGAACGAACGCTATATGGCATGCTTGGATTAGTTTGCGCTTTATGTCTTATGATATTGATAGTGCGTTGAGCTGATTATTTGGGAATATTCTAATTTGCGTGTATAATTTTGCTATTAACACCCCCACTGGAGATAATTATCATGATGCCAAGCTTGCCTCAACTTCTCATCTTAATTGCTGTTGTTGTACTATTATTTGGAACAAAAAAATTACGTTCATTGGGTTCAGATCTTGGTGAGTCAATTAAAGGCTTTAAAAAAGCAATGAATGATGATGACGGTAAAAAAGATAGCAATAATTCACAAAAAATCGAAAATACCGATTCATCTGATACTAACACCAATAATGACAAGAAAGAGTAACCCGTGTTTGATATCAGCTTTGGTCAATTACTATTAGTATTAATTATTGGTCTGGTGGTATTAGGGCCAGAACGGTTACCTGTTGCGATAAAAACAGTTGCAGGTTGGATAAAGGTGCTACGCCGAATGTCAGCCACTGTACAGTTAGAGTTAAATAAAGAACTTAAACTGCAAGAATTACAAGACAGTTTAAAAAAGGCTGAAAAAAGTGGTTTAACAACTCTTACGCCTGAAATTCAAGAATCTATTGACGACTTAAAGCGTGTAACTGAATCATTACAAAACGAAATCGACTCAGCAACGCAAATCGATCCACAAACACATTCAGATAAAAAATCATGACAGACGATGCTACTCAACCATTAATTGGACATCTTGTTGAACTCAGAACACGGCTTTTACGTTGTATTATCTGTATTTTATTGGTATTAATTTGTTTATTTTATTTTTCTAATGATATTTATCATATTGTAGCAAATCCGCTCATCAGCCAATTACCTCAAGGTAGTAGCATGATAGCAACCGATATTGCCGCGCCATTTTTTACACCGATTAAACTGACTGCGGTGGTAGCGATATTCATTTCTATTCCGTATGTGTTATACCAAGTTTGGGGCTTTATTGCGCCAGCACTATACCAACACGAAAGACGTTTGGTGATGCCTTTAATTGTATCAAGCACAATCCTATTTTATATGGGGATAGCGTTTGCTTATTTTGTGGTGTTTCCATTAGCGTTTTACTTTTTTATTCATACGGCACCGGTTGATGTTGCAATCAACACTGACATTACCAAATACCTCGATTTTGTCATGACCCTTTTTGTAGTATTTGGTTTTGCTTTTGAAGTGCCTGTGGCAATTATTTTGCTCTGCTGGACTGGAATCACCACACCCAAAAGCCTACGTAACAAACGCCCTTATATTATTGTTGGTGTGTTTGCCGTTGCAATGTTTGTTACACCACCAGATGTTTTTTCACAAATATTATTAGCTGTACCTATCTGTTTACTGTTTGAAATTGGCACCTTTTTTGCCCGTTTTTACCAACCGCGTCAACATGACAATATAGAAGATGAGAGCCAAGATTCTGAACAATAGACATAAACAGATAACCAATGAATTAAACTGAACAAGTAAGGATAACCTGTCATAATGAAAACATCATTACCTGATTTTAATTGTGCCAATGTATTAGTTGTGGGCGATATTATGTTAGATCGCTACTGGTATGGGGGGACTAATCGAATATCACCTGAAGCCCCGGTTCCTGTCGTTAAAATTGACTCTTTAGAAGAACGCCCAGGCGGTGCAGCCAATGTTGCCATGAATATAACTTCACTTTGTGGTAACGCGCGACTTATTGGCTTAACAGGCATTGATGAGCCAGCTAAAATTCTTGATAAACAACTCAGTAAACATAATGTTTACTGTGATTTTGTATCCGTTTCAACGCACCCAACCATCACCAAATTGCGAGTTCTATCACGCAATCAACAATTAATTCGTATCGATTTTGAAGAAGGATTTGGTAATATTGATGCAACCCCTATTCTTGAACGCATTCAAACAGCATTAACGACTCATAAAGTGTTGGTTTTATCGGATTATGCTAAGGGCGCATTATCGGCAGTTCAAGCAATGATTAAGCTTGCTAATCAAGCTAATGTACCGATTTTAGTTGATCCCAAAGGTACGGATTTTGAGCGTTATCGTGGTGCAACATTATTAACGCCAAATATGACTGAATTTGAAGCCGTGGTTGGACACTGCCAAAACGAAGAAGACATTGTCGAAAAAGGTTATCAGCTTATCAAAAAGTATGATCTTAAAGCCTTGCTGGTCACGCGTAGTGAAAAAGGTATGACACTACTACAATTAGACAAACCAATTTACCACCTGCCAACCCAAGCCAAAGAAGTCTTTGATGTCACCGGCGCAGGCGATACTGTAATTGCGACATTAGCCGCTTCTTTAGCTGCTGGACAATCTTTAGAAGAAAGCTGCTTTTTAGCCAATGCTGCAGCTGGTGTGGTTGTTGGCAAACTAGGTACATCGACTGTTTCACAAGTCGAACTAGAAAACGCTATACGCGCACGTGCTGATGATGGTTTTGGCGTCATGAGCGAAGACGAACTAAAAGAAGAGGTCCTAAAGGCGCGCATGCGTGGAGAAAAAATTGTCATGACCAATGGCTGTTTTGATATTTTACATGCAGGGCATGTTTCTTATTTGGCAAATGCTCGGAAACTTGGCGATCGCCTAATTGTTGCTGTAAACAGCGATGCCTCGGTAAAAAAACTAAAAGGCGAATCAAGACCAATAAACCCACTTATGCAACGAATGATTGTACTAGGTGCACTTGATTCGGTTGATTGGGTTGTGCCATTTGAAGAAGAAACTCCTCAACGACTCATTGCTAATGTCTTGCCCGATGTCTTAGTCAAAGGTGGCGATTATAAACCTGAGGATATTGCCGGTGGAAAGGAAGTAATTGCCGCAGGTGGAACGGTTAAAGTGCTTAACTTTGAAGATGGTTGTTCCACAACTAATATTATTAATGCAATAAAAAATCGCTAAATCTTATTGTCAAGCAAATCGGTTACTCATTGGAGTAACCGATTTGCTTTAGAATGGGAAAAAACAACTATTTATTTTCTTATTTTAATTACGCCTTAAGACAAACTTTAAAAAAATCATCAAAAAACACTAGCAATGTTGACCAAGTCTTTAATAAAAAAATTATTAACAGTTATTGAAAATTAATAGTTAATAACTATTGTTAAATTTCAAAATTAATACTTTTTTTATTACGCGCTTTATGCAAAGCTAATGACCAAATTATGAAAAAGAGTATTAAGGATATTTTATGACCAAACATTATGATTATATTGCCATTGGTGGCGGTAGTGGTGGGATAGCATCAGTCAACCGAGCTGCGTCCTATGGAAAAAAGTGTGCCATTATTGAAGCGAAATTATTAGGTGGAACCTGTGTGAATGTTGGTTGTGTGCCTAAAAAAGTGATGTGGTATGGTGCACAAATTGCTGAAGCCATCAATCACTATGGTCCCGATTACGGTTTTGATACTACTATTAATCAATTCAGTTGGGATAAATTAATTGCTAGCCGAAGCGTTTATATTGATCGAATCCATCAATCTTATGATCGGGTTCTGAATAATAACAACGTTGATGTGATTCATGGATATGCTAAGTTTGTTGATTCTCATACAGTTGAGGTAAATGGTGAACATTATAGTGCCGATCATATTCTGATAGCTGTGGGGGGAAAACCAACGATTCCGAATATCCCGGGGGCGCAATATGGTATTACATCTGATGGATTTTTTGCGCTAAAAGCCTTACCTAAGCGTGTGGCAGTTGTGGGCGCTGGTTATATTGCTTGCGAAATCGCAAGTGTATTACATGCACTTGGCGCACAAACTCATCAATTTGTTCGCAATGCCACACCATTACGCACTTTTGATCCATTAATTGTCGAAACATTAATGGAAGTGATAAAAACAGAAGGGCAACAACTTCATACTTTTGCAGTGCCAAAATCCGTTACTAAAAACAGTGATGAGTCATTAACTTTAACACTAGAAAATGGCGAAAGTTATACTGTCGATTGTTTAATTTGGGCAATTGGTCGTGAACCTGCTACAAATGACATGAATTTACAGGCAGCAGGCATTGACATTGATAATAAAGGCTTTGTGATAGTGGATAAATATCAAAATACCAATGTACAGGGTATTTATTCAGTCGGTGATGATACAGGCGCCATGGCATTAACGCCGGTTGCGGTTGCCGCGGGTCGTCGCTTATCAGAAAGGCTTTTTAACAATAAACCTGATGAACATTTAGATTATAGTAATATTCCAACCGTCGTCTTTACACACCCAGCAATTGGTACAGTAGGCTTAACTGAGCCAGAAGCGATACTGCAATATGGTGAAGAAAACGTCAAAGTCTATAAATCCACCTTTACGGCCATGTACACCGCAGTTACGCAACATCGTCAACCGTGTCGGATGAAGTTAGTGTGCGCTGGTAAAGAAGAAAAAATTGTGGGTATTCATGGTATTGGATATGGTATGGACGAAATGTTACAAGGCTTTGCTGTAGCACTAAATATGGGTGCAACGAAAAAGGATTTTGATAACACCGTTGCGATTCACCCAACTGCTGCTGAAGAGTTTGTTACCATGCGTTAATATGATAGCTATTTGTATATCATATTAGTATATAGCACACAGTTAAATAACAAAGCAGGGAACTCGCCCTGCTTTGTTATTGCTAAAATCATTACTGGCTAATAATTAGTTGAGTTACTGCTCCAGCCCTTTTTTGCTAAAGGATAGAAACCAACTCCAATTGCAATTAATGCCACAAAAGAGATATAAATACCCGCACCCAAATAACTATATTCTCCTAATAAGTGTTCAGGACTTAATAGATAAATCGTTAACGTTGGCGTAATAGCGCTAAATAACGCATAAGCTAAATTATAAGAAAACGACAAACCTGAATAGCGGATTGCTGGTGGAAATGTTCTTGTTCCAATAATTGGTGTCATGGCGACAGAGCCGATAAAAAGCCCAAACACCGCCCAAATCAAATAAAGTTTAGTGATTGACATATCAGGCGATAAAGAACCATAAAAATAGAGACCAGAAACAGCAAGTCCACCCCAACAAATCATCCCAGTTTTTGTTGAACCAAGCTTATCATCTAACCAACCAAAAATAATACAACCTAATGTTAAGGTCAAAGCCGCAATACAACCACCGATCCGCCAATCAAGGTTGGCAAAATGATACATTCCACCAACAATACGACCCGGGGTAATTAAAATCCCCACCATAATTGCAGTAGACAATGACCAAGTTAACAATGCAACAATTAAACACGCTGTTTTGTGTTTTTGAAGCACAGTAACAATAGGGATATTTTTTTCAATCGCTTTACGTGCCGCTAACTCCTTAAAAATAGGTGTTTCAGATAAAAAACGGCGCAAATAAACTGAAATAACCCCAAAAATACCGCCAATAATAAACGGGATACGCCATGCATAATCTAAAATATTTTGTGTGGTAAAACAGATATCAATAATAATTGTGACAATAAAACCAAGCAAAATCCCGCCAGTAATACCAGAAGTTAATGTGCCAACACCAAGTCCATAACGTTGTTTTGGCACATGCTCTGCAATAAATACCCAAGCACCTGGCATTTCGCCACCGATCGCTGCACCTTGCAACATGCGCATAATCAAAAGCAATAGTGGTGCAAAAATACCGATCATTTCGTAAGTGGGTAAAACCCCAATGATGAAAGTCGGTAGCGCCATCATTGCGACACTTAGGGTAAACATCTTTTTACGGCCCATTTTATCGCCAAAATGTGCCATAATAATACCGCCCACAGGACGGACTAAATAACCAGCAGCAAAAATTCCCCACGCAAACAGATCTAACGTCAAAGGGGATAATGTATGAGGTAAAAATAGCGGTTTAACGATGGTATCGATATAAAGCGCATAAATAACAAAATCATAAAACTCTAGCGTACCGCCTAAAGAAGATAACACTAACGTTTTTAGATCTTTACTATTTAATGGTCGTGCATTGGGTTGTAACCGAACATTGATTTCAGACTGATTCATGAACTAACCTTATTCTTATTGTTAAATAGAGATAAAAAATCAAGAAAATTTATCTTTTTTGACCAAATCTTATAAAGAATCCTCATTCTGCCACAAAAAGATGCCTTTTTTCCTATCATAAAAAAATTTAATGAATGAGATTAAACTGTGTATTTAATTTATAATCTTAATATATTTATATTTTATTGGATAAAAGATATCATCATTTACCATACCATGGTGGTTAATCTAAAAGGATGATTTAATGATAGACCAAAAAGTAAAGCGTTGCAGTTGGGTGACAAACGATCCACTGTATATTGCTTATCATGACAACGAGTGGGGCATAGCCCAATATGATAGTCTTAAGCTATTTGAAAAAATTTGTTTAGAAGGACAACAAGCTGGCTTGTCGTGGATTACCGTATTAAAAAAGCGAGATGAGTATCGGCGTTGTTTTTTCAATTTTGATCCTCAAAAAATTATAAAATTATCGCCTGAAGATATCGAAAAATTACTTGAAAATAAAGGATTAATTCGTAATCGATTAAAACTTAATAGTATTGTAAAAAATGCACAAGCTTATTTAGCTATGCAAAATAATGGTGAAGATTTTTCACAACTTATTTGGTCTTTTGTTAAGGGTAAACCGATGATCAACCACTATAAAGACAAAAGTGAAGTCCCCGTGAGCACCGAACTATCTGACCAGATGTCAAAGGCGTTAAAAAAGAGGGGCTTTAGTTTTGTTGGCTCAACGATTTGTTATGCATTTATGCAATCAATGGGACTAATCAATGACCATTTTGACGATTGTTTTAAAAAAGGATATTGATTTAATGAAAATTTTAAAATTATTCAATTATGCTGTTATCGCCATTTTAGGTTATTTTATTGTTTGTAATATTATTATTTTTATCTATGCTCAACAAAAGCCCATTGATAACGCTGATACATTAGTTGTGTTGGGTTCACAAGTTGTTGGCACGCCAGCAATGGCGCCTTTAACCTTACAAATTCGCTTAGATGTAGCTGCCACTTATTTGCAAAATAATCCCAATACGAAAGCGGTTGTTTGTGGTGGACAAGGCAAAGACGAATCAGCCACTGAAGCTAGCGTGATGTTTAATTACTTGGTAAATCAAGGAATAGACGCTTCGCGAATCTATATTGAAGACAAATCAACCCGAACAGCCCAACAATTTATATATGCCAATGAGGTATTACCATTAGGGAAAACGGTTGTTGTTACTAATGATTTTCATTTATTACGCTCGGTAATGCTAGCTAAACGTTCAGGAGTTACGGATGTATCGGGATTATCGGCGCCATTACGTTTTTCTAATTTTGATAAATATATTGCAATGATAAGAGAGCCTTTAGCATTAGCTAATTCGTGGTTATTTGATCATCCTAAAAATGAGATTTAGACAGGCTCTTTTTTGACTATTTATTTAAACCGCTTGATTTTTAAAATGGCGTATATTTGCATGATTAGATAAATAAGCAACAGCTGTTTTTGCGTCTTGTCCATGGTATTATGATGTATTGCTGTTTAATTTAGAAATTGATACATATGAATTCAGATACTATTGTCGCACAAGCAACCCCACCCGGTCGTGGTGGTGTCGGTATTTTACGTATTTCAGGACCAAAGGTTCAGGCTGTTGCCCAAGCTGTATTAGGCAAATTACCTAAGCCTCGACATGCTGATTATTTGCCTTTTTTAGCCTCAGATGGTTCAACCTTAGATGAGGGAATTGCTTTATTCTTCCCAAATCCTTATTCATTTACTGGCGAAGATGTGCTGGAACTACAAGGACATGGTGGACCTGTTATTTTAGATTTACTGTTAAAACGTGTTCTTGAAGTCCCGCATGTCCGTATTGCTCGTCCGGGTGAATTTTCAGAACGGGCATTTTTAAATGACAAATTAGATCTTGCTCAAGCCGAAGCTATTGCTGATTTGATTGATGCTAGCTCAGAACAAGCGGCAAAATCGGCAATATCATCCTTGCAAGGAGTATTTTCTAAAAAAGTCAATGCATTGGTTGAATCCTTAATTCATTTACGCATATTTACCGAGGCAGCAATTGATTTCCCCGAAGAAGAAATTGACTTTTTATCTGACGGTAAAATCGAAGCACAGCTTAACGAAGTCATAGCTCGTTTAAGCGAAGTTCGGCAAGAAGCGAAACAAGGATCACTGTTACGAGAAGGCATGAAAGTCGTTATAGCTGGGCGTCCTAATGCAGGAAAATCAAGCTTACTTAATGCCTTAGCTGGTCGTGATGCTGCTATTGTGACTGATATAGCAGGCACAACCCGAGATGTTTTACGCGAGCATATCCATATCGACGGCATGCCACTACATATTATCGACACAGCCGGACTACGTGAAGCGAGTGACGAAGTAGAACGCATTGGCATTGAACGCGCTTGGCAAGAAATAGAGCAAGCTGATCGTGTATTATTTATGGTCGACAGCACAACGACAATAGAAACCAATCCAGAAAAACTATGGCCAGAATTTATTGAACGCTTACCAAAACAGATGCCCGTCACTGTCATCCGCAACAAAGCCGATTTAACTGGCGAAGCACTAGGATACAGTGAAGTAAACGGCTACTCACTGATTCAGCTTTCAGCACGAACAGGAGAGGGAATGACTTTATTGCGTGATCATCTTAAACAAGTCATGGGCTTTTCCAGTAGCACCGAAGGTGGATTTTTAGCACGCCGACGTCATCTACAAGCATTAGAAAAAGCAGCAGAACACTTAAATAATGGTAAGTACCAACTCATTACTTTCCATGCTGGCGAATTGCTAGCTGAAGAGCTAAGACTAGCACAAGAAGCCCTGAGCGAAATTACAGGAGAATTTACCTCTGATGATTTATTAGGTCGTATATTCAGTTCGTTTTGTATTGGTAAGTAGGTCAAACTTTAATTCTACGCTAAATAAAGTCTATTAAGCAAAACATTACCTAGTTGTTGGTACATTCCGATATCAGAATATGCTGACAACTGAGGAAATCTGCATCTCAAGTAAGAATTTTTTATCATGAACAAATTAAAGCTGGTGTGTAATACTTAAACCCATCCAAATGACTTTAAACAAAACATAAAATCCCCGAAGATGCTTTATAGCGAATTAATTTCATTAAAAAAACAAAATAAAAAACAAATAAAATAAATAGTCTACCTGAATGGTTTAAAAAAATCTCACGATATTGTAAAATCAATATATCTAGCTTATCACGGCGTTAAAATGCATCGATAATTAAGTAAAGTTAGTACGCCAGAAGGGGAGGTTTGATGAGAGCGTGGTCATAGATATTAATAATCCCAGCAAAGACCAAAATGTCAGAAATATAACATCATATTTTAATTAAAAAATTACCTATATCTAAAGTCAAATTATTTTCATCTTTACATTTATTTATCAAAAGTCCGCTAAAAAACTAGCCAACTATTTTTTTTACGACTATACTTTCATAGCGTTAGAAAAGTAAGCTTATTAAATAAGCAAGAATCTGTAAAAATTCAAACAGAATAAAATATTACTTGATGTGAGGGACATAATGCAGAATAATCTTATTCGACGAGTTTTTACACGAAACTTATTTATATCGTCGAAATTATCCCGAAAAAGCTTATTGGTGTTGGGGCTGTTATTATTATCTTCTTCATGGAATGTACAAGCTCAAGCGGGTAATCGTAGTGATATAATAATGATACCTGCTGATCCAATTGTCTTATTTGCTACCCCTACTCTTTCCCCTTACTATATTTATAATGAAGGTGTGAACGATCTTAAACCTGAACCCACGGCTCCTGAATTTGTTTACAATACAGGATTTTTCGCTCAACCACATCCTTTATACGCTTTTAATTTCCCTACCACAGGTGCTGATGGGGTATTTTTTGATTTAGTCTTAGAGGAAAATGCAAATGATTTAACATGGCAGTCAGATGCACACGAAGGAATTACTGCCACAGTGACAAGTATACCAAGGAGTGATTCTTGGTTTTATGAGGCTTGCAGTACTCTGGAAAGTTTTATTCCTTCCTGTAGTACAAGAACTATTTTAGAAAAAAGTACATTTATACGCGTTATTTTAACAGGTCCATCAGCGAATTATACTCAAAAAAACTCCAATAACCCAAATTTAGTTCATAGGCCACATTTGCCGCAACCATTTGAATTAGTGGGTAGAAATAGACATGGTGCTGAGGTGGTAAAGTATGGTTTTGTGTTGAAGCAGTGGTTTGTCCATCGTGGTGATAAAACGGGTAACCAATCTGAGCAAGCCGCATGGTGTAATGCGATAGGTTATCATACGCCAAGAGTAAAAGATCTGACCAATGCGAAGTGTGGCGTAGGTAACCCTCGATACGACGATTTTCCTTGTAGAAACGGAATAGACGGCGCTTCACCACAGTCACGCAAAAATAGCCTACAACGCAATATAGGAGCAGGATTCGTAACGGAATGGGGCACCTTGACTATGTATAGAAGTGCAGACTTTGCCCGCCGTAGTGAATATTGGACGAGCGATAGCGATTTCTTCGTAGAATCGGACAATGGCCGTGTTAAAAACCTAAACTCAAATTGGGTTTCTAGCTCTAATTATGGCATTTGCGTTTATCCTTAATACTAATTTCTTAATTTTTATATAAGATAGATATTGAGCTTGGGATTAATCAAAAGTAAAGCAGTTAAAGAATAACGCTCAGCGTAAGTGAATCTAAGCAATGAAGCAAGCGTTAAGCGCTTTCAATGAAATAATAAAATAACAAAAAAACTAGATTACACCATGAAGTGCAATTCGTCTTAACTCCTTAGAATAAAAGGAGCAGGGCTTTTATTCTAAGGCCGTTTTCTTGGGCGTGAGTTCAATAAATATTGTATTTTCTTTATTTGTTCGTCGTCAACGAATGAAATAGTCGCTGACGTTTGTTTAAACATGCGGCAATCTGCTCTGGCTGTAATAATGTATCAGGTATTTTTCAATTTGATGTCATACCGATCCTCTATGGGCTTATCATTACCGCTGTTTTTTCGCCTTTTCCGAGCAAGTGTCACCGCCTCATGCGCTTGATAGGCTTGTTTACGTTTGAATTTCTTTTTATCTCACTACTTATTGTAGAAGGATATTTAGAAACATAACACCATATTTTAATTAAAAATTTAACTATCAATAAAACTGGACCGTTTTTCTTTTTACATTTCTTTATAAAAAAAGTCAGCCAAAAAACTAGCCAAGTTTTTTTTTTATGGTTATACTTTCATCAACTTAAAAAAAGGATTATTTAATAAGCGAAAGAACATAAAAAGGATAAATAAAACAACAATTTACTTGACAGGTGAACCATAATGCATTATCATTTTAGGCACAAGGCACAAGGCACAAGCACTGGCAAACCTATGTCTTAAATTTATCAAATAACCACGTTAGACGAGTTTTTACTTTAACCTCGTTTATATCTTCGAAGTTATCTCTCAAATTACTATCAACATTATCCCAAAAAATTTCGTTGGCGTTGATACTCCTATCATTATTGTTGTCTTCGTTGAATTCACAAGCATTATCGGGTCAAAATAGTCAAGGAGGTGATCGCAGTGATGCCATAATACTGCCATCGTTACAATGGGGGATCCTCAAATCCGTAAAACCTATTCTTGATTTCGGCAGGAATTCCTTCGCGGGCCCCGCTGACATATGGAACCCCAAAGATGGATTCCTAGTTCAATCAACTGATCCGGCATCATACGCACTTAATTTTCCAACTACGGGAGCTGATGGATTATATTTTGATTTAATCATAATGGGGGAAGCAAGTGGATTGACATGGACACCAGTCACGCATGAAGGAATCACTGCAACAGTAACGAGGAAAACAGAATGTAATCGCGAATGTGATGTTGAGTTTCGTGTGACGCTAACAGGTCCAGAGGCAAGAGCTCAAATAAACAATCCTCATCCGAGTTTAATTGCTAAGCCAAGGTTACCGCAGACGTTTGAGTTAGTGGGTAGAGATATATATGGCGGTGAGGTAGTAAAATATGGATTTGTGTTAAAGCAGTGGTTCGTCAACCGCGGAAATAAAATAGATAACTATCCTAATACAGAAGCATGGTGTAATAGTTTGGGTTATCGAATGCCACAGGTCAGGGATCTGACTAATGCTAGAGCAGGACGTTTTGGTGCTACACCATCATCAAGTGGTAATCATTACCAGAGACGAATTGGTTCTGGATTATTCACGGAGTGGGGCGACATGCCCTACTACACTGATGCGGGCTTCGGCGTCTTCTACGGCTACTGGACGAGCGACGCGACAGGTAGCAACCAGTTCATTGTCCACTCGAGCGGCGGCGCCGGCAGCGTCGACAGCTTCAGTGTCAGCGACTCCCGCTATTTCCTTTGCACCGCACCTTAGCTTTTAGCGTTTATTTCTTAATCCTTAGGTCGCGGGGGTGGTTATGGTGCTTGAGAGGATAATATAACAAAGAATAAAGCCCCCGCGTAAGTTGGGGCGTTTTCCTTAGGGTTGCGCTATTGTGGCAAAGCCACAATAGCGCAACCCCCGCCGCCGATCCAAAGAGTCTTCAATAAAGTGAGGGCTAATTATAGGCTCAGCTTGGTTTACTAACCAACATTGCAATAATCGGTCACGATAAGCTGGTGCATAGATTTCGCGTAGCTTTGGGTCGCAAACGGCAAAACGTGTATAGGTGCTTGGTTGGTACTTTGGGTTTAGTACATCGCTTGCTAACTCGTTACAGAGTTCAGCAATGTTCAATAGTGATAACGATTTTTGTAAACTTTGTGCGGTTTGTGTGGCTGCATTTAATAATTGTTTTGTGAGGTTATTATGCATGATGAATTGCTCAACACTGTTAAATCAACTTTTGTTCAACCTAAAATATTTAATGATTTAGTGACATTATACCAATGCTATTGGCAAACGCATTGTCATTTACCTAAATCGTTTAAATTTACCACCGGCGAAGCGATTTTAACCGAGCTTACAGGGGCAATACGCTTTGCGGTATTGTCTAATATCGTTGACCGAGATAACATCGAAGAATGTCAATCAGCCGTTAAACAGTTACAACTTATTCGTGCTTCGTTAGATGTGATTAAAGGGTTGTTGTGTGTGGGTTGGAAGATGAAAATGATTTCGCACGGTGCTTTTGCTTCATTCAACCAATCCATCGACAACATCCAAAAACAGACTACTGGCTGGCAACGTTGGTTTATGGCGCAGGTGGATGATGAGGATTTGGGTCAAGTTAAATAAGTATTTTTAACTTACATCAAGAACAACATTTTGAATGCTTTAGGTTTTGGTGGTAAATAGCACTATTGAAAAAATAGAAGTAAAACATAAATAAAATCAATAGTCTATCGGAGCGATTTTATGCCTTTAAAAAGCACCTACCCCATCAACCAAAACTAACCCTATCAATAACGTGCCTTATGGTATCAATACTGTTTTTTGATATATTCGCTAAGTTTGATGGATTTGTTGGATCTTTTTAGCCAAACATAATAACCCGATTTTAATTTGAATAGATTTAAATAATCCGTAGTTCTTTTAAAGATAATTTAATAAAAGCATAAAAAATAGGCGCAAAAATTAAACCAATAACGCCAAAAAGAGTCTCTAAAAATAGCATCGCAATTAATAATTCACAGATACCAGCGTGAATTTTTGTTCCTACTATTTTAGCGTTAAGTACATATTCCATTTTATGAATTAAAATTAAATAAACAATAATTACCATTGCAACGGTGAATGATACTGTAAATGCAACAAAAAAGATTAAGACATTGACAATTAGATTGCCAATAATTGGAATAAGGCCAAAAATAAATGTTGCTAGCACTAAACTTTTACTAAATGGTAAATGAATACCAAACACAGGCAAAATAATAAATAACAAAATGGCGGTCATGATAGTGTTAAACAATGCAATCACAACTTGAGACATCGCTACATATTGGAATACTACCACTAATCGATTTAAACTGGTTTTTAGGGCTTTAGTTAATGCTCTTTGTTTAATTCGATTATCATTGCTACTGCGTTGATTTTCTTTATAACCTAAGATTAATCCAATAATCATTCCCACAATTAATATAACTAAATCATGGAATACTTTTTTGATGATAGATTGTAGATAAAAGACATGATCTTTAAAATAAACCATTATAGTTGATTCAATTTCATCAATATCATCAGGTAAATAATGAGTGACGCCTGACGGTAGACTGTTTACTACGTTGTTTACTACTAATTTCATATTTGTTAATGTTTCGGTAGGGTGCTTCGCCATATCAACAAACCAAGCAAATAAATACCAAAATCCACCAATAAAAATACTCATAATCAGTGTTGTGAGTACTAGTACCGAAACTAATTTTGATTGATGGCTAAAACGTATCATTTTTCGTGATAAAAATTCATCTAATTTTTGCGTTAATGTATAGGTTAATAAACCGGCAATCACAGCTGGCATTAGATGAACTTGCATTAAAATAATAAAAAAAACGGAAAACAGCGTGAGGCAAAATAGACCTAATTTTTGATTATTATTAAGTAACATGGTAACTAATTCCTTTCAATAAATAAGCGATTAAAGCAAAATAAATAGGTATTTTTTAGTGTCGTCTTAAAACCTAATCCAATACAAATTCTGATTGATATCGATACTCTTTTGTAAGATAAACATATTTTCAAAACTATGAAATAATTTAAGTATGCATTACCTGTTATTATTTGTTACTTAGTAAAAAATAACTTATTAGCTTTATTGCAGTTTGCATCTCTAAAAGAATCGATAAGATAAAGACTATTTAGAATAAGTCTACAGCCCAATTATAAAGGCATTGCATTAAGTTAACAAATAGATGAGATTATAACATATGATGAACTGTTCTTCCGATTTTTGCTAGTTGTTAAACAAACCATTCTTGATAGAATGGCTTGTTATAACGATAAAAAAAAGATTTACTCTTTTTCTTTTATAATGTTTTGATATTATATAAATTTTTTATTCTAGCATAACCATCATTTAAGATGGCCAGCAATGTAAAATTTTGGGGAAATCTTATATTAATATCGATAATAAAAATGTTATCTAAGTAACATGGTTAACGTAATTTTTCACAAAACTTTTCGCCATAAAATACCAAGCTACTGTTACCTCTTGGCACCGAGTAATGAAATTGTTGACGCACAGTTTTATGTTGCTGATGTGTATTTGCTTGGTATTCGGCAAGTTTATGGGCTAGTAATAATTTGGCTAACCGCTTATTGGCGTGTTGGCTGCGTTCGGTTTGTACTTTAACACTAATACCCGTTGCAATATGCATTGCACGAACAGCAGATTCGGTTTTGTTGACATGTTGACCGCCAGCACCCGATGATTTCATTGTGGTAAATTCAATAGCATTATCCATTATGTGTGAAGGATTTTGTAAACAGGTAACACCGATAAACCAATTTTTACGTTTATGCGCCGGTCGATACGGGCTTTGGCAAATCCATTGTATGGTTCCAAGCCAACGTTGAATTAATTGTTGACTCTGTAAACCCTCAATCGAAATAAGCACTGATCGAAAAGTATTGGGGTTATCACCCAATACGTTTTCGACAATTTCGGTTGTTACCGATAATTTACTTGCCTCATCTAAAAATTTTGTTACTGCTTTGGCAACAGCTAAAGTGCACTCGGCAGGCCCTCTGGCAGATGAAAAAAAGAGTAATGCCATTAATGAGCTCCTTGCGTTTTATAATTCAATATAGGGGTAAGCTGTGCAATCACTTTAACGATATTGACTTGTTGCATCGACTCAATCACACTATCGATTGATTTATAAGCTTGTGGTGCCTCTTCAAAAATTAAGCGACTATCTTCACAAATGACTCGGCTACCCAATTTCGTTCGCTTTAATTCTTGCATTGAATAACGATTATCTAATTTGCCTTTACAGTCTGCTCGTCGCCATTTACGCCCAGCGCCATGCGCTAGAGACATGAGGAGGTTTTCACTCTTTACTGGTTGGACTAAATAGCTATAATCTCCACGCGACCCCGGTACTATTACTAGCTCATCGTTTGCCGAAGAGGCGCCTTTACGATGTAACCAATAATCTTGCTTATCTAGCGTCACTTTTTCTAGAAAATTATGACAGACATTGAGTACTTCAAATCCTTGCGTATTAATATTGGTCATTAATCTTTCGGCAACAACTTGTCGATTTAATTTTGCAAACGCTATCGCATTATCGTGTTTAGCTAGATAGTTTAAGGCCTCAGGGCTGTTTTCTGATAAACCTTGATAACCAAAACATGATAATTGGTTTTGTAAAATCGCATGCCCTAATCCTCTTGATCCACTATGTACCAATAAAAACAGTTTTTTGGCATTAAGTTGATAGCGATTAAATAGCTGTTCATCAAAAATTTTACTGACTTTTTGTAATTCAGCAAAATGGTTGCCACCACCAATTGTGCCAAGATTGTATTTATGCCGTATATCTGGCTCATCAATATTGCCGATTTGTCGTTCTAGTTTATCAATACTTAATTTTGCTATATTGATTTCAGTTTGCCAAAATCCCATACCACAACCGATATCACTGCCAATTAAAGCAGGGTAGATGATTTCACGACTTAAATAGGCAGCTCCAATAGGATAGCCTTTTCCGGGATGAAGATCTGGCATACCTACTACTTTTACCATATTGGGTAAATTAGCGGTTGTCAGTAATTGCTCAATAGCCAAACCTTCGATCCATGTATTTTTTGATGCTATATATGACGCTTTGTCTGATAACATCTGTATAGAATTGTCCATATATCAATCCATTTAATAAATATTATTGTTTTTGATTTACCCTGATGAGTTATAAAGACAATTGTTTTGAAAGCATCACTCGTTAGAAAAACACATGCTGAAAGTAAAACGCCTATTTATGCAATTGTATTTAGCAATAATTAACCCGTACTTGATCACAATAGATGGGTTGTTAATCGAAAATAGTATTTACTTTATCTATATTAAGTTGTCTTTAAACATTGGGTATATGTTAATTGGCAGGCAAGGATCAGCAGAATGAATTGAAGTAAAAGCGGGAAGAGTAATTACTTAATTATTTTGCGATAAGCCTGCAAAGGTTAGTTACACAAATCATAATCAATTCTCCTTCGCAGTTAATAACGGCGTGTATCATAGTAATTTTTTTATACGATGTAAATAGTTGGTTAAAAATTTTAATTAAGAAAAACATAAAAAGTAAAATTTTAGTTTTTTTAACCTTAAGATAAAAATAGGAATAACACTTGTCTGTGAGCTATTGAGGCATAAAATCCGTTTAAAATGATTTTATTCTTTTTAAAAGAGGTTATTTAATAACCTCTTTTTCGATTTTTTGAAAATGATCAAGGACTATTATTTGATCACATAAAAGTTCACATCGCGAGTATTTCGGAGGGCATCAACAAATTGCCTTAATTCTTTACTGTAACTTTGCTCAGGATCGTTTTCTTCTGTACATTTGTCTTCTGAACCATAGCTTTTAGCCATTGCATCATTTGATGCCAAATTGTCGTACGGTTTTGTAAAATCACTACCTTTTAATGTCATAAGGTGATTCCAATCATTTAACAGACTTTCCATATATTGGCGACCTTCTTCGCATTTTATGCTATTTAAGTCAATCTTAGGAATAACATATTGGCTTATTTCACTGAACTTTTTAGGTTGGTAAGGGAAATTAATGTCGCCTTGCTCATCTTCTTTTAATAACTCAATAAAGTCACTTTCACGATATAATTTTCTTAATCGTTCTTGATAAGATTGGTTTTTCTTTAATCCTAGTTCTTGAGTTATTTCTTTTGGGAAAGGCTGATCATAAGAATAATCCCAATGATATTGGCTTTTTTCAATAAATACATCATTGATTAATTTTGCTGGCATCTCTATTTCTTGCTCTTTACCATCAATAATGGCTGGAATGTTATTGATTTCTCTGTTTTCTCTTAAGATCTTTTCGTATTGTTCATTATTCATCTCAGACGTTGAATAGATGACTGTGTATAAATAGTAGTTGCTTTGTGTTGGGTTAATCAGACCTGATTCTCCAAATTGAGCCGGTTTTACGACAAAATTGAAGTTGTCATTATTATACGATAAAGTATGTTTGCCGTATTCAAATGTATAATTAACACCTGATTTAGCTGGAATAGTTAATTCATTGCCATCAATTGTGACTTTTATTTCGTTAGCGGTAGGGTTGTCAATCCAACGGTCGATAGAACTAGGTTCAGAACAGCCAACAAGGATTAAACTGCAAACCCACAATAAAGAATATTTTATTTTTTTCATCATAATATTTTGTTATAAGTATAAAAAGGAAGTAAATATTATCATGTTTGTGAAAAAAAATTAAATGTAATCAAATAAAATAGTGTTATAAATAGGCATATTACTTGGTTGTTTATTAAATATACGTTAGAAATAGAGAGATTTTTATGAAATTAATAGTCGATAATATGAGTTGTCAGCATTGTGTGAAAATGATAACAAAAGCGATTAATGATATTGACCCAAATGCAAAAGTGACCGTTGATTTAACCAAACGCGAGGTTGATATCGAAAATAGTTCTATTTCGCAAGAAGCTGCTATCACTGCTGTTAATGAGGCTGGTTATGAGTTTGTTAGGACTGCATACTGACTATCATCTATATTTGATGACACTAGGTTTTTTGGGGACCTCTTTGTTATGCTATCTTGTTGAAATTTCACTTTAAAACAGAAATAACAAAAAATTTGTTTAAGATATTGGCATATTTTTGGGAATGCTAGAATGCTTTTATCTGTTTATTAAAAAGCTATTGTTAGAAGGATATATTATGAAAGGTAAAATATTGAGTATTACTGTGGCTATTATGGCTTGGTTTGGTGCGGTTTTTTTTGTTAATGCTTATCAGATTGAGTGCCCACAAAAAATCGACGTTAAAGAAAAAGTAGAAAACATGCCCGAAGGATGGGAGGTTTCTGACGATATAAATAGTTTGACTGTATCGTTTAGCAGCATGATTGTTTATCACGGTAAGCCTTCTAAAAAGGTGAGTTTAAAACCAGCAAAAGGAATGGTTAATGGTAAGAAACATGAGTTAATATGGGAAGTCGATTTTAAAGCAGATGTTGAACCTTATTATGTTGTTTGCTCTTATAATGTAAGCAGAATTGAGTTAATAAAAAAAATTGATTTATCAATGAAAAGTTGTTGGGCTGACTACTCTAAAAATGAACAAGGAAAAAAAGGAACACTTACCTGTAGCACAAGTGAAGCAAAGGACTTGTATTAGTTAAAATATGGGATTTGTTGTTATATGTAATAGCCGATAACTCAAATCCCACTAAAATTTTGAACCATAGTTTATTTTTTCAATACATTATTTTAATTTAAGGTTTAATGCTTTAGCGATACTTTTCATAGAATTATATAAAACGTCTTAAATCAAATTAATTCTAATCATTTACTTGTTACCACCATTGATAAAAATGATGTGTAGGACCAATGCTTTTGCCAATGGTTAAATTATCGGCATGGTTAATTACACCTTGCAAATAGCTTTTAGCTGCTTTATGGCTTCATCTAGGTTGTAATATTTCGGTTATAATGCGCAATTGCGGTAGGGTGTGTGCAATCCGTTCCGTAGATATTTTGAGTTTGAATTGCGTATGGTAGTGATGAGTCTTATTTTATGGTACAGGGCTTTTTTTGGCGACACCTTCGTTATGCCACATTATTGAAATTGCACCCCCAAAACAGAAATAATAAAAAAATTGTTTAATTTAGTTAACATGGTGAAAAAAGCTTAATTACTTATAACTAATTAATTATAATTGTTTTTATTTAATATATTGGCATGATTTTTGAAATTTTAGAATGCTTTTATCTGTTTATTAAAAAGCTATTGTTAGAAGGATATATTATGAAAGGTAAAATATTGAGTATTACTGTGGCTATTATGGCTTGGTTTGGTGCGGTTTTTTTTGTTAATGCTTATCAGATTGAGTGCCCACAAAAAATCGACGTTAAAGAAAAAGTAGAAAACATGCCCGAAGGATGGGAGGTTTTTGAGAAAGATAGTCTGAGTAGCGCTTTTCATAGCATGATTGTTTATTATGATCATCCTTCTAGAATGGCGGTTTTAAAACCAGCAAAAGGAACGGTTGATGGTAAGAAACATGAGTTAATATGGGAAGTTAATCACTATACGGACGTTGAACCTTATTATGTTAGTTGCGCTTACAGTACAAGCAGAATTGAGTTAATAAAAAAAATTGATTTATCAATGAAAAGTTGTTGGGCTGACTACTCTAAAAATGAACAAGGAAAAAAAGGGACACTTACTTGTAGCACAAGTGAAGCAAAGGATCTGCATTAGTTGAGGTATGGGATTTTTATTACATGCATTAGCAGATAGCTCAAATCCCACTTAGTCTGTTTATTGTGCGATTACCACCAGCGGTAAAAATGGTGTGTTGGTCCAATCCCTTTCCCTATATTTAAATCGTTAGCATGACTAATTGCGCCGTGTAGGTAATTTTTGGCTTGAGCTATTGCATCTGGCAAGCTGTTTTTAGGTAATAATGCGGCAATCGCTGCGGATAATGTGCAGCCTGTACCGTGGGTGTTTTTTGTTTGAATGCGTGGAGCGGTTATTTTAACTGTGTTATTTTGAGTGATTAAATAATCAGGGCTTTCATTGCTTGGTAAGTGTCCTCCTTTCATTAAGACCGCTTTACAGCCTAACTTGAGTAATTCATGCCCTTGCTTTTGCATATCATCTTCGTTTTTTGCTTCGTCACAATCAAGTAGTGCAGCCGCTTCTGGTAAGTTGGGTGTGATGATGGTTGCTAGGGGGAGTAAAAGTTCACGAATGGCTGTGATGGCGTCAGGTTTTAGGAGCGAATGTCCCCCTTTGGCGACCATGACGGTGTCTAATACGATGATCGGGATTGGGTTACTTTTTAGTAGGTGGTGGACGGTTGTGACTATCTCTTTATTCATGAGCATGCCCATTTTTACACTATCAATTTGAATATCTTGATAAAGCGTATTAAATTGGGCTTCAATAAATTCTGGTGAGATCGCTAATACCGCATCAACCCCTTGTGTGCTTTGTGCCGTTAAGGCCGTAATGACTGACATGCCATAAGCGCCGAGTGCAGAAAAGGTTTTTAAATCGGCTTGAATACCTGCGCCACCGCTAGGGTCAGATCCAGCAATGGTTAATGCAATTGTTGTCATAATAGTATTTCCTCTTTAGCTTGTTTGATTTTGTTAATAAGCGATAACGTTGCTTGTTGAATATCTTTTTTGCCACAAATAGCCGAAACCACTGCAATACCGTCAATGCCTGTTTGGATGACATTAGTTACATTGTTTTCATCAATACCCCCAATGGCAACAGCAGGGCACAGCTTTAGTTTTACTAACTTGCTTAACTGTTCAGTTCCCAGTGCGCCTGTTGCATCTTTTTTGGTTGTTGTTGGAAAGATAGGACCAATACCAATATAATCAATCAGTTGCCAAGGAGTGGTATCAAGTTGTTGGCGACTAGATACTGAAAATCCTAACCATTTGTTTTCTCCAATGAGTTGGCGAGTGACATCGGCAGGTAAATCAAGTTGTCCAATATGTACGCCATCGGCATTAACAGCTAAAGCAATATCCACATGATCATTTATAAATAATGGCACAGCTGTATCACTTAACGCTTCTTTCAATGCTAATGCGGCTTGATACCATTGTTTACCTGCCATTTCTTTTTCTGATCTTAACTGTATAGCGGTTACGCCGTTTTTGACAGCAATTTTTGTTGTATTGACCATACCACTAATACCACCACAGAGTAGTGGATCGAGCACTAAATAAAGGCTTAAATCCAGTTGTTTTTTCATCTTATATCCTTATTAAAGCGATGGGTTAAATAGTGAGAGTTGATCTAATAGGGATACCGAGAAGGTACCTAACCCTTGCTGTTTATTGGCAAGTTCAGCGGATTTTTTCATCATAAAACATGCCGAGGCGGTAGCAGATAAAGGGTCAGGTGAATTGGCTATAAAAGCTGCTACCATGGCGGATAATGAACATCCTGTTCCCGTCACTTTAGTTAAAGCAATATCGCCCCCAGTTATGCTATATACGTTGTTACCATTAGTGATATAGTCGATATCACCTGTCACTGCAACGATTGTTTGATATTTTTGCGCAATTTCTCTGGCAGCGTTTAAAGCTGATTGAGTTGAGTTTTGACCGTCAGGTCCTTTTGCCGATGCGTTTTGACCATTTAGTGCTAATATTTCTGAGGCATTACCTCGAATTACCGTTGGTTTTAATGACAATAATTGATATGCAATTTCTGTACGATAACTAAGCATAGGTCCTACAGCGACTGGATCAAGTACCCATGGTGTTTGTGTTTGCTGCGCTTTAGCTGCTGCTAATAACATACTTGTGGCTATGTTGCCGTGAATGGTACCAATATTAATCAATAAACTATCGGCAATGGAAACAAATGCAGCAACTTCTTGCTCGGCAACAACCATTGCCGGTGATGCGCCAATGGCAAGTAGTACATTGGCGGTAAAATTTTGGACTACATCATTAGTTATGCAATGCACAAGTGGGCGTTGTTGTTTAATGTGGTGGATAAAAAAGGTTGCTTGGTTAGTTGGGAATGATTTGACTGCTGGCATATTTATTTCCTCCTTATTATCTTTGCATGTAGGGAAGAATTTGCCAATTTTGTAACTTGATGGCTTAGACTTCCCTACGCTGGCATAATCCAGATCAGGTTCAACGGGTAAAATCTCAGTTTTTTGTTAAAACAAAAAACACCCCGAGTCAAAATTTATTGGGTTAGTATGAACTGACTATCTATTTTTAACAAGTTATTGTAATAATTTTTCAATGTCGGTAATTGCCTTTCTATCTGGTAAAAAGATGATTAGATGATCATTATCTTCTATAGTTAAATCAGTATTAACGATAATAACATCTTCACCACGCACTACAGCGCCAATGGTTGCGCCCGAAGGTAGTTTTAAGCCATTAATATTTTTGCCAACCAGTCTTGATGTTTCACTACGACCATTGGCAACAATTTCGACAATTTCAGATTCACCTTGTCTTAGTGAAACGACTTTAACAACGCCTGTTTGTCTTACATGACTTAGAAGCTCTGAAATGGTGGCATGTTGTGGTGAAATTGCTATATCAATCACACTATCATTAATCAGTTCAAGATAGGCTTGGCGTTGAATCAACACAATCACTTTTTTAGCCCCCATCCTTTTGGCTAGCATGGATGACATGATATTGGATTCATCATCACTGGTGACAGCAATAAACAGATCAGTAAGTTCAACTTGTTCTTGTGAGAGCAATTCTTGATCCGATGATTCTCCGTGCAGAACTGTTGTATTAGTAAGTTGCTCAGCAATTAATTCGGCACGTTCGGCATTGCGTTCGATTAACTTGACTTGATAGTCATTTTCTAAACGCTTTGCTAAAGTGACAGCTACGCCACCACCACCACTAATAATGATTCGTTTATAAGGCTTTTCTAACCGTTGTAACTCACTGGTCACAGCTTTGATATTAACTGGTGGGGTGATGAAATAAACCATATCACCAGCTTCAATTAGGGTTGATGATAGTGGACGTATAAAGCGATTTTTGCGATAAATTGCGACAACCCGTGCTTCAACATGGGGTAAGTGCTCTTTAAGTCCAGAAAGTTCACTGCCAACTAAAGCACCACCATAATAGGCGGTAACAGCCACCAAACAGACTCGATTGTCATAAAAAGACGCAAATTGTAACGAACCAGGATATTGTACTAATTGACTAATATGGTTAGTAATAAGGTTTTCTGGGGCAATGATATGATCAATATTAATACAATTTTTATTAAACAAAGGGTAATGTTCGTCATTGTATTCAGGTGCTCTAATGCGTGCGACTTTTTGTGGAATGTTAAACATGACATGACCAATTTGGCAGGCCATCATATTGACTTCGTCAGAATTCGTTACAGCGACAAGCATATCCGCTGATTCCGCGCCTGCGCTTTCTAAAACTTGAGGATAGGATGATTTCCCACAAATCACCTGTAAATCGAAACGTTCTTGTAGAGATTGTAATTTGTCATGGTTTTCATCAACCACAGTCACATCGTTTTGTTTTTCGGTAACGAGATATTCAGCAAGCGCACTACCTGTTTGTCCTGCACCAAGAATAATAATCTTCATAACTAACCTGTATAGTTAAATGGCTTTAATTGTTGCCGATTTATTTAGTCTATTAAAGCCATTGCATACTGTTTTATTTGTAGTAATAATCAATTATTGATTTGGTAATTATACAAAGCCGATTGCATCATAGACTTTTTTCAAAGTTGGTTCGGCCTTTGAACGTGCTTTTTCGGCACCTTCTTGCATGATTGAAAACAGATAACTTTCGTCATCCCGGTACTGATGATACTTGGCTTGCAAAGCACTTAGCATGTCAATGACTTGCGTTGCAACTTCGGTTTTGAGATGACCATACATTTTGCCTTCAAATTCTTTTTCAAGCTCGGCAATCGGTTTACCTGTCACGCCAGTTAAAATATCAAGTAGGTTTGAAACACCAGCTTTATTTTTTATATCGTAACGTACCACTGGCGGTTCGTCAGAATCGGTCATCGCACGTTTGATTTTTTTCTCAATATCTTTAGGATTTTCGAGTAATCCAATCACATTATTGCGGTTTTCATCTGATTTAGACATTTTTTTAGTCGGCTCTTGCAGTGACATAACGCGGGCGCCCACTTTGGCAATAAATGGCTCAGGAACAGTAAATATATCGCCATAAAGTGCATTAAACCGCATAGCAATATCACGCGATAATTCAAGATGTTGTTTTTGATCGTCGCCCACAGGTACTAAGTTGGCTTGATAAAGCAAAATATCGGCAGCCATCAGCACTGGATAATCAAACAAACCGGCATTAATGTTTTCAGAATGACGAGACGATTTATCTTTAAATTGAGTCATACGACTAAGTTCACCAAAATAGGTGTAACAATTTAATGCCCAGCCCAGTTCTGCATGCGCAGGTACTTGTGACTGTACAAAAATAGTGCTTTTTTGCGGATCGATACCACAAGCCAAATAAAGGGCCAGTGTATCTAATGTGGCTTTGCGTAATTTATTTGGATCTTGGCGTACGGTAATGGCATGTTGATTGACAATACAATAAACGCAATCATATTCGCCTTGCAGAGCCACCCAATTTTTTAACGCACCTAAGTAGTTGCCAAGTGTTAATTCTCCTGAAGGCTGAGCGCCACTAAATACAATCGGTTTACTCATAATTTGTTCCTAATTTATGCTAATTATTTTTTTGCATCAGCTTTTGGCTGAGGTAATAATGTTAATATGTCTTTAAAATCATCTACTAGAAAATCAGGATTGCTAGTAGCAATTGAAATACCATAGTTATAGCCATAGCTTAATGCAACGGTTGGACAGTTGGCATTTTGCGCTGCGGTAATATCATTTTTAGAATCGCCAACGAAAAGTAACTGATCACTAAATAATCCAAATGTAGCCATTACTTGATACAACGGTGCTGGATGTGGTTTTAATTTAATCACATCACCCCCACCAAGTACTAACGAAAAGTACTCTTTTATACCTAAGGAAGTCAGCAAGGCGGGCAAAAATTGTGCAGGTTTATTGGTCACTAATGCCAGCGGATAATCATTATCATGAAGCACTTTTAGGGTTTCTTTAACATTGGGAAATAGTTTCGTTTCTGCATCAATAACTTTGTCATAATGCTGGTTAAATAGATTTTTAGCTTTTGCAAGTAGCTCAGTTGATGGATCAACTTGAATTGCTTGAAATACTCGCTCGAGCATGATATCAATACCATTACCGACAAAATTTTTGACTTGTTCATTGCTAATTGTTGGTAGATTCAACTCTGCTAACATATTTTGTGTAGCTAGTGCCAGCCCCGGCACACTATCAACCAATGTACCATCTAAATCAAATGCTATTGCTTGAATATTTTTTAATTTATTCATATATAACTCCTGCTAACTCTTTACGCATGGCATCAATAACGGCTTTATAATCAGGTTGGCTAAATATAGCTGAGCCGGCAACAAACATATCAGCCCCTGCTTTGGCAATTTCTGCGATATTTTCTACTTTTACGCCACCATCAACTTCTAAACGAATATCGCGCCCAGATTCAATAACACGCTGTTTGGTTTGTTGTAATTTCTTAATAGTGGAAGATATAAAAGATTGTCCGCCAAAACCAGGATTAACACTCATTAATAAAATAATATCAATTTTGTCAATAATATAATCTAAATAATCAAGCGGTGTGGCGGGGTTAAGTACAATACCCGCCGTGCAACCATGATCTTTAATTAACTGTAAAGAACGATCCAAATGAACAGTCGCTTCTGGGTGGATAGAGATATTGGTTGCGCCAGCTTTGGCAAATGAGACTATTAACTCTTCAACAGGTGATACCATTAAATGCACGTCAATAGGTGCGGTAATTCCATAGTCTCGCAGTGCTTTACAAAACATTGCCCCCATGGTGAGATTAGGTACAAAATGGTTATCCATAACATCAAAATGGATAACATCAGCACCAGCATCAAGCACTTTTTGAGTGTCCTCACCAAGACGAGCAAAATCAGCTGATAATATTGATGGGGCAATAATAAATTTTTTCATAACCTACCTCTAATAACTCACCTTAAATTGAAGCCTTTTTATGACTTTTTATATAAGGCTAAAATCTCGTCGATTTTTTTACGACCTTCACCAGCACAGCTAATTGAACGTCGCATTTCTGCTTGATAAAGATGACTTGCTTTACTATAAAGGCTCATTGTGTAATCAGTGTAATGATTAGATACTAGCACCGGTATATCTTTTTTATATGCCATGGTTTCAGCCAATTGTGACAAGTTTTTATGTTCTTCAAACCCAAAAATATTTGAATAATAAGCAGTAAAACCTGCTGATTCATTTGGAGAGATATAGGGCGGATCACAATAAATGACCGAATTTTTTTTCGCTTTTTTCATTACCTCGTGATAAGGAGCGCAAATAAACTGTGCTTTTTGCGCTTTTTCTGCAAAAAAATAGAGCTCTTTTTCAGGAAAATAAACGGTCTTGTAACGCCCAAATGGTACGTTAAATAGTCCACTGTTATTATAACGACATAAGCCGTTATAACCATGACGATTTAGATAGACAAATAATAGTGATCTAAAATATTGATCTTGGCTGCGATTAAATACTTCTCGAAGCTGATAAAACGCTTCAGGTTGATTATTTTGAGCGACAAATAGCAATTTCAAGTCATGGATAAATTGATCAGGACTTGATTTTAACAATTTGTATAATGAAATTAGATCATGATTAATATCCGCTAAAATATAACTTTTGTAGTTGGTATTTAAAAATACGGAACCAGCGCCGACAAAAGGTTCAATTAGTTGATCACCTTCTGGCAGATATTGTTTAATTGTTTCCACTAGCTCATATTTTCCTCCAGCCCATTTTAAAAAGGCTCGGTGCTTCTTCAACGGATGCTCCTATTTGTCGTTGATCGGATAAATAAACGATATTCTTTGCTATTTTGATGCTTTTTCTTTGTTAATCGTTGCACCCGATTTAACCCATGGTTTGTCTTTTTGTAGTGCACTTGGTAAAGCCTTGATTGCCTTATGTGCTTCATCTACTGATGAATAGTTGCCTTTGATTAAAATAAACCATGAACCAGATTTATGTTTAGTTTCATAAATATGGTAATCCGTTATATTGTTTTGTTTAACGAATTTTTTTAAACCTTCAACTGATTTAGATGCACTAAGCTGAATGACATAACGATCATTTTTTATCTTAATGTTTTTTCCTAAATCACTATTTTCATCTTTACGACTAGCTGAGTTTTTATTATGGCTATTTTTTTTTGTATTGGTTGATTGTGTAATATTTGTGTTACTAGATTTATTAGCATTAGTTCTGCTATTTAATATTGTCGAAGAATGACCACTTACTCTATAACCCCTGTTTTGATTATTTGCTGATGAAGTTAGGCTATTATTTGTCTCATCATCGGATTCAAGTGGCTGTTGCCTATTCGATTGATTTAACGCATTGTCAGGAAGCGCTTCTTCTATCAAATCATCAATTCTAGTTTGATTTTCACTAATCCCAACATTGTTTTGTGTATTGTTGGTTTCTTCTGTTGAAGTGACACCATTAACCTCTGGTGGCGTTAATGGTGTTGCTTCTTTTTTACGAGCAGAATGAAAGATAATCAAGCTAAGCAATAAAAGAATCACAATTGCTAAACAGAAAATAATTAATTTTTTCTTTGGAAAATCTTTAAAAAGGTTTGGCAATTTTAATGAGGGCGTAGAGTCCTTACTAGGTTGTTCTGATATATAACGGTCATCTTTGTCTACACGCATACTTACTCCTTAACCTATCAAAAGATTTATTGCTTTATGATTAGCCATTATTCCTAAAATAAATGACTTAAATCTGTTCTATTTTATCAATAATATAACTTGCAACACCTTTAGCACTTTGTTCATCGGTTTTAATTGTAATATCGGCAATTTCTTCGTAAAGTGGTTCGCGCTCACCAGCAAGCTCTTCATAAAGCTCTCGAGGTGTGTTTCCGCCTTGTAATAAAGGTCGACGTTTATCTTTTTGTGTTCTTGCCATTTGTTTTTCAATGGTTGTTTCAAGATAAACAACAATTCCTCGAGCGGATAATCGATTGCGTGTCTCTTTGGACAAGACAGAACCCCCGCCAGTTGCAAGAACGACGCCCTGTTTTTCAGTCAATTCATTAATGACTTTTTCTTCTCTGGCACGGAATCCGTCTTCCCCTTCTAGGTCAAAAATCCATGCAATATCAGCACCAGTACGTTTTTCAATCTCTTGATCCGAGTCAAAAAAATCCATGCCTAGTTGTTGTGCAATTTGTCGGCCTATTGTGCTTTTTCCTGCCCCCATAGGGCCAATTAGAAAGATATTTCGCTTTTCTGCCATTGTAGTTTCATCATCTATTAATTTTGGTTAAAATATACAACACAATATCAATTTGATGTGATTCAAAAAAAACCAAACCAGAATTTAATTGTGTAACTTTTCTTTGATCTCCGTCTAACGACAAAAATTTAGGACGGTAATTATCTCAATAGATAGCACCTTTTGGCAATAGGTATTTATCAATAGTTTTAGCTAATACCCGCTTGATGCAAATCATGGATGTTTAACGCGCCTACTAATTCCCCTTCACTGTTAACGACTGGAGCGGCGGTAATATTATGATCATTAAATGATTTTAATGCTTCAACCGCTTTCCAGTTTTCAGGGATGCGATGTCCTGGGCTGGTCATAACGTCCATAATGCTATCTTGTAATGTACCATTTTTTAATAATAATCGGCGTAAATCACCATCGGTAAATACACCTGTTATTTTATTATTATCCTGACAGATTGCAACTAAACCTACACCTGTACGGCTTAATTCGAGCATAGCATCAAACACCGTTGCCGTTTGTGAAACTTTAGGAATTTGATCGCCGGTTCGCATTACATCTCTCACATGGTTAAGTAATTTGGCTCCTAAGCTACCAGCAGGGTGAGAGCGTGCAAAATCTTCCTCTTTAAAGCCCCGTGCGCGCATTACAGCGATCGCAAGTGCATCGCCCATTAATAATGTATTGGTTGAACTTGATGTCGGCGCAAGTCCCATTGGACAAGCTTCTTTTTCAATTGAAATATCAACAATGGCTTGGGCTGATTTTGCTAGTGGCGAATCTAATCCCCCAGTAATAGCAATAACCGGTACATTCATTTCGGCAAGAATAGGTAAAATTAAATTAAATTCCTTGGCTCGACCTGAGTAAGAAATTAAAACAGCTACATCGTTTGGTGTAACCATCCCTAAATCGCCATGTAAGGCTTCCGATGGATGCATAAAAAAAGCTGGACTACCTGTACTTGCTAATGAAGCGGCAATTTTTTTACCTATGTGACCAGACTTTCCAATACCTGAAACAACCACTTTACCTTTGGTGTTTAAAATAAGTTGGCATGCATTAACAAAATCGTTGCCTAGTCGATTAGGTAATTTTTGCGCTTCGTGTATCTCTAATTCAAGAAGCTCTCGACCATATTGTAATAATTTATCCATTTCAATTAGCCTATTGAATAAAAATGAGTGATCGGTGGATTTATAATCGGTAAACCAAGATGGAACAATTATAAAAACGACTACATTGTTATTAGTCTAGCAATTAAAGTTTGAATATTCAAAGAAGAACATCTATTTGTAAAAAACTTTCAGGAAAGTATACATTTTAGTATAAATATTTACTTACAAAACGTTAACAATTTAAATCCCCAAAGCAACTTTAATTCCTAGTGTAATTAAAATTATACCTAGTAATTTATCAATTATAAATTGAATTTTAAAATAACGGCGTTGTACGCTTTGTGTTTGAAAAATAACTACTACAAAAGGCCACCAAAAAATGGCTTCAATCCATATAACAACTGCGACGATAAGTTTATCTGTCATTGATGATTCAGCATCAAGTACTTGAGTAAAAATTGCTAGAAAAAATAACGTTGCTTTAGGATTTAGTAAATTACATAAAAATCCTTGCATAAAGGCTGATTTTTCTGAAATTAACTTTTGGGTCTGTTGCTTACCTATATAGATTGTATTTGGTTTTGGGGCAATTAGTGCCTTTACACCAAGCCATATTAGATAAGTGGCACCGGCGTAACGTAAAGCATTATAAAGTAGTGGGGTGGTGGTGATAAGCACTGCAATGCCTGCAACACAATAGCTCATATGAACCAAGATGGCTATAATTACGCCTAAACAGGTGAGCAATGCCATTTTGCGGTTATAACTCAAGCTGTTTTTTAAAACCAAAAAGAAATCAGGACCAGGTGATATCATACCTAGAAAACTAATCGTAGCGACTAAAATTAATGTATCAAAAGCCATTTTGTACGCCTATTTGAACACTTGTGCTGAATTATTGATCGTTGCAATATTGGATTTATTTTGTTCAATAAACTGTTTTTTATCAAAATTAGGCTTGGTTAAATAGTCAGTCAAAAATTTGGCATTACTTTCAATTTGTGCGCCGTTTAAAATTAAACGCGGCAAATCTATTTGATAAATGGTCTGATCAGGCGTTTTTTGTAGATCTTGTGTGCGTGCATTTGTTAATAAATAAAGTTTGCGCTCTTTTTGTGAAAGACGATTAATTGTTGGTGTGCCAGATCCCATCATTAAATGATCTGGAAAAATGTAAAATACCGTATCTTCTAAAATACCAGCATCTTTTAAATGTTGGATGAAAAGTCCTAAGTTATGATCTAACGATGCTGCAACAAACGACATGTTATCTGCTTTGGGGGAAATAACCGATCGCATTCTTTCATCATCAAAACCATTTGGTGCATGGGTTGATACAGTTGAAACAAACAAAGCAAAGGGCTTGTTTGCTTGGCGCATTTCGCTAATTTGTTTTTGCGCAACATCAAAAATATCTTTGTCATACAATCCAAAAGGTGCTGGTGGATATTGCCCAACATAGTTTTTTTCGGAAATAACTTGCATACCAAATAGCTCAGCAGTATGACCAATGCCAGCAAAATCGGGGCTTGCCATTACATAACGGGTTTGATACCCCGCTTGTTTAAGCACATCTCCCAAACTGACTAAGTTTGTTTTATCTGCACGCATTAATGGCGATGTGGTGTAGCCGCCAATTAAAAAAGGCATACCAGTCATATAAGTATACATCGATGCGGTAGTCCAACTGCTACCAGGGCTCATTGGCATATTGGCAAAAAAGGTATAATCTTGGCGAAGTTGTCGTAAATTAGGCGTTATGTTGTCAAAATCAAAAAAGCCTTGTTCAAACGATTCTAAAGATAGCACAATAATATTTTTACCCTGATGGCTAACAAGCTGATTTTTATTAGTATAGTTAGTCATGTTGAGTGATTGTAACGCTTGATCAAATGGCTTACGAGGGGCACTTGTCACTTGATAAATTTCGTATAAACGGCTTAGTGGTCCATTGTGATAACTAATTGATACAATTGCTACAACGGCTAATAATAAACGAACAATTAAAGGGCATTTGTGTTTGCACCAATTCGCTAGTTTTGATAGCAAAAAAATAAGGGTAAAAAAGACGACAATAACCAAAGCAGCTTGTAATTTAAAGATAAATAGCCCTTCAATAATGTCATTAACGTTTAAATTCACATAAAACTGATAATCAATAAAGCCACCACTAAAGTAGATAGAAGTGAGCTCCATTACGATAAATACCGTCAGCAAAGTTATGGTTAAAAGTTGCCATTTTTTCTGTTTAAAAAGCGAGGCAAAAACAATTGTAATAATAAAAAGGGGTAAAACAATTAATGTCGATAATGGCATAAGATCTATTACTCAATTTATTCAAAAATCAATTTTGCTTAAGTATATACTTAATGCGCAAAAAAATAAAAATATCGGTTAATTTCGTATTATAAAATACCAACAAAAATAGTGTTACTAATGATAATTGTTACTATTTGATGTTGATAATTGATGTCATTCGCAATAAGATATCCCTATTCCATTATTATAATGTCAGGGGTTGCTATGCCGTGTTTTATACGGAAAGTCATTGCCATTTTATCTTTATTTTGCTTTTCTTGTTGTTATGCCGATATTACATTACCAACACCACAAACTAGAGATGGCATGAGTTTGTTTGCAAGTTTGAAAAAGCGCTCTTCAACGCCCGGAGGCGGTTTCCCTGTTGGTCAAGTGGCTGATGATGAACTTTCAACTGTGCTTTGGGCGGCAAGTGGTTTAAACCGAGGCAAAAATGGTTGGACTGTGCCAATGGCTAATGGTAATTCTCCTTACGTACGAATTTATGTTGCCGGTGAAAAGGGCACTTTTTTATATGAGTGGGAAGGACATTATTTAAAAGAAATTAATAATAAAGATATTCGTGCTGATATTGGTTTACAAAATTTTACTAAGCGAGCGGCTTATTCGTTGATTTTTGTGTCAGATGCGCGTGCATTTACGGATATCAATCCAGAACAAATTACTAACTTTAGTTACACAGCTGTTGGTGCAATGAGTCAAAATGCCTATCTAGCTGCGACAGCGTTGAAATTAAGCACCCGTTATATTCATTCTATTAAACCAGACGTCATCATCCAAGAGCTAGAATTACCCGAAGGCAGTAAACCACTTGGTATGCTTTTATTAGGAAAATAAGAGGTAATAACGGGATATGAAAAGATTTATTACACTTGCTTTGCTCCTTATTGCAAGCTTGATGTCCTTTGCACCATCGTCTTATGCGGTAGAAAAAAAATATGAAAGTTGGAATGCCATTATTAGTGAAATGGATGTCATTTTAAATGACGCTTATGATATCTATTTTATGAAAGATGTTGAGCGTGCCAAAGCTCGTGTTAATAATGCCTATTTTGGCTTTTATGAAAAGCACGGGGTAGAGCGTGCTGTTATGTCTTATATTTCGGGTAAGCGTGGCACTGATACTGAATATCAATTTGCTAAAATTAAGCGGTTGATGAGTGATGGTGCACCAAATAAAGCTGTTCGTGTTGAGATAGATACAATTTTAAAAATGTTGCATGAAGACGCTAACGAATTGGATGGCAAAAAAGAGAGTGGTTGGGGCGTTTTCTTTGCTTCATTTATTATTATATTCCGAGAAGGCTTAGAAGCGATTTTAGTCATTGCAGCAATTTCAGCTTATCTTGTTCGTTCTGGGAATATGCCAATGGTGAAAGTAGTTTATATGAGTTCACTTGCTGCTGTTTTTGCCAGTGTACTTGCTGCGATAGCACTCCGATCTGCAATTACAATCAGTGGCGCTAATCAAGAAATTATAGAAGGTTCGGCAATGTTACTTGCAACAGTGGTGTTGTTTTTTATTAGTAACTGGATGTTTTCTAAAGCCGAAGCTGAAGCGTGGAAGAGTTATGTCCAAGGTAAAGTGCAAACAGCAATTTCATCAGGAAGTCGTTTTGCATTAGGTTTTGCCGCTTTTTTAGCTGTTTTTCGAGAAGGTGCTGAAACGATCTTATTTTATCAAGCCATGTTAGTTGATGCTCAAGATCATATGGATAAGGTTTGGTATGGACTAGCCTTTGGGACAATTGTGCTAGCAGTGATTTTTATGGTGATTCGTTTTGGCTCAATGAAACTGCCTATTAAACCATTCTTTATTGGTACTAGTATATTAATGTATGTTATGGCAATTGCTTTTGCTGGTGGTGGAGTGAAAGAGTTGCAAGAGGCTGATATTATTTCGGTTTCTCCTGTTGATTTTGTTCATTCTGTTGAGATTTTAGGTATTTATCCAACACTAGAGACATTAATTCCACAAGTCATTATGGTGTTTATTGTGGCGTTTGCAGTTATATATTACATATTTAAGCCTAGTCATAAAAATTATAAGAGTTAATAATATAATTCATTTAAAAGAATGGTTTGAAGAGTGAACGGATTTGCCACCAATAAAATAGAGACAAGCCTTTAGGAATATTCGTTAAAAAAGTTGTTAAAAAGAAAGTGAAGGAGTTTTCAATGAAAAAATTAGTATTATCGGCGGGTATTGCTTCAATACTTGCGTTATCTTCGTTTGCTCACGCAGCAGCGCCAGCGCCAGGTGAACAAAAAGGTTTTGAAGAGTTCCCAATCGGTGATGAAGTCACTGTTGGTCCATTACATATTGGCGCAGTTTATTTCCAACCTGTTGATATGGAACCGGCTGGAATGGGTGGTTTGCCAGCTTCAAAATCAGATATGCATATTGAAGCAGATATCTCTGCTGCAGAAGGTAACAAATTAGGTTATGGCGTTGGTGATTTTGTCCCTTATTTGACCGTTAAGTATAAAATACAAAAAGAAGGTAGCGATAAAGCGATCGAAGGTAACTTTATGCCAATGAACGCATCGGATGGCCCTCACTATGGTAATAATATTAAACTTGATGGTGCAGGTAAATATAAAGTCACGTTTACGATTGAAAATCCTGAAAAACAAGGTTATTTATTACACGTTGATAAAGAAACAGGGGTAGAAGGTCGCTTCTGGACTAAACCGATTGAAGTTTCTTGGGACTTTGATTATATTCCACGTGCATGGTAATTGTGTTTTAAACACTAAATATAATTATATTTGATAATTAATAGTCAGTTATTGGTGAGCATTATGCTCACCAATAACATTTGTAATCACTAGGCAATGAATATGCTTCAATACCTTATCAATATTACCGATAATACTTTCGTTCCGGCCATGATGATGGCACTACTTAGTGCAGTAGTTGTGAAATCAATACCTAATCATAGTAAAAAAATTATTTTATTCGGTTTTATAGTGGGATTTGTTGCTGCCTTAGTCTATGTCGTTTTAAAACGCAATACGGGTTTTGCTGTTCGTGAATTTTATGATCTTGGGGTAATTATACCTTGGGTTATTATTGCTATACCCGTTGTAATAGGTATTTGTTTACAAAAATCTACTGATAATTGCATTGGACGTGTTGGCAATGCTGTATTGATAGTGCTATTTGTAGTAGGTATTGGCTCGATCAGTGCTCAATATTTACCTAATTTAATGCTTTACCCGTTCGAATTTGCAGTTGGTATGGATTCTATCTTTAATCATGACTACTTATTTAAGTGGGTAGGCTATGGGTTTGCTCTGCTGGTTATTTTGTTAACGGGGCTGTTTGTTTATCGTGCTTGTGGTCGATTGTCGACTAAATTTGTTTTTACCATTACTGCATTGTCGATTATTATTTTTGCTATTCAAAATAGCATTAATATTTTACAAATATTAATTGTTAGACGTTTTATTTCAACACAGCCTTGGATGATGAAGTTGGTTATTTTCATTCTTGGACATGTTAACTTTTTTATCTTTATTTTTATGGCTATTGTGCTTTGTTTAGCCATTGCTTTATACATCAAGTCTAAAACAACCTCGTTAGTGGGTAGTAATCCAGCTCAAATTCGCAAACTAAAAGCGCAATTACACAGCAATAGAAGAAGTGCCTTAATGATTATGGCGGGTACCGCAATCACTGCTTATACTGTAACGCGTGCGCGTTATATTTTTGAAAAAGGGGTAGAGCTTACACCAGCTGAGCCAGTGACCCCTAATGCCCATGGCTTAATTGTTATTCCCCTTGATCAAGTGAACGATGGTAATTTACATCGTTATGGTTATAAAACAACGGATGGTACTCTAGTTCGCTTTATTATTATCAAAAAAAGCGAAAATGCTTATGGTGTTGGATTTGATGCTTGTGATATTTGTGGTGCAAGTGGTTACTACCAACGCGGTAATCAAGTGGTATGTAGTTTGTGTGATGTAGTTATGAATATTGCAACGATTGGATTTTCGGGTGGGTGTAACCCTGTCCCACTTAAATACGAAATTATTGACGGCAATATGGTGATTCGCCCTGCGAATCTTGAAGCAGAAAAAAGTCGTTTCAAATAAAGCGTATTAAAAGGAATAGGTTATGTTTCGCAGAATGTTATGTAGTGTATTAGTTCACCAAAAAAAGAAACTCTTTCTTATTGCCCTAACGGTTGCTTTGGGCGTTTCGCTTGCTACCGCCATGTTAAATGTGATGTTTGACGTGGGGGATAAAGTGAACCAAGAATTAAAAGCCTATGGCGCTAATCTTAATATCGTTCCTCGTGGTAGTTCTGTAATTAGTGAAATGTATCAACTTGATAACAATGATAAAGGGCAAGCTGTGCAGTATATTAAGCAAGATGAACTTGTCAAAATTAAGATGATATTTTGGGCCTATAATATCGTTGATTTTGCGCCATTCCTAACGACTAAAGCAGACTTTAATGATAAGCCAATTACGGTGGTGGGCACTTGGTTTAATAAACATCTTAACATACCAACTGGCGATCAGGTTGATACGGGCATGTTAGCTATGAAATCGTGGTGGACAATTGACGGTAAGCCCATGATCGATGACAATTTGCAAGGTGTGATGGTAGGTGAAACTGTTGCGAAACAGTGGAATTTAAAGCTAGGTGATACGATAGATATTATCTCAATGCAAAACAACAAAAAGCTTACTCTGACAGTGAATAATATTTTTCATAGTGGGGGCGTAGAAGATGCTCAAATTTATGTATCATTACCAGTTGCACAAGATCTTGCCAATAAAAAAGGGCTGGTTGAGCGTGTTGAGGTGAGTGCATTAACCACCCCCGAAAACGAATTAGCGCGCAAAGCGGCGCAAGATCCGAATAGCTTATCTAGAACCGAGTGGGACACATGGTATTGTACCGCTTATATCAGTTCAATAGCTTATCAACTTGAAGAATTAATGCCTGATGTTAGAGTCAAAGCTATTATGCAAGTGGCTGAATCTGAAGGTGCAATATTACAAAAAACACAATTATTAATGTTATTGCTGACTATCTTATCGTTGATTTGTTCGGCATTGGCGATTTCGAATTTGGTGACAGCTAATGTTATTGAGCGTAGTACCGAAATTGGTTTATTAAAAGCGCTTGGCGCAACCAATACAGCGGTTGCGATGTTAATATTAACTGAGATCTTAATTATTGCCTTGCTTGGTGGTTTTTTGGGTTACTTTATTGGGCTTGGCTTTGCGCAAATCATTGGTCATACCGTATTTGGATCGTTTGTTCAGCCTAAAATGATCATTGTGCCTTTAGTCCTAATTATGGTTAGCTTGATCACCTTGCTAGGTAGCTTACCAGCATTGCGTATTATGATGTTTTTACGTCCAACAAATGTGCTGCATGGTCGATAAGGTGAAAGGTCACTATCATGATGAATAAAAATAGACGCTTTATTGTTAAAACGGTGTTTAGTTCACTTATCCGCCGCCGTTCTCGCATTGCTATTGCCTTGCTTGGTGTTGCAATTGGGGCAACTGTGCTCCTTGGTATGATCACGCTTTGTTATGATATACCACGGCAAATGGGGCAAGAGTTCCGTTCTTATGGGGCTAATCTTCTATTGTTACCCGCTAATAATCAGCCAACTGTGGCAATGACGGATGTTAATAATGCGGTGAGTTTTTTGCCAAAAGATAAATTACTTGGCGTGACCCCGTTTCGTTATGAGTCCATTCGTAGTAATCAGCACCCTTATACTATTGTGGGAACAGACTTTAAGCAAGTAACTAAAACTAGTCCTTATTGGCACATTGAAGGTACGTTGCCACAAAATCCACATGAAATAATGATTGGTACCGATATTGCTAATTTCGCTAAGTTAACCATTGGTAGCCCTGTGACCATTTCGGGTAAATCTAAACAAGACTCACGTTTTGATGAGGACCTGAAAGTCACCGGCATTGTCAAAACGGGTCGCTCTGAAGATGGTTTTATTTTTATTGACTTACATGATTTAGAACAGTTATTTGAAGAAAGAGAACAAGCCGAAGTAGTCGAAGTGAGTATTACGGCAACTGAACTTGAGTTACAGCAGTATATTGAGACACTCAAACAACAATCCAGCACAATCGATCCTCATTTGATTAAATGGGTGACAAAATCCGAAACTCTAGTACTTGGTAAATTATCCTCGTTACTTTATTTAGTCACTTTTGTTGTATTAATACTAACTATGATTTGTGTGGCCACCACCATGATGACTGTGGTCATGGAGCGCCGCAAAGAGATTGGTCTTAAAAAAGCAATCGGGGCAACTAACCAAAGTATCGCAAAAGAGTTTTTAGCCGAAGGATTAGTTTTAGGTATCGTTGGTGGCATGATTGGTGCTATTTGTGGGTTTATTTTTGCGCAAATCATCAGTACCAATGTGTTTGGTCGTTCAATTATTATTGAGTTTTATCTAATCCCGGTCACCATTATTATTTCGGCGATAGTTACGGTGATTGCGTGTTTAATTCCGGTAAAACGTGCACTTGAGGTTGAACCAGCGTTAGTTTTACGTGGTGAATAGGATATAAAGTATGAATATACTCGAAGTAAAAAATGTGTCTAAGATTTATGGTTCACTGCATGCATTGTCTGAGGTGAATCTAACGGTTGAGGAAGGGAATTGGTTATCGATCATGGGACCATCTGGTAGCGGTAAAACGACTTTGATGAATATCATTGGTTGTATGGATAAACCTTCACTTGGTTCGGTTATTCTCGATGGACAAGATATTACTCAGCTTTCTTTGTCCCAATTGACAGAAATTCGCCGAGATAAGATAGGCTTGATTTTTCAACAATTCCATCTAGTACCGTATTTAACTGCACTAGAAAATGTTATGGTCGCCCAGTATTATCATAGTATGGTTGACGAAAAAGAAGCCATGCAAGCACTTGAGCGGGTAGGGCTTGCCGCCCGTGCTAAGCACTTACCGCGACAGTTATCGGGGGGAGAACAGCAACGAGTTTGTATTGCTAGGGCATTAATTAATTATCCTAAGTTAATATTAGCCGATGAACCAACTGGTAATTTAGATGAAAGCAATGAAGCGATGGTTATGAACTTACTACATCAACTGCACGAAGAAGGCAGTACAATCATTGTGGTTACTCACTCACCAGAAGTATCAAAACATGCTCAAACCACAGTAGTACTGGAGCACGGCAAAGTCGCGCGTATCATTAATAATTAACCAACAAAAGGTTGTCGTATATGAAAAACCGTATTATTTCGTCAAGTATCTTTATTGTCCTTGGTGTATTAATTATTTTATTTCCATTATATATCTTACCTGTTTGCCCACCGCCTGAAAATGCTGTGATGCCAGTTGATACAATGAGTCATACCATGAATGATTCAATAGGTGGCACGGTAAGTAATGCTATGGATAGAACGAGTAGTGAGCTTGCCCATAGCGGACACATGCATGCTGCTGGTGCAGGGAAAATCATGAAGTGTTTTTGGACAGCAAGAGCTGAAATTGGTGTCGGTTGTTTAGTCATTGCCATTGGCGTATTACTACTGATTAGTCGTACTGTTTTTGTTCGAATGGGATTAAGCATGGCTCTTGCCTGTATTTCTTTATTAGCTATGGCTATTCCAACCATTTTAATTGGTGTCTGCTCAAACGAGATGATGCGATGTAATATGGGCTCTAAACCAGCTTTGGTGTTGTTATCTAGCTTATTATTTATTGTAGCTGTAGTTAACACTTATTACTTAAATAAAAAGACTAAAAATCGATAGCTAATTGTTAGCAAACATCAACCATACTCATCTTTGTTTGATATAGGCAAAGATAGCCTTTTAATAAAACAAGCAGGAAGTCATCATGCAAGAAAAACCGCTCACCATGGCAAATTTAGCGTGGCGAAACATTCAGCGACGACCATTTCGAAGTTGTTGTTTGATTATTATCATTATGCTTTTTGCAGCAACGCTATTTGGTGGTAGCGTGCTGATGAAAAATCTTAGTCTTGGTATTTCGGGCATGGCTAACCGATTGGGTGCTGATATTCTTATTGTACCTTATGGTTATGAAAAAAATATGGAAGTTGCTCTATTGCGTGGTGAACCAAGTAGCTTTTATTTAAAAGTCGATTTGATTGATAAAATAAAAGATATCAAAGGCATTGATGCTATTTCACCCCAGCTATTTATAGCTTCATTAAATGCGGGATGTTGCACAACAAAAGTACAGTTAATCGGGTTTGAACAGCAGAGCGACTTTGTGATAAAACCTTGGCTACAATCGCAACTGACACAACCGTTAACCGACAATCAAGTGGTTGTGGGTTCCAAAATTAACTCACAAGTCGGGGATGAAATCATATTTTTTAATCATCCCTTCAAAATTGCCGCTAAAATGGATAGTACAGGGATGGGATTTGATACCTCTGTCTTTATGACTATGTCTGCAGCACAATCATTAATGAAAAATGCAAAATTAGTGGAAGGGGATGTTGACCATTTTGCTGATTATGCTTCGTCGATTTTTATTAAGGTCAATTCAGATTATCAACCTAAAGATATTGTTAATCAAATTATGCCCAGATATGCCATGGACTATAATATCGATTTTGTTATGACCAAAGGAATGCTAAGCAATATCGCTAAATGGTTAACAGGCTTTTCAACCATTGTCTATAGCTTATCGGCTATTTTTTGGGTGTTAGCCATTATTGTGATTTTTGTGATATTTTCTTCAACCTTAAATGAACGCAAGCGTGAAATTAGTTTATTACGAATACTGGGCGCTTCACGTCGAGATTTAGTTAACATGTTGTTGCGTGAATCATTAATTATCAGTGCATTAGGTGGAGTTGCAGGCATTTTCATTGCGGCAGTATTACTTTATGCATTTAGTTTATTAATCTGCCAATCTATTGGTTTGCCATGTATGAATATTTCGCTATTTGATGCCGTGTTGTATGCAATTGTTGTTTTTATTTTGACGCTAATTATTGGTCCTTTATCAAGCATTTATGGTGCCTTATCAATGACTAAATTTGATACTTATAGTACTCTTAGAGAGGGCGAATAATAATGTTACTGAATGTTAAAAATCTACGTAAAGATTACACAAGAGGGCAACAAACCTTTTCAGCAGTGAATAATGTTAGTTTTTCAATGACAAAAGATGACTTTATTTGCATTATGGGTAAATCGGGCAGTGGAAAAACCACGTTACTTAATATGATTGCTGGTTTACTGACGCCAACACAAGGCAAAATCACTATTAATGATACTAATTTGTTTGAGCTTAATGATCAGCAAGTTTCTGCCTTTCGCAATCAGCATATTGGTTATATTCCTCAAGGTAGCAGTTTACTACCTAATTTAACGGCAATTGATAATATTCGACTGCCTTTTTATTTAACCAAACGAGAAAACCAAAATCCCTTAAATGAAGCCAAGAGTTTGCTTGAAAAAGCCAAAATAAGCCACTTACAAGATGCGTATCCAGCTAATATGTCTGGTGGTGAAATGCGTCGTATTGCGATATTGCGAGCACTAATTTGTAGACCTCAAATAATTATTGCCGATGAGCCAACCAGTGATCTTGATGAAGAGAGTGCAACCGAGATTATGCAATTACTTACTCAAATTCATCAACAAGGTACAGCGTTATTGATTGTTACTCATGATCACGATGTTGCCCATTATAGTCAGAAAGTTATGAAAATGTCAGCAGGGCGATTTATTGATTAATGGGTTTATTTATTAGCTCAATTGTTATATTAAAAGTGGATTACAGCCCATTTCGATCATAATTTTATTGAGTTTTAGTAATGGCAATCCAACCAATGAATTAATATCATCGCCTTCTAGTTTATCAAACAGGGTAATGCCCAGTTCATCACATTTAAAACTGCCAGCACATTGTAAAGGCATCTCTTTGCTAATGTAGGCATCAATTTCTGAATCAGTTAAGTGCCGAAAGGTCACTTTAAATGGTTCGCAAATGGTAGTTTGTTGTTGAGTTTTGGTATTAATTACTGTCATTCCCGTATAAAAATAGAAGGCTTTACCGCTGCTTTGTCGAAGTTGTTTGCGGGCATTATCAACCGTATGCGGTTTGCAAACAATATTACCGTCTAATACGCCGACTTGATCCGAGCCGATAATTAAACTATCAGTAAATTGTGCAGCTAATGACTGCGCTTTAAGCTTAGCTAGCCGAACCACCAATTGCTGAGCTGATTCGCCGACTAGCGGTGTTTCATCGCATACAGGTGGCACACACTCAAAAGGGATAGCTAATTTTTCAAGTATCTTTTTACGTGATGGTGAAGTCGAGGCTAATATGATTCTCATTTTAATTATCTCTTAAAATCCAAGCTGAAGGATGCGCATTAAAACCGATATGAGCATAATAATCAACTGCCTGTGGTGCAGCTAGTAGAGTAATTGAACATGATTTGTCAGTATTGTTTTTCACTTCTTTAATTAATTGCTTTCCGATGCCTTGTCGTTGATAATTTTCATCCACCGCGAGATCTGCCAAATAGGTGATATAAACAAAATCCGTTAAACAACGCGCAATGCCAATCAATTTATCATCATGCCAAGCAGTTACCACCAAATTCGCATTATCTAACATAGCTTGAAAGCGTACGGTATCGGTAAGTGGACGACGTTTGCCTAATGAACAATGACGATAAAGGGTGGTGGCTTGTTCTAGTGTCGGTTTGACATCAGAACGATAAATAATGCAATTCATGTTGATCTCTATCATAAAACGAATAAAAATAATTAGGGATTACATTTAAAATTAGTATCATACTAGCAAGGTAAAACCTATTTTAGTTTCGCTGAATATATAATCTAATCTATAACAAAGCAAGGAGGGAGTTATGTACAAAAAAATTTTAGTTCCTATCGATGTGCTTGAAGATGAATTAACTAAAAAAGTCATTCCACATGTAGAGTGCTTAGCCAGATTGTCTAATGCGCAAGTCATCTTTTTTCATGCCTTGCCTGTTTCATCGGCTATTATCAATGCTTACTCTTTTGGATTTGATGAATTTAAAGATCATGCAACAGTACAAACGGAACAATACCTTCATCAATTAATGGATTCGATTAATTTACCGCATGAGCATGTATCGTTTTCTATCGCATTTGGTCATCCAAGAGATGAAATCCTTGCATTAGCTGACGAAATCAAACCAGACTTAATAATTTTAGGCTCGCGTCGTCCCAATATCTCAACGCATCTTTTAGGATCGAATGCGTCAGGAGTGGTGCGTGGAGCTAAAACGGCGGTGCTTGTGATTCGGTAGGTTTAGCATTATATATTGACGTATATAGCTAAAAAAGGGGAGGGAGATATAAAACGAGCGCCTTTAAGCGCGGTATTCTCCCCTTTGTTTATTGTGATCATAATTATAACAATCAATGATATTTTAGCTAAATAAACCCAAACCAAAACTGTTCAGGAAAGATGTTGATTTTATTTAATTTTCTATTTGGCTTGTTTTTAACAAATCAACCGCCATGTAGGCGGTTTTATTTATTGATGTTTTACAATAAAACAGCAATGGATCTGTTTGTTGCGTTTAAAATCAAGCGATAGCGTTTTATTGGTAATTTCTTGATAGGTTAGTCCTAGCTTTTGCATACTACTACTATCCATTTTAAAACCACGCTTATTGTTGGAGAAAATGATAGTACCATTAGGTCTTAACAGACGTTTTAAATCCGTCATTAATTTTAGATGATCACGCTGAACATCAAAGGTATCGTGCATACGTTTTGAATTCGAAAATGTCGGCGGATCGATAAAAATTAAATCGAATTGCTCATCAGCCTGAGATAAATAGAGCAAACAATCAGCCTGAATTAATCGATGTTTTTTACCCGTTAAACCGTTTTGTTTTAAATTGCGATCAGCCCATTCCAAATAGGTGCGTGACATATCGACCGTGGTGGTCGATTTTGCTCCGCCAAGTCCAGCATAAACTGTTGCACTACCTGTATAGGCAAATAGATTTAAAAAATCCTTGCCGGCACTTATTTCACCTATCATTTTTCGCGCTAAGCGATGATCTAAAAACAATCCTGTATCTAAATAATCGGTTACATTAACCCAAAATGCGGTTTTGCGTTGATTAATTGGGTATTCATGTACTAAAAAGTAGTCCTGCTTTTGTCCAAGCTTTTGGTATTGCTGTTTACCTTTTTGCTTTTCACGCGTTTTTAATACTAGCTGATCGGCAGTAAGTTCAAGTACTGACATGGTTGCATTGATAATATCAAAAAGTCGCTGGCGTGTTTTTTGTGGATCAATATTTTTAGGTGCGGCATATTCTTGCATCACTATTTTATCTTTATAACGATCGATAGCAACGTTGTATTCAGGTAAATCCGCATCATAAAGTCGATAGCATTCTAGCTGCTCTTGAGCAGCCCATTTTTCTAGCTTTTGTCTATTTTTGCGTAATCGATTAGCAAAGTCTGTAGCTGGCAACGTTGGATTATTGATTGGATGTTCAGTGTTACGCTGAGCAATGACATAATTTTTTTGTATACAGTCCAGTGGACCATTTTTGGCTTTGAATTGTCTATCTGCTCGCATTTGTAAACAATCTAATAACTGCGGAGCGCCGCTAAATAGTGATAATTTCCACCCACCAAAATTTTGTTTAATTTGTCGACCAAGTGCCGTATGCAAAGCAATAAGTGCTGGCTCACTTTCTAAGCGTTCGCCATAAGGTGGATTACTAATAATCATACCTGTTGTTTGTGCTAGTAATGGATTACTTAATTGTGTTACATCTTGCATCGAAAACGTAATTAAATCACCCACGCCTGCTTGGATGGCATTTTGTTTGGCTCGTTCAAGTACTGCTGAGTTATTATCGTAACCAATAAAAGGGGTATTGGGTTTGCCAACATTTTGTTTAGCTGAAAATAATAGCTCATTCCATAAAGTTGGATTAAAGCCTTTCCAAGCAAAAAATCCCCATTGTTTGCGTTGTAATCCCGGTGGGATTTTTGATGCAATCATAGCGGCTTCAATCAGTAGCGTGCCCGAGCCACACATCGGGTCAAGCAGTGGTTCATCACTTTGCCAACCTGAACGCATAATAATGGCAGCAGCAAGGGTCTCTTTTAATGGTGCTTGCCCTGTTTGCTGGCGATAACCACGCTCATGTAAGCTGTTACCACTCAAATCTAAAGACAGTGTGACACGGTTTTTATTTAAATAAGCATGAAGCCGAATATCCGGATCTTGCTTTGCTACATTGGGCCTTTGGTTGGTATTACGTAAAAAATGATCGACAATGGCATCTTTGATCTTTAGCGCACCATATTGGCTATTACGAATAAACTCATTAACACCAACAAAGTTGATCACAAAAGCGTTATCGACAGCAAAAATATCTGTCCATTTAATATTAAATACGCAAGAATACAGATCTAAATCGCTATAGATATCAAATTCGGCTATTGGCAATAAAATGCGTGACGCTAAACGTGACCACAATAGTGATTGATATAAAGTTGTTTCGTCAGCATCAAAATAGACACCGCCTTGCGTAATCTTACAATTGGTTGAACCAATGTGTTCTAACTCTTTTTTTAATAACTCTTCAAGCCCGCGAGATGTGCTGGCAAATAGCGTTTTCATGCATAATCCACTTTACAATAAAATTGCTGGCATTATACCGACTAATTGCAATAGTGGGAAATAAAGGCTGAATTTAACAAGAATATTGTTTAATAAGTGATAATAATTTTGTAAGGAAGTTTAATGAAATTTATACATTTAAGTACAGATAAAATTTGTAATATCCCATCGGTTTAAAATGTATGGGTAAGATCTAGCATAAATGTTTGTTAATGACGGCATTTAGTACTGAAATAATAAAGGAATCATCTTGTAATTTAGTTGGCTGGCAGATTTTGTGAATGTTTGATTGATACATTAGTTATCATATCTTTTAACTTTTTTAATAAAAAGAGACTGCGAAGTCTCAATTCATCATCAAACGGTATAGAATCCTGAATATTTTTTACAAAATATAACCGAAAAAGTAAATACTGAGGTAATACCCCACAATGATTACAAAACTAATATAAAAAAATTAGTTTTATTTTTATGTATATTCATGACCAAAATTTATCAAATTTTTGTAAAAAAATGTATTTTTAATTGTTTGATATTTAAAAAATTAGAAAAAATAAGGTAAAAAAAGATTGCACAGAATAAAAAATAATCTTATTTTAAATAAACCAATGCATTATTTT
>NZ_WTEV01000049.1 GCF_009795885.1 Gilliamella sp. Pas-s25 | reverse complement strand
TCTTCGTTAGGCTACTTGCCTCCCGTTGAATTTAAAAAACACTTATCCCTTAATTTTTTTGTTTGAAAATGTGTTGCCATTCCAAAGTTTTATAACCAATAATTTGTAAATTACAAGCACTCATAATAGTTTCCCCTTTACAAGGAAGAGTTTTAAAAGAATACCTAAAATAATCTATTTATTTTATAATAATATTCATTATTTATCAGTAAAATCAAAAAGGCAGAGAAAACAATGATTAAAAAAACACATATAATTACTCGCACTATTGCTATTGCTATAGCTTTATTTCCATTATCAATACACGCTAATAATTCATTTGAAAAATCAAACGCAATACCTCAAAGCAGTGTTAGTTTGCAAGAGGCAAGAGCTAACTTTAAAACCAAAATTGTCAATCCAAAGGATTATAATGAAAAGCCACCTATTCCACCTAAAGATATCTTTTCATTAGTCTATTATCCGGCAAAAGATGGTGATATGTCAGCGTATTTAACACCAGATCCTAAAGATGGAAAAAAACATCCTGCTGTGATTTGGATTAGTGGCGGATTTGGTGGACAGGGGGGGGATGATTTTTGGTTTCCTGCACCAAAAACAAACGATCAAACTGGTAGTGCCTTTCGAAAAGCTGGATTAATTCTAATGTTACCAAGCTTTAGAGGGGAAAGCGGTAATCCCGGCCAAGACGAGATGTTTTTTGGCGAAATTGATGATTTAGAAAAAGCCCGTCAATTTTTAGCAGCTCAACCTTATGTTGATGCTAACAGAATTTATCTAGCTGGGCATAGCACTGGTGGCACCCGAGTTTTATTAGCTAGCGAACTGTTAACAGGATTTAGGGCTATCTTTTCTTTAGGTGGGGTAAGTGATGTACAAAAATGGTGGGGTAACAATGATCTATCATTCTTACCTTTTGATACAACTAACGTAGAAGAGTTTAAACTTAGATCACCAGGCTTTTTTATTGAATCAATCAAAACACCCACTTTTTATTTTGAAGGGGAAGAATATTACAACACAGACTTCAATGTTTTAGCGTCTATGGCAAAAAATAAAAATATTCCTTTTTATTCAAATATGATTAAAGGTGGCAATCATTTTACTATTATCTATCCAATCACCGAGTTAATTAGCCAAAAAATAATTAATGATACTAGTGAAAAGACAAACATTACTTTTACTCAAGAAGATATTAAAAAGATAGAAGATTCACTTTAAGTTAAAAAATTTAAACAGACTAGTTTACTATTAGCTAGTCTGAATTTATCTCATCTATTTACATCAACAAAGAACTCCTTTTATTTGCCCTGCAATCATTTTGTTTATCGTAACTTCTAAGCACCAAAAAGCAAAGTTCGCCTGCTAAATGGTGTACTGCGTACTAATGGCGAACACGAAGTGTTCTTCCAAGTACACAGCGAAGCATTTGCTAAACTTATTGTTGATATTATTTCTGAATAATCATCCAACAATAAACACAAAAAACCCCATCATTATGACGTTTTTTTTATTTTTTAGAATATACAAAATTGTTGTTTATATAAAAAGCGAAACTCAAGTAAATTCTTGGTTAATCACATTCATCAAACAATCGTATAACTAAAAATCCATACTCCATTGCCCCCTTTACTGCGGATGCAATAGAAACTAATTCTTCTTTGCTTAATATTTTGAAAATGAATATAAACAGATTTTTGTAAATAAATTTGTGTATTAACAAAAATAATTTAAAAAAAAGAGTTTTGTGGTTGTTTTTTAAACCAAATGTCACATTTGGTCACATAAGAATCATTTAATATATAAACACCATGAAATCATGGTGTTATTAACAAATACTATAAGGAGAATTAATATGTCAAATTCAGCCGGTTGGCCAAGTAAAACAGGTAACCCTTCTGGTGGTGGACGAGATAATAACCCACCGAAAAAATAATAATTGAAATAAAACTATTGCGACATATATTTTTTTGTTGCAATAGTTTTAATCTAATTCACTCATGACCTTATTAGTATATTCTTTAGACAATTCTTCAAACATTTTCTTCGTGCTTGGTTTAATGTCATCACCTAAAGGAATGTAATTAGCATAAACATATCCTTTCTTTTTTATGACATCATGATTTTGCATAAATTTGATATACTTTTTTAAATCATATATATTAATTTTATTTCTAGATTTGGCTTTTCTAAAAGAGTCATACCTTTGTTTGATTTCTTCTGCATTTAACATCCCACCACCTATATCAGTTGGATCATTATAGAATTCATCAAACAAATTACGTAAATTCCATTGAGCTAATTTTAGATAAGTTTCAAACTCTACCACAAGGTGTTCATATTCTGTACTAGTTTTTATTTTACCCATTAGTTAAAAAATTCCTTTTAAAAATTTTATTAAATCTATCTGGATTTTTTTGTAGCTAGAGTAATCAATATCACCTATAGTTTTTTCAAGCGCATAAACACATTTGCTAAATTTTTCTTTATAATAAGACCTATGTATCAGCTGATTATCATTAAGGCATGTATGTATAATGCTATATTCAACCTTTGTTGGGTACCTATTCTGAGTATGGGAGGATATCAAATTGTTAAATTGATATCCTCCTATACCAACCGCACCAGCAAAAATTAAACTAGCCATAAGACTTTTAGTAATCTTTTGTTTTTTATGACAGTGTGGACACTCAATATCTGGATCTGCATCAAATGTTTTATTACATTCTTTATTTACACAAATGCATTTCATCAATATTCCTTATAACACTAGAATTATTATAGTGTTGTATTTTAACGTATTTACTATCATTATGAAACTATTTTAAGCGATAAAATCTTAGTCCTATGATCGAGAAATGATGAGTGGCAACAGAACTGCCTAATAAAAAATCTTTTGGTAAATGGTTATTATTCATAACTAATTACCTATGTTCATTGATAATTCGAATTTAACCTAAAAGGGAAAATATAAGTATACTGGATGGTAAAGTTATTAATTACTATTAGGAACTATTGATCTATTGTATTAATCATATACCTCCATTACATTTTAGCCCATCATATAACATGTTAACGTGATCCTACCTATATAATGTCGCAAAGAGCTACTATACCGTGATAATGCGTTTTTTTGACTAGAGAGTAAATCGTGGGTAAATAGTGTTGCATTAGCTAAATTTACTCAAAATATCTCGCCACAGGCAACCAACGGCATTGGACATAAAATTTCTTCTAGTGTGTTGCTATGTGCCCGTTTATTGTAATATTTGACCCGTATTTAGTATTAATTTTTGTAGCTTTTCCCAATGGGTATCTGTTCACATGGCTTTAGGCATAAAGAGTTATTATTATTAATTTTTTGAGAAATTATGCTGTAACAACATCTTTATGCCTTTTTATTGAAATCTCAACAGCCCTAACAAAAATAATTAAAATTACTGTAATCAATAATACATTATAAAAAATGCACTATTTCACAATAATTGATTTACCTCGACCTCGAATATCTGATACAGCTTCGGGTTTATTGTCAGTGATTTTTATGGCTTGAATATCACCGCTAAAATCTTGCTGCTTAAACTGATAACCCATTTGTTTGAGTTGATCTTTTAAATCTTCTGGTACTTTATTTTGAAAACGCTCAATAAAGATAAGATTAGTTGGTAATAATTGATGGTGATAACGCGGAGCATCTATTGCTGCTTTTAATGACATATGGTTATCAAAGACATTCGTCACCACTTGAAAAATTGAAGTAAAAATCCTTGAACCGCCCGGTGTACCAATAACCATTGCGACATCATTATTTTTAATAAATATACTTGGTGTCATAGAAGATAAAGGGCGTTTATTTGGCTCAATTGCATTAGCATCTTTGCTCACAACACCAAACTGATTAGCAACACCTGGTTTACTACTAAAATCATCCATTTCATTATTGAGTATAATACCTGTGCCTTCTATTACAACCGCTGATCCAAACCAGCCATTAAGCGTATAAGTATTAGATGCCGCATTACCCCATTTATCCACAATAGAAAAATGCGTTGTCTGTAATTTTTCGCGATTAGTATCTAAACCAGGTTTAACTTGTTCAGTAATCGAAATAGCTTTTGGATTAACTTGCTTAGCTCTTTGCGCTAAATAATTAGTATCAATCAATTCAGTGACAGGTACAGAGATAAAATCAGGATCTCCCATATATTCGGCTCGATCGGCAAAAACACGTTTTTCTATTTCTGCTAATAAGTGAATATATTGTGGTGAATTCACTTTTACATCTTTGAAATCATTCGCGAGATCTTGTTTCATTAATAAAAGTTGAATTAAACCAACGCCACCTGAACTTGGCGGAGGAGCGGTAACAATCTGCATATCTTGCCAGTTAGCAACTAACGGAGCTCGCCATTTAGCCTGATAATTTGCCAAATCGTTTTCAGTAATTAAACCGTCATTTTTTTCCATCTGTTGTGCGATTAATTTAGCCGTTTCGCCTTTATAAAATCCGTCACTACCTTGGTTTGCAATACGCTCTAATACTTTACCAAGTTCGGGCTGTTTAAACACCTTTTCAGCTTGCATAGCACCAAAGTATTGCTTAAAGTGACCATTAGCAGGTGCAAGCTCGGCTGCTTCTTGATAACGTTTAACTAACTGTTTATCTACGGTAAACCCTTCATTAGCAAATCGAATAGCTGGTGCCATTACCTCTTTCCAAGATAATTTACCAAAACGTTGATGCACCGCCCACATACCGGCAACGGTTCCCGGTACTCCCGATGCTTTGTAAGAATATAAACTTAAATTAGGGATCACATTTTTATGATCATCAAGATACATATCTTTATCAGCTTTGCTTGGTGCAACTTCACGATAATCAATAAAATAAGGCTTACCGTCCATCCAAAGGGTCATAAAACCACCCCCACCAATGTTACCCGCTTCAGGATAAGTAACAGCAAGAGCAAATGCGGTAGCCACCGCAGCATCAGCTGCATTTCCACCTTTTTTTAAAATTTCTTGTGCAGCAATGGCACCATAAGAATCGGGCGAAGCAACTGCGCCAGCTTCTAATTTTTGTGTTACGTTTTCAACAGCAAGTACTTGTTGGCTTATCAGTAAAAATACAATAAAGTAGCAATACTTTATCAACTTACGTTTAAGATAAAACATTTTGCACCTCCTAATTAAAGTATTATTTATCGTACCCACTTAACAGCAAAATACATGAATCACATTAATAAATCATGTAACAATCGGTTAAGGGGAATCATCAATATAGCATAGAAAATAAAAATGTTGAGCAAATATTGATCAGACAGCCACAATGCAATGGTTTACCCTAACGTGTCATCTGCATGGAGTATCAATAATTGCTAAGACCAAAAATAAGATGATCAGTTAGCTTTACTCAATAGAGGCTGATAATTTAATATGCAATGCAATCGATGATAATAAAACTCATCTACATAGAGTAGCCAATCTATCTTCTTTGTTGAACATAGGTAACAAATAATTAAACTTTGCTGGAAAATGTTATTAAGAGGTGTCAAGGATGATGTATTTTCTTAACATAATTAGCCTTAAAAAACATAATCCGTTTAAATAAAGCTGATTTTTGTAAAAAAGTTTCAGGAAACACTACGTTTAAGTATAAAAAGGTAGTAAATTTAGTCGAAATGATTGCTTGATCCTTATAGAAAATAGGCGCAATTGATCTTTATGATTATAAATGAAAAAGAGTGGAATGGCAACACATTTTAGTACCAAAAAGATAAGGTCATCGATTTCTTTTGTATTCAATCGGCGACTGGTAATTTAATGTTGA
>NZ_WTEV01000048.1 GCF_009795885.1 Gilliamella sp. Pas-s25 | reverse complement strand
TCGGCATAATGTGATTTACGATAGTGATGGTAAGCTCATTGGCCTTGAGTTATCAGGTGGAGTAAAACGCCTTGCCTTTAGCTATGCAGCACAAAATCCAGCACTTATCACTGAAGTTAATGAATTAACTCGCCTATCAGATAAACAACCTTGGCAGCCACTACGCCAAATTATGCGCTATGACTATAATGAGCGTCAGGAGTTGATAGCTGCCACCAATGCTTTAAACCATACTGAGCAGTATGCTTATGATGACAGCCACTTGATTATTCAGCGTAAGATGGCAGGCGGAGCGGTGTTTAACTGGCAATGGCTTGGGGAAGGCAATAGTGCTGTCTGTCATCAGCAAATCACCAATCTTAACGGTATTGAAAGCCGTTATGAGTGGGATAAGGCCAGCGGTAAAACAACGGTCTATCAGTCTGATGGCACCACCTTAAGCTATGTTCATAATCCACAAGGTAAACTGATTAGTCAAACCAATGCGGCCGGTCAAACCACCACCTATGACTATAATGAGCATGGACAGTTAATTAGAGAAACTAACCCACTCGGTGGGGTAACGCAATACCTGTATAACGAATTTAATAAGCTCTCAACTCTGATTTCCCCTGATGGGCAGCAGACAGATTACTACTGGTGGGGCGAGTGTGTTAGTGAAGTGATTCAGGGCAACCGCCGCTGGCAATACTACTATAACGAGTATGGCGACCGCACGCAAGCCATTAGCCCGGAAGGCAAAAAAACCAGCTATCAATATAATCAAGACGGGCAATGTACGGCGGTCATCTACCCAGATAATACTCGGCTGACTCAACAATTTAATCACCTAGGTCAAGTTAGCCAAATCACTTATCCCGATGGTCGCTGTGAACAGTACGCTTATGATGCACAAGGGCGCATTGAAACGGTGACTGATGGGCAAAATAATCGCCTTCATTACCAGTATAATGCCTTAGGCCAAATCACTAAAATCACCTACCCAAATAACACTACGCGGGAATACCGCTATAATGCTTATGGCAAAGTGACTTGGTTTAAAGATGAAGCGGGTAAAGTGACCGAATATGACTATGCCTCGCCCTTACACTTAATGACCGAAAAACGACTGCCAGATGGCGGACGGCTTAAATTTCGTTATGATAATATTCACCTGCAAGTCAGTGAGATTGAAAACCAGAAAGGGGAGCGCTATCACTTAACGTATACTGCAACCGGTCAACTGAGCGAAGAGATAGGGTTTGATGGGGTCAAAACAACTTATCATTATAATGATGTCGGTCATTTGATAGAAAAACGTGAATACGGTAATACGCCTGACGTTGCGCCACTTATCACCCAGTATCAGCGTGATATTACCGGCAAACTTATCCGCCGTATTTTTGCTGACGGCGTCACTGAACACTATGAATATGATGTTTATGGTCAGCTGATTAAAGTCAAAGACGAGCAAAATATATTAGTCTGGGAATATAATTTGGATGGTCAACTCACTGCCGAACATCAAAACTGGGCAACTATCCGCCATCGTTATGATGATAACACCGGCTTACTCAATGGCACTAAACTGCCCGATGGGCAATGGTTAGAATATTATCATCTTAATGGGCAATTACGGGGCATAACGCTAGATGGGCAGTCGTTAATCGGCATGTTTTATGATAACTTGGGGCGTGAATGTGAACGTCGTCAAGGTAATGGACTGGTTAACCGCTATCAATATGACCCGCTTGGGCAACTTATCGCCCATCAACGCTATCACGGTTATGATATCAGCACACAGGCCTCGCCATCCCCGCTCTGGCAACAGCACTACCACTACACCCCTGACGGGCAGCTTGCCGAAATCACGGGGGCACAGCCACGCCGTTACCGGTATGATAACGCCGGTCAGCTACACACCGTCACTTATCCTGACGCCAATCCTGAGCAACATCACGCTGAAAAAGTGGAACTGTTTGACTATGACCAAACCGGCAATAAACGCACTGAAACCCAAGCGCTGGCACCCGCGCCTTTTCACGCCAATATTGCCAAAGGCAACCGCCTGACCTTTTTTAGTGACAAACATTTTGAGTATGACCGCTTTGGTAATCTGATTGCCGAAAAACGCGGAAAAGACCACAGTCTAGTCACCCACTATGAGTACGACTGCCGGCATCGGTTAATCAAAGTGATTAAGCCGACGGGGCTAATCATCACCTATACTTATGATGCCTTTAATCGGCGTACGAGCAAAACCGTGGATGGTAAAACTACCGAATTCCTGTGGCAAGGTAGCCGGCTTATTGCCGAAACCGATAATGATAAACACTGGCAAACCTACCTTTACGAGCCAGATTCCTACCGCCCATTAGCCCTTGTGCACGGCAATGCCCGGCAAGATAATATCAAACTCTACTGGTACCAAAACGACCACCTCGGCACCCCCATTGCCCTTACCAGCAACATGGGTGACACCCTCTATGAATGCCAGTATAATGCCTATGGGCAGATAATAAACGAAACCTACCATCAAGACGATTTCCACGCTCTGCCAGATAACCCGCTAAGGTTCCAAGGGCAATATTATGATGAGGAGACAGGGTTACACTACAACCTAAACCGTTATTACGACCCATTTACAGGCAGGTATATCACCCAAGATCCGCTCGGTATACTCGGCGGACTAAATAGTTACCAATATGCTGGTAGCGATCCGATAAATTGGGTTGATCCGTTAGGGTTGATTAAGGTTGAAAATAATGGGTTTGAGGGGATTGCTGGAAAGGGAACGACGACGGTTAAAACCCCTGATGGTATTAGTTTTAACATTGATCTGCCTGCTCATTTAAGTACTGTTGAAAAATATACTCAGCAAAAAGGTATTACAGGTGGGCATAATGCGGATGCATTTTATTCAGCAGCAAATCAGAATGGCGTGAAGATCGTAAGTGAAACTCCTATCGGTATTCCTGGTGTTACTGAGATAAAATATCAAATTCCTGCAAAGGATAGAGCTGGAAATATTATTGGTTATAAGGATAAACCAATGACGAAAACTATCTATGATCCTAAAATAATATCAGATCAAAAAATATTAGATTTAGGGCAACAAGCAGCTGCTAGTGGCTATAAATCAGCAATAACATCAGGGGCTAGAGAATATACAAGTAGCGCAGGTGGAATCAGCTTTAGGGTTTATCTTGATCCTAAAACAGGAACTGTAACAAACTTCTTTCCGGTAACAAAATAATGAACGAATATATTTTTAAACATATTGATTATAACAATGATCCTGAATGGGTTATTAAAGATTTTTTTAATTCACTCAACCTTTATGGAAAATTTATTTGGGGAGTAGAATATATTATTAACAGGGTAGGTTTTGTAATCGATGAAACCTGTTGCAACTTTCCTGATTGGAATGATCCAGACCCAGAATGTCATTTTGAAGGCATTATGTTTGGAGTCTGGGAAGGAGAAATTATTGTTTCTGAAACATTGGGGTTTAACTACGTCAGATTAGCTTGTGAAAAATATCTTGCCTTACATCCAGAAGATACTGATAAGATTAATGAGTTACTTGCTAAAATACCTGTATAACAGCATGATCCCTACCTAATCAGCGGGGCTCTTTTTTTAGTTCTTAGAACTGTATCGCAAGTTCAATAACCAACTTGCCCTGTTCAATCTTAATGATAACAGCGCAGCCCACATAAAACCCTGTCTGTTCCAGCCACCTGCCTTTAATGGTTAGTTGTGGTCTGGGGTTGGGTTTTGTGCCTTGTGGCACGTAGCCAATGGTATAAAACCGTTCGTTGGGTTGTGGTGCAGGTGCTTTGCCTGTGGTTAATAGGACTTCACTACAACCTAAACCGCTATTATGACCCGTTTACAGGCAGGTATATTACTCAAGATCCGCTCGGTATACTAGGCGGACTAAATAGTTACCAATATGCTGGTAGTGATCCGATAAATTGGATTGATCCGTTAGGGTTGATTAAGGTTGAAAATAATGGATTTGAGGGGATTGCTGGAAAGGGGACGACTAATACCGCACAGGCTGGAAATGCTGCAACTAAACCTTCAACAAATGTAACAGGAACAATTCCAACAGTTGATCAACTGAGTCAAGCAGCCGCATCTGCTAATAGAAATGGCCTAACTGATGCTGGGCGTGCTTTGCAGAAACATGGTGGTCGAGAAGGAAGTGTTTACACTTATTCAAGCCAGAAATCATATGTTTTGAATAAGGAAGCGCAGAATATTGTGGATGATATTTTGTCAAACCCTAAAACGGTAATAATACATACAACAGCAACAGAGAATAAACAAATTATTAAAGTAATACATGCAACTGCTCCAGATGGTAGAACTTTAAGGTTTAATGAGGATGGCACTAAATTAATTGGGTTTAGGGAGCCTAGTAAAAAATAGAAGGAATATACAATATTATGTTGGATTATAGCGTTGGAAGTTCTATAGAAAGCGATAGTTTTAATGCAGAGCTCCTCTATGATGGAGACGTTTGGGGAGAACTTTGTTTATCTGAAGATAAAAGAAATTTAGAGTTTGTTATTTATCCAAGTGATCCAGTACGTGTTTTAACATTTAATTACGACGAAATAATGGAGTTAATTGAACGGGCCAAAAATCATCTTTTGCAATTAGAACCTTTAATAAAGGACTAAAAAAATCCCCACCTCACCGTGGGGATCTTGTTTTTACTTCCTAGATCTACCTCGCAAGTTCAACAATTAACTTGTTCTGCTCAACTGTAATGATGACCGACTGACCAGCGTAAAAGCCAAACTGCTCCAGCCACCTGCCTTTAATGGTGAACAGGGGCTAAGGTTGGGTTTTGTTGCTTGTTGCACATAACCCACGGTATAAAACCGCTCATTGGATCCTGATTATCCTATGGCGGAAGGTGTTTATCCCGGCAATGCTAATGATTTGTCAAATATTGCAACAGGTTCGCAAAATAAAATTATTATGGATAACCCGTTTGGATATTATCCTTTGAATGATGAAGTGCTTCGAGTTTTAAATAAAGAAGGTACTATAATTATTCGTGGGAGTGATGGTAAAGTAAATAAGTATATGAGAAATTTAGAATCCATAGCCGAAGATAAAGGTTTACAATTAATTGATAAACGACAAATTTCTAGTGCAGGATATTCTCAATCAAATGGAAAACCAATTGTTAGTCAAAATATAAATGAATATATATTTAAAAAATGATAGGTAATATGATGAAATATAAAATTGATATTACAGATAGTTATGAGAATTTTATTGATTTTGATGGTTGGAGTGGTGTCACAAATTATTCTTCTTTACCCAAGATTGATGAAAAAAAATCCACTTGCCACGTGTTTCTCGAAAATACATCAATACGTATGGATGAGAATATATGGCGAGATCAGATACTCTCGGTAAACCCTAAAAGTACAATAAATATTGCTGATGATCTACTTATATTAGCTCGTAAAGCTATTCTCACGATAGAAAATGTCCGATGTTATGACCTCAGAGTGATCTATAAAGAACATGATTATTATCATTCATCGGGTTTAACATTTGATATGAAAGATCGTTTTATGGTATTCGGTGGAGATGATATTGAGTATTTACATACAAATATATATGGAGGTGTCATTTTTAATGGTAAAGTGTTCTTAGAATTGGAAGAAAAAGAAATTCTTCCTTTAATGATAAATGGTGATGATGAAGTTATAGGAGGAGAAAAGGGTATAACAAAAATCAATAATGAGAAAGAAAAAGAATTGATTAAAAAAAATAACTTATTGGATATTGGCTATTTTAATGCTATAAAATCATCAATATGGGACTATAATTTTTTAATCAAGTATTTTTCTCATCAGAATGGGTATTGGGAGGCTATTAAGAATTATAAATAAACCAATGGATAAAAAAATCAATGAAGTTAATTGATAACGGTAACTTTTTAGCTAATTATTATTTCAAGCTGGAAAGGATAGGGGGAGAGTACTTAACCGCTATCAGTATGACACGTTCACCCATCAACGCTATCACGGTTATGATATCAGCACACAGACCTCGCCATCCCCGCTCTGGCAACAGCACTACCACTACACCCCTGACGGGCAGCTTGCCGAAATCACGGGGGCACAGCCACGCCGTTACCGGTATGATAACGTCGGTCAGCTACACACTGTCACTTATCCTGACGCCAATCCGGAGCAGCATCACGCTGAAAAAGTCGAGCTATTTGACTATGACCAAACCGGCAATAAACGCACTGAAACCCAAGCGCTAGCACCCGCGCCGTTTCACGCCAATATTGCCAAAGGCAACCGCCTGACCTTTTTTAGTGACAAACATTTTGAGTATGACCGCTTTGGTAATCTGATTGCCGAAAAGCGTGGAAAAGACCACAGTCTAGTCACCCACTATGAGTACGACTGCCGGCATCGGTTAATCAAAGTAATTAAGCCGACGGGGCTAATCATCACCTAT
>NZ_WTEV01000047.1 GCF_009795885.1 Gilliamella sp. Pas-s25 | reverse complement strand
AATGGCTTGCGTGCGGTCGCCATACTCGTTATAGTAGTATTGCCAGCGGCGGTTGCCCTGAATCACTTCACTAACACACTCGCCCAGTAGCTATCTTACGCTAAATAATCAGGGGCTATCATTATAAACATAGTGCTCGGTATGGTTTAAAGCATTGATATTTGTTCAAGATCTTTTAATATCCGTGGAGCTATATTTTCTTTTAATGCGTGTGACGGCAACTTTCCATTATATTTATAGCTGTCATCAACGGTAAATGAAGCAATATCCATTTTACTTAGCACCTCTTCACAATATTTTTTAATGAGATTATCTGATATATTTTTAGATTTAATAAATTTGATTAATATTTCTATGATTTTTATTTTTGAAAAGTCATCTAATTTTTTATTTTTACGAAAAAAATTAAATGCAAATTCAATATCATTAGTTGTAAAATATTGGCTATTGCATTTAATTAAGTCCAAATATACAAAGAAGTTAACCACTATATCACTATTATTTGATGCAGACAGAAGCTGTTCTCTATTATTTCGAAGTAATTCTTTATACCAATCAGCTAAAACATTCTGAGGAACATTATAATTTTTAAATGTTTTATATAAATAATCTTGCTCCATAAAAAAAGAATTACCCTGATATTTAAAAAATATTTCTTTAGCTTGCTGATATATATCACCTTTCATTATATCAATTTCCTGTGTTTTTGATGGCTCGCCAATAATTCTTTTCTTTTACAAAATAGTAATTAAGTTTTATCAAAAAGTTTACCTCTTGTGAAAAGTAGCCGGTGGCAGTATAAGGATTATGGGATAGTAATATTGTTTTATTTAAAGCAACTTGCTGCTCAAGAAAAGCTTCATTAATTTTCCACATGTTTTCTTCACCAAGTTTTGCTGCTATTTCTGACCAATTATTTAATTCAAAATATGTAGCATCCTCTCGTATAGCTTCTTTAACATATGAAATACCCTTTTCATTATATTTACCTAACATAATTTGATCAAATTCACCATTTTTTGTGGCTTGTATTGCTAAATCGGAATAAATATCTGGAACTGAGCTTTCAATTGCTATGGATTTTGTTTTTTCTAGTAGCTTTTCGTTACCTTTTGAAGCTGTATTAATCAACCCTAACGGATCAACCCAATTTATCGGATCACTACCCGCATATTGGTAACTATTTAGTCCGCCTAGTATACCAAGCGGATCTTGGGTAATATACCTGCCTGTAAATGGATCATAATAGCGGTTTAGGTTGTAGTGTAATCCTGTCTCCTCATCATAATACTGCCCTTGGAATCTTAACGGGTTATCTGGCAGGGCTTGGAAATCGTCTTGATGGTAGGTTTCGTTTATTATCTGCCCATAGGCATTATACTGACATTCATAGAGGGTGTCACCCATGTTGCTGGTTAGCGCAATGGGGGTGCCGAGGTGGTCGTTTTGGTACCAGTAGAGTTTGATATTATCTTGCCGGGCATTGCCGTGCACAAGGGCTAATGGGCGGTAGGAATCTGGCTCGTAAAGGTAGGTTTGCCAGTGTTTATCATTATCGGTTTCGGCAATAAGCCGGCTACCTTGCCACAAATTTGTCTGGAACAAATTTGAACAACGCTCTAGCGTTGGCCCTGTAAGGGTGAGTCTCAAGGATGAGACGAATACAGAAATTCAGTAGTTTTACCATCCACGGTTTTGCTAGTACGCCGATTAAAGGCATCATAAGTATAGGTGATGATGAGCCCCGTCGGCTTAATCACTTTGATTAACCGATGCCGGCAGTCGTACTCATAGTGGGTGACTAGACTGTGGTCTTTTCCGCGCTTTTCGGCAATCAGATTACCAAAGCGGTCATACTCAAAGTGTTTGTCACTAAAAAAGGTCAGGCGGTTGCCTTTGGCAATATTAGCGTGAAACGGCGCGGGTGCCAGCGCTTGGGTTTCAGTGCTTTTATTGCCGGTTTGGTCATAGTCAAATAGCTCGACTTTTTCAGCGTGATGCTGCTCCGGATTGGCGTCAGGATAAGTGACAGTGTGTAGCTGACCAGCATTATCATACCAGTAACTGCGTGGCTGATGACCGGTGATTTCGGCAAGCTGCCCGTTAGGCAGCATTTTGTATAATAGGATAATCCTATTATACAAAATAGTAATTTTTCTAAAATTTATGCATAATTACTATGTGTTTCTATATCCAAATTTACAATATGATATTGACAAATAGATATATTTTGTAGCTAAAGTTCTTTTATAGTGACGTTTTCTTTTAACATTTTCTCTATAACTAACTGAGCAATTTCATCATCTTCGATAATTAACGCCATATGTGTTATAATATTTTGTATAACATAAATGGGATTTGTTGGATTATCGCTTAAGTTAATCAAACACCATCCTTGTTCGCTTCCATCCCATAAGTAATTAAATTCATTAATATCCATTAAAGTTTTCCTTTTTCAGCATTAAAACGAATGACAGCTTTTCCCGATGGAATAATTTGAGAACTTCGCTGTGGTGATCCTAATTTTTCTAAAAGTAACATTATTTGCATATCTTGAGGGCTAGCATAAGCTGTTCCCTGTGGGTGTGTATGTTCTATACTTTTGTAATGGGTTTAATAAACTATAGCCAAAATAAATTTAATGTTATTCTATAAATTGGCAATCTGCTCCAGATCCTCTAAAACTCGTGATGATACATTTTCTTTTAATGTATACGAAGGCAATTCACCATGATACTTATAACTTTCATCTACAGTAAATGAATCAGTATTAATTTTAGTTAATACTACTTTACAATATTCTTTTATTGAAGTATCTATTATATTTTGCTGTTTTATAAATTTTATTATGATTTCAACCATTATTATTTTAGAAAAATCATCTAATCCTTTATTTTTACGGAAAAAATCAAATGCAAATTCAATATCATTATTAGAAAAGTATTGTTTGTTACATCTGATTAATTCTAAATATATAAAAAATTTACTTTTGATTTCTTTATTATTTGATGCACATAAAAGCTGTTCTTTATTATTTCGAAGTAATTCTTTATACCAATCAGCTAAAACATTCTGAGGAACATTATAATTTTTAAATGTTTTATATAAATAATCTTGCTCCATAAAAAAAGAATTACCCTGATATTTAAAAAATATTTCTTTAGCTTGCTGATATATATCGTCTTTCATTATATTAATTTCCTGTGTTTTTGATGGCTCGCCAATAATTCTTTTCTTTTACAAAATAGTAATTAAGTTTTATCAAAAAGTTTACCTCTTGTGAAAAGTAGCCGGTGGCAGTATAAGGATTATGGGATAGTAATATTGTTTTATTTAAAGCAACTTGCTGCTCAAGAAAAGCTTCATTAATTTTCCACATGTTTTCTTCACCAAGTTTTGCTGCTATTTCTGACCAGTTTTCCAATTGAAAGTAAGTTGCTTTTTCATTAATAGCTTCCTCTACATAAGAAATACCATTTTCATTATATTTACCTAGCATAATTTTATTAGATCGAGCATTATTCGTGGCTTGTATTGCGAAATCGGAATAAATATCTGGAACTGAGCTTTCAATTGCTATGGATTTTGTTTTTTCTAGTAGCTTTTCGTTACCTTTTGAAGCTGTATTAACCAACCCTAACGGATCAACCCAATTTATCGGATCACTACCGGCATATTGGTAACTATTTAAGCCACCCAGTATACCGAGCGGATCTTGGGTAATATACCTGCCTGTAAATGGATCATAATAGCGATTTAGGTTGTAGTGTAACCCCGTCTCCTCATCATAATATTGCCCCTGAAATCTTAACGGATTCTCCGGCAGGGTGTGGAAATCGTCTTGATGGTAGGTTTCGTTTATTATCTGCCCATAGGCATTATACTGGCATTCATAGAGGGTGTCACCCATGTTGCTGGTAAGGGCAATGGGGGTGCCGAGGTGGTCGTTTTGGTACCAGTAGAGTTTGATATTATCTTGCCGGGCATTGCCGTGAACAAGGGCTAATGGACGATAAGAATCTGGCTCGTAAAGATAGGTTTGCCAGTGTTTATCATTATCCGTTTCGGCAATAAGCCGGCTACCTTGCCACAAATTTGTCTGGAACAAATTTGAACAACGCTTTAGCGTTGGCCCTGTAAGGGTGAGTCTCATGGATGAGACGAATACAGAAATTCGGTGGTTTTACCATCCACGGTTTTGCTAGTACGCCGATTAAAGGCATCATAAGTATAGGTGATGATTAGCCCCGTCGGCTTAATTACTTTGATTAACCGATGCCGGCAGTCGTACTCATAGTGGGTGACTAGACTGTGGCCTTTTCCACGCTTTTCGGCAATCAGATTACCAAAGCGGTCATACTCAAAGTGTTTGTCACTAAAAAAGGTCAGGCGGTTGCCTTTGGCAATATTGGCGTGAAAAGGCGCGGGTGCTAGCGCTTGGGTTTCAGTGCGTTTATTGCCAGTTTGGTCATAGTCAAACAGTTCCACTTTTTCAGCGTGATGCTGCTCGGGATTGGCGTCAGGATAAGTCACCGTATGTAGCTGACCGGCGTTATCATACTGGTAACGGCGTGGCTGATGACCGGTGATTTCGGCTAGTTGCCCGTCTGGGGTGTAGTGGTAGTGCTGTTGCCAGAGTGGGGATGGCGAGGCCTGTGTGCTGATATCATAACCGTGATAGCGTTGATGGGCGATAAGTTGCCCAAGCGGGTCATATTGATAGCGGTTAACCAGTCCATTGCCTTGACGACGCTCACATTCACGCCCCAAGTTATCATAAAACATGCCGATTAACGACTGCCCATCTAGCGTTATGCCCCGTAATTGCCCATTAAGATGATAATATTCTAACCATTGCCCATCGGGCAGTTTAGTGCCATTGAGTAAGCCAGTGTTATCATCATAGCGATGGCGGATAGTTGCCCAGTTTTGATGTTCGGCAGTGAGTTGACCATCCCGATTATATTCCCAGACTAATATATTTTGCTCGTCTTTGACTTTAATCAGCTGACCATAAACATCATATTCATAGTGCTCAGTGACACCATCGGCAAAAATACGGCGGATAAGTTTGCCGGTAATATCACGCTGATACTGGGTGATAAGTGGCGCAACGTCAGGCGTATTACCGTATTCACGTTTTTCTATCAAATGACCAGCATCATTATAATGATAAGTTGTTTTGACCCCATCAAACCCTATCTCTTCGCTCAGTTGACCGGTTGCAGTATACGTTAAGTGATAGCGCTCCCCTTTCTGGTTTTCAATCTCACTGACTTGCAGGTGAATATTATCATAACGAAATTTAAGCCGTCCGCCATCTGGCAGTCGTTTTTCGGTCATTAAGTGTAAGGGCGAGGCATAGTCATATTCGGTCATTTTACCCGCTTCATCTTTAAACCAAGTCACTTTGCCATAAGCATTATAGCGGTATTCCCGCGTGGTGTTATTTGGATAGGTGATTTTAGTGATTTGACTCTTTACTTACATTTGTCTTTTCGAAATACTAATTCTTATAGGTAATGATGACTTATGTTCAATTTTTAAATAACATATTTGTTTTCCAGTTAGGTAAGCATCTATTTTGACCGACTGACTTCAATAGTCTTACTTGTAACTGATTCAACTATAGCTCTATCTGAATAAAGAAGACGACGTTTTCACATTTCCAGTAGACACTCTATTTAATAATTTCTGTCCTGTTTTATCTACATTGTCTATCAATTAAATTTTCCCCAGCAGCCTCATGAGCTGAAAAACTTTCATTGGGTATAATTTAACTATATTTACTATTTATTCCCTTTTCAAGATACAGTAGAAGAAAATATATTATATGTCTGTACCATCGTAATCTTTAATCGCTATACAGCAATAGTTAAATTCTTCCTCTTGAATAAAATATTTATTAAAATAATCTCTATCCCACAAACGAGAGCTTTTATTATTAAATTTTAAATTATTAATATTAATTTGATTAGATATTACTTTTTTCCGCATTTTTTCATTAATAGATTTAATCTCATCTTCATCTATAAATACTTCATATCCTACTGTATGTAATATCATATTTTCATCACTAAATGATAATTCAATACTACCTGAAAAAATGACTCTTATATAAATCATTGTTTCAGGATAATTTAAACTATGTGCATAACATACGATTGCTAAGTCATTTTTAAGAAATTGTGTTCGCCAAGAATGAAAATAGTCTTTTTTATTAACCATAACAATCTGAGCGCACTTAGTGTTTTTGATAATTAATTTTGCTTTTTTTAATAACACAACTGGATCTTCATATTTTCCAATAAAACTATCTGAATTTTGCTGCAAAATACTATTATAGTAAGGCTCCTCATTAAACAAATTAATTGCAATATTTTCTAAATTAATTTCATATGATGATGGTAATTCATCTGTGATTACCGGAATTTTAATAAAATTATTTAATCCAATCATTTCATCAAAATGAATCATTGTTGCATAGTGGTTAGTTATATCTAATTTATAATTCATATTATTACTTCTTTTTAAAAATATATTTTATTAATTCGCTACTCCCAATTGGTTTACCGTTAGTTTGTGTATATCCAGTATTAGGCACTTTTGTTTTATTAATTAAAATAAGACCTCTATCGGAAGCTATTTTTTCTAAATTTTTTAATGTTCCATTTGATATTGAACCTTTAATTGTAATTGTACCATTATTCGATAAGACTCTTAATATTTCACTACCTAATGGATCATATTTATATGGGTTTTCCATAATAATTTTATTTTGCGAACCTGTTGCAATATTTGACAAATCATTAGCATTGCCGGGATAAACACCTTCCGCCATTGGATAATCAGGATGAGATATATTGTAAGCTCCCTCAATGGGCTTATTTCCTGCACCAATATTTAGTGTTCCTCCTTGTTCTGGTTGACTTAAGTATCCTCCCGTCTCCTTCCCTGCAACCCCCTCAAACCCATTATTTTCAACCTTAATCAACCCTAACGGATCAACCCAATTTATCGGATCGCTACCAGCATATTGGTAACTA
>NZ_WTEV01000046.1 GCF_009795885.1 Gilliamella sp. Pas-s25 | reverse complement strand
TTATTCATATTTGTTCCTTTTTTAGTGGTGATAAGTTTACCTTACCCCTTAAAAAAGTTGTATGAATTAGTGTAGCCGATCCATTGTAAGGCAACCCTAATTTGGATTTCGAGTAGCGTGTAACAGTCAAATACATAGCACCTATTAATTTTTTGTAATTAGTATAAATTTTCTTTACTCTTTACCTTATGGTATTTATAATTACCTCCAAAGATTGATAATCTAAGTTATCAAGTTTAAAGGGGGGCAATAATGAAAATAAAATTGACAAGTATAAAGAATGTTTTTTATTCGATAGCAAATAATAACATTTTTAATGAAAAATGCCCTTACATTAAATCAAATAGTTCTAATTTTAAAAGTGACTATAAACGCTTATCAGGCGATTATAAAGCTGTTTCAAACGATTTAAAAAAAACAATAGAAAAGAATAGAAAATATTTGTATGGCTAGATCAACAAGGTTGCATGCTCAAAAAACAAGAGATGGGGATCTCGGTATTGCTATGTCAGAGCACTCTATAGATTCCCCAGTTATTCAAATTGAGGCTCTGGAAAGACTTCATGCGATTAGACCAGATAAAGTAGATTGGGTTTTTGAGCAAACAGAAAAAGAAGCCGAATACAGAAGAAAGAATGATGGGCGTGTTAACATTTTTATTTTTATCGAAAGGCTTTTAGGTCAAATATTTGGGTTAGTTATTGGTCTATCGGGGATTACTGGTAGTGTATACTTAGGGGTTAATGATCATGAGTTTTTAGCTGGAACTATTGCAACAGCAACCATTGCAACATTAGCTGTGTCTTTCATAAAAGGGCGAAATTCTAAAGGATAGTTCACTTAAAACACCAACCCGCTTCGGCGGGTTTTTTATTAAAAATCTAACAGTTCAGGCTTGATTTGTAGTGCTTGGGCAATTTTAATTCGTGTTGCTTTTCTTAACTTTTGGCTTTTTTCATATTGAGAATAAACTGATTGGCTAATACCTATTTTATTCGCAACTTCAACTTGAGATAATTTTAAATACTCACGCCATGCTTGTGCAGGAGAATAGTTATTATCAAAAAACATGTTAACAACTTCGTTTGGCACACCTGTTTCAACATCGATTGTTTTATTCATTATTATTTTTATGATTAACCTCAATATAAGCATTATATAAGTTTTAGTAAAAATATAAATAATTAGAATTGATAACCGCAGTTGACATTCTAACAGTGTAAGATATAATAGTTTTAAATTAAAACAGGAATAAAGCATGATTACTGTAAGTTATACACCGCAAATGGAAAAATGGTTGAAGTCGCTTAAAGATAAAACTGCAGCAGCTAAAATTAAAGTTCGAATTCGTCGTATGCAAGAAGGTAATTTTGGTGATGTTAAGCCTGTAGGCAGCGGTGTATCAGAAATGCGTATTCACTGTGGAAAAGGGTATAGGGTTTATTTTGTTAACCGCAATAATGAAATTGTTATTTTATTGTGTGGCGGTGACAAGGATACACAACAAACAGATATTAAAATTGCTAAAGAATTAGCAAATAAATGGGGTTAATTATGACTACAAAACTAAAAACTTTTGATGTGGTTGATTTTTTAAATACTGATGAAGAAATGCAAGAATATTTAAATGCCGCAATAGAAGAAGGAGACCCTAAATTTTTATTTATTGCGCTTGGTGATATAGCTAGAGCTAAAAACATCAGTCAGCTTTCACGTGATACAGGTATAAGCCGTGAGGGTATTTATAAAGCGTTATCAGGTGAGGGGAATCCTACTTTTAATACAATCTTTAAAATTGTTCAAGCATTAGGTTTGCAAATGCAGTTTTCCTCACAAAAACATGCTGATTGTTGTTAACTGAGTATGGAAAATCTAATGTAGATATACAAAATAAAATCAAACCTAAAGCTCGCTATTGCGGGCTTTTTTTATGTCTAAATTTGAGGTCATAATGCCAAATGTTATAGCTGAACAGCCGATCAAGGGGGCAACTGAAAGTTTTGAGTGGCTCACCGATATTATCGAATCTAGAGATGGGCGAGAGCATCGAGTAATGTTACGTTCATTACCGCGAGTGACGCTCGTTTACTCATTTATAGCGCATCCGCACAATAGGAACTATTATCTGAATTTGCTACGCAATAATTTAACTGATATTTGGTTAATTCCCAATTGGCTAAGAGCAGTTTATGTTGGTCGCATAAATAAGGGGACAACCATAGTCGAGAATCATTTTGATAATCATACTGGTGATAATTTGTTGATTTATCAAGATAGTACAAAAAATGAAGTTGCGAAGTGGTTAAGAGCATCAGAAAAAAAATCGTTAGAGTTTGTGTTTCATAATGAGCGCCAGCCAAAATTAGAGTTTATTTTTAGTAATCCGACTGATGACGGGAAACTAGGTCTAAGCCCTACTACTAATGATTATCAAGCGGCTTATTTATTATTATTACAAAAATGCTATTTGAATAATGCAGCGTATAAAACGTCAGGCTTTGATGCTCAAGTTGATGTAACCTTGGAAGTGGTCGAACCACCAATTTATCGTGAGCCAACAATTCCAAAAAATATTTATCTTGATATTGAGGTCCTGCACAACAATTATGGTGTTAACGAATCTGTGTTAAATAAAGATATTGATATTGTTGATTATGGCATGGGTAAAATTACCAGAATTGATAGATGGGAACGCACAAAGCAGTCAAGATCTATTAATTTTTATCTTGATGGTTTTGATGAGATAAAAAAATTTAAGGAATTTATTTATCGTAGAGCTGGTAGCCTCAATCCGTTTTGGTTATGTGATGGTGACGTGAATATATGCGGAAAAGTTCGCGGTAATCAGATTATTATTCGTGATAGTCATTACGACGATTTGCCGTCCTTTAAATATTTATCATTATTTCATGATAACGCTATTTCTTATGCAAGAATCATCAGCGTGAGCAATTCTGCTCACAGCAACATAATAATAACTATTGATAAAACTATCGAGCAACCAGTCAATAAGATTAGTTTCATGATGCTTTGTAGGTTTAATACCGATAAAGTGCAAATTGAATACGATACAAATCAGCAAGCAAAGTCAGATATTCCAGTCATAGAGGTTTTTGATGATCAATATTTTTAAACAATCAGAGCTATATGTTTTTAATGATGGTGTTAACACCTATCGTTATACGAGCGGTATGCGCGATTTATATATCGACAAAAATATTTATGTTAAAGAATCAATTGATCGCAGTTCAATAAAGCGTGATGCATCATTGTCTAAAAACAAAATAACTATAACAATGCCGATAACGAATCACATGGTCAAACAGTGGATAATTCCAGATATAACAAAATATCTACTAGTTGATATTTACACCTTGGATAAAAGAAACTCAATCACTATGTCATGGAGTGGACGATTAACTCAAACGTCTACATCAGATAAAGAAATGACGATGACGTTTGAACTATTAATTACGAGAGCAGGGCAAACGGGGGTAAATGATAGGGTTCAGAGAAATTGTCGATATTCATTGTATGGCGAACGATGCGGACTAAATCGTGAAGATTTTAAGGTGGTGGGCAGTGTTACATCGTATAAAAATGATGTGTTAACTGTTACGTTTGAACAAGACGTACCGAGCGGATATTTTACTGGTGGAATATTGCAAACACCAAACGGCGAACAAACTTTTATTAAAGATCATTACGAGGCATCGGTTACGTTGTTCAGGCGAAACCAGCAACTTGTCAATAATCTAAATAACGGGATAACTACTGTCACACTGTATAAGGGATGCACGAGAACGCTTGAGTCGTGCAACACATTTAATAACACCCTTAATTACGGCGGTTTTCCCTATCTTCCTTTAGAGCCGTTAAACAACGGTAAATCAATTGTTTAATAGTGAGGTTTTATGTTTGCATTAGTTGCAGCATTGGTTGCTGTTGTTGTCGGTTTAATCGTTGGGGTTGTCGGTTCGCACGGCAAGAAAAATCAACAAAAAATAGAGGCGGATGAATTTAAAACAGGTACGTCAACTGAGGGTACTGAAATACCTATCGTGTTTGGTACGGTAAAAATAACAAATCCGATTTACACTTGGGTTGGCGATAAATCACTAAAAGCTATTAGAAAAAAGGGTGGTAAAAAATAATGGGATTGATTGTTACACGAGAGGATCTGATTGCAGCGCGACAATGTAGCGCAGGTGGAAGAGCGTTTTTTAAACGGCACAAACTAGATTGGTCAGATTTTTTAAAAAATGGTATTGACGCTGAAATTTTAATAAAAATTAATGATGTAATGGCAAATCAGGTAATAGAGCAGGCTAGGTTGAGACTATGGGCGGAAGCAAAAAGAAGCAAACGGTAGGTTACAGATACTATGCGGGTACTAGCATGATATTTTGCCAAGGTACTATTGATAAGCTTATCAACATCAGTATTGCTGACCGCATAGCATGGAAAGGAGCTGTGCAAGATGGAACGTTATTGATTAATAAACCATCTCTTTTTGGTGGTGATTCACGAGAAGGAGGGGTTTCTGGTGCTGTTGATGTTTATTCTGGGCATGATAATCATAGTAGAAATAGTTATCTAGCTAGTAAAATCTCGCAAATTGTACCGGCATATCGTTATGTTGCAGGTGCAGTTTTTAAGCATTTTTATTGGGGTAATAATCCGTATTTAAAAGACATTTCTGTGGTTGTTCAACGTATCCACTATCAGGATGCAAAAAAAACACCGCAATGGTATAACGAGCGTTCTGAAATTAGAATTGGTGATGTGCTGGATAATGTTGCTATACATTTCATTTTAGATACGTCTGCTAGCATGAGAGGTTCGCGCATAAATGCACTAAAGACGGCAATGAAGCAGGCTATTAATAGACTGGAAACGTCAATGGATCTAAATTCGTCAAGGTTGGATATCTTGATCACAACATATCAAGGTGGCTCACCACAAACCAAATTAATCAGAAAAGTATCAAAAAATGATATTCCAATTCTTTTATCGTTTATTGACAACCTAATGATTGTAGGTGGTGAGAATCTTGAGGCTGTTTTGAGCGCTTCGGTTACTTTTTTTTACGGAGTGATTAATCTTGACATGAATCGTTGTTGTATTTTTGTGAGCGACGGGGAGCTTGAAGACGTTGATTCTATTAACAATAAAAATATTCATGATTTAATTAATAGATCAGGTACATTTAATGCGGCCAATGGTAAAGACGTCAATATTTATTGTATTAATGTTAATAATCACAATGTGTCATTAAGCTCAAAGATTGACAACACACCAGTTGATGGCATCCCAGTTATTGATGGTTCAAACTCCACGCTTATTTATGACACGATGATGTACGCTATTAATAATGGCTCTAATGCAGACATGAACCCTGCGCACATACTCAGAGAGTTGGTTTTAAGTCAATATACAGGTTTTAATTCTAAATCCGTCCAAAATATTATTAACGAAGAATCGTTTAAGCGAGCTGCGGATACATTTTACCGAGAAAACCTAGGGTTGTCATATCTTTGGAATAATCAGAGTAAGTTCGAAGATTTAAAAAAAAATATTGAAAAAGCGGCTGATTGTGTACTAGATCAAAACCCACAAACAAATCAGTTTGAAATAAAATTAATCAGAAATAATTACAATGTTGATGATTTACTCGTTTTTGACAAAACAAATATAGTAAAAATTTCGGATATTAAGAAAAACATTGTCACTGAGATGATTAATTCTGTGACAGTGAATTTTATTGATAGAACAAATGATTACAAACAAGGGTCGGTAACGGTTCGTGATGACGCCCTGATCTCAATGGCAGGTAGAGAAAATAATACAACTGTTACATATGACACTATTTATAGTCGTTCGCTTGCCTCCCGAATTGCAATGCGGGATCTAGCGTATTTATCATCAGATTTGGCTTCTGTTACGTTAACACTTAATTTAGATGGAAGAATTTTGAGTCGAGGCGACGTGTTTTTGTTAAACATGCCATTATTGGGGTTGGACCGTGTTGTTATGCGTATAATATCGGTTGATTATGGCACGCAAAAAAGCAATCAGGTGACGATTGAATGCTCGCGTGATGTGTTTTCATTACCGACAACATCGGTTGTTAACTCTCAACCGCCGATATCATCTCCAGTTGATAAAGATGTAGCAAAACCAGTCAAAAACTTTATTATCATGGAAGCACCATATTATGAACTAGTTTATAACTACGGACAAAAAGTAGTTGATCAGTTATTAGAAGACAATGATTTAACAGGCCAAATTTCAGCGGCAATTTGTAATTTACCCGAAAATGCGCTTTTTGCTGAGTTAGCTACTTCTTTGTCAAGCGATTTTGATAACGCAGAAAGCATAACTGATTGCGAAATGAGAGAATTATCTCATCAAATTGACCGAATGGAATCAGTCATAAAATTAAGTAGCGCATTAGAAAACGATGAGTACACATGGGCCATAATTGATGATGAAATTTTATTCGTTGAATCTAGAAATGGCAATGAACTAACCGTGAAACGTGGTTGCCTTGATACTATCCCGGAAGAGCACAAACAAAATAGCAAAGTGTATTTTTGTGGTGGTCAGTTAACGCTAAAATCTGAGGAGTATTGCGAGGGTGACAAGGTCGATTGTCGTATCATCACTCGGACATCAATCAGTTCAATCGATCCAAAAGATGCTCCGGGGCAAATTATTGACATCACGGGACGAGCAATTAGACCGTACCCGCCGGCAAACGTAACAATTAATGGTATCTATTATCCAACATCAATAATAGGTGAAAAAATTGAAATTAATTGGTCGTCTAGAAATCGATTGCAACAGACTTCAGGCATCATGGTTGGCTGGTACGAAGGCAATGTAACAGTTGAGCCAGATGTAAAATATCGCGTTGTGTTGCGTCATTTCACTAATACGCTCATCAATACAATAATCGAAGAACCACGCTTTTCATTTGATATTAGTCATCTAAAAAAGGGCGATTTATCTATTGAATTATCTAGCATTAGAAATGGTATAGAATCCAGTCAAAAATTTAGACATAGTGTCGTTGTTGGTAATGATATTGAGTTTATTTTTAATGAAGAAAAACGAAACAAATTAGAATTTACATTTAAGGATTAAAATATGGCAAAAATAGTTATTTGTAGTAACCAGAGATCTTACGTTGAAGAAATGTTAACCGCGCTTAGCGAAGATCATCAAGTCGCTTTTTGCGATACAACATCGGGCGATTACACGGAAGATTTTTTATCAACATTTGAACTAATTATGGATTATAGAAATTCACGCGAACAAAAAGCAGGAGAACCAATAAAAAAATGTTTTGATAAAGGGATTCCTGTGATAGCTGGCGGTAATGATTATCCCGGTGGGGCATTATTATCAATCGGTATTTCAAATAAACCAGATTATTCACGGAGTTTATATAATTCAAAAGTTATAAATAATAAAGACGTTATTTCAATGAATTATAATAAAAAAGAAATTTCACATTATCCCAAAAATAACAAATCAAACTGGGTTTATTATATCTATAACAATAACAGTACAACTCCTAAAAACATGGCTCCATTAGTGATTTACAGATTTGAAAGTGGATATCGACAACTTTCTGTTGTTAGTGCTGTATTCCGAAAAGGTGATTTGGACATAAACGACAATCCGTTTGCAGCTGATTGCGCGTTCATTGGTTATATGTTTGATAATGAGTTAACAGCAGACGGCTTGAACATAGTCAATGACATTATTTATTGGTTATTAAATAAAACATATGTTACAGCAAAAGTTAAAGATCAAGATGGAACCATGCTACCATCTCAAGAGGTTTATTTACATTCAAGATCAACGGGCGACTTGATATCAAAACACAAGAGTGACGAAAACGGAGAGGTGGTTTTTAGACTCAGGAATGGCTTTGATTACTATGCTGTTGCTTTTGATAAAAAAGGTGGGTTAAAAAACGCAGTAGCAATTGATAACATCATCACATAATAACACTATCAATCTTCAACTTAGACTTCTTAGCACTTGAATTTAGTATTAATACAATCCCAATAATTTGTTGAATAAATCTTTCCTATTTAGATAACTTAAATTATAATCGCTCAAAGTTAACAACGTGAGTTGTGGATAATCTTCCAACAAAAAGGTTACATATTATGAAAAATTTAACGTGCTTTGATGTAGCAAACTATATTCTTTCATTAAATGATAACGATGCTGGTGACCTTATTTCGAATTTGAAGCTACAAAAACTAGTTTATTACACTCAAGGCTTTTCTTTAGCGATCTTTGGTAAACCGTTATTTAATGAAAAAATAGAAGCATGGATGCACGGACCTGTTATTCCCGATCTATACCATAAGTACAAGAGTTTTGGTTCAGGAGCAATAGATACAGATAATCTTGACATTGATTTTAGTAAATTTTCTGAAGATGAAAAAAATTTAATTCAAGATGTATTTAATATGTACGGACAATACTCAGCATGGAAATTACGAAATTTAACGCATGAAGAGCCAACATGGATTGGTGCATATGGTAGAAGTGATTCTACAGAAATTTCCTTAGATAGTATGAGAAAATACTTTTTAACGCAAATAGAAAATTAACTTTTTGTTTATGGCTAAAATAAAGCACCCAAACAAACAAGATAATTCAAGAATAAAACCAAGAGAAAATCAAAAGGTTTCTACAAACACTTTTACACCTATATTTTCATTTGAGCACATGATAGACAAGTGTCATTGTGTGGATTGTTGTGAAAACGATGATTTAGTTGCATTGGTCAAGAGAATAAGATTATTGAGCAAAATAACGTGGAATCAAATACTTTCATCTTCCAGACATAAATTAGGGTGTGAAAAAATTGCTAGGGATTCAATTAACGAAAACATTCCAACAAAATTACATAGTCAGGAAGGTATTAATTTTTTATCTTTAAGATTTAATGGAATGAAGCCGATGATTGGATTTAGAGAAGATCGTATATTTCACATAATTTGGATTGATTTTGATTTTAAAGTTTATAAGCATGAATAAATCATCATAGTTAACTTATCAAACAGACCAAACTCCATTCTCAATCTTCAACTTACAATACTCAACAGCATCATGTAGCATTACAAAATCGGCGATATCATATAGTGCTTTCTGCGTTTGGTAGAACACATAATTGTGATCGTTGTCGCTGTTGATAATGTAGCACTCGCCAGATATTTCATTTTCGAAGTCTTCGGGCGTCATGCGTATGTAAATTGGTAGTGTGTAGTTTATTGTTATCATGATTAGAGAAAGTAAATTGGGATGTGCGATTTTGAGAAAAAGGTCGCAAAAAGTGTTAGAATATGTAAGAATATAACTAAATAACTTATTGATATTTAAGAATGAAAAACTTGATTAAAAGTACTGTATATTCTAAGTTATTTTTATAACTGATTGATTTATAATTAAATGTTTTCGGATTGCAAATCCGTCTACCTCGGTTCGACTCCGGGACGCGCCTCCATTTAAATTAATCAATCCTTTGCTATTTTTATCATGCAAAAGCGAAGAAGTTAATCAAGGATGGTTACCTTGTAAATACCCCAAACCTAGTACACAACTCACGTAGAAAATCATGCTGCTTGTTTTAGTGTTTTATACTCAATCGGTGTCATGTTATTTAGTGCTTCATGAGGTCTTTCGGTGTTATAACTGGTTCGCCATTCTTCGGTTACCTTTCTTACTTGTTCCAGATTATTAAATAAATATAAATCTAATACCTCTGTGCGATAGGTACGATTAAATCGTTCAATATACCCGTTTTGATATGGGCTACCGGGCTCTATATAATCAATGTTTATACCATGTAACT
>NZ_WTEV01000045.1 GCF_009795885.1 Gilliamella sp. Pas-s25 | reverse complement strand
TCTTCGTTAGGCTACTTGCCTCCCGTTGAATTTAAAAAACACTTATCCCTTAATTTTTTTGTTTGAAAATGTGTTGCCATTCCAAGCAAACCTATTTTTATTGCAAGATAAAATAGATTACATATTTTAACATAGAATAATGTATAGGGAAATGCCGGGGTGTTTACACTTCATGATTAAAATAATCCTCTAATAACGCATAAGGGGGGGTTACTTAAAATGGTTTAACTTTTTGTTTTTTCTCTTTTGAATCGCTAAATATTTTCTGATTATGCCATATCTCTATTAAATTGCGTATCCTCCTATCTGCTTTTTCTGCATTTTTTAATAAAGATAAATGTTTGGTGTTAACATGCAGTATTTCACCGAGATAGATTTTGTTATTGCATTTAGCTTACTGTCTTCATTTATCTTCAATGGATTCTTCTATTTTAATCAGAAGTTTAATACCATAACTGATGGTTTTATAACGTTCGTTCACTGGTTAGGGAGTGAATAGCTTCAATTGGGCTTTTTAGCACGTTGTATAAGCTATAAATGGTTTGACGACGGCCATTAAACGTTTGAAAATTAGTGATAGTTATTTTTTCATTATGATATAAACGCCTTATCATTTGTAGGTGATAAAGCGTTAGTTTTGTTTTTTTATGTATATTCATTACCGTAGTTTCTTAAGTTACTGTAATTCCTACAAATGATATATTTTTATGATTAACCTTAAAATTATACGATTATTTGTATTTAATAAACTAGAATAGCAACACAATTTAAAACAACAAAACACGATAGCAAAGTTTCTTTAGTTAGGATATCGTTTTCCATGAAGAGTCACTAACAGCAATTTTCTTAACTGTGACGATTCATTTCAACTACGTTGAGATTATTTTTAGCTTTAAATAACCGTTTTTGATTGATTATCCAACGGTTTAAAACAGATGGTATTAAATCATATTCTTTCGTAATTATTTGTGCCATTACTCCTGCCATATAAATTTGTGTTGTTTGTTCCATTTAATCATCCCAAAGCATAATGGCATTATCTTCAGTTAAGATTAAAGGCGGTGCAAAAAGGTACTCTTTTACTTTGGTCGGTAAAACCTGCATATCGTTAAAATTAAACTGCAATTCTGGATAAATATTAGCGATGGCTTTTATCCGAGTATTTAGTAATTCCTTTACTTTATCTGACTCTTTGGCAATGGCGATTTCATCTTTCAACATTCCAATTTGTTTTTTATGGTGTTCTGACTCAAATATCTCATGAAAGATAAAAGAAAACCCACCTTTATTATTGCCCTTGTGCATATCATGATACTCTCTGTATTCAGAATGATGTAATTTAAGTTCCTTAACACGCAAGGCAATAATTTCGTCAATATGATCGGTATAATAATTTAATGTAGGATCTAAATAAGCTAGCGTTCTGTGCTCAGGTATTGCTGCATTACTATGTACTAAGGTAAATAAAGGCTTTTTATATGTTTTCATTCTTTAACTTCCTTTTTAATTAAGATAAAAAGATAACAAGGCCTCCAATAAAGAAAAGCGAATATTTCTTTTTTATGTAAAATGTTTCAGGTTAATATAATGCTTAAATATATAAATAAAAAAATCAAAAATTTAATAAATCTTCCATTAGATATTCAAATTAATGAATTTAAATTTTAAAGCATAACAGCTTAAAAAATAAAACACTGTTGAAAACAACCACTATCCGAAAAACAGTTACATTGTAATAATAAATAGTTTTATATAATTATGAGCCTTATCTAAAGGCAATTACGGAATGTTATCAATACGGCAAAAACATTTAACTTAATACTAGAGAAAATAGCTCAATAGCAAACGACCGACTATTTTAGATAAAAAACTAATACCATTTCACAGTAGTCATGTTTCTATAAGACACATTTAATTTTGGAAAGTTCAATAATATTGCTAGATTTACTCTTTTTGTTAAAGATTTTTCTTAAAATCTCACAATAATTAAACAGAAAAGAAAGTAAATCTACCATAATCATTTTTAATATATTTGACTATTAAAGCTATTAAAAATAGTGCAGATCATGGAATTATTTGTCTTTTGAGTTAACATCAGCAATATCGATCATACTTATCAGATGATTTTAAATGGTGATGATAGATTAGATTTTCAAGACCTTTAGGTATTATCATTTTATTCTATCACTTTTTCTAAATAATAAATACTGATATTATTAGAAATTTCTGTTCATTATTTGGCTGATGATTAATAATAAAATTAAGGTGAGTTGGGTTAATTCAACGATATGACATAGATTAGAATGTTAAAGTAGATTGAACAACAAATTTTTTGTAAATGTAAGCTTGGTTGGCTTAATTGAATTGCAATGAGTATTCATTAATTTTGAATTAAAATCATCAAAACTCAATCAAAGTAAAAAGGTAGGAATATTCTTTTCCTACCCAATAATCTAAAATTAAGCGGTTTTTTTGATATGTTTTAAGTTAGGTAAAGCAATTGCGAGTAATATGATGACCACCCCAATCCATTGGGTAAAATAGACCGCTTCATGCAAATAAAAAAACGAACATGTCACAGCAACAGGTAATTCAGCGGCTGAAAGAATCGCACTTAATGAAATACCAATTTTAGGAATTCCAATTGAAAATAAAAAAGGTGGCAACACCGTTCCAAGTAATGCTAATAAAAATCCTAATTGGTACAGTTTATCGTTAATATCCAGTTTAAAGAAAAACAACGGTGGAAAAATCAAAAATGTAACAAAACATGCACCCGTAATCATCAAAGCGCTTTTTTCAAGTTTAGGTAACTCATTGCCGATATTGCTGCTAGTGCTAATAAAAAGCGAATACATTAACGCAGCTAAAAAGCCAAAAAGGCAGCCTGTCAAATTTAAAGTAATATCTTGATTAAACATGCCAGCAGCCAAGCTACTACCCAATATAATTACAATTACTGTTGCGAGTTGAATAATCGTAGGTTTATTTTTAAAAATAACAAAATCGATAATGATGCTAATCCACAAGTATTGCATTAATAAAATAATCGCAATTGATGCAGGTACTAACTGAACGCATTGATAATAACAAATACCTACTAATCCAGGAAAGAGACCAACGGCACACACCTTCCATTTCTTTGTTGATTCAGGACTTTGAGTTGTCGATGTGGCTAATGGCGTGTTAGTTGATGCAGATACTTTGGGTTTGTGTACAGCTTTAACAATAAAATGAATACTCCACAACATTAGCATACCTAAAAAACACTGGATACCTGTGACTTCTCCTAATGTATAGCCCGCTTTATAAGCTGTTTTTACAATTGAAGATAGTACACCAAAACTACATGCGCCTAGAAAAACCAGAAAACCACCTAAAAAATTATCTTTCATATCAAAATCTCATTACACTAAAAAATAACATTGTCGAAAATTATCGACACAAAAACACAACAAAAGTCTTCTAGGGCGGTTGATTTCAAACAACCTCCCCTAAGATTTTTTAACAAGTTAAATTAAATAATTAAGCGATAAATAATCTTTTAAAATCGATTAATTTAAATGGATTTGCCATTATCCAGCAGAATTGCTTTTAGTATGGTCATAATTAAATGAATAATAAAAAACAATGCCTAATACAAGTGCATATGAAGCAAAAATTAACCAAATTGTTTGCCAATCTTTGTTGCCATCGTGTGTACACATGTCAACAACAATACCACTTAAAATTGAACCAAAATAAGCACCAATACCATTAACCATCGTCATAAATAACCCTTGAGCGCTGGCTCGAATATCAGAATTGACCTCTTTTTCAATAAAAATAGAGCCTGAAATATTAAAGAAATCAAATGCGCACCCATAGACAATCATTGAAAGCATTAATAGCACAAATCCAAAAGGTGTTGGATCGCCAAATGCAAATAAACCAAATCTAAGTGTCCAAGCAATTAAGCTTATCATTATGACTTTTTTGATGCCAAATTTTTTGAGAAAAAATGGGATAGTCAAGATAAAAGCGACTTCAGCCATTTGCGAAACAGATAATAAGATAGCAGGGTATTGCACAATCAAACTATCTTTAAATTCTGGATTTTTAGCAAAATCATGCAAAAAAGCGCCACCGAAAGTATTGGTAATTTGTAATATTGCGCCAAGTAACATAGCAAAAAGAAAAAATACCGCCATGACTGGTTTTTTGAATAACACAAAAGCATCTAATCCTAAATAAGAAATCCAAGATTGTTTTTGGTTTTTAGATACAGCAATATTGGGTAATGTTGCACTGTAAATGACAAGTAAAACCGAGGCAGAGCAAGCAATATAGAGCTGAGCATTGCTCAACTCGAATTTGCATAAGCTAATAGTCCACATTGCGAGAATAAAGCCAACTGTGCCAAATACTCGTATTTTAGGAAAGACAGAGACAGTATCTAAGTTTGCTTTATCTAAGCAGTGATAACTAATTGAGTTAGATAAGGCAATAGTTGGCATAAAGGCTAATGCATTGGCTAACATCACCCAAAATAAAATGGCTGAATCAGTCACCGATGCAGCATAAAAAAGCGCAATAGCACAAACAGAATGGCAAAATAGATAAAGATATTTTGCTTGCAAAAACTTATCGGCAATGATGCCAATAATAAATGGTGTAATTAATGCAGCTAAACCTTTTGTACTAAAAATCATCGATACTTCAATACCTGAAAAATGTAAGGTATTAAATAGATAAGCACCAAAAGTGGTTAGCCAACTTCCCCAAATAAAATATTGGAAAAACATCATTATTTTTAATCTATTTTGTATGTCCATTGTTTATTCCTAAAATAAAGTGAACTTTTTATAGAAAACCAATATAAAAGTATCGATTAAAAACGTTCAATCGTTTTTGTAATAAGTTGTAAAAAGGTTGCTTTAACGCGTTCAGCCGTTTCAATGACTTCTTCGTGTCCTAATGGTTGATCTAAAATTCCGCAAGCCATATTGGTTAAACACGAAATACCAATGGTTTTAATGCCTGAATGGTGCGCTATAATTGCTTCTGGTACGGTTGACATACCCACTGCATCGGCACCTAACACGCGAATCATTCTAATTTCAGCAGGTGTTTCATAAGTTGGACCTGTCCACCAAGCATAAACGCCTTGTTGTAAGTTAATATTAAGTTCTTTAGCTACATCCATTACAGTTGAACGCAATTGCTTGTTATAAAGTTCACTCACATCTAAAAAACGCACACCTAAATCAGGATTATTTGGTCCAATGAGCGGGTTATTAGCAGTAAGATTGATGTGATCAGTAATGAGCATTAAATCGCCCGGTTTAAAACTGGTATTGACTGCACCACATGCATTGGTAATGATTAATTTTTCAACGCCAAGCGTTTTCATCACACGAACAGGAAAAGTTACTTGATCTAGTGAAAATCCTTCATAATAGTGAAAGCGTCCTTTCATTGCCACGACGGTTTTGTCACCGCATTTGCCAATAACTAATTCATTGGCATGGCCTACAGCTGCTGATTTGGCAAAATGTGGAATTGTGTCATAAGGGATGTGAACCGCATCTTCAAGTGTATCGGCAAAAGGCCCTAAGCCTGAACCTAAAATAATTCCAATAGTTGGTTTTTTGTCCGTGTGTTTTTGAATATAGTTAACAGCTTGTTGAATCTCAGAAGTTTGATGCATGATAGTATCCTTTCAAAAAATTAAATGTTATAAAGTAAAACAGGATGAATAAATAAACAGTTTTAACCGATTAATTAGTTTAGTTAGGCAATAAACTTATAAAATAATTTAAAAAAGTAATTTTTGTTGTGTGATGTATATTATGAAGATTTTCGCTTAATAAAAAAAGATACGAATTGCGATATCTTAGAATTAATTAAATAATGAGTTTTTTTATTTTATTATTCAACTTATTAAGTTGAAAATTAATTTGACCCACCAATATGGATTAATACTAAAATCGTCATTAAGCTAGGCGATCATCGCCTGAATAGATTACCCCTTTATCGCCTCTAAAAAATCCCAATAAAGTTAAATGGCACTGTTTAGCCAAATCAACGGCCATTGAAGTTGCTGCTGAAACCGCTAACAAAAATTCCACACCACACTTGGCCGTTTTTTGCACCATTTCGTAGCTGGCGCGGCTTGATACCAACACCACACCATGTTGATATTTAGGATTATTTGGCAATTGCATAGCTCTAAAACCAAGCAGTTTATCTAATGCGACATGTCGGCCGATATCTTCAAATCCCGCCATAAACTGTCCTTTCAAATCTAGCCACACAGCCGCATGAGTGCAACCCGTTTGTTGACCCACTTGTTGAACTTGCGATAAGGCATTTAAGCTGTCACTAAAATCCGCTAACTTAATTTGATTTATTCGTGGCAAAGTGGGAATGGCTTGGCAAACTTGATCTATCTGTTCAGTGCCACAGATACCACAACCTGTGCGTCCTGTTAAATTACGGCGTTTTTCTTTCAGTTCACTAAAGCGTCGCGATGAAAGCTCAAGGTGGACTTCTATGCCTTTGGGGGTATCAATAACATCAATGCCATAAATATCATTAACCGATTGAATAATATTTTCAGTTAACGAAAATCCCATTGCAAAATAGTGCAGATCTTTGGGGGTGGTCATCATCACGACATGTGAAATTCCGTTATAAATTAACGCAACAGGTTTTTCGATAGCGATCACATCAGGTTGAGAACTTTGCAATTTACTGTTTTTAAATTTGTGTACTCGAATTGATTCAATACCGATCGTCATGATTTGTCTCTTGTTAATTGGGTTGTAATTAAAACTACTATATAAACATAAGCTCAAATGTGAATAAACCTAACAAACGTTAATGCGTGTAAGATTCTATCAATAGATAACATGCTTCGCGCTAAGTAGCCAATATTATGGTAAAATAGTTCACCATAATCAATTCATAATTCACAAACTAAGCCTATGTCATTACACGAATTCACATTGGTTATTATGCAGTTTATTGCGCATCATCAAATTTGGGCATTGCCAATTATATTTTTATTAGCATTTGGTGAATCATTGGCAATCATTTCTCTTTTGGTTCCTGCAACCGCCATTTTACTTGGAATAGGGGCTTTAATTGGTGGAGGAGCAATATCGTTTGTACCGGTATTAATTGCCGCTACGGCGGGCGCTGTTTTTGGCGATTTACTTTCTTATTGGTTAGGTAAACACTATCATCAACAAGTGATTACTTCATGGCCGCTAAATAAACACCCTAAATTGGTTTATCGAGCCGAGCAATTCTTTGAGAATTATGGAACATTAGGGGTATTTATTGGGCGTTTTTTTGGACCACTACGTGCAATTGTGCCATTAATAGCTGGCGCAATGCACATGCCAGCTACCAAATTTAATTTAGCCAATATTGCTTCTGCACCAGTTTGGGCATTTGTATTGCTTGCACCAGGTGCGTTTGGTGTGCCTTGGCTAGAAACACTCTTTGGCTAAAGCGTGCCTATGGTATAACTACGACGTCCACTTTTGCGCCCCAGTGCTTCTAAATTGGTTTGCAATGGTGGGAATGGTAACGTCAAATGATGTTTACGATAAGCCTCAAGTATCAATTTATGTATAGCGCTTCGCAGTACCATTCGGTGTCCCATTTCAGCAGCAAAAACACGTAATTCAAATAATTGAATGCCTTCTTGGATATCTACCAAAAACACTTGTGGTTCAGGATCGTTAAGTACATATTCACATTCGTCTGAGGCTTGTTGTAAAAGTTTGATAACCAGATCACTATCAGCGTCAATAGTTGCAGGAATGGTTAATACAATTCGAGTGATCGAATCAGATAATGACCAGTTCACCAATTGTTCGGTAATGAAAGCTTTATTGGGCATCACAATTTCTTTACGATCCCAATCAACGATGGTAATGGCGCGAGTATTAATTTTAGTAATATTACCGGTCAAATCGCGAATTGTCACAGTATCGCCAATGCGCACCGGTTTTTCAAATAAAATGATCAAACCAGATATAAAATTGGCAAATATTTCTTGTAAACCAAAACCTAACCCTACACCTAGTGCAGCAATTAACCATTGAATTTTGGACCAGTCGATACCAATAAACGAAAACGCAATCATACTACCTATCATTAAGGTAATATATTTTGAAACGGTTGAAATCGCATAACCTGTTCCAGGGGCTAAATCTAAATGCTGTAAAATGCCTAACTCCAATAAAGCAGGCAGATTTTTGACGAGTTGTACGGTAATTGTCATCACTAAAATTGCAATACATACTGCACCAAGGGTGATGTATTGTTCAATTTCGGTACCATTAACAATGGCACTGGTTCCCCACAACTTAATATTATTCATAAAAGCGAAAGCCGAATGCAGTTCAGACCACAGCAAAATCATAGTAATGAGCGCAATCATCATAATAATGGATCTGACTAAATGTAAAGATTGGGCGCTAATAACATCTAAATTAATAACGGGTTCATCGACACTTTCGTTAAGTGAATTAAGATCATCTTCTTGTGATTTTGCCCGCTGCATACGTTCTAAACGGCGTTGCTTGGTGCGTTCAAATTCAATACGACGCTTTTGGATCCACATCCAACGGCGAATCATGTAATAAATAACTAATAGCGCAAACCAAATAATAACTGAAACTTCAAGGCGGCCTAATAACACTTGTGCAGTTGATAAATAGCCCAAACAAGCAGCAATAATGGCAAGCCAAGGAGCACTTAATAAGATAAACCACAAAATATGACTTAATAAATTATCGCCCGATCCTTTTTTATCAATATAAAGAGGCACGCCAGCGCGATGGATGGCGTTAGTCATAAACACTAAAGCAAAACATAAAAAAATAAAAGCTGTACGACCAATTGTGGCAGCAAATTGGCGGTTGTTATACTCGTCAAAGCTCATCACTATCATCACTAATGGAATCACAAGCCAAATCGAAAGCTGATAATATTTCATTGCCGAGCGTACGCTACGTTCAGACCAACCAAAATGGCTAATAAACAGCCCATTAGATGATGCAAAGTGCGCTGAAATAATAAACACCCATAAAATTGGCGCTGCTGCATTTACACCATAACCTAATGCATATGCAACAGGATAATCCCAATTAATTTGCAATGCATAACCAAACACCGCCCACAAAATTGGTACTGGTAACGCCATAATTAATGAAAAAATAACTACTTTTAGGGTTAAAGAATAGCTATCTTGTGTCACTTTACCCACGCGGCTGGCTGATTTAGTTAAAAAAGTATTATATTTGGTGCGCATTTTAAAATGCGTAAACACAAACAGTAACGATAAAATGATTAAAAATAGCGGTTTGGGTGCACTCAGTACTTCAGTACTGGCATTATAAAGTTGTGAAAGGGTATCGATTGAAAAAATGACATAAACCACATCTTTAGCTAAATTTATTGGATAACTCAAGGATATTGGATTGACATCCGCTACCCAAAAGAAGTACCTATGTGCGGCATCGTTTACTTCATCAATCGCATTAGTTAATTGTTTATTAGCAATTTTTAATTTGGTCAATTCTAAAATGGTGGTATCAGTACCTGAAATAAGCGTCTTGAGTAATTCTGCCTGTTCCCGAATTAAACGGCGATATTGTGTTGCTTCTTTGACGTTATTAAGCGGACTTGTTAAGGTTGGATAATCGTCTAAAGCAGTTAAAATATTACTATAATTAAGTTGTTGGGCTTTGGCTTCAGCAATTTCGGCATCTAGTGCTTGTGATTTAGGTTTTTCGGGTAACCGTAATAATTGTTGACGCAAGGTTTCGCCCAGAGCGGTTGAAAAGCTCAACCACTCACCTTGCTCGTCAAGCGTTGCTAGCGTATTTTGTACGTGTGAAATCTGCGTAGTGATATTGTTTTGCTCATTAACAATGCTGGTTAAATGCGTTTTTTGTAACTCCATATTTTGCCGGAGTTCATCATTTTTATCATTCAATTGTTGAACAACTTGCGAAAGATCATCCTCGCTATTAATGATGGGCGTGGTTTCTTCGGCAAAGGTCAGTGAAGAAAACAACACAGCAACAAAGCATAAAAAACCACGAATCCACATAAAGTTATATCCTATTAGCTAATTTTTGACCTACACGTGCAACATCGCCCACTTTAAGGTGGCTTTCAAACTCAATTGCATTTGATGCAAATAACGTTATCACTGTCGACCCCAATTTAAAGCAACCCATATCTTGCCCTTTTTGTAGTTTGATTTCACCTGAATATGTCCAACGTTTCATTACACCTTCACGCGGTGGAGTAATGACACCTTCCCACTGTACTTCGATGCTACCGACAATGGTTGCTCCGACTAAAATTTGCGCCATTGGTCCAAAATCAGTTTCAAAAAGGCATATTACACGTTCATTACGTGCAAAAATATTCGGAATACTTTCTGTTGTCGCCTTATTGACTGAAAATAGTGAACCTGGCACATAAATCATTTCACGCAAAATACCATCGCAAGGCATATGAAAGCGGTGATAATTTTTAGGTGATAAATAAGTGGTTACATATGAACCATTTTTAAAAAACTTGATCATGTCAGGATGACAAGCAAGCAGTGATTCTAAAGAATAAAAATGCCCTTTAGCCTGTAACAGCTGGGTATCTTGAACGGTACCAAACTGGCTAATAACGCCATCAGCCGGCATAACAACAGCACTATCGATAGCTTCAATTGGGCGAGCATCCTCATTTAATTCACGGGCAAAAAAGTCATTAAAGGTTTTAAACGCTTTAACATCGTTAATTTTTGCTTCGCTCAAATCCACTTTATACAGTTTACAAAAGCCCATAATCATCCATGTAGTGGCTTTTCCCAACTGTTTTTTTGCCAGCCAGCCAAATATGATGGTTAATAGCTGTTTAGGAAGAAGATACTGAATAATTGCATTTAACTGATTTAACATATATAACTCTCAAGTAAAGATAGTAATACGACATTATACCAAGATTCATACATAAAGTGTAAAACGGCTAAAATGAATAATGCGTATTCGGCATAGGAAACAGCAGGGATGTTTACGTTTCTGATTAAAACAACCTGCTAAAACTCATCAAGCATTTTAACAGAATCGCTTTATGTGGTTTAATTATATTATAAAATTAATAATTCGCTTAATTTTTTTTGTTATATTTTAAATGTTTGCTGATCATGCCACATAGTAATGAAAGAACATATCAATTATTTTTCCTTCCCATTGGTCTATGTTCTGGTAAGTTTCATAATTTTGATTTATATGATGTTTATTGCTGTCTTTAACAAATAGATGTTCATCTGTCTCTTAATGATCCTCGCCAAAAAAGTGGACAAAAGTTGCCTCTATGATATAAACAAAAATCATAGGAGACAAATATCATGGTCAAAAAATT
>NZ_WTEV01000044.1 GCF_009795885.1 Gilliamella sp. Pas-s25 | reverse complement strand
GAAGAATTCCTCTTATCATGGACTCTTCTCTATTAGATCAAAGAACTCGCCAAAAAGCGAGTTCTTTGTCATCAATCTGAAGCCTTTATTGGCAATAAAGGCTTTATTTTTTATTAGATAGATAGTGAAATAATATCCAACAAATAATCCTTTTTATTCAAGCAAACTGGCTACTTTCCGTCACTATTGCTCATAACTAATAAATAAGCCAAAGCATTGTTAATATAAATTTCAAATTTGAAAATCAGTGTATCAACTATGATGAAATATGATAAAATGCCGGCTTCATTTTGATTTGCAAATGATAATTAACAAATATAGTTTATTAATTCTCAAACAATACCTCTTTAAACATAAAACACTATTATTATAAATACTATGAATATGTCACCCCCTACAATTGGATTTGTGAGCCTTGGCTGTCCTAAAAACTTAGTTGACTCTGAGCGAATTTTAACCGAACTACGCACGCAAGGTTATCAAGTGGTACCTAGCTATGACAATGCTGATTTAGTCATCGTTAACACTTGTGGATTTATTGACAGTGCAGTACAAGAATCGCTTGAAGCAATCGGCGAAGCACTAAACGAAAATGGAAAAGTCATTGTAACTGGATGCCTTGGAGCCAAAGAAGATCAAATTCGAACTGTACATCCAAAAGTTCTTGAAATATCTGGCCCACATAGCTATGAAGCGGTTTTAAGTCATGTGAATAAATATGCCCCTAAACCCGAGTACAACCCTTTTACCAGTTTAATCCCGAGTCAAGGCGTTAAATTAACGCCAAAACATTACGCTTATCTTAAAATTTCCGAAGGTTGCAATCACCGCTGCACATTCTGTATTATTCCTTCTTTGCGTGGAGATATGGTTAGCCGACCAATTGGGAATGTCTTGGATGAAGCAAAACGTTTAGCAGATAGTGGCGTTAAAGAGTTATTGGTCATTGCCCAAGATACTTCGGCTTACGGTATCGACATCAAAAACCGCACCAATTTCTGGAATGGAATGCCATTAAAAACTGATATTCAAACCCTGTGTGAACAACTATCAAATTTAGGAATTTGGGTTAGATTGCATTATATGTATCCTTATCCAAGTGTTGATAATCTAATTCCATTAATGGCTGATGGTAAAATTTTGCCTTATTTAGATGTGCCATTACAACACGCAAGCCCAACTATTTTAAAATCAATGAAACGCCCCGGATCGATTGAAAGAACCTTAGAACGTATTCATAAGTGGCGCGAAATCTGTCCAGATATTACATTACGTTCAACGTTTATAGTGGGATATCCAGGCGAAACTGATCAAGATTTTGAATTACTACTTGATTTTTTATCGCAAGCCCAATTAGATCGGGTTGGCTGTTTCCCATACAGTCCAGTAGAAGGTGCTGTTGCGAATGAACTGGCAAACCAAATTCCAGAAACAATCAAACAAGAACGTTTTGATCGTTTTATGCAATTACAGCAAAAAATCTCAACACAAAAATTACAAGCCAAAATAGGCAAAACATTATCTATAATTATTGACGAAGTTGATGAGCAAGGCGCAATAGGTCGCAGCATGGCTGATGCCCCTGAAATCGACGGCGTTGTTTATTTAAACGAAGAAAACCAAGTCAATGTTGGTGATATTGTTCAAGTTAACATTGAACATTCTGATGAATACGACTTATGGGGAACGGTTAAACGTTAATAAAAACAATGAAACAACATTATAAACACGAAATAAAAAATCTTACTAAATTAGCGGTTCCTGTACTTATTGCACAAATATCACAAACAGCAATCACATTTGTCGATACCATTATGGCAGGAAATTATAGCAAAACTGCCCTATCTGGTGTGGCTATTGCAGTGTCAATTTGGTTGCCCACAATTTTATTTGGACAAGGTTTGTTAACGGTATTAACACCAATTATTTCAAACTTAAATGGTGCAGCTAAACGTGATCAAGTTGCTAATCAAACACGTCAAGGTGTAGTAATAGCACTCATATTATCAATATTAATGATGTTGTTTCTATATCATTCTGACAAAGTCATTAACTTAAGAAGCTCAGCTGATCACCCAATCGATCCCGAAATGGTTGACGTTGCCGTCTCATTTTTACGCGCCATAATGTGGGGTGTGCCAGCATTCTTGCTTTTTTTGGTCTACCGCAATCAATGTGAAGGACTATCAAACACAAAGCCAGCCATGGTGATCATATTCATTGCTCTTCTTGTCAACATTCCAATTAACTACGTTTTAATCTATGGAAAATTAGGCTTACCTGCTTTTGGCGGAGTCGGCTGTGGCATTACAGCGACAATTATCTTTTGGCTTATGTTTATATTAATACGCTTATACACACTCACTAGCGCAAGCCAATGCGACATTCGCCAGACACCAATCACTAAACTAGTTGATTTTGTTATAATCAAAAAAATTGTTGTGCTTGGCACTCCTCTTGCGCTCGCTTACTTTTTTGAAATGAGCTTATTTGCTGTGATTGCATTATTAATTGCCCCATTAGGTCAAATAACCGTTGCTGCGCATCAAATTATATTTACCATCAGTAGTTTAACCTTTGCCATTCCATTATCTCTTGGTGTTGCAACCAGTATTCGTGTTGGTTATTTACTGGGTAATAAAAAACCTGCATTAGCCAAACAAACCGCCTATATTAGTTTAGCCATATCCTTAGCCATCGCGATTATTGTTGCGCTAATCTTAGTTATTTTTAAAACACCGATTGTCGCTCTATTCACTAAAGAAACAGCCGTCATTGCTATCTGTATGCAGCTCATTATATTATTAGCTATTTATCAAGCATCAGATTATTTACAAGTAGTAGCAAGTAACGTGCTACGAGGTTATAAAGATACCCAAAGCATCTTTTTTATCACCCTACTTTCTTATTGGGTAGTTGGACTGCCCGTTGGCTATGTTTTAGGATTAACCAACCTAATCATTGAACCAATTGGCGCGGCTGGTTTTTGGATAGGTATTATATCAGGACTTGCTGTTGCAGCATTACTATTAATAGCTAGGATGATCTACATCCAAAAACAACCCGTTGATGTTATTTTAGAACGAGCATCAAAATAAAATTACCTATATAAGAATTTAATAATATAGAAAGGATTAACTACATTTTTATAATAACCAATTATTGATTTTTCAATAATTAAAAAATGAGTTAATTCTTTAATAATTATCAACAAGTAGCCGATTTCATCTAGAATTCGGGCATGGGCCCAAGATAGCAAACCAGCCGATAAAAGAAACCTTTTCACTTTTGCCTTGTCGATATCAATCCCTAAGTTACGTTTATCACTAATATCAGCATCACCTTGAGCAATAATAATTCTATTTAATGATCATTTCTTAATATGCGAATTAAAATATCTGATTATTTAATGAATTAAATAAAAAATATTGCTTAAATTTTGAATAAATTTATAATGTTACAAACTAAAATTGATATAATAAATCCAGCTATTGTAATGATAAAAAAAGAAAATCTATTTTCGCACAGCGTGTGTATTTGTCTTTCTATTTTGCTTATTTATCTATTAGGTTTTGAGCAAAAATTGGATCGCATATTTCTGACTTACTTTTCCCTTATCTTTTTAGGGCGATTTACTTTTTTTCGAATCTTTTTTGCTATCTGGTTTGTGATAGCAGCACTCTATCTACCTGTGGGATTTTATTATGGTCCACCTAACGTTGCAGTGGTTAGTGCTATCACTGAAACAGATATTGATGAAATGACAGAGTTTTGTTCACAACTGCCTAGTTATTTTTATTTTGTTCCACTAATCTTAATATTATTTTTTATTATCTTATTTAAAAAATTTTCGTTTCCAAAAATAAATAACCGCTATTTAATTATTTTTGTATTAGGATTGTGTTGTTATAAACCAATAAAAACTATTATTCGACATCATCCAAACACTTTCAGTTCAATAACTTACTCTTTTTTAAAAAATATTAAATATCCAATTTTAGAGTTTAGCCTTGCATTTTATGAAAGTACAAACATATATTTAACCGAAAAGCAGCAGCAACTTAAACAAATTGAGCAAACTAATAGCATTCCAATTGTATCGGTTAATCCAAAGCATAAAACCTACATTATTATCATTGGCGAAAGCGTACGAAAAGACTATATGAGTGCCTATGGTTTTAAATATGACAATACACCGTTTGCCCGTAACCATGCTAGTGTTATTTGGGATGGATTAATCACACCTGCCCCAAATACTCAATCATCAATTCCACACCTCATTAGCCAATCCATCTTTTCTGAGGACAAAAAAGTAAATGCCCAACTAAATAATAATATTGTTAGCATTGCGAATGATGCTGGGTTTGAAACTTACTGGCTTTCAAATCAAGGTAAATTAGGTGCAATTGAAATTACCGTACCTCGTATTGCTGCTTATGCAAAGCATTCTTTTTATACCAAAAAAGGAGAATATAATGGCAAATCCTCAAGAGGAAAACATGATACCTTATTATTACCGGAATTAGACAATATTTTATCGACAGAAGATAGTAAACCAAAACTTATTGTTATGCATCTAATCGGCTCACACTCTAACTTTTGTAAGCGATTAGAATTTAAAGTACAGTTTGATCTAAATAATAAAAACATCTCTTGTTATGTCAGTAGCATTAAAGAAACAGATGATCTTATTGCACAAACCATCAATATATTAAAAAAACATAATCAAGACTATTCCGTTGTTTATTTTGCCGATCATGGCCTTGCACATGCAGATCAATATAATGATTTAAGACACAATCCAAACTATCAAGATAGCTATCGAGTTCCATTTATCTTTTTTGATTCAGATAAATCCTCCCAACAAAAAATTAATAAACAAATATCGGGATTCCAACTAGTTTATTTGTTAAGCAACTGGATTGGGGTTAAATTAGATGTAAAACATGATTATATGCAAAATGAGCTTTCTGAGATACCCGAACAACAGAATATCAAAGTTAAAGATTGGGATAACAATAAATTATATCAATTTAATAAATTAAAAAACGATCCAAATCCTTTTAATTAATAGTCATTATTTAAATAATAAAAAACGCCATCAATATTTCACTGATGGTGTTTTTTAGTATAATAAATTAACTATTTCAATAAACTATTTGCTTGAGCAAGTACATTTTCAACAGTAAAGCCAAACTCTTTAAACAGTTGATCTGCTGGACCTGATTCACCAAAGCTTGTCATGCCAATTACTTTACCATTAAGGCCAACATATTTATACCAATAATCGCTAATACCCGCTTCAATAGCAAGGCGGGCTGTGACTGACGATGGCAATACTGACTCTTTATAAGCCTGATCTTGTTTATCAAACGCATCAGTTGATGGCATTGATACCACCCGCACTTTTTTACCTGCTTGTGTCAATTGTTGATAAGCTTCAACGGCAAGTTCAACTTCTGAACCCGTCGCAATAATAATTAAATCAGGTGTACCTATGCAATCATTTAAGATATAACCACCGCGATATACATCAGCTAATTGATGAGCAGTGCGATCTTGTTGTTTAAGATTTTGTCGTGAAAAAATCAGCGCTGTTGGACCGTCTTTACGTTCTATTGCATATTGCCACGCAATAGCTGACTCGACTTGATCGCATGGTCGCCAAGTACTCACATTAGGCGTCATACGTAAGCTTGCCATTTGCTCAACAGGTTGATGCGTTGGTCCATCTTCACCCAAGCCAATTGAATCATGAGTATAGACAAATAAAGCTCGAATCTTCATTAATGCCGCCATTCGAATGGCATTACGTGCATATTCCATAAACATTAAGAATGTCGCACCATAAGGAATAAATCCACCATGTAATGCAATACCATTCATAATAGCAGACATACCAAATTCACGCACACCATAATGGATATAATTACCATCCGCATTAGCTAAGATCTCTTTAGAGCCTGACCACATGGTTAAATTACTTGGTGCTAAATCAGCCGAACCACCTAAAAACTCGGGTAAAGCTGGGGCAAAAGCTTCAATAGCATTTTGTGATGCTTTACGGGTAGCAATTGTTGCTGGATTTGCTTGGAGTTTATTCACCACATCGTTAGCAATTTGTGACCAATTTACCGGCAAATCACCATTAACACGACGCTTAAATTCTTTGGCTAATTCAGGATAAGCCTTAGCATAAGCATCAAAACGAACATTCCATTCATCTTCGATCTGCTTACCTTTAGCTTTAGCATCCCAAGCATCATAGTAGTCTTTAGGAATTTCAAAAGCAGGATAATTCCAACCAAGCGCCTTACGTGTTGCTTCAATTTCGGCATCGCCTAATGGTGCACCATGGCTTTCATGGCTACCGGCTTTATTTGGCGAACCAAAACCAATCACCGTTTTACACATTAATAATGATGGTTTATCGGTTACCGCCTGCGCTTGCTCGATAGCTTCTTTTAACGCTTTAGCGTCATGACCATCAATACTACGGATAACATGCCAGCCGTAAGCTTCAAAACGTTTTGCTGTATCATCAGTAAACCAACCTTCGACTTCACCATCGATTGAAATGCCATTATCATCGTAAAACGCAATAAGTTTACCTAATTTAAGAGTACCTGCTAACGAACACACTTCGTGCGAAATACCTTCCATCATACAACCATCACCCATAAACACATAAGTATGGTGATCAACAATAGTATGATCAGGTTTATTAAATTGTGCAGCTAAGGTTCTTTCGGCAATAGCCATACCTACGGCATTAGCAATACCTTGACCTAGAGGTCCGGTTGTTGTTTCAACACCCGGTACATAACCATATTCAGGGTGTCCTGCAGTTTTTGAATGCAACTGACGAAAATTTTTTAGATCATCAATGGTTACGTCATAACCGGTTAAATGCAATAAACTATAGATCAACATAGAAGCATGACCATTTGATAAAATAAAACGGTCGCGATCAGCCCATTTTGGGTTGTTTGGACTATGTTTTAAAAAGCCACGCCAAAGCACTTCAGCCATATCTGCCATACCCATAGGCGCACCAGGATGCCCTGATTTTGCTTTCTGTACGCCATCCATGCTCAATGCTCTTATCGCATTCGCCAGTTCGCGGTGGGATAGTGTGGTTGCATTCATATTATAATCTCCAAAAAAATTTTTTGAGTAAAAATTTGTTAATACCTGCAAGGTGGATATCACTTGCAAAATAGCTAGTTAAATCAACAAAAATTAGTATAAAAATGGGGAGCTAACTCCCCTATCATGTGCAAATGATTATAGCAGTGCGCCAATCATATCTTCTAATTTTCCTTGATCAACGGCAAATGCGCGAATGCCTTCGGCTAATTTTTCAACTGCCATGGCATCACTATTATGTTGCCATCTAAATTCGGCTTCGGTCATTGGCGTAGGGCGCTCAACCAAAGATTGATTTGGATTAAGTTTTTGCACAACAGGCGCATTTGATTGTTGCATTTCGGCAAGTAAATTAGGCGAAATTGTTAACCTATCACAACCGGCTAATGCCAAAATCTGATCGACTTTACGGAAGCTTGCACCCATCACAACTGTTTTATAACCATGTTGTTTATAATAATTAAAAATATTACGCACAGAAACAACGCCCGGATCTTCATCAGCCACATAAGGATCGATTGGTTTTTTAGCTTGATACCAATCATAAATACGCCCTACAAATGGCGAAATTAAAAAGGCATTGACTTCAGCACACGCACGCGCTTGCGCGAACGAAAATAATAACGTTAAATTACAGTTAATACCTTCTTTTTCAAGTACTTCAGCCGCTTTAATACCTTCCCACGTTGACGCAATCTTAATTAAAATACGAGACTTATCAATGCCCTTTTCTTGATAAAGTGCAATGATTTTACGCGCTTTTTCAATACAACCTTGTTTATCGAAAGACAAACGCGCATCCACTTCGGTAGAAATTCGTCCTGGAACGATTTTTAAAATCTCGGCACCAATATTCACCGCAACTTGATCACACGCATTAACTAACTGCTGTTCTTTACTGCCACCTAATTTTTTAGCGGTTTGCACTGCAGAATCAATTAAATTGCGATATTGAGGAAGTTGTGCTGCTTTCAAAACAAGAGAGGGATTTGTTGTTGCATCTTCGGGGGAAAACTGCTTAATCGAATCGATATCACCCGTATCAGCTACCACCACAGTTAATTTTTTAAATTCATCTAATTGACTCATACTTTTTATCCTCATACAGCGTGTTATTATAATGTAAAGTATAATAACATTTATTCCATAATAAAACGACTTTGTCATTAGATGATGATTCATTTTGGTTGTGTTCAAAAAAACACAGTGAAAAGCAAACAAAGAAGGCGAAATCAGGCTTTACCGTAACATTATCACTCATTAATATTAGTTATGTTTGCTATTTTTAGCGTACAAATAAATTCAATTATGTGAATTAAATCACAAAATCAAATTAGGATTAATTTGCATTAATCGATCTTTAAATCGACAAAATGCTTAACAAAAAAATTTGCAGATTTAAAAATTCGCTAAATTATAATTTAATTGCTTAAGCCCAAACATATTCAAGTTGACTGGTTAAACCACAACTTATACAAGAACGGCACTGATTAGCTTGGCAAGGCAGTGGCTGATCTTGCGCTATCAATTTTATCACGCCTTTTTTGATCCAAAAACGTAACATCTGCTCAGTTGCGCTTTCGGGTAAGTGAAAGTGTCTGGCAATATCTTGCAATGGTGCACGACCTTTTAATTGTACATAATCACGAATTGATGTTATTAACATAGTCATAACCAAAGTTGCAGGGCGATCCCTGCATACTTTTCCTCTATTTATATTTTACAAATTAGCCAGGCATTTATTTACTGACAGCATGATGATTTTTTACAATGGGATATATTTGGCGCTGCTGATTGATTAAAAGGCAAATATTGCCCAAAAATACGCATAAACAGTACCATTACCACAATAAATGCACTGCACCCCATTAGCCACCAAACGGCGACAGGCGAATGCCCAAGTAACGTACATTGATAATAAATAGTTGCCGTAAGCCACGCAACGGTAAAAGTCCAAATTGCCACAAATACCATCCACTTAAAACCAGCTTCGCGATAAACTGCGCCCAACGCTGCAGCACAAGGAGTATAAAGTAAAATAAAAATTAAATAACTCATCGCAGCTGAAGGGGTACCAAACCCATTTTTAATTTGTGAAATTGTTGTCGAATCCACCGCTAAATCAACCTGTAGTGAATCCATATCTTGTGAAGCAGTGTTAAATCCTAACGGATCTAAAACTGCATTCGACAAACTCGCCAAATTTTTCGGAATGGTTGCTAGCGCCTCTAAAATTCCTTGCGACAAACTAAATGGCTCGGCTTGCTCGTTATCATCATCGATAGCATAAAGCGAATTGAGTGTTGCAATTACCGATTCTTTAGCAAAAATACCAGTAAAAATTCCTACTGTTGCTGGCCAGTTATCATGGTTAATTCCCATCGGTGCAAATGCAGGCGTGATTTTTTGGCTAACAACAGAAAGCATAGAGTTTTGAGAACTTTCTTGCCTAAACAAACCATCACTTCCCCATGAATTAAGCACACTTAACACTGTTACCATCAACACAATAGCTTTACCCGCTCTAAAAATAAACGACGTTAAGCGCTGCCAAGTCAAACTAATTAGACTACTTAAAGTCGGAATACGATACACAGGTATTTCCATAATAAATGGTGTGAGTGAACCTTTTAACAAAGTAAATTTGAGCACAAAGCCCGTCACCATTGCCACCGCTATGCCTAACAAATATAACGCAAACACCACTATAGAGGAATTTTTAGGGAAGAATATTACTGCAAATAATGCATAGACCGGCAACCTTGCCCCACAGGACATAAAAGGAATCATACAAATCGACATAATGCGATCACGTGTGCTTTCTAGCATTCGCGTGCCCATAATGGCTGGTACACCACAGCCAAACCCCACAAGCATTGGCACAAATGCTTTACCCGGCAAACCAATACTGCGCATTAGCCGATCAATAACCATTGCTGCACGCGCCAAATAGCCAGAATCTTCTAAAAACGACAAACAAAAAAACATCGCCCCAATAACAGGAATAAACGTTGAAACAGTTTGAATGCCGCGACCAATACCATTGGCTAAAATAGCTGTAATCCAATTTGGAGCATTGATAGTGTGAAGTAGCTCGGTTGTGCCATTAACAAAAATAGTACCAAAAAGCACATCAAAAAAATCAATAAACACCGCTCCAAAATTAATTGCCACCATAAACATGGCATACATAGCTAGCAAAAAGAATGGAATCCCAGTAATACGCCCTAACGTAATATTATCTAACCTATCAGAAAAATGACGGCTAAGCTCACGCGGTTTCTCAATGACTTTTTTACAAATTACATCAATCGTGTCATAACGAGCGCTAGCAAGTGCCACATCGATTTCATTATCACACCATTTTGCAAGCGACAATCGGCAGTCCGCTAACATTTTGGTTTCACGTTGTGATAAGCGATAGCGCGAATCATCTAATAAGGCATCTATCAATTGCCAGCGATTAAATTGGCGCACAACGCTATCTTCAGGCAGATCGCAAAGATAACGATGAATCACCGCTTGCTGATCATTGCCAAGCAGATCAATCGATGGCTGTGCAGTATATGGACGCATTATCATGTTTTCGATTTGTTGATAAAAGCCCTGCAAACCCATTTTTTGGCGAGATGATATTGCCACCACAGGACAACCGAGCAAAGTTGACAACAAATCAACATTAATCTGTTCACCCATGGCTTTAACAGCATCGATCATATTTAACACAACAATCATTGGCACTTGCAAATCAATCAACTGGCAAGTTAAATACAAACTGCGTTGCAAATTAGTTGCATCAATAATATTAATAATCAGGCTGTCACTTTCGGACAGCACGAATTGGCGCGCAATAAGTTCATCTTGCGAAACACTAAGCGGATCTGGCTCAATCGAATACGTACCGGGCAAATCGATAACTTCATATTGCGTATGATGATAAGTGAACATACCAGTTTTACGCTCAACGGTTACACCAGGCCAATTCCCTACTCGCTGTTTTGAGCCCGTTAGTACATTAAATAACGTTGTCTTACCGCAATTAGGGTTACCAATTAATGCTAACTTCACGCACTTACCTCCATCACTTCAATGGCTTGCGCTTCTTTACGACGTAAACAAAGTGCAAATCCACGCATTTTAATTTCAATCGGATCACCAAGTGGCGCAACACGTACAGCTAACACCTTACAACCAGGCGTAATGCCCATTGCAAGCAATTTTCGACGAAAGGGTAACGATTCAGGTAATAAACGAGTAATCACCGCCTCGCGCCCTAAAGGTAACTGGTTAAGGGTAAAAGATGACATTATGCTTCCTAAAAATAACGATAGTATTAATAAAAGTAATCGTTTAAATTAAAGATGCATATTTTAAAAAAAAATCAGAGTTATTTTTAGTGTAAAAATGCGAATTATTCTCAATAACAATAAATAACAAGTAAAAAAAACGAAAAAATAGCTAAACCATAGAAAACTCAAATTAAAACTCATTCGGTTTTGCGCTTTTATACCTGTCAAATAAATCTTAACAATAGCTTTCAGATGTTCTAAAAGCGCTATTGTTTTTATAAAAACTGCTCAGGCATCCCATTTATTTCATTTATGGATCGGCTACACTAATTCATACAACTTTTTTAAGGGGTAAGGTAAACTTATCACCACTAAAAAAGGAACAAATATGAATAA
>NZ_WTEV01000043.1 GCF_009795885.1 Gilliamella sp. Pas-s25 | reverse complement strand
TATCACCTGAACAATATGAACAACAATATTACCAAAACGAAAAAATGATAGAGGTGGGCACTGTCTAATATTTTGGCGAGGATCAGTTAACACCACCAATAACGCCCTAAAAACAACCATAAAAAATAAATGAGTGCTACTAATAGATAGCCATATCTTATTTTTTATTAAAAATAACAGACAAATAAATGGAATTAAAAAAATTATAGGCTCAGTAGTATATCATCTACCCGATGGAAGTTGGCTGAGGTTGTCGATATCACCTGATTCCAACATCCACTTGTAATGAGAAGTTGAAAATAAATTAATTAAACCTAATAGCAAAAACAAATAGATAAACGAAACAAGTTTCATAATCGACCTAAAATCCTTTTAATTTTAATTTAAATTATGATGTTATGATTATTTTATCTGCTTTGTAGTACCATTCAAAAAAACTACTACAACTTAAAACAATAACCATCGCCAATAGCGCTACCTTGGGCGCCAAATTGGCGTAAATTATGATCGACTGCGTTCATTGATTGCCAGTGGTTTTCGCACCAATCTGGCGCTAGCAAGGTTGGCTTTCTAGCGTTAGCTGAAATGCGATGATATAAAATATTGGCGGGCGTTTGCCTAATGATATCGCCAGCGATATCGACATATTCATCCAATGATAAAATATTGATACGACCAGCTCGCCATGCTTTTGCCATAATACTGCCATCAACAATATGCAAAGGGTGCAATTTTAAGCCGTCAACGCCACTATTTAATACACGTTCAAGCGTAATTAAATTAGCTTGTTTGGTTTCTTTGGGTAAGCCAATAATTAAGTGAGTGCACACTTTAATACCAAGATGACGAGCTTTTTGTACGGTTTGATGATAATCGTTAAAAGTATGTCCACGATTTATGTCGTGCAAGGTTTTATCATGAGCCGTTTGTAAACCCAGTTCTAACCATACTTCGAAACCTTGAGATTGATAATCTGCCAGTAAATTAAGCGCTTCATTCGGAACGCAATCAGGGCGAGTCCCCACACAAAGTCCGACAATATCGGCACTATTTAGCGCCTGTTCATACATATTTTTTAGAATTGCAACTTCAGCATAAGTACTGGTATAGGCTTGAAAATATGCAAGATAGCGTTTGGATTTTTTCATTTGATGAGCTTGCGATACCAGTTGATCGGCAATTGATTTAACTTGTATTGATTCATCAATAATCGATGCCACATTACAAAAAGTGCATCCCCCCAAGCCGATAGTGCCATCGCGGTTAGGACAGCTAAACCCCCCGTGTAAGGTCAGTTTATAGATTTTTTCGCCATATCGACGCTGAAGATCGGAGCCAAAGGTATTAACGACAAGATGAAGTTGCATAATAGACCAAAAATAAAATTTTTTTTATTTTACGGAGTTAGGGTATTTAGTTCAAGCAATGATACATGAAACTTGTTTCTTACTCGTTAAATAATAAAATCAATTCCATTACTCCTATTTTTGCACTATTAAATAGCTATTTTTAATTAAGAGTAAGGGTTTACTTATCGTTGATCAATAAGATTTATGGAACATCCTCTTTTTTTAAACTTAATTAATTGATTTATTTCAATAAAAATAAAAAATAAAAACCTAAATAAAATCAATTTAATACCTAATTGTTTTTTAAGGAAATCCTCACAAAACCAGCTATTTTTGCACCTTGCTTATCAATAAGTATATAATATCCCTTTCCAATTTGAGGCAACCTGCATGCAACTGGCGTTTTGTATCTATAAATATTTTCCTTTTGGTGGTTTGCAACGTGATTTTTTGCAAATTGCTAAGGCTTGTCAAGCTCGTGGTCATCGTGTGCGAATTTATGTGATGGCGTGGCAAGGCGATAAGCCTGCTGGGTTTGATATTATTTTGGTTCCTAAAAAAGGCTTATCTAACCATTATCAAAATCAATCTTATTTCCAGTGGGTTAAGGCACATTTGCAAGCAAATCCAGTTGATTGTGTAGTTGGCTTTAATAAAATGCCCGGTCTTGATGTCTATTTTGCTGGTGATACTTGTTATGCTGAAAAAGTATCACACAAGGGCTTTTGGTATAAGCTATCAAAACGCTGTAAACACTATTTAGCTTTTGAAGATGCGGTTTTTAATCGACATAGTCAAACCAAAGTGATGGTTTTAACTAAACAACAAATCAGTGATTTTGTGCAGTATTATGATACTGAGCAATCGCGATTTTACTTATTGCCACCTGGTATTGCGCAAGATCGTCAATATCATCCAGAATCGAAAGCTAAAGGTAAGCAATTTAGACAAGCCAATCAAATTGATGAACATAATTTTGTGATGTTACAAATTGGCTCAGATTTTAAACGAAAAGGGGTGGATCGTTCGTTAATCGCCATTGCAGCTTTACCTAACGAATTAAAGCAAAAAGTCACTTTTTTAGTGGTTGGGCAAGATAAACCCGATGCTTATCAAAAAATGGCTAAACAACTGGGTATTGAGCAGCAAGTCCGATTTTTTGCGGGACGCAATGACATTGCTGATATTTTATTTTCTGCCAATTTATTGTTACATCCAGCAAGGCAAGAAGCCGCGGGTATGGTTTTGATTGAAGGATTGGCTGCTGGTGTGCCAATTATTGTATCGGGCATTTCAGGATATGCTTATCATATACACGATGCAAATGCTGGTGTCATCCTTGCGGAGCCTTTTGTACAAGCAGATCTCAATCAAACGGTACAAAATGCCATAACCAATCACGATCAATTACTAACATGGCATAACAATGCGATAAATTATGGTAAAACGGCGGATTTGTATCATTTAGCGCAGCGAGCCGCAGATATTATTTTAGGTTGTGATAATCATGAATGAAATTGAGTTAAAATCACCTTTTGATCAGTTGTGGAGCGGTAAAGATCCATTTGCTGAGGTTGAGTTAATATCGGGTAAAGTCTATCGCGCTGTTAAACAACGCAAAACGTTGAATTTTGAGCTTGCTGGGCAATCTTACTTTATTAAAATTCATCGTGGCACAACGGTTAAAGAGATTGTGAAAAATCTAATTTCGTTACGTTTACCCGTTTTAGATGCTAAGCAGGAATGGGGTGCTATTCATCGCCTAGCGCAAGCTGGCGTAAATACCATGGATGGGCGTGCTTTTGGACGCAAAGGATTAAATCCGTTGACTCGTCATTCATTTATTATCACTCAAGATCTTAATCCGACAATCAGTTTAGAAGATTTTACAAACTCGTGGCTAACTAAACCGCCAAGTTATCACTTAAAGCGTTCTTTAATTGTTTATTTAGCAAAAATGGTGGCTAAAATGCACGCTGCTGGTGTTAATCATCGTGATTGTTATTTGTGTCATTTTTTGCTGGATTTACCGTTATTTGAAAATCAGCAAAAAATCAAATTATCGGTTATCGATTTACACCGAGCGCAAACTCGCAATAAAGTGCCTACCCGCTGGCGAGATAAAGATTTAATTGGACTTTATTTTTCATCCACTAAAATTGGCTTAACTGATCGTGATATTTGGCTATTTTTAAAAGTCTATTTTAATAAGCCTTTGAAAACCATTTTGCATGATGAATCTAAATTAATTAATAGTACCCATAAAAAAGCAGAACGAATTCGTAAACGGACCGAAAAGTATCACCTTTAGCAATAATAAGGATACATTATGTTTATTGAACAAATTGATATTTCAGGATTTAAGGGTATCAGTCAGCTATCTTTAAAATTAAATGCAGGCTCTAGTGTACTCATGGGGGAAAATCGTTGGGGGCGCTCGAGTTTAATTAGTGCGTTGCAACTGTTATCGCTCGATAATAAGTTTTATCAATTTGTTGATTCCGATTTTTACCATGATCAATATCAACATTATGGTGATAATATCATCATTAAAGCCACTTATTGCCAATCACATTTGCATGAATTAGATCATGAAGATTATCAACCATTACGTTCTGTTTCGTATCTATCAGAGCAAGATAATTTGCCTCGTATTACTTATCAAATGTCTGCCAATAAACAAAATAACCAAATTATAACGCAACATAAATTGCTCAATGAACAGGGCAAACCTGTTAATATTAAAAATGAAAACTTATTAATTGCCATTTTAATCAGTCTAAACCCAGTGATGATACTTAAAAATGCGATTAACCCTACGCAATTACCTGTAACTAACGAACCGTTTTCAGAAAACTATATTGAACAGCTTTCTAACCAACTAAAAGCCCATTCAGCCGAATTAACCCAAGAGGAATTAGCTCGAGGTCTACAAGCCGCACGCTCATTATTAGCATATTACTTTGTCGATCAAGCACACCGCTATCATTACAAACAAAAAAATACAACAAGTACACCAAGAACTGAAGATTGGACGGTTTTAGAACAAATTAATGACATATTAGATAACCTTGATAATGATTATTTACGAACTGTATTTTTAGGTATTTTCGGATCTATTATTGAAGCGAAAGGGAATTATTCACTTTCACCAAGCGCCATGCCGATTTTAATTTTAGAAGAGCCTGAAAGTTCACTTCATCCTATTATTTTATCTGTCGCATTTCGTTTACTTAAAAACTTTCCTACTCAAAAAATTATCACCTCGAACTCAAGTGATCTGGTTTCATTATTTCCATTAGAAAGCCTTTATCGCTTAATTCGCCAGCCTGATCATATTGTCGTCAAATACATCCAACCCCATTCACTAAGCATTAGTGATAGCCGCCGTATTGCCTTTCACATTCTTTACCGGCGATCAAATGCCTTATTTGCTCGATGTTGGTTATTAGTCGAGGGCGAAACCGAAGTTTGGCTACTGCGTGAATTGGCTGAACAGAGCGGTTATCATTTAAGTTCTGAAGGCGTTCAGTTGATTGAATTTGCGCAATGCGGTTTGAAACCACTCATAAAGTATGCTAATAAAATGGGTATCCATTGGTATGTGATAACAGATGGAGATATGGCTGGTAAAAAATATGCCGATACCATAAAATCGCTATGTGGTGACGATAAAAACCCCAATGATTACTTAACCGTTTTACCAGCCCGAGATATTGAAAATTTTTTATTTAAACATGGATTTAGCCACGTTTATAAACTCGCTGCTTATAATACAACACAGCATATTGATCTGCCTGTACATCAAATTATTCAAAAAGCGATTCATAAAAGTTCAAAACCTGATCTTGCGATTGCCATTTGTGATGATGCAAAATCACGTGGTATAAACGCTATACCGCGTTTGCTAACCGATACCTTTGCCAACATTATTAAAGTTTCTAAGGCGTTAGTTTAAGTCATCACCGTGTAAAAAATAGTTTCAGATAGATATCAAGAAGATAAAACCATTCCGCTGACATAATTTCAGCGGAATGCAATAAAGATTAAATCTATTTGGTGATTCGTTTATATTTAGCGCGTTTTGGCTCTAATGCCTCAGCACCTAGTGTGCGTTTTTTCCACTCTTCGTACTCGGTAAAGTTACCTTCAAAAAATTCAACATGGCCTTCATCTTGATAATCCAAAATATGGGTCGCAATGCGATCTAAGAACCAACGGTCATGCGAAATCACTAAGGCACAGCCCGGGAACTCTAATAATGCATTTTCCAGCGCACGTAGCGTTTCGACATCTAAGTCATTGGTCGGTTCGTCAAGTAACAGAACATTACCGCCCACTTGCAATAATTTAGCTAAATGCACGCGTCCACGTTCACCACCTGAAAGTTCACCCACACGTTTTTGCTGATCAACACCTTTAAAGTTAAAACGACCAACATAAGCACGGCTTGGAATTTCAAAATTGCCGATACGCATAATATCTTGACCATTTGAGATCTCATCCCAAACGGTTTTTTTATCATCCATGTTATCGCGGAACTGATCAACCGAGGCTAACTGCACAGTTTCACCTAAAGTAATGGTACCTGAATCGGGTTGCTCTTTGCCCGACAGCATTCTAAATAGCGTGGATTTACCTGCCCCATTTGGACCAATAATACCAACAATTGCCCCTTTTGGAATGCTAAAAGACAGATTATCAATCAACACACGATCGCCATACGATTTAGTTAGGTTATTGACCTCAATCACTTTATCACCCAAACGTTGCCCAGGTGGAATAAATAGTTCATTAGTTTCGTTACGTTTTTGGTAATCGTTGCTGTTGAGTTCTTCAAAACGGGCTAAACGGGCTTTGCTTTTTGCTTGGCGTCCTTTTGGATTTTGCCGTACCCACTCAAGTTCTTTTTCAATCGATTTACGACGAGCCGATTCGGTCGAGGCTTCTTGCGCTAAACGCTGATCTTTTTGTTCAAGCCAAGATGAGTAGTTCCCTTCCCAAGGAATGCCTTCACCACGGTCAAGTTCTAAAATCCAACCAGCTACGTTATCTAAAAAGTAGCGATCGTGGGTTACCGCAACAACTGTGCCTTCGTAGTCATGTAAAAATCGTTCTAACCATGCAACCGATTCGGCATCTAAGTGGTTGGTTGGTTCGTCAATGAGTAACATATCAGGTTTTTCCAGCAATAACTGACAAATAGCTACACGGCGGCGTTCACCACCTGATAAGTTTTCAATTTTCGCATCCCAATCAGGTAAACGCAGTGCATCAGCAGCTCGTTCTAATTGGTTATCTAAATTATGCGCATCTTGTGCTTGAATAATGGCTTCTAGTTCAGCTTGTTCTTTGGCTAATTTGTCAAAATCGGCATCAGGATCAGCATAAGCGGCATATACTTCATCTAACCGAGCCAGTGCTTGTTTAGCATCACAAACTGCTTGTTCTACAGCTTCGCGCACGGTTTGTTTAGGATCTAATTTCGGCTCTTGTGGTAAATAACCAATTTTAATGCCTGGCTGTGGACGTGCTTCACCTTCAATTTCGGTATCAACCCCTGCCATAATGCGCAGTAAGGTAGATTTACCCGCCCCATTTAAACCGAGCACACCGATTTTTGCACCCGGAAAGAAGCTTAAAGAGATATCTTTTAAAATATAGCGTTTAGGAGGAACAATCTTCCCTACGCGATTCATGGTATAAACATATTGCGCCATAAAACATTATCCGTTTAATTGATTAAAAATAGCAAAAAGTATTTGCTATATGACTAATGGAGTATATTGTAGCGATTCTTAGGATTGGATCTAGGGTTATTTACAAGAATGCTCTAATTGCTTATACAATAATGTATCTTAAATACTGATAGAATTAAAAAATGGGAGATTATATTTGTTTAAGTCTAGTAAAAACATTTTATTTTTAAATTTATTATCAATAAATTGCTAATTAAGAATATATACTAGAAATACAGTGATAAGGTGTTAATTTTGCTTTTTTATGTCTATTTATTACAGTTTTTTTGCAAATTACTGTAAACAATGCGAGTAAGTTCTATAATTAACTTACTCTAAATAACCTCTGTAACTTCAAAAAGTTACAAAGTCAAACTATTTGCTGAACAGATAAAACAAATTTAACTATGGCTTAACACAAGCAGCTCTGTATAGTTCATAAGTTACTCCATAACCTAAATCCCCATCCCCTAGATCGACTCGAATTGATTCTCCCTTGTATGGATCGATTGTCCAATACCAATCATAAGGATGCCTAGTTTCCCAGTCGTCAAGACCTAAATAGTGATCAGGATTGTTAAATAGGGTTCCCCATTCATTAAATAACCCACCAATCCACTTACCATTACCGCTACGATAACTCAATTGGCGTCGATAACCATTGATATTTCTTCCGGGAATACCTCCAGTCCACACATCATCATTATTTGCATTAGTATAATCTGCAACACTCGGCATCCGATAACCAATTTGATTGCAATAATCTTTTGCCTTACTCACTGAAGCATTTATACCAGCCCCTTGGGCTATATACCATCTTTCAATTTTAAAGCTATACAATACGTTAGTTTTGGCTCTATCAGAATAAAGCTTAAATGTAGAGGGACTAAAATTTTTATTAGCGCTACTATTTGCAGGACCTTTCAATACTATCTTTAAAGCAACATCTTGTGAGCCTTTTCCCCAACCAGGTGTACGTGCAGATGATAAAGCTAAACTAATACCACTCCCTAACTCTGGGGATACACTAGCGCCATTAGCTAAAATAATAGCTTCTGGTGTTATGTTTGCTAACAATAAATAAAAATAAACATTATTTGTTCCTGTCGACGGGAAATTACGTTGTGGATTGTTTACATCTTGTGGAACAAATCCTTTTCCTTTTGCCCAATCCGGACCATCTAAATCTTGATATACAGTATTATTACTGGAATCATTTGATAAATTAGGTTGGGCATAACAAACCAATGGCGCACTTGGATCAAAATAATCAGGATTCCATATCCATATGTCAGCTGAACTTGCATCCCCGCCTTTATCATATTTTAAACACGGGTTTTCGGACGATGGTAATATTATGGCATCACTACGATGATTATTTGCTAGACCACTTTTACTAGTTAATGCCTCTAAATTCCATGAATACGGCAATAATAACAGTCCCAACACCAACAAGATTTTTTGGAACAATGTCGATAATAATTTAAGCGATAACTTTGAGGATATAAATGAGGAAAGTGTGAAAAATTGCCTAAGGGTGTTATTGGATAAATTTAAGACGCAGGTTTGCCAGTGCTGGTGTCTGGTGTCTGGTGTCTAAAATGATAATGCATCACGTCTCACCTGTCAAGTAATATTTTGTTTTATTTATATTTTTATAACTGTTCGCTTATTTAATAAGCTTAAACCTCTAAAGCGATCAAATTATAGCCGCTAAAAAAATGGTTGGCTAGTTTTTGTCGGATTTTTTTTGTAAAGAAATGTGAAGATGAAAACAATTCAACTTTAAGGTGATAGTAATTTTTTAATTAAAATATGATGTTATATTTCTAACGTTTTAACTTTTGTGGAAATATTTAATATTGGTAATAACGTTCAATTTAGCAATTTTGAACGATTTAACCGGACTTATCGAATAGAAGTGTTAGATTTATATTTTTTTAACAACCTAAAGCAAGCTAGGAGAAAGACCGAACAATCGCTCACCATGTATAATACTGAAAGACCGCATGAAGCATTAAATAATATGACGCCCATTGAATTTAAAACACTAAAACAAGTAGCGTAATTTTTACATTAGTTTTTTACTAAAAATTGGGATATTTACAATACAAGACTCATTATAATGCGACGTTAAAGTAAAAAATAATTTTTATGTTAAGTTTTGTAAGACCCTCGCTAATTGATCTTATTATGAAAAAAATACAGGAATAGACTCAATATCTATATGAAAAGGAGTTTATGAAAAGAGTTATCATTTTTAAACATCCGTAATGGACAACAATATTAGTTACCCATCACGGCTTTTAATGATTATTTTATAGCACTATACTACTCATTATTCACTATCTTTTAAGGTGCGACACAGGCTACCTTAATGGGTTGTCTTTGATGAAATATTGCATTGTTGTCAATACACCATGAACATTCTCAAACCTTATGGTGATACTAACAACCAGTAGAATAGTCCTACTTCAAAAAAACCATGACTTTTTTGTTAAAATTTGTAAAACACAACCAGATTTATTAACCAAAATGATTATCTCTTATTTTCGATAAATCTACATCTGCTAATTGTACATAAAAAGCATTATGTTTTAATTATTAAGATTGCTAGACAGTACACAATTTTAATAAACTCTTTAACGTCAAAAAGTCACAATACATGCTAAATATATAAAAATAGATTTTTAACTACGGCTTAACACAAGCGGCTCTATATTGACCATTAGTTGCTTTAGAATCATATAAATCTCCATCCCCTAAATCGACCCGTATTGGTTCTCCCTTGTATGTATCAATTACCCAATACCAATCTTGAGGATGGCTAGTTTCCCAGTCGTCAAGACCTAAATAGTGATCAGGATTGTTAAATAGGGTTCCCCATTCATTAAATAGGCCACCAATCCACTTGCCATTACTACCCCGATAACTTAATTGGCGTCGATAACCATTGATATTTCGACCAGGTATTCCACCATTCCAAATATCATTATAATTTGCATTAGTATAATCTGCCACACTCGGCATCCGATAACCAATTTGATTGCAATAATCTTTTGTCTCACTCGCTGAAACATTTATACCAACCCCTTGGGCTATGTACCATCTTTCAATTTTAAAACTATACAATAACTTAGTTTTTGCTTTGTCTAAATAAAGCTTAAATGTAGAGGGTCTAAAATTTTTATTAGCGCTACTATTTGTAGGACCTTTCAATACTATCTTTAAAGCAACATCTTGTGAGCCTTTTCCCCAACCCGGTGTACGTGCAGATGATAAAACTAAACTAATACCACTCCCTAATTCTGGGGATACACTAGCGCCATTAGCTAAAATAATAGCTTCTGGTGTTATGTTTGCTAACAATAAATAAAAATAAACATTATTTGTTCCTGTCGACGGGAAATTACGTTGTGGATTGTTTACATCTTGTGGAACAAATCCTTTTCCTTTTGCCCAATCCGGACCATCTAAATCTTGATATACAGTATTATTACTGGAATCATTTGATAAATTAGGTTGGGCATAACAAACCAATGGCGCACTTGGATCAAAATAATCAGGATTCCATATCCATATGTCAGCTGAACTTGCATCCCCGCCTGTATCATATTTTAGACATGGGTTTTCGGATGATGGTAATATTATGGCATCACTACGATGATTATTTGCTCGACCATTTTTACTAGTTAATGCCTCTAAATTCCATGAATACGGCAATAATAACAGTCCCAACACCAACAAGATTTTTTGGAACAATGTCGATAATAATTTAAGCGATAACTTTGAGGATATAAATGAGGAAAGTGTGAAAAATTGCCTAAGGGTGTTATTGGATAAATTTAAGACGCAGGTTTGCCAGTGCTGGTGTCTGGTGTCTGGTGTCTAAAATGATAATGCATCACGTCTCACCTGTCAAGTAATATTTTGTTTTATTTATATTTTTATAACTGTTCGCTTATTTAATAAGCTTAAACCTCTAAAGCGATCAAATTATAGCTGCTAAAAAAATGGTTGGCTAGTTTTTGTCGGATTTTTTTTGTAAAGAAATGTGAAGATGAAAACAATTCAACTTTAAGGTGATAGTAATTTTTTAATTAAAATATGGTGTTATATTTCTAAAGTTTTAACTTTTGTGGAAATATTTAATATTGGTAATAACGTTCAATTTAGCAATTTTGAACGATTTAACCAGACTTATCGAATAGAAGTGTTAGATTTATATTTTTTTAACAACCTAAAGCAAGCTAGGAGAAAGACCGAACAATCGCTCACATGTATAATACTGAAAGACCGCATGAAGCATTAAATAATATGACACCCATTGAATTTAAAACACTAAAACAAGTAGCGTAATTTTTTACATTAGTTTTTTACTAAAAATTGGGATATTTACAATACAAGACTCATTATAATGCGACGTTAAAGTAAAAAATAATTTTTATGTTAAGTTTTGTAAGACCCTCGCTAATTGATCTTATTATGAAAAAAATACAGGAATAGACTCAATATCTATATGAAAAGAGCTTTATGAAAAGAGTTATCATTTTTAAACACCCGTAATGGACAACAATATTAGTTGCTCATTACGGTTTTTAATGACTATTTTATAGCGCTATACTACTCATTGCTCACTATCTTTTAAGGTGCGACACACACTACCTTAATGGGTTGTCTTTGATGAAATATTGCATTGTTGTCAATACACCATGAACATTCTCAAACCTTATGGTGATACTCACAACCAGTAGAATAGTCCTATTTCAAAAAAACCATGACTTTTTTGTTAAAATTTGTAAAACACAACCAGATTTATTAACCAAAATGATTATCTCTTATTTTCGATAAATCTACATCTGCTAATTGTACATAAAAAGCATTGTGTTTTAATTGTTAGGATTGCTAAACAGTACACAATTTTAATAAACTATTTAACGCCAAAAAGTCACAAAGTTAAAATACATGCTAAATATATAAAACTAAATTTTTAACTAAGGCTTAACACAAGCGGCTTTATATTGCCTATAATTTGTTTCAGAATAATATAAATCTCCATCTCCCAAATCAACCCGAAGTGGTTTTCCCCTGTATGTATCGATAGTCCAATACCAATCATAAGGATGACTAGTTTCCCAATCGTCAAGACCTAAATAGTGGTTAGGATGACTAAACAAAGTTCCCCATTCATTAAATAGCCCACCAATCCACTTTCCATTACCGCCACGATAGCTTAATTGACGTCGATAACCGTTGATATCTCTTTCGGGAATACCTCCCGTCCAAATATCACCGATATTTGCGTTGGTGAAATCCACTACACTTGGCATTCGGTACCCAATTCGGTTACAGTAATTTTTTGCGTCTTTCACGGATGCATTAATATGAGCTCCTTGGGCTATATACCATCTTTCAATTTTAAAGCTATATAATACGTTAGTTTTGGCTCTATCAGAATAAAGCTTAAATGTAGACGGACTAAAATTTTTATTAGCGCTACTATTTGTAGGACCTTTCAATACTATCTTTAAAGCAACATCTTGTGAGCCTTTTCCCCAACCAGGTGTACGTGCAGATGATAAAGCTAAACTAATACCATTCCCTAACTCTGGGGATACACTAGCGCCATTAGCTAAAATAATAGCTTCTGGTGTTATGTTTGCTAACAATAAATAAAAATAAACATTATTTGTTCCTGTCGACGGGAAATTACGTTGTGGATTGTTTACATCTTGTGGAACAAATCCTTTTCCTTTTGCCCAATCCGGACCATCTAAATCTTGATATACAGTATTATTACTGGAATCGTTTGATAAATTAGGTTGAGCATAACAAACTAATGGCGCACTTGGATCAAAATAATCAGGATTCCATATCCATATGTCAGCTGAACTTGCATCCCCGTCTGTATCATATTTTAGACATGGGTTTTCAGATGATGGTAATATTATGGCATCACTACGATGATTATTCGCTCGACCACTTTTACTAGTTAATACCTCTAAACTCCATGAATCCGGTGATAATAACACTCCCAACACCAACAAGATTTTTCGGAACAATGTCGATAATAATTTAAGCGATAACTTAGAGGATATAAATAAGAAAAGTGTGAAAAATTGCATAAGGACGTTATTTGATAAATTTAAGACGCAGGTTTGCCAGTACTAGTGGCTAAAACCATAATGCATTATGGTTTACATGTCAATTAATATTTTGTTTTATTTATATTTTTATAACTGTTCGCTTATTTAATAAGCTTAAACTTCTAAAGCGATCAAATTATAACCACTAAAAAATGGTTGACTATTTTTTATAAAGAAATGTGAAGATGAAAACAATTCAACTTTAAGGTGATAGTAATTTTTTAATTAAAATATGATGTTATATTTCTAACGTTTTAACTTTTGTGGAAATATTTAATATTGGTAATAACGTTCAATTTAGCAATTTTGAACGATTTAACCAGACTTATCGAATAGAAGTGTTAGATTTATATTTTTTTAACAACCTAAAGCAAGCTAGGAGAAAGACCGAACAATCGCTCACATGTATAATACTGAAAGACCGCATGAAGCATTAAATAATATGACGCCCATTGAATTTAAAACACTAAAACAAGTAGCGTAATTTTTTACATTAGTTTTTTACTAAAAATTGGGATATTTACAATACAAGACTCATTATAATGCGACGTTAAAGTAAAAAATAATTTTTATGTTAAGTTTTGTAAGACCCTCGCTAATTGATCTTATTATGGAAAAAATACAGGAATAGACTCAATATCTATATGAAAAGGACTTTATGAAAAGAGTTATCATTTTTAAACATCCGTAATGGACAACAATATTAGGGGCTGTTGATCTTTGCTGTACATAAATTACTCAACAATACATTGGCAGCCACATTAACATAAATGCCAGTGATACCATA
>NZ_WTEV01000042.1 GCF_009795885.1 Gilliamella sp. Pas-s25 | reverse complement strand
TCAACATTAAATTACCAGTCGCCGATTGAATACAAAAGAAATCGATGACCTTATCTTTTTGGTACTAAAATGTGTTGCCATTCCAGATTGCTTTCTAACGTGTCCAAAAATTCACTAAGCCAACCAAGAGGGGGGTAAATTCCTACGACCCTATACGTTATAAACCGCCCACCCTGCTTTTTATGCAAAACCGCGAATTGAAATAATTTTTTTGACTGCTATTACTAAATGGGTAACCAAATAGCTATGGTTGAGTAACTCGAACAAATGTAATAAACCTGCTGACTTTTTAGCAGATTGCAAATGTAATACCTGCATGGTGGAAATCACCATAGGGCATTTATTCTTTTCCTCTAATAATAACCCTGGATCAACCTTAAAATCATCCTAACTTAACATTATGATTAATAATTATTTTATTTTAATTAAAAAATAATTCTATATAAATATTTTTATATTTCAATTGGTTAATTACAGGATCAAGATTATTTTTAAATGTGTATAGTAGTGAACAGTAGTGAATACTAGTGAATACCAAAAAATATATATAATAAGTATATAATATATTGATATATATAAATTAATATTAGATTAGTGAATAGTAGTGAACACTTTATATTAAAAGTTTAAGATTATGGGGAGGTAGGCATAAAAACAGCCTAATGACTGGGTAAGTAAAGGGTGACATTTGAAAAAGCACCCCTCGGATATGAGGAGTGGTTATTATGGATAATTGAAGTGAATAACCCAAATATGGGCACGGTATGAATAGCGAGATATGGTTAATGATTAACTAGCTTTAAATTGCGGTTACCTGATAGTGAGACATTTCCTTGGCTTGCTTGCTCGACAAAGTCACCCCACCAGTCAAGCATAATACGCTTTTGATGTTCATATTCTGCTTTGTTGTAGGCTCGCCTTACTGCGTTTTTATCTACATGCGATAACGCACTTTCAATGACATCATAATTAAAGCCTTGTTCGTTTAAAGCGGTACTAGCTAAAGCTCTTAATCCATGCGCAACTAACTTATCTTTGTATCCCATGCGCTTTATTGCCATGTTAGCAGTTTGGCTACTCATTGGCTTGTTATAAGGCGGTCTTGCTGTTGGGAAAACAAACTCACTTTTATGATTAATAGATTTCATTATCTCAAGTATTTTTATTGCCTGCGGTGATAAAGGTATATTGTGTGGTCTATCCATTTTCATGCGTTCGGCAGGAATACTCCATAATTTTTTATCTAGATTAATTTCTTCCCACTTAGCCCCTACGGCTTCACTTGGTCGCGTTAATGTTAATAACTGCCATTCAATCACGCATCTGGTTTGTAATTCAATCTTTGCCATAGCTAAAGCTTGCATGAACTGCGGTAACTCAGTAGGGGGAATAGTTGGCTGATTTTTTACTTTCGGGCTATTAAATACGTCGGTGATTTTGGCTAAAGGGTTATTATCGATAATTCCCATATTGACAGCATAATACATTATTTCATTAATTCGCCGACAAACCCTTTTTACTGTTTCGTATTTATTATTGTTATTTAATGGCTGTAATGCGTTAATCGCTTTGACAGCTGTTACTTGGTTTATTGGAATATCTTTTATATAAGGGAAAACATGGTTTTCTAATGAACGCCAAGCCTTTTTGAGTGTTTGTTCTTCTAAACCTTGTTCTGTTTTGAATTTGAACCATTTCTCAGCCATAGCGTAAAAGGTATTATTACAAGCTTCTTGCTTACGTTGTTCTTGTTCTGCTTTGTGATGTTGTGGATCTATCCCTTGCTTTATTAATTCGCGTGCTTCATCTCGTTGTTTTCGTGCCTGCTGTAGCGATGTTTCTGGGTATTTACCGAAAGATAATAATGTCTCTTTATGTGATATTGGCTTTTTATATTTAAATCGCCATAATTTAACCCCTGTCGATTTAACTAACAAAAAAAGACCTCCACCATCAAAATACTTTTTATCCTTACTAGTGGCTTTTAATGCTTTTATTTGTGTGTCAGTTAAGGGGGTAGTTTTTACAGCCATTTTTCACCTTTGGGGGTACGCAATAATAGGGTATTTAATTATACCCCCAAATATACCCCCATTATTTTTGGTTGTAAATGTACCTTACTGATACTTAATGGGCAATAAAATAGACTTTGAGGCTTGTTATTACTAGGTTTGGTGTGCTTTGTTGGGTTTAAAAGAATGTTACTGTTTATTGATTTGGTGCCGTGGGCGGGACTTGAACCCGCATGCTCTTAGAGCACTACCCCCTCAAGATAGCGTGTCTACCAATTTCACCACCACGGCGCCGTTTTTATTCAGGAATATCCGATGTTGGATTTTGTTGTGTTGGTTGAGCAATAGGTGCTGTGGTTTGTTCTGCCCCACCTTCATTTTGCTGCGTTGTTGGTACGCTATCTTCAATGTTGTCAAATTCGTGAGTTGAAGCTACATGAGGCTTACTACCTAAATTCGACAATAGAATGCTAATGACGAAAAACAAAATACCTAATAACGTTGTTGTACGAGTCAAAAAGTTACCACTTCCTGAAGAACCAAACAAAGTTGCTGACGCACCCGATCCGAAAGAAGACCCCATATCTGCGCCTTTACCTCGCTGAATCAAAACTAAAACGATAATTACCAAAGCGATGATCAAATAACTTATAATTAGAAGTTCGTACATTTCAACCTGTCAATTTTATATGTTATACAACAGAATCTATTGGTGCGGAATATTAGCGAAAGACAGACCAACAAGCAAGTAAAATTTCATGGATTATCGGTTTATTTTGAAAAATATCTCTTTTAATCAATCAAAAATTGTCAGTTTTTAAACTAAAATAAGCACCATTATTATCTATCACCTTAATTTAGTTCAATTTAAATTAAGGTTATTACTCCTTACATACTGCATGCAATTTGGGTTCTTTCCCCCATACTTGAATTTGTCTATCCAAGTGACAATCGCATATCCGTTAGCAAGATCTAGATGTAGATGCGTTAGTGGAAACGTAGTAGATGAAAAAACACTGTTGTTCTTTAAAAGTGGGGAGAAGTGATAATCAATGGTACGTTTCTATTTAAAAAAACAGTATAATATCGCCATTTTTATTATGGCATATTGTATTTATGAAATTTATTGTTAAGCTCTTTCCCGAAATTACCATTAAAAGTGATTCTGTTCGTTTGCGTTTTATTAAAATATTAACCAGTAATATTCGTAATATTTTAAAGCATCATATTGAAGATGTAGCGGTTATTCGTCATTGGGACTTTATTGAAGTTCGTCCAAAAATTGAAAATAGCGAAAATCAGATACTAGAGCTATTAACTAGGATCCCCGGCATTCATCATATTTTAGCTGTTGATGAACTCACTTTTGCTGATATGCACGATATTTTTGAAAAAGTATTGGATTATTATGCGCCATTGATTGAAAACAAAACATTTTGTGTACGGGTTAAACGTCGTGGTAAACATGAATTTACTTCAATTGATGTGGAGCGTTATGTTGGTGGTGGGCTTAATCAATATGTGTCTTCGGCTAAGGTTAAATTAACCCACCCAGAAATTACGGTTAATCTTGAAATCGACAAAGATAAGTTACTACTGGTAAAAGGCCGACATGCAGGTATCGGTGGTTTTCCAACCGGTACGCAAGAAGATGTTCTTTCGCTTATATCGGGTGGGTTTGACTCGGGAGTATCAAGTTATATGCTAATTAGGCGCGGTAGCCGAGTACATTATTGTTTCTTTAATCTTGGTGGCAAAACTCACGAGATTGGCGTAAAACAGATGGCCCATTATTTATGGGAGCGTTTTGGCAGCTCACATAAAGTACGTTTTATTGCTATTGATTTTTCTGATGTTGTTGGTGAAATTCTGGAAAAAATTGACGATGGGCAAATGGGGGTGATCTTAAAACGAATGATGATTCGTGCGGCATCAAAAATTGCGCAACGTTATAACGTAGAAGCACTTGTTACTGGCGAAGCATTAGGTCAAGTATCGAGTCAAACATTGACTAACTTACGGTTAATTGATAATGCTAGTGATACATTAATTCTACGTCCTCTTATCACGCATGATAAAGAAACGATTATCAATCTTGCACGCCAAATTGGAACGGAAGATATTGCTAAAACAATGCCTGAGTTTTGTGGTGTGATATCTAAAAAACCAACGGTTAAAGCCGTAAAAGAAAAAATTGAAGCAGAAGAATTAAATTTTGATTTCACAATTTTAGATAAAGCTGTTGCCGAAGCTGAAAACATTGATATACGTGAGATTGCAAAACAATCTGACACAAAGATTATTCAAGTTGAAACTGTTACAACACTGAGTGCAGATCATGTGGTTATTGATATTCGTTCTCCGGAAGAGCAAGAAGATAATCCACTTGTATTGGATAATATTACAATCAAGCATATTCCATTTTACAAATTGGCAACGCAATTTGGAAATTTGGATCAATCAAATCAATATTTACTCTATTGTGAACGCGGCGTAATGAGCAAGTTACAAGCACTTTATTTAATTGACCAAGGGTTTAATAATGTAAAAATATTTTCTATATAAATCTTAACAATAATTTACTATATTATCCTTATTTTTTACATATATAGTGAATTCTTAAACAAAAACTATATTTGTGATTAATAAAAAATAAATATCAATATCAAGAATGAATTCGATATAGATAAAAAGAGGAATGTAATGAACAGCAAATTACTTGTCGTTGATGATGATCAGGATATTACTTTATTATTACGAGAATTACTCGAATTAGAAGGCTATCAAGTTGAAATAGCGAATAATGGTATTGAGGCTTTAGAAAAGTTTGACAGAACCATAGATCTTATTTTACTTGATATTATGATGCCTGAAATGAATGGATTTACTTTATTATCTCAACTTAGAGGTAAATTTACTGTACCTGTTATTTTTTTAACGGCTAAAGATAGTGAAGATGATAAAGTTATTGGTCTTGAACTTGGTGCTGATGATTACATTCAAAAACCATTTAATGATAGAGAGCTTATTGCTCGAATTAATGCGCTTTTACGAAGAACTCGTTGGGATAATACAGAAAATGATGTTGCTGATAAACCGATTCAATATACAATTGATAAACTTAGTGTGAATCGAATACAGCAATCTGTTTTTTTTGATAACAAGTATATTGATTTAACGGGTACTGAGTTTCAAGTGTTGCTTACATTTCTTGAAAACGCGGGCAAAATAATTACACGTGAAAAGCTAAGTGAATCTGTTTTAGGTAAAGAGCTTGTCCCGCTTGCTCGTTCGATTGATGTTCATGTTTCTAATTTACGGAAAAAACTCCCTCATCGAAATGATGGTTTACCTTGGATTAAAACACTACGTACTAAAGGTTATTTATTTGTCGTGGATCAACAAGATGATTTGTTGTAAGGCTAGAATAACATTGAAGAAGGTCAGATGATATGTGGATTTTTGATCGCCTAACAATCAGAATTTTCACTATATTTTTACTGACCATCGTTTTTTTTCTCATGTTAATAATGGTGTTGCCGAGGCTTGATTCTCGAAATTTAACGTATTTAGCAAATAAAGATAAAGAAGCAGGTAATATACTAGCTCATCAGGTTGAGAATGATCTTGTTAATGTGCCTAAAGATAGTTTTCGATGGTGGATGCGTTTTATTGTTGTGATGGATAACCACCAGAAATCAGGTCAATCTTTATTTATTGTGACACCCAATGAGCAAATTATTACTGCTGAAACTAAAAATATCGATTTAGTGAAGAACTTTAGAGAAAAATCCAGTAATATTGATGATCCAGCCAAGAAGATTTATGATTCACAAGAAATTATAGGACCTTTTTTAGTCCATTATGCTAATACAGAATATCAATTGTATATCTTACAACAAGCGACTGACATTCAATCACAATTCGTTAACTTTATATTTGATCATCCTTTTTTATTATTAGCTTTAACAATGCTTGCCAGTTCGCCTTTTTTACTTTGGTTATCGTGGAGTATTGCTAAACCAGCACGAGGACTGAAAAAAGCAGCAGAGCAGGTTGCAAAAGGCAATTTACAAGAGTGGCCAGAACTTGAAAAAATAGGATCGTCTGAATATAAAGCAACTGGTGCTAGTTTTAACCATATGCTGCGGGAGCTTAAGCGAATGCAAGAGGTGCAGCATCGCCTGTTTTCAGATATTTCTCATGAACTACGCACGCCTTTGACTCGGTTGCAGCTTGCTACAGCTTTATTACGTCGAAAACAAGGTGAAAGCAGTGAAGTTGTGCGTATTGATATTGAGGCATTAAAGTTAGATTCTATGATAGGTGATTTATTGTCATTGGCAAGACAGCAATATGACAATAATGAAATCCGTGAATTTAATAAAATTAATCTATTGTTTAAACAAGTGCTTGATAATGCTGCTTTTGAAGCAGAACAAATAGGCAAGAAGTTTACCGTAGCCAATCTTCCAACCAACCATACCATTTTATGTTATCCAGTTGCTTTATGTAGTGCACTTGAAAACGTTATACGCAATGCCTTTCGTTATTCCAATAAACAGATTGTTGTCAATTTTGTGGCACAACAAAAAAAGATAACTATTACAATTGATGATGATGGCTCAGGGGTTGCTGAAAGTGAACTAGAACAAATTTTTAGACCCTTTTATCGTACAAGTGAAGCTCGAGATCGCCAATCAGGTGGAACTGGATTAGGGCTCGCTATTGTTGCCAATGCAATTATACGCGATCACGGCACAGTAAAAGCTGAAAAAAGTCATCTTGGCGGACTTAGAATTGTGATAGTATTACCAATTCATAAACATCAATAAATAGTGAAAGAGAAAGTTGTGTCAAATTCAGCCTTAAACATTGTTTTATTTGAACCCGAAATTCCCGCTAATACTGGTAATATTATTCGCCTTTGTGCTAACACTGGCTTTAATTTACATATTATTGAACCCATGGGTTTTTTTTGGGATGACAAAAAATTAAGACGAGCAGGGCTTGATTATCAAGAATTTGTTGATGTAAAACGTTATAAAAATCTCGACTATTTTTTAGATGCTAATCAAATCGACTTGTCGACACAAGTTTATGCCTTAACCACAAAAGGGCAAAGGTCTCATAGTGAAGTTAATTACCGACAACATGACTTTTTAATGTTTGGACCAGAAACTAGAGGATTACCGAAAGCCATACTTGATGTATTACCTCAAGATAAAAAAATACGTATTCCCATGTTAGCAACGAGCCGTAGTATGAATTTATCTAATTCTGTAGCTGTTGTGGTTTATGAATCATGGCGCCAGTTAAACTACATAGGTGCAAAATAAAATGTAACCCTACTTTATCGGTATATTCCGACGTAGGAAAAAGGCAGTTATATTCACACCTTTCGGTGTTATGATAGGTGTGTGTTTGTTCTGTAAAAATGTCTAGGTTGAATATTTATTTTATTATATTTTTATCTTTTTTTAATAAAAAAAATTCAAACCCTTAACGCGTTTCATAAAGCTTCATAAAAATAACTCTTAATAAATCTACATAAAAATCACCCAAAAAAGCTAGTCAAACTTTTTTTAAACGATTATACTTTAACCGATTAAAAATGAAGCTTATTTAATAAGCACATAAACATTAAAAATCCAAATAAAACATAAATTTACTTGACAGGTAAACCATAATGTATTATCATTTTAGACACCAGACACCAGACACCAGCACTGGCAAACCTATGTCTTAAATTTATCGAATAGACACCTTAGACAGATTTTAGCTCTTACCTCGTGTATATCCTCGAAATTATCTTTCAAATTATCATCAAAATTATCTCGAAAAATTTCGTTGGCATTGGCTGTGTTATTATTGTCTTTTTCATGGAATTCGCTGGCGTTAACGGGTAAAAGTGGTCGAGGGGGGCATCGTAGTGATGCTATAATACTGCCATCGTCACAATGGGGGATCCTCAAATCCGTAAAACCTAATCTTGATTACGGCGAGCTTCACTTCGCGGGCCCCGCTGACATATGGAACCCCAATTATGGATTCCTAGTTCAATCAACGGATGCAGCATCATACGCACTTAATTTTCCAACTACGGGAGCTGATGGATTATATTTTGATTTCATCATAATGGGAGAAGCAGGTGAATTGACATGGGGAGCGCCAGTCACGCATGAGGGAATTACTGCCACAGTGACGCGAAAAACAGAATGTAATGACGAAGGCTATGTCGAGTTTCGTGTGACGCTAACAGGTCCAGAGGCAAGAGCTAAATGGGGTGATCCCTATCCTAATCAAATTACCGTGCCAAGGTTACCGCAGGCCTTTGAGTTAGTGGGTAGAGATAGAGAGGGTAAAGAGATAGTAAGATATGGATTTGTCCTACAGAAATGGTTTGTGAACCGAGGAGCTGAATTATATTACTATCCTGATATGGTAACTTGGTGTAGTCGTTTGGGTTATCGTGTGCCACAGGTCAAGGACCTGACTAATGCAATTTGTTCTGGTCTTGGCTCAGGTTCGCATTGCCAAGGCTCCATTGGCGCAACGCCACCATCAAGCGGTAATCATTATCAGCGTCAAATAGGTGCTGGATTGTTTACGGAGTGGGGCTTTATGCATCATTACACTGGTGCAGATTTCGTCCTCCAAAACTACTGGACAAGTGACACGACAAGGACTGGCCAGTTCGATGTGGGCGCGGACAATGGTGACATTTATTGGTTCAGTGCCTCCATTATCAATTATGGCCTTTGCACCGCTCCTTAGTCTAATGGCTGTGCTTAATCCTTGGGTTGCGCACGGGCTTATAGCGCTAATTAAGGACAAGCAATCAAAGAACGAAGAGGGCCCTTAAGTCGACTAGGTTTAAAAGCTTGTGCTCTTATAGCTTGCCAGCAATAAAAATTATCATTTTCAATTTACCAACGTTGATTGTGTTGATAATTAAATTTCAACAGATTTTAATAACTGGAAAACAGTAAGCTTGAATTTTAAATTTGTGCTGTTTAGATAAACAAGAGAGGTTAGACCAACCTCTCTTTTCAAGGGGATAAAAGCGAATTTAAAAGTACGCGATTTTATTTAACGCGTGATACATATTCGCCTGAGCGAGTATCCACTTTAAGGACTTCGCCAATTTGTACAAATAAAGGTACACGGACTACCGCACCAGTTGATAAAGTCGCTGGTTTACCGCCGGTTCCTGCTGTGTCGCCTTTTAAACCTGGGTCAGTTTCGATAACTTCAAGTTCAACAAAGTTTGGTGGTGTGACTGCAATTGGTTGACCATTCCATAATGTTAAAATACATTCAGCTTGATCAACCAACCATTTTGCATTGTCGCCAACCGCTTTAGCGTCAGCCGAAAGTTGTTCAAATGTGTCATTATTCATAAAGTGCCAGAACTCACCATCGGTGTATAGGTAAGTTAAATTCATATCAACAACATCAGCCGCTTCGACCGATTCGCCTGATTTGAATGTTTTATCGACAGTTTTGCCTGAAAGTAATTTTTTAATTTTTACGCGATTGATGGATTGACCTTTACCTGGTTTATAAAATTCATTTTCAACAATGACACACGGTTCACCATCTTGCATTATTTTAAGACCAGCTTTAAACTCATTAGTACTATAAGATGCCATAAAAGCTCCAACTAAAATTCTGAATTACAAAAAATGAGCCATATTATACAGCAAAAAATTGAACTACCAAATAATAAAGATGAATGGGTTGTTGATCTTGCCAATGTTGTGACAGATATCAACGTTTTATATTCCTATTTAGGTCTAGATCCTGACACCATCTCAACCTCTATGCAACAGGCAAAAAAACAGTTTCCGCTTCGCGTTCCTAGGGCTTTTATTAACCGAATGAAAAAGGGGGATAGTAATGACCCACTTTTGCTACAGGTACTTTGTCATGATAAGGAATTATTAAAAGTTGATGGCTACAGTCATGACCCATTACAAGAGCAAGATAATGCCATTCCAGGGTTATTGCATAAGTATCGCAATCGCGCATTGTTGATCACAAAAACGGCGTGTGCAATTAATTGTCGTTACTGTTTCAGGCGACATTTTCCTTATCATGATAATCAAGGCAATAAAAAGAACCTTGCTATTGCACTTGAATATATTGCAAATCACTTTGAACTTGATGAAATTATTTTATCTGGCGGTGATCCATTAATGGCAAAAGATCATGAGATAGCTTTTTTGATTAATGCATTAGAAAAATTCCCGCATATTAAGCGATTACGGATCCATACACGTTTGGCCGTTGTTATTCCTTCGCGAGTGACGTCTGAACTTTGTCGGCTATTTGCTGAAAGTAGCTTGCAAATAATAGTCGTTACTCACATTAATCATTCAAATGAGATTGATAATGCTGTTGCTGGTGCGGTTGAGCTTTTAAAACAAAGCAATGTGACAGTGCTAAATCAAAGTGTATTGTTGAAAAATATTAATGATAATGCCGATACTTTGGCTCAGTTGAGTAATAAGCTTTTTGATATTGGGATTTTGCCTTATTACATCCATTTGTTAGATAAAGTGCAAGGCGCGGCTCATTTTTTGGTTGATGATGAGTCTGCAAAAATGATAATGAAACAACTTGCTGATCAAGTATCGGGTTATTTAGTGCCTAAATTAGCGCGCGAAGTGGGCGGTGAAAAAAGTAAGCGTGTACTATCAGTGAATGATTAATTCGCTTAATTATGGAGTTAAATTGCGAAAAAACATTCTATGAAAATCTCATTGACGGAAAATAAAATAGGCTCTATAATTCTGTCCTCTTTAATTAATGCTGTGGAGTGTAAACTCTGCAACCTGTTGATAAATTAGATTTGGATATAAATCGTCATGAAACGCACATTTCAACCATCAGTATTAAAACGCAATAGAACTCACGGTTTCCGTGCTCGTATGGCAACTAAAAACGGTCGTCAAGTTCTTGCTCGCCGTCGTGCTAAAGGCCGTGTTCGTTTAACTGTTGCTAGCTGATTTAAAGTTGGGTGATTAAGTTCACTTTTCCACGGGAGTTACGATTGTTAACTCCCTTCGATTTCAATCATGTCTTTCAAGAGTCCATTCGGGCTGGTTCTCCTTTTTTAACTTTAGTTGCACGTAAAAATGACTGTAATCATATGCGGTTGGGCTTTGCTATAGCTAAAAAACAAGTGAAACGAGCTCATGAGCGTAATCGTATCAAACGACTGGCTAAAGAGTACTTTCGGCAACGTCAACATCAGCTTCCTAATGTTGACTTTATTCTGATGGCTAAACAGCCAGTTATAGACTTAGATAATCAGCAAATCGTTGAAACACTAAATAAACTATGCCAACGAATCATAACCAAACACGAGGTTTGAATAAATTCAAATTAATTATCAAACAGCATGTTTATGCATGTAAATGTATGATAGTGAATACTTTTGTGTTTTTTATTCGTGCATATCAACGTTTTATTAGTCCTTTACTTGGCCCTAAATGTCGTTTTACACCGACATGTTCACAATATGCAATAATTGCATTACGACGTTTTGGATTAATAAAAGGTGGTTGGCTAACAGTCAAACGTGTATTAAAATGTCATCCTTTACATGAAGGAGGAGAAGATTTTGTTCCTCCAAAAATTAAAACCAATAGAGAAAAACACTAATGGGATCTCAACGTAATATTTTAGTCATTGCTTTACTTTTTGTATCTTTTTTTATTTGGAAAGCGTGGGAGGAAGATCACGCACCTAAACCGCCAATCGCAAATCAATTAACACAACAAATGAGTGATGATGATTCAACAGATGGCTCAATGCTGGGTACAACAGTTACTGTAAAATCAGATGTATTGTCACTCACCATTAATACTTATGGCGGTGATGTACAAGCTGCACAATTGTTAAAATATGAGCAAACGCTTCATTCAGGCACGCCTTTCCAATTATTAACATCACGCCCTGATTTTGTTTATATTGCAGAAAGTGGGTTAACAGGTAAAGATGGTCCAGATAATGCGACTCAAGGCTCAAAACGCCCTGTCTATCAAACTGAAAAGTCAGAATATGTGTTAGCTGACGGGCAAGATGAGTTGCGTGTTCCACTTACTTATCAAGTTAATGGTGTAAGTTATACTAAATATTACATATTACATCGTGGTAGTTATGCTATTGATGTTCAGTATGACATTAATAACCAAAGCAGTGCACCTGTTGATGTAGCAATGTATGGTCAATTAAAACAAACCATTAAATTACCCGATGATATACCAACCGAGGGGGGAAGTGGACTTGGACAAAGTGCATTTCGTGGCACCGCTTATTCAAGTTCGAGCACTAACTACAGCAAATACAGTTTTGATGATATCAAAGATAAAGCATTAGCGGTTGAGACGCAAACAGGCTGGGTTGCGATGTTACAGCACTATTTTGCTTCAGCATGGGTGCCAGCGCAGGATAATAAAAATAACTTATTTTATACACGAACAACGGCTAATAAATCACAAGCAACGATTGGTTTCAAAGGAGAGTCAGCTGTTATTCCTGCAGGTAGCACACAAACCATTGGCGCAAAATTATGGTTAGGACCAGAAATTCAAAGCCAATTGAAAGAAACCGCTAACCATCTTGACTTGATTGTTGATTATGGTTGGTTATGGTTCTTATCGCAGCCTTTGTTTTATTTATTGAAATTTATTCAAAGTTTTGTTAGTAACTGGGGCTTCTCAATTATTGTCATCACATTTATTGTTCGAGGTATTTTATTCCCATTAACCCGTGCGCAGTATCGTTCAATGGCAAAAATGAAGTTATTACAACCACGTATAGAGGCTTTAAAAGAGCGCTATGGTGATGATAGACAAAAAATGAGTATGGAAACAATGGCACTTTATAAGCAAGAAAAGGTGAATCCATTAGGTGGTTGCCTGCCATTAATTATTCAAATGCCGATTTTCTTGTCATTATTCTATATGTTAGGTAACGCCGTTGAACTACGGCATGCGCCATTTGCACTTTGGATTTATGACTTATCAGCACAAGATCCTTATTATATTTTGCCTTTATTAATGGGTGCTAGCATGTTCTTAATCCAGAAGATGTCACCAACACCTGTTACCGATCCTCTACAGCAAAAATTAATGACTTATATGCCATTAATCTTTACGTTGTTCTTTTTATGGTTCCCATCAGGCTTAGTTTTATATTATATCGTTAGTAACTTATTCACAATTGCTCAGCAGCGTATTATCTACTGGGAACTTGAGAAAAAAGGACTTCACGAGAAGAAAAAGAAATAGTATTGAAAGAAGGAGGAGTAAAATCCTCCTTCTTTCGTTTTTATTTTTGGTGTCAATGATATGAATATACAACAACAAGTTAACTTAACCGGTAATGAAATCGGTTATTGGTTTGTCAGTGCTAATGGTCGATTATGGTTGCCTAATGGTGATGTTCCTGTTGGGCGTGCCGATAAGTTCGGTTTTACCCATAAGCGTGCGCAACCAATAGGCGAATGGAATGGGCAAATTGCTTGGCTGATTTGTGATGAAATGAAACATGCAATGAGTTCAATTCGTCCATTACTGGATATAACCGATCAATCATTATTTAATATGGCAGGTCGAGCTGTACAACTTTCTGAGTTTTATCGTTCTCATAAATATTGTGGCTATTGTGGACATGAAATGTATATTAGTAATACCGAATGGTGCTGTATGTGTGACCATTGTAAAGAGCGTTACTATCCACAAATTTCACCATCTATTATCGTGGCTATTCGTCACAAAGATAAAATTTTATTAGCAAAGCATGTTAGGCATAATCAAGATAACTTGTATACTGTTTTAGCTGGTTTCACTGAAATTGGTGAAACAATGGAAACCGCAGTTGAGCGGGAAGTATTTGAAGAGTCGAGAATCAAAATTAAAAATATTCGTTATGTAGGCTCGCAACCTTGGCCATTTCCTAATTCACTTATGATGGCTTATTTAGCTGATTATGATAGTGGTGAAATAGTGGTAGACAAAAATGAACTCATTGAAGCAAATTGGTACCATTACACACAATTACCTAAAATTCCTGAGTATGGCACCATTGCAAGACGCTTAATTGAAGATACAATTACACTTTGCCGTGATTATGATGAATATGGCAATGATTAATTATATTCAATAGTTCTAGTTAGATTAACAGTTTTTGATTCATCGCCAGTTGTAATACAAACAGCTTTAGTCCAATCGTTGTTTTGATTATAATCCGAATAAGTACACGTTTCGGTGAGTTCAACCTCTTGTTCATTTTTATCATTAATGATGATGTCACCATTTGATGCTAATTTAAAGGTTCTAGTGATGGTTTTTTCTAATTGTTTATTGGCATTGTAAACGACATCTTTTTCTTGTGCTAATACAGGAAACTTTGTTTTTTCATCAACAGGAACATAAGCGCTATATAACACAAGCTCGACACGGTTGTTATCATAAATAATTTTACTGTTAAAAATGACGTTATTTTCTGCAAAGCGTGATAGGGTGGTTTCAACTAAACGACCTTGTTCATCAAATTCTGAACTTGCAACTATATCATTATTATTGTTTTTCATGCCAAGAATATTTTTCGATGAATCAAAAGTAATTTCATAAACATTTTTGGTGTCGCCCATACCGTAGCTATATTTAGCTGTTTCATAGTTAATGTCGCCATGTAACCCTTCTAAATCATAATTAGCTACAAAGCCTTGTTCATTGTAGTTAATGATTTTACTTGATGATCCTTGAATATGTTGCTGTTTAATCATTTTACTAAACGGTAAAAGTTCTGGTTCAGTATGAAAAAGATAACTATTAATTATTGCTGTCGGTAATTGTGGCAAGTTGTTTTCATCAACTGTTTTTTTATCATTGCAACCGCTGATGGATAATGTACTGCTAAATATACATATATATAAAAATAAACTATTTTTTTTCATAGAGCTGATTTCCTTTTATTCTGTTGTCTTATTTATGTTTGCACCAAATAGCAAGTGCTTCGCATTGCCAATCTTTCATCATGTGGTACCAAGCGGAACGCCATTTACGTACAGTATCATTGTGTAAATTAAGTGCTTTTCTTATTTGTAAATTATTAGCTCTAGAGACAAGTAGATCGATGAATTGTAGCCATAATTCAGGTTTTGGTATTCGGTTTAAACTAGTGTTGCTTAAAATATTAAAACTATGTCGACAGCGCCTACAGCGATAGCAAGTGCGAGAACCGATTTTAGTTGTTTCATTAGATCCGCAGTGTATACAAGTAGGACTTTGTTCATTCAATAAAGCGGTTACTTTAGCTTTAATGGTTTGATGTTGTTCTGCTAAGGTTGGCATTAATGTGGTTTGTTTTTGATGTGTATACCACTTATGCAATGATGGGTAATGGATTTGAAGATAATGAATAATAGCACGATCTCGACGAATTACCTTTTCTAATGAGCTTTCAAGATTTTCTGCAATATTGAGATAACTAATATTTTTTATGCGACTAGTAAAGATAAGTTCTAACCAATTAAATGGCATTAAACGATTGAAAGGAGTATTGGTTGAAACGGTAAAATATTTATGACAATCTTTACAGCGATATGTTTTAGTTGGTTTTGAACGAATTATATAAAATTTAGTTTTTTTACAAAATGGACAAGCTTCTATATGTTGCGATGTTATTTTTTCTAGGTCATGATGAAAAGCTTTAAATTCATCATGTAATTCGGTTGGTACGAGTTCATAAATCATTTTTTATTCCCTTATCGCTTATCCTCGTAAATATTATCAGATTTTTACTTAAACATATAGCTTTCCCGAAACTTTTTTACAATTTTTAGCAAAGGGTGATTAGGGGCTGTTGATCTTTGCTGTACATAAATTACTCAACAATACATTGGCAGCCACATTAACATAAATGCCAGTGATACCATA
>NZ_WTEV01000109.1 GCF_009795885.1 Gilliamella sp. Pas-s25 | reverse complement strand
GGTTAATCAAAGTGATTAAGCCAACGGGGCTCATTATCACCTACACCTATGATGCCTTTAATCGGCGTACTAGCAAAACCGTGGACGGTAAAACTACCGAATTTCTGTATTCGTCTCATTGGAATGGCAACACATTTTAGTACCAAAAAGATAAGGTCATCGATTTCTTTTGTATTCAATCGGCGACTGGTAATTTAATGTTG
>NZ_WTEV01000108.1 GCF_009795885.1 Gilliamella sp. Pas-s25 | reverse complement strand
CCGGAAAGACTATCAGTACCGAATAAATCAGGTGAATGCTGGTCAATGGATTTTATGAGTGATAGTAGCCGTAATCAACGTCGCTTTAGGACATTCAATGTCATCGATGACTTTAATCGTGAGGCGCTAGGCATTGATATTGCAGTCAGCTTACCGGCAGGGAGAATTATCCGTTATTTAGATAAACTGGCCGAATATCATGG
>NZ_WTEV01000041.1 GCF_009795885.1 Gilliamella sp. Pas-s25 | reverse complement strand
TCGAGTTATGGTTGTTTTTTGCAGAATTATTATAACTCACATCATGCCGTCTAAAAAATAATCACGAAAGATCAACACGCCCTAGCTTCATAGATGATTTCCTATTTTATAGTCATTGTTATACTGATAATGTTGTTGACTTGATTGCCAGATAGCCCAACGAGTTTTACACAGGGGGCCTATGTAGTAAGGATTTTTACTGGCTATTGACCAAAAACCTGCAAAGCACTGCTGGTCGTAATAACGGAAAAAATGCTGACTACCATCCTCTTTCCAACATAAAGTAATTTTCGAAGTGTGTTAAACAGTGGGGTAAAGGCAATAGGGGCTTGTAACCATATTGGAGTTTCGTATTCTGTTTGATAAGTGACTAACGTCGAAATAAACGATGAATGGATAGCCGGTTTTAATTCAATTAATACCAGTCCAACTTCTGCCGATGACGCTTCAGACGTCCCCAAAAATAACGATTTATAACGTAAATTATCAATTTGTGATAATGATAAATAAAAACCCTGTAACAAGGCACAGTCAACTAAAACATACCAATAATTCTCACTCGGAGCATCTGGTATAAAGGGTAATAACAAAAACGGCATACCGGTAACCTAATCTTAAGTTAAAATAAATTTCTATTCTTCAACTCGACTTGGCTTTAATGGTCTTGTGGTTGGAACATAAATATTCCAGGTTTTTCTTTCGGGAATATCGCTGACGGTTTTATCACAAGAAATGGACACATGCCAATATTCCGAAGGTATATTCCACAATTTTTTATGGGGATCATATTCTGCCCATTTAGCTTTGATTGGCACTAAGCATCTAGCAACAATAATTCTTAAATCGGGTTCTGATGATCTCCAGTGAGTATTGTGTTCTTTATTGTATGCTTCGACAACTTCAATTGCTTTATCATTAATATATTTTAAACCATGAATTAGCTCATTACCGTAATGTTTCTGTACATCCGTTAGAACATGTGAATGTGCATAATTTGTTATCAAACTAAAGAAAAAAAACAAAATCATTGTGTTTATAGATGTTTTCATATTATTTATCCTATTATAAGTTTTCCCACATATTTGCCATCGCTGTCTGATCTATTGCTAATTAAATAGTGATATAAATCATTCCATTTTTGTATTTCATAACAGGTAATACATCCTTCCGATAAATTCCCTACATGAATAAATATTGACTCCGCAATAATTGGCTTATTCCTATTTTTTAACTTGACTTGGATCTAATGGCCTTGTGGTTGGAACATAAATATCCCAGGTTTTTCTTTCGGGAATATCGCTGACGGTTTTATCACAAGAAACTGACACATACCAATATTCCGAAGGTATATTCCACAATTTTTTATGAGGATCATATTCTGCCCATTTAGCTTTGAGTGGCACTAAGCACCTAGCAACAATAATTCTTAAATCGGGCTCTAATGACTCCCAGTGAGTATTGTGTCCTTTATTGTATGCTTCGATAACTTCAATTGCTTTATCATTAATATATTTTAAACCATGAATCTGCTCATCGCCATAATGTTTCTGTACATCTGTTAGAACATGTGAATGTGCATAATTTGTTATCAAACTAATGAAAAAAAATAAAACCATTGTGTTTATAGATGTTTTCATATTATTTATCCTATTATAAGTTTTCCCTCATATTTGCCATCGCTGTCTGATCTATTGCTAATTAAATATTGATATAAATCATTCCATTTTTGTGTTTCATAACAGGTAATACATCCTTCCGACAAATTCCCTACATGAACAAAATTACTATTATATGTTGGCGCATATTCTATCGGAAACCATACCATATCATAAACTAATGCTCTATACCCATTTAGATCAGTTCGATAATAAGCTGTTGAATCTCGGTCTCCTGCTGTAAATGGAGCCAAAATCTTATAAGTTCCATCAGGTAGTGGTTTTGAATGCAAGATTTGATTATGATAAGGACTAAGTGGGTTTGTTTCTTCATAATCCACATCTGAATCAATGGTAATTAGTGCTTTGTTTCCGTTAAAACTGAGCTCTGAAAATAATTGGTTCAATTCTTGTTTTCTAATAATAGAAATTTCCCTTTTTCTGACTATTTTTTTAACGGTTAATGTTGCACCAGTCCCTCTGGAACAGTCAATTAAACATTTTGCTACATTTTTATTACTTAAACTTGCAATATTATTAGCATATCGACCTTCTTTAATCAAAAAATAGGTTCGGCCACCTTCAATTTTTTGAATAATGACTTTCGTATATTCACTGAGAAAAGCAAAATCATTACTCGGGTCTAATTTTACTTTTAACCAACCAGTGGTATCTATTGATTTAGTATAACGGTGTTTTACACTAACAGTTGTTACTACATTTTCGACATTATTCGTTGTATTGGCAGATATTGAATTACACATAAATTATTCCTTTTTTATGATATAACGTATTCAAACTTCACATTTTCCGCTTCGTCAGACAATATACATTCAGTTCGCCCCTCATTATCTGTTATACCTTCAATGACTTTGCCTGAACCCAACGTTAATTTATATTTAACATTAGCTAATAACTCACCCTCTTCATTTTTTAATACAAATACTTTTTGATATTCATCAAGCGGTGGGGATACTTCTGAGCTGATGAGTATGTAAATTTGTCACTGCAAGAAATCAATATCTTGATTCACATATCGTTTGTAAAACGTGTCAATAACCAATACAATTAGCAACATATTTTTATTAGCAATAATAGATAGGACATTAATTGGTCATGCAAGAACAATATCGCCCAGATGAAATTGAAGCCACTGTACAAAAACACTGGCAAGACAATAAAACTTTTCACGTTACCGAAGATCCATCAAAACAAAAATATTACTGTTTATCGATGCTACCTTACCCGTCTGGGCGTTTGCATCTTGGTCATGTTCGCAATTACACCATTGGTGATACCATTTCACGTTACCAACGCTTAAATGGTAAAAATGTACTACAACCAATTGGTTGGGATGCGTTTGGTTTACCTGCTGAAGGGGCTGCTGTTAAAAATAATACTGCACCGGCAAAATGGACCTACGAAAATATTGCCTATATGAAAAAGCAATTACAGCTTTTAGGCTTCGGTTATGATTTGGATCGCGAAGTAACCACTTGCCGTCCAGAATATTACAAATGGGAACAATGGTTTTTTACCAAGTTATACGAAAAAGGCCTAGTTTATAAAAAAACATCTGCGGTTAACTGGTGTCCAAATGACCAAACCGTACTTGCTAATGAGCAAGTGGTTGAAGGTTGCTGTTGGCGTTGTAGTACCCCTGTTGAGCGCAAAGAGATCCCGCAGTGGTTTATTAAAATCACCGAATATGCTGAAGAGCTACTTAATGATTTAGATATCTTAGAGGACTGGCCAGAGCAAGTTAAAACTATGCAACGTAACTGGATTGGTCGCTCTGAAGGAGTTGAGTTTGACTTTGCTGTTGAAAATTATGCCGATAAATTACGCGTTTATACAACACGCCCCGATACTTTAATGGGGGTGAGCTTTGTCTCAGTTGCCGCAGAGCATCCTCTTGCACAATTAGCAGCAAAAAACGATCCTAAAATTGCTGAATTTGTTGCTGAATGTAAAAATACCAAAACAGCCGAAGCCGATATGGCAACCATGGAAAAGAAAGGTATTGCAACGGGCTTTTATGCTATCCACCCATTAACAAGAAAAAAAGTCCCTGTTTGGATTGCTAACTTTGTGTTAATTGAATATGGTACTGGTGCAGTCATGGCGGTACCGGGTCACGATGAACGAGATTATGAGTTTGCCTCAAAATACAATTTACCAATTAATCCTGTTATTTTAACTCAAGACGGCAATGCCCCCGACTTGTCTGAAAAAGCATATACTGAACATGGCAAATTATTTAATTCTGGCGAGTTTGATGGTCTGGATTTTGAGCAAGCATTTAATGCTGTTGCCAATAAATTAATTGCGTTAGGTATTGGTCAACGAAAAGTTAATTACCGTTTGCGTGATTGGGGCGTCTCGCGCCAACGTTATTGGGGTGCGCCTATTCCAATGGTGACGCTTGAAGACGGTACAACTATTCCAACACCAGAAGATCAGTTACCGGTTATTTTGCCAGAAGATGTCGAAATGAACGGTATCACTAGTCCAATTAAGGCCGATCCTAACTGGGCAAAAACAACGGTGAACGGTCAGCCTGCTCTACGTGAAACCGATACGTTTGATACCTTTATGGAGTCATCTTGGTATTATGCCCGTTATACTTGTCCACAATTTGACAAAGGTATGTTAGACGAAAAAGCTGCTAATTATTGGTTGCCTGTCGATCAATATGTCGGTGGTATTGAACATGCGATTATGCATTTGCTTTATTTTAGATTTTTCCACAAATTAATGCGTGATTTTGGTTTAGTTTCGTCCGATGAGCCAGCAAAACGCTTACTATGCCAAGGCATGGTATTAGCCGATGCGTTTTATTACACCAGTCCAACCAATGAACGCATTTGGGTTTCACCAACCGAAGTCACTATTGAACGTGATGAAAAAGGTCGCATTGCTAAAGCCGTTGACAAACATGGCAATGAGCTAGTCCATGCGGGTATGACGAAGATGTCAAAATCCAAAAATAATGGTATCGACCCTCAAGAAATGGTTGAAAAATATGGAGCCGATACAGTTCGCTTGTTTATGATGTTTGCTTCGCCAGCGGATATGACATTGGAATGGCAAGAGTCTGGTGTTGAAGGTGCTAACCGATTTATTAAACGTGTATGGCGTTTAGTGTATGAACATACTCAAAAAGGTCAAACCGCTAAACTTGATATTACAGCCTTAGATAGTGAACAAAAATCATTACGCCGTGAGCTACATAAAACCATTGCGAAAGTGAGTGATGATATTGGACGTCGCCAAACGTTTAACACCGCTATTGCCGCTGTGATGGAGTTTATGAACCGCTTACAAAAAGCACCACAAGAAACCGAGCAAGATCGTGCGCTAATGAGTGAGGCATTAAATGCGATTGTTCGTTTACTTTACCCTATGATGCCACACGCTTGTTTTGCTATGTGGCAAGCTTTAGGCCATAGCGAATCGATTGATAATACAACTTGGCCTGTTGCTGACCAATCAGCAATGATCGAAGATGAAAAACTTATTGTTGTGCAAATCAACGGTAAAGTCCGTGGTAAATTTACGGTGCCAGCTAATGCCGATCAAGATTTTGTTGTGTCGCAAGCGAAACAAGAGCCTAACATCCAAAAATACTTGAGCGATGTTACTATCCGTAAAGTAATTTACGTTCCAGGTAAATTATTAAATCTTGTTGTGGGTTAATATTGTTTAATAACTAAATTTAGGCGGTTATAGATATGAAAAAGTATTTAGCATTATTTATGTTATTAGCGATATCCTTAACAGGATGCGGATTTCATTTGCAGCATGAAACAGAAGTGCCAGAGCGGTTTAAAACGATGTCTTATGTAAGCTATGACCCTTATGGCCGACTGTCTCGCGACATTAAAGAGTTATTACACGATAACAAAGTGACTTTAACTACTAATAATGCAACAAGTCAGGTACCCTCGTTAAGAATGTTAAGCGAAAATCTAAGCCGCAATACTATTTCGATTTATCAAGATGGTAAAGCAGCCGAGTATCAATTGGTATTAACCGTTGAAGCTCAAGTTGTTATTGCTGGTCAACAAATATATCCAATTAGTGTACGTGTATTTAGGACATTTTTTGATAATCCATCTGAAGCATTGGCCAAAACGGTTGAGCAAGATTTAATTGAAAACGAGATGTTTACACAAGCTGCTAAACAAGTCATCCGTAAATTAAAATCGATTGATGCGGTAAATTAACGTTGTCATGATTAAAATTAGTGTCGATCAAATTAGTCATAAATTAGGATCACCCTATTATTTGATTTTAGGTAGTGATCCTTATTTACAACATTATGCACAAACTGAGTTACGGAAAGCTTTTACTCAGGCAGGCTTTGATGAACAGCTTACGTTTGTTATTGATAATCAAACCGACTGGACCGCCATTTTTGATAGCTGTCAGGCGATGAATCTATTTTCTACCAATACTTTAATTTTACTTGATTTTGGTGACGGTTCGTTAAATGCAGGTATTACCGCAAAACTCAATACACTAAGCGAGGTTTTAACCCCCGATATTGCGCTAATAATCATGCTTAATAAAATCACTAAATCGCAAGAAAATACTATTTGGTATAAGGCATTATCAGATAAGCTAGTGATTGTTAATTGTACCACACCAGATACGTTGCAGTTACCGCAATGGATTAAAAATCATTTGCAGCAACAACATATAACCATTGACCCAAAAGCAATTGAATTGCTTTGCTATTATTACGAAGGTAATTTACTGGCGTTAACACAAATTATTGCGCAGCTAAAATTGCTGTATCCCGATCAGAGTATTTCGTATGATGAAGTCGAAAGTAATATTAATGATTCAGCGATATTTACACCCTATCATTGGACTGACGCAATGATTGCCAACAAAACGAAGCGAGCTATTCACATTTTACAGCAGTTGAAAATAAATGAATTTGAGCCGTTAATTTTGTTGCGGATTATTCAACGTGAGTTGATATTGATGATCAATTTAAAAAAAGGATTGCAACAAAAATCATTGAAACAAGTTTTTGATGAATATAAAATTTGGCAAAATAAAAGAACGATTTATACTAATTATCTAAACCGTTGCCAACTTAAAAGCCTGTTTAATTTATTAGCCAAACTGACTGAAATCGAAATTAGTTTAAAACATGATAATCAGGCGCGAATATGGGATGCTATGTTTAGTTTATCGATGCAGTTTATGGGATTAAATAAATGTTAACTGCGTTGTTAGGCGGAACTTTTGATCCAATCCATTATGGACACCTTCGCCCTGCTATTTCGTTAGCTAGCGAAGTTGGGTTAAAACAAATTAGCTTATTGCCCAATCATATTCCGCCACATAAACCACAACCCGAAGCGAGCACCGAGCAACGTTTGGCAATGTTAAAATTAGCGATTGAAGATTTGCCCTTATTTGCGTTAGATGTAAGAGAGCTTTTACCTAAAGCCTCAACCCGTCCTTCTTTTACCATTGAAACGCTTCAAGCTTGGCGACAAGAAAATGGGGATAGTGAAGGATTAGCTTTTATTATGGGGCAAGATTCATTATTGAGTTTGCCAACTTGGAATAAATGGCAAACGTTGCTTGATTATTGTCATTTACTCATTTGTCGTAGGCCGGGTTATGCAAAAAATACCAATAATATTGAGCTACAACAATGGATTGAGGTGCATAACACCTCAAACGCACAAGATTTGCATGATTCACCACATGGTTATATCTTTTTTGCGCATACACCACTTGAAAACATTTCAGCAACTGAAATCAGACTAAATATTAACAATCAAGCCAGTTGTGAAAATTTGTTGCCAGCCAAAGTGTGGCATTATATTCAGCAGCAAGAACTTTATTGTGCAAAGAAATAGTAGAAAGGGCTTTACTTCTGACAGTTTTTTCGGCATTATTTCGCCGCTGTGTTTATATATTCTAAATTCAGTTTTTTTGTGTTTATACTTAACTTTGCTTAGTCATCTAATACAACATCAATCAGATGGTAATAGCACGTTATTGTTTTGCCGTTAAAACACTTAAACGTAGCAAAACAGTTAGTCAGTTAAATATATTTAATTTGTATTTATTATTAAGAGGCCCCAATGGCAAAAGAAGATAACATTGAAATGCAAGGTACTATACTTGATACACTTCCAAACACGATGTTTCGTGTTGAACTTGAAAATGGTCATGTCGTTACTGCACATATTTCTGGTAAGATGCGAAAAAACTATATTCGTATTTTAACTGGCGATAAAGTTACTGTTGAAATGACGCCTTATGATCTGTCAAAAGCACGTATCATCTTCCGTAGTCGCTAATATCGTTATCAAGATAAACTATTTAACAGTTTATTTCTCTCTTTTTTAATAAAAAACCGTCGACTTTTGTCGACGGAAAAGTAAAGAATTGGGACTAAACTTGCGAATTAATCTTCTTTAGAAAAGTCCATCTGTTCGTATTTAACCCATTTTGTCTTTTTAACAATTTTGTAGCCAAAGTAAATCATTAAAAATAATGGTATACCAATATAGGTCGCAATAACACCATTCCAATCAATGGTATCTTGCAAGAAAGCTTCGTAATTTTGACCAAGGGTAATAATTAAGCATAATACAAAAGCGAAAATAGGGCCAAATGGGAAGCAACTTGACTGATACGGTAATTGATTAACATCCTTACCTTGAATAGTGTAACCCTTTCTAAAACGATAATGGCTAATTGCAATGCCTAGCCAAGCAATAAAGCCTGTCATACCTGACATATTAAGTAACCATAAATAAACTGCCTGATCTTTGTACATCGAGGTTAAGAAACAAAGCATGGCCACAAATGTTGTCGCTAACAACGCAGCACGAGGCACACCTGACGATGATAAGTTTGCAAAGATTTTAGGTGCTTTACCTTCTTTAGCAAGTGCATATAGCATACGGGTTGAAGCATACAGCCCTGAGTTACCCGCAGATAATACGGATGTTAAAATAACTGCATTCATTAATGCCGCAGCAGATAATAATCCTGCATGCTCAAAGACAAGGGTAAATGGACTAACACTGACATCAGTTTCATCGTTACGTAGTAAATTAGGATCAGTATAAGGAATAATCAAGCTGATGACTAAAATCGCAAAGATATAAAATAGCAGTATTCGCCAAAACACTTGACGCATAGCTTTAGGTATGTTTTTTTCTGGATCTTTTGATTCACCCGCAGCAATACCTATTAATTCGGTGCCTTGAAATGAAAATCCAACCACCATTGCCACACCAATCATTGATGAAAAACCACCCGCAAAAGGCGCTTCTTTGATAGTCCAATTTTGCCAACCAGCCACTTCGACGCCTCGAAAGATGCCAATAATCATTAATAAGCCAACTACAATAAAAATAATCACAGTAACAACTTTAATTAATGAAAACCAAAATTCTGCTTCACCAAAACCTTTAACTGAAATATAGTTTAAGCAAAAGATGATGCTTAAAAATAATAAGCTCCATAACCAACTATAAGGTCCTGCATCAAACCAATAAGAGATAACTAATTGAGCTGCAACTAAGTCTACAGCAACAGTAATTGCCCAGTTGTACCAATAGTTCCAACCAATGGCAAAACCAAACGCTTCATCGACATAACGTGAACCATAAGTTGCAAAAGTACCTGAAACAGGCAAATAAGCTGCTAGCTCACCAAGGCTGGTCATTAAAAAATATACCATCACACCTATAATGGCATACGAAAGCAATGCACCTCCAGGACCTGCCTGAGCAACGGTTGCCCCTGATGCGACAAATAGCCCCGTTCCGATCGAGCCACCAATAGCTATCATGGCTAAATGGCGGGCTTTTAAATCTCGTTTTAATTTGTTTTTCATAATCATTTTCTTCTGTCTAAAAAGATCAAATTTATCTGTAAAATTAGCCACTTATTTGATGTATAAAGATATATGTGGCTAAAATCTATCTCAAAAATTTATTGATATTTATCACTAAATAATGAAGTGCGGGAAGTTTATCAAAAAAACTACTGTGCGAGATAAATAATTCTAATAATCGAACTGTTTTGTTAAATTTAGGCAATACTTAATCTTTAGTTAGCTGTTCTAATTGTGTTAGATAATTCATCGCTTGCATTCTATTATTACCACACATTTCGATGCTAGGTTTTAATCGACCACAAACTGTTGGCCTTGATGGGTGTAAAAATAATTTACATTGATAATTATTATCTAAATGAATGCAAGCAACGCCAGCTGGTTTCCCTTTAGGCATACCAGGAATAGTTGATGAAATCGATGGAGCAATACAACAAGCACCACAGTTTTGCCTGCATTTGAATAAATCTGCCATAGTTTTTCTTTAATTTAAGGCGCTTGAATAAATTTTGATGGTGACAATAGCAAGTTAGCGGTAAAATAGCGAGCTAATTTTTAACTGTTTTTATTAATTGTGAAGAATAAATATTATGGCTAAAGCAAATGAAATAAAACGTGGCGATGCAGTCGCCTTTAATGGCAAATTATTACTGGTTAAAGATATTGATGTTCAAAGCCCAAGTGCTCGTGGTGCAAGTACACTTTATAAAATGCGTTTTACCGATGTCAAAAATGGCGGTAAAGTTGAAGAGCGTTTTAAAGGTGATGATATCCTCGAAACGATTGAACTATCGCGCCGTCCTGTTAGTTTTTCGTATATTGATGGCGATGAATATGTGTTTATGGATAACGAAGATTTTACCCCTTATATCTTTAAAAAAGAGCAAATAGAAGATGAGCTATTGTTTATTCCTGAAGGTGGTATGAATGGTATTCAAGTGCTAATGGCGGATGGCGAAGTGCTTGCTTTAGAATTACCGCAAACGGTTGATCTCGAAATTGTTGAAACTTCGCCAAGTATTAAAGGGGCGTCAGCTAGTGCGCGAACTAAACCGGCCACGTTATCAACAGGGCTTGTTATTCAAGTTCCTGAATATATTGATAACCACGAAAAAGTTAAAATTCATATTGCTGAACGCCGTTATATGAGCCGTGCCGAATAACCAGTAAAATTGTAATGAATATATATAATCAAAATAAACTACACAAACGATTGCGTCGCTTGACTGGCGAGGCAATCGCTGACTTTAATATGATCGAAGAAGGTGATCGTATTATGGTTTGCTTATCAGGTGGTAAAGATAGTTATACTTTGCTTGATATTCTAATTAACTTGAAAATCAGCGCACCAATAAACTTTGAGCTAATTGCAGTTAATTTAGATCAAAAACAACCGGGATTTCCTGAAGATGTTTTGCCTCAGTATTTGCAATCCTTAAGCATTGAATACAAAATCGTGCAAGAAAATACCTATGGTATTGTCAAAGAAAAGATACCCGAAGGTAAAACAACTTGCTCGCTTTGTTCACGGCTGCGCCGAGGAATTTTATACCGCACAGCCACCGAACTTGGCGCAACAAAAATTGCCCTTGGTCATCATCGTGATGATATTTTAGAAACATTGTTTTTAAATATGTTCTATGGCGGTAAACTCAAAGCAATGCCACCGAAGCTAATGAATGATTCTGGCGAACATATCATTATTCGACCACTAGCTTATTGCAAAGAAAAGGACATCGCCAAATACGCTGAAATTAAACAATTTCCGATTATTCCTTGTAATCTTTGTGGCTCACAACCCAACTTACAAAGGCAAGTAATTAAAGAAATGCTCAATGAATGGGATAAAAAGTTCCCAGGACGCATTGAAACTATGTTCCGAGCAACACAAAATATCACCCTATCCCATCTGTGTGATACCAATTTGTTTGATTTTAAAGGGATTAAAAAAGGTGATCTTGCTGTTAATGGTGGCGATATCGCTTTTGACCGCGAAGATATCGCACCAATCGGAGGCTTTGATGCTTCAGAGCTTAAAGATCAAGATATGATTTTATGGAAAGAAGCAAAATAACTGGTTAATATCACCACCGGTGATAGTTATTGTTCAATTAATGCCACTAGTGTGGCATTAACTTTTATTTATATTACACAACAAACTTAACAAGCTGCTATTTTAAAAAAGTTTAAGATCGGCTCTACTTGAAGTAAAATATCAATATTTAACCCATTAAATTAACCATTTTTGCCAGCATTGGTTGACTATTTGTTTTTCTTGTATAAAGAGTGAGTTATCAACCATGCTTGGTTGTAATTGTAAGGCAAGCTGATGAATTTTATTGCGCATGTCGATGTAAGCTTGTGTTAGCAGCTGTGCTTCATAACTGTCCATGATTTGATAATTTGTTGCAAGTTCTAAAATTCGCACATTATCACTCCATGCCGTCATTTTAGGATATTGATGAGCATAATTAAGTACAAAATATTGTGATAAAAACTCAATATCCCCAATTCCCCCTTCGTCAATCTTTAAATTAAATAAATTAGCTTGTGTCGTGCCAAGATGACTTCTCATTTTTTCACGCATTTGCCGAACTTCAGTTTTTAGTGTGTTTTCATCACGCTTTTTACAAAGTACATTATGACGAATTTGGTTAAAGCGTTTTATTAATTCATCTTCACCATAGACTGCTCTAGCTCGCACTAATGCTTGATGTTCCCATGTCCACGCCTCATTCATTTGGTAATCTGCAAACGAATCTAAACTACATGCAAGTAGTCCAGCATCGCCCTGAGGGCGAAGCCTTACATCGACTTCATATAAAATACCAAAGCTAGTACGCACATTAAATAAATGAATAATTCGCTGAACTAAACGCAAATAAAATTGACGGCTATCGATCTGTTTACTGCCATTAGTCATGCTGTTGACAGGACAATCATGTAAAAAAACCAGATCTAAATCAGAACCATACCCTAACTCCCAGCCACCTAATTTACCGTAGGCAACCACAACTAAGCCTTTATCATTATCGCCTAAATGCTCTGGTTTGCCATAACGAGCAATCATTTGGTTCCATGCCATTTGTAAAACAAAAGCAAGTAATGCCTCGGCCACATAGGTTAAGTGATCGCTGACTTTCATGGTTGATAAGACTTGTTCAACATCTGCTGCTGCAATATGCAGTAATTGCATCTGCTTAAATTGGCGTAACGCTTCAAGTTGTTGTTCTTCATCATCCAACTGAATGCGTAATAAATACTGATAAAGCTGGCTTTTATACTCATTAGGTGCAACGGTTTGGTACAGCGAATTGATATCAATAAGTTCATCTAATAATATAGGATAATGAGCAAGTTGATCGCTAATCATTGGCGATGCACTACATAAACGAATTAACTGTTTTAATGCAGTCGGATACTCCAATAACAACTCTAAATAAGTCGTGCGACTAACAATATTAATTATCAATGGTAAAATTCTTGGTAATACCATTAATGCTTGTTTGTCAGCACAACAAGCTTCTAATAGTCTTGGCATTAATTGATCAAGTATTTCTCGTCCACGAACACCAATTGTTCGTTTACTTATATCATCTCTAAATTGCACAAGCATCTGCCAAAATTGATTTGCCTCACTATCTGAATAGTTAGGTAGTATTGCCATCACATCATTTAATTGTAGATCTGGTACCCAAAGATCATCAAATTGGTCATTATGCTGTTTATCATTAGAGGACAATTCAGGCTCTACCTCTCCAATAAGTTCATTGAATATTAAACGATTAATTTGCATTCGTGTCGATAATTCAGTTGCAAAATCAAACCAATTACTAAAGCCCATGCTTATCGCTAAACGTAACTGATCAAGATCATCCTCTGGAAGTGTTTGGGTTTGCTCATCACCAATTGCTTGCAGTAAGTTTTCGCAACGGCGCAAAAAAAGGTAATTTTCGCGTAACGTCAATACTTCTTGAGGGCTCAGTAATTGTTCATGCTCAATGACCTGTAAAGCAGATAATAATGAACGAGTTTGTAGGCTCACCACTCGACCACCGCGAATAAGCTGAAAAACTTGTACAATAAACTCTATCTCGCGGATGCCACCTGCCCCAAGTTTAATATTGTTTTTTAAACCACGGCGACGCACTTCACGTTCAATCATGCTTTTCATATTACGCAATGATTGTAAGACGCTAAAGTCAATATAACGGCGATATACAAAGGGTTTTAGCATTTGGTAAAGCTCTTTAGCATAAGGCGCTTGCTCATTACCCAATACTTTTGCTTTAACCATCGCATAGCGTTCCCAATCTCGCCCTTGTTCTTGGTAATAATCTTCCATAGCCGCAAAACTCAATACTAAAGGCCCTCCATCACCAAGCGGGCGCAAACGCATATCCACACGGTAGACAAAACCATCTTCAGTAATTTGATCAAGTGCTTTAATTAAACGTTGACCTAATCGAGTGAAAAATACCGCATTATCTAGCTCTCTCCGCCCTCCTTGTGTTTGCCCATGTTCCGGATAAGTAAAAATCAAATCAATATCAGACGAAAAATTAAGTTCTCCCCCGCCTAGTTTGCCCATCCCTAAAATCAGTAATGGCTGTGGCTCACCTTGAGCATTACAAGGTGTTCCCCACTCTTTACAACTAAGCTCATAGAGCCAATCACGAGCTGTAACAATGATCACTTCGGCCAGTTCACTCAATTGTAATAAAATCTGCTCATCATTGCTGGTATGTGTTAATTGAGACCACGCCAACCGGACTAAAATATAACGACGAAATTGTCTTAATATCTTCATTAATTCAGTTTCATCTGAAACTGCCGTTAATTTTTCACTCAACCAATTTTGGTAATATTTTCTTTCATCGGCTTGTGGTGGATTTTTTACGATATCAGACAGCCACGATGGAAATTGATAAAAAGCATCTACCAAAAAATCACTGTGTACTAAAATATCAAGATTAGCTTCCACCTCATTCGGGGTGCATTGCTTAAGTTGAAAGGTAATTTTTTGCTTTTGCTGGTCAAGCAAAGTGGAAAGCAAGTGGTTAAGCTCCAACATGGGTAAACTCTCTTAGAAATATTTTTACTAAAAGTAAAATCACTAAAATAGAACCATATTATAAATAACTTTTGCTATTGATATAGTATTTTATATACAAAATGAAAACTTGCAGAAAAATAATGGATAATGCATACAAAAAATAAAAACTGTTTCAAGTTATTAATCTTATCTTTGCCATATCTACAATACACATTTTGGAACGAGAGTTTTTTGCTAAAACGGCATAATTACCTTAATCCTAATAAAACCATGCCATAACAAGAGGGAGTAAAAATTTCAGGTATCACTCTATATAAAACAACAATATATAATACAAGACAGTACTACTTATTATAGCGCCACACTTGCTGTGCTTAATGTAAAATGTTGCCATTGATAATAACAGAAATTGAACTTGCTTAATGCCAATTTTACCAGTTCAATTTCTGTTAAGTTAATTGGTGTAAACCCTATTCAGGCGATAGCTTAACAAAACAGGATAAATTATCTTTTTTACTAAAAAATGCCTTGGCTGTTTTGCGGACAACACCGCAACCAATTACACTTAAAATAAGAAATAAGAATATAATATCGGCTATAACTATGACCAGCATTTCATTGTTTGTCAATGAGTTTGCTATCTTATCAAACCATTTTAGACAATATATATTTATAGAGATGACAATTATTGCTATTAGTAATGTCAACATAAAAGCAATAGCAGCACTAAAAATTAATGACTTCACTTGTAATTGACCATTAACTGCCATAAATTTTTTTCGTAAAGCAAAATAACCGATCATATTTATAATCAGCAAAAAAGCTGAATAAAACGTAATAATTACAATATTTTGTTCAAAGGGAGCAGTGGAGTCTAGAGGATCTTTAGGGATAAAAAAGAAATTTAAACAGAACAAGACAATAGCTAGATAATAAAAATTAAACAATAAAATAAATAAAGATAAATGAATTTTTTGACTATTGTCTGAGGATAATACAATCATATCTGACTCTGTTACAAAAGCAGTTCGCAGTAGCTTTACCCCAAAATAAATCGCCATTATTATCCAAATATAACAAGCTAGTCTAAATATGGCTATATAGAGACTTTCTATATGAGGAAAATAATATGGAGCTATAGCAGAATATAAAAATCCAAGAACCTGTCGCTCAAATATCACCTGACAACCATTGATACCTATTATTATCAAAAAGACAATTAAGAATACACAAAGCAGATTCTTTTTATTGGCCCGATAAACCGAATTCTTGTGCAATATTATGGCTGAAGTAATAAAAATTAAAACCAGATTTGCTAGCTGATTAAAAGTATTAGGCAAAACTATATGAATAATTAATGATACAAAAGAATCGGCCCAAATATATGGCTTAAGCTTTGTATAGCTGAAAACCATATTGTCAACAAGAAATTCTCGTCCAACCAAAAAAGTGCTATCTAGCACCCCATAAAACAGCACGAACAAGAACGGTAATTTAAAAAAGGAGAGTTTTATCATCTTACTTTTCATTCAATTAATTAACAGTTAGCTTTGCAATCAACATTAGTTTCAACTTTGTATTTATCTCACTAAAAGCAAATTCCTTTACAGAGTTAATGGACAATAATGCCATTTGCCATTGGGTAAATTCAGGTTCAAGCGAAAGATGTTTATCTATTAGAATATAATTGATTTGATTTAGTGTCTGTTGGTATAGTTCCAAATCATTAACTTCTAACGCATACTCTTCGTTTTGTTGCCAAAACTTTAATAGCTGTACCAAATCTTGATGAACTTGTGGATCAAACTGGCAGATTTTTAATGGCGCATTTTTGAGTAAGCGATAACCTCTAGCGGCTTTACTTTGTGAAAAAAGATGTAAATTAAATCGACTTAATTCAAGCGCAAAATTGAGTAAATCCTGCTTATTACCTTGTTTGATCTCTAATTCGACTTCTTGGATTATTTTAATTTTTCCATTTGAGTGAATTTCACCTTGATCTAATGCTACTTCAATTTCGCTACTTGCAAACGAAATTAACCAAACTTGACGTTTAAAGTCAGTTGAAAATAACGGTAATAAATCTTGCTGTAATCGCTCAATATCACAATTATCAGGCAATGCCGAATGCGGTAATACTGCTAAAGCAGGCTCTGAATTAGGCAAATCAGCATTAAACTCAGCTCGTTCGTGTAAACCTGCAATAGTTTTTTTATCACGTTTCAAGGTGATTTCATAATGAGTTATCGTGCTGTCATTACTTGTTCTGACTCGTAAACCACATCCATGATGACGCAAATAATAGTCCACTGTATCATAATAGGTGTTACAAAGTGTTAATTGCGAGAATGTACGTTTTTGATTTGATATTGCAGAAAACTCTAGCTCATCAGAGTGCGCCCATTGATTTAAATAAAATTGCAACGCAGCAATATCACTATTATTTATTTCAAACTTTAATTCAATTTCGTTACTCATTAATCTATTTTTTATTCATTATTGTGATTCATCTATTGTTTAGTTATTATGTAAAGCAATCAATGACGGGCAAACTAGGCATTAAAAAGCACTGTCAATTAATGTTCGTGAACTCGATTACCAATTACTTTACGACACGAAATGGATTAGTTGGCTTAGGTTTGGATTGTTCGGATTGTTGAGTTGAGGCTTCACGCTGAGCATGATATTGCGGCTCATTTTCAAATCCCATGCCAACGCCATTTTCGCGTGCATAAATAGCCTCAATTGCAGCCATCGGCACCACAATGTGTTGGGGTACGCCAGAAAAACGAGCATTGAATTCAATTTGTTCATTAGTAGATAAATATTGGCCTACCGATTGCGGGGCTATATTTAAAACGATTTGATTGTTTTGGATAAATTCCTGCGGCACTAATACACCATATACCGAAGTATTCACTACAATATAAGGCGTTAAGTCGTTATCTAAAATCCAATCATAAAAAGCCCTAAATATGTAAGGGCGACGCGGGGTCATTTGCTCAAGTTCCATTAAGGCCACCTTGTCTAAAATTATCGTAAATTAAGGATAAATTTAATTGATTAAGATCTTATCTTTTTTTCTTCTTCAGTTAATGAATTAACAAAAGCAGGACGTTCAAAAATTCGTGCCATATAACCTAAATAATTCTTTTCAGCTACTTTTGGTAATTCAATATCAAGCAATGGTAATCGCCAAAGTAATGGAGCAAAGTAACAATCACTTAATGTAAAATCATCACTCATAAAATAATCTGCTTCTTTAAACATGATTGAAATTGAAACAAGATCATCAAGAAGATTTTTTCGTGCTGTTTTGGCTGCATCGCTATTAGGATCGGCAATGATTGTTTCATAAGCACTGTACCACTCTTTTTTAATTCGATACATCGTTAATCTAGAATTTGCTCGAACAATCGGGTAGACTGGCATTAATGGCGGATGTGGAAAACGTTCATCAAGGTATTCCAATGCAATATGTGGTTCATATAACGTAAGATCTCGATCAATTAAAGTTGGAATTGAACCATATGGGTTAAGATCCAATAATTCTTGAGGTAAATTATCTGCCGTTACAAACTCTATTTCCGCAGTTACCCCTTTTTCTGCCAGAACAAAACGGATCTGATGTCCGTAAATATCTGTTGTATCACAAAATAATGTCATCACAGAACGTTTATTAACAGCAACAACCATATCCACTCCAAATATATAAAATTAAAATAAGTTTTATTGATGACCATTCTAACAAATTGAATAACAAATTTGTTAAAAAAAATGAATTTTCTTACGTTATTTTCTTGAATAATACAATATTGAAAAAAAGTTTCAGAAAAGCATACGTTTTAATATAAAAGATGGCCAAATGAGTTAGATTCGTCAAATTTAAGCAGATTTATTTGTTTGCCGATAACCTTTCATCATTCAAAGTCACTTAATCAAAAGAAGGAATGTTGTTTAATAGACAAAAACAGCATAAAAAAACCCAGCAAATGCTGGGTTTTTGAAACAAAGTTGTAACGTTTTTGTAATATTGAAAGTCGGGTAAGGACACAACATTACTGTTGCGTCCTCCCCTAAGAACTGTACGAGCGAATTTCTCCGCATACAGCTCAAGCCTTTCA
>NZ_WTEV01000107.1 GCF_009795885.1 Gilliamella sp. Pas-s25 | reverse complement strand
TGGGGAATGAACTTAATCGAGAATTTGATATAGGTCAACCACGAAAGATATTGGTGACCGATTTAACCTATGTAAGGGTTAAACAGCGTTGGCACTACCTTTGTGTAATTGTTGATATCAGTAATCGAGAAATAGTGGGGCGAAGTGCTGGCAGGCATAAAACAGCGGCACTGGTCATGCAAGCTATGAGTCAAATTCCAATGA
>NZ_WTEV01000040.1 GCF_009795885.1 Gilliamella sp. Pas-s25 | reverse complement strand
TCGAGTTATGGTTGTTTTTTGCAGAATTATTATAACTCACATCATGCCGTCTAAAAAATAATCACGAAAGATCAACACGCCCTAAACATTTATAAAAATATAAACTGCTACAGTTATTCTAAAAAGTTGCTCATTTAGCAAAACTACAACTTATTGACAGTTAGTATATAATGTAAAAAATAACTGTGATATAGAGATAATTATTGATGTCTAGTCAAGACACACCCGCCCAAAATAAAATGTTAATAGAACGGTTTTTAGATTCATTATGGCTAGAACGGAACTTAGCTGAAAATACCATTGCTTCTTATAAACTTGATTTGTTGGCATTAAGTCAATCTTTACAACAACAAAATGTCACTTTCCTGACTGCCCAAACGCTTAACTTACAAGACTTTTTAATGCAGCGCGTCAAAGACGGGTATAAAGCAAGTAGTTCAGCGCGTTTACTTAGCGCAACTAAACGTTTTTTTCAGTATTTATATCAAGAAAACTATCGCACTGATGATCCTACTGCAGTATTATCTTCCCCCAAGCTGCCCAAAAAATTACCTAAAGATTTAACTGAATCGCAAGTTGATGCATTACTTGAATCGCCAAATATAGAAGATCCTATCGAGCTTCGAGATAAAGCAATGTTAGAAGTGCTTTATGCTACAGGTTTACGCGTATCGGAATTAGTGAGCTTAGAAATGAGTGAAGTTAGTCTGCGCCAAGGGGTGGTAAGAGTGATTGGTAAAGGTAATAAAGAGCGTCTGGTGCCACTTGGGGAAGAAGCTGTTTATTGGCTTGAATATTATTTTAAATATGCTAGAAATGATCTTTTAAAAGCAGGTCCTGTGGATGTACTTTTTCCTAGTCGATTAGGTAAAAAAATGACTCGACAGACCTTCTGGCATCGAATCAAATATTATGCCATACTAACTGGTATTAATATTGAAGCACTTTCACCCCATGTATTGCGACATGCTTTTGCGACACATCTGCTTAATCATGGTGCCGATTTGCGTGTTGTACAAATGTTGCTTGGACACAGTAGTTTATCAACTACCCAAATTTATACACATGTGGCAACAGAAAGGTTAAAACAGTTACACAGTAAACATCATCCTCGAGCATAGTGTTCGAAAAAATAAGGATAATTCAATGAAAAAATTAGTTTTATGTTTAGGTTTAGCTTTAATTTCAACTTCGGTATTAGCAAGTAATATTGATATTGAAAAATCTTTAAATAAATTGGGTTATGATAGTAAAGATCTAAATATTACTAATAGCCCTGTTCAAGGACTTAAAAGTGTTAGCACACCTGAGGGGATTTATTATGTTACAAACGATGGGAAATATTTAACCAAGGGCCCTATTTATGATATTCAAGGTGATGAACCTGAAAATATAGCTAATAGCAGCAATCTTCAGCTAATAAAACCAATTGAAAAAGATGCCATTGTGTATAAGGCAAAAAATGAAAAATACATCATTTCAGTCTTTACTGATTATACATGCCACTACTGTAAACTACTCCACGAAAATATCGATAAATATTTAGATGCAGGTATTTCTGTGCACTATTTTGCGTTCCCTCGAGCGGGTGCTGACAGTGATGTTGGTAAAAACATGCAATCTATTTGGAGTGTGACTGACCGTAAAGCAGCATTTGACAATGCATACAAAGATAAGCCTATCTCACCTGCTAGTAGTATGATACCTTATGTAACACAACAATTTAACGTTGGTAAAAAGTTAGGTATTGGCGGTACACCAGCAATTGTACTACCTGATGGGCAACTTGTTTCAGGTTACGTGCCAGCAGATAAATTAATTGAAATTTTAGATAAAAAAACAGCTAAATAACCATTAGTCAGTAATTACTGTTGAAATTTAAATATAAGATGAAAATACATGTTAGCGCGCATGCGCTAGCATATTAAATATGAAAAAAAATAAATTAAGACATCGCAAATTACCTGAAGTATATCCAGAATTTAATCATGATATTCCGTTATTGCTACAGCGAATTTATGCCTTACGTGGCGTTACTAGCATGCATGAGCTCGACTATACCACCCGCAATCTATGTAATTACGATAAATTAGCGGGTATTGATAAAGCCGTGGAAATTCTTTATTTAGCAATAAAGAATAATAAGCGCATTATGGTTGTTGGCGATTTTGATACCGATGGTGCGACAAGCACAGCCTTAACTGTCAAGGCACTTAAAAATATGGGTTGCCTTTTTGTTGATTATATTATTCCTGATCGTTTTGATGATGGATATGGGTTAAGCGTTTCGGTTGTTAAAAAAGCTATTTTACAACGTGCGCAGCTTATTATTACTGTTGACAACGGTATTTCTGCCAATGAAGGCGTTGACTTTGCAAAGCAATCAGGCTTGTCTGTTATTATTACTGATCACCATTTATGCCCAGCGCAATTACCTAATGCCGATGCCATAATCAATCCTAATTTACCTGATTGTATTTTTCCCTCTAAACATTTAGCTGGAGTTGGTGTCGCCTTTTACTTTATGCTGGCTTTACGCGCAAAATTACGACAAGAGAATTGGTTCACGGATAATAATTTGGCTGAATATAATTTGGCAAATTTATTAGATTTAGTTGCTTTAGGTACTATTGCTGATGTAGTTAAACTTGATCATAACAATCGCATTTTAGTTCACCAAGGTGTAAACAGGATTCGATCTGGTTATTGTAGTGAAGGAATCAAGGCCTTATTACAGATATCCAAAAAAGAGCCTACGTCGATAACTTCAACCGATTTAGCGTTTTATATTGCTCCTCGATTAAACGCAGCTGGTAGAATGGACAATATGACATTAGGTGTTCAATTATTACTTTGTGATGATTATGAATCTGCCATTGGCAAAGCAACAGATCTTAATAATCTCAATAACGATCGCAAGCTCATTGAACAAACGATGCATAAAGAAGCTTTGTCGTTTATTCAAGAAATTGAGAAACAAAACACCTCTATACCTAGCTTGCTCGTGTTTTATCATCCGGAGTGGCATCAAGGCATTATTGGGATCTTATCTTCACGTTTAAAAGATAAATATTATCGCCCAGTTATATCGTTCGCCTCAACTCAAGATGGTTTTTTAAAAGGCTCAGGGCGCTCAATTCCGGGCATTCATTTGCGTGATTTTATTGATGAATTAAATCAGCAACATCCTGATTTAATAATGAGCTTTGGTGGTCACGCGATGGCCGTTGGATTAACTATTCGTGAAGAAGATTTACAACGTTTTAAAAGTAGCTTTGAGGCACTTTTAGACACACGTTTAAAACCTGATTTGCTAGAACCTATCATTGACACTGATGGTGAAATAGAGAGGCAAGATTTTACTTATGCAATCGCCAAACAGCTAAAAGAATCAGGTCCATGGGGCGAAGGGTTTGGTGCACCCATTTTTGATGGTGAATTTATTATTCATCAACAACTATTATTTGCAGATAAACACCTTAAATTAGTCTTAGAACCCCAAAATGGCGGTCCACTTATTGAAGGAATATTTTTTAATGTAAATCGACAGCAATGGCCTGATCAATCAATAAAAAATGTACAAATCGTTTATCATTTAGATGTAGATGAGTTTCGTGGCAACCAAGCTCCACAATTAATGATTAAACATCTATGGCCTATCGCATAAGCAGGTAGAATCGATTATAATTAAAAAATTGCACTAAATTTACATCTGATTACTGGTCGAATCGACAATGGTTACGCAACATCATTGAGATAAAATTTATACAACGTTAAGGATTCAAAATGCATATTCACATTCTTGGAATTTGTGGCACATTTATGGCAGGAATTGCATTAATAGCCCGTTCTCTAGGTCATCAAGTAACAGGTTCAGATAAAAATGTTTATCCACCAATGAGTACACTTTTACAAAAAGAACACATTGATATTATTGAAGGATATGATCCATCACAACTCACATCTACACCTGATTTAGTCATCATTGGCAATGCCCTATCACGAGGCAATCCTTGCGTTGAATATATTTTGGATAATAATATTCCTTATATTTCAGCACCACAATGGCTACATGATAATGTGTTACGCGATCGCTGGGTTATTGCAGTTGCTGGAACTCATGGCAAAACCACAACAGCTGGTATGGTCAATTGGATTTTAGAAAAACAAAATTACAAACAAGGTTTTGTTATTGGTGGTGTACCTGGTAATTTTGATGTATCAGCAAGGTTAGGTGAAGGTAACTATTTTGTTATTGAGGCAGATGAGTATGATTGTTCTTTCTTTGATAAACGTTCAAAATTTATGCACTACTGCCCTAAAACACTTATCATGAACAATTTAGAATTTGATCATGCAGATATTTTTGATGATCTAAACTCAATTCAAAAACAATTTCACCATCTAGTTCGTTTAGTACCCAGCAAAGGGCTGATTATTGCACCTCAAGAAGATGTGAATTTAAAACAAGTATTGGCTAAAGGCTGCTGGAGCGAACAAACCTTTACTGAATCAGACACAGGCTGGTTAGCCCAACGTATCAATAACGACGCAAGCCATTTTGCTGTTTTCTATAACAATAAAAAAGTGGGCGAAGTAAAATATGCATTAGTCGGCGAACATAATATGCATAATGCATTAATGGCAATTGCAGCCGCTCATAATGTAGGCATTGAGCCTGCTGATGCTTGTTTGGCATTAGGTTCGTTCGTAAATGCAAAAAGGCGTTTAGAACTCTACGGTGAAATGAATAATATCGAAATCTATGATGATTTTGCGCATCACCCAACGGCAATCTTAGCAACTTTAGAAGCATTACGCAGTAAAATCGGTGCTAATCGCCGTATTTTAGCCGTGCTTGAGCCTCGTTCAAACACAATGAAATTAGGCGTATCTAAAGATGAGCTAGCGCCATCGCTTGGACGTGCTGACGAAATTTTCATCTTCCAACCTGAGCATCTCCCTTGGTTAGTTGCTGATGTGGTGGATGCTTGTATTCAACCCGCTTACTGGACTGGCGATATTGATTTACTGGTTGAAATGATCACCAAATCAGCTCGCCCTACAGATGCAATTTTAATTATGAGTAATGGTGGTTTTAGTGGTATCCATAAAAAGATTTTAGAAAGCCTAGAAAAGCAACAAATCAAAAATCAAGAAAAATTACCATTAATCAAATAACGATTTGATAGCAATATATGATATGCCACGTGATGTGGCATATCATATAAAAAGGATATTTCATGAATGAAACAACTGATATGATTGCTATGATATGCCGCAGAATAAAAATGGCAAGAATTGAAAAAAACTTATCTCAGCAAGAATTGGCTCAAAAATCCGAAATTGGTATTGCAACAATAAAACGTATTGAACAAGGCGAATCGATTACATTACAAACTTTGATTTCTGTTCTTCGTGGATTAGATGAACTTGATCAGCTTAATAATTTACTAGCTTACAACGAAGTTATCCATATTACCTCAGCAGAGCAGCCCAAACGAAAAAGAAAACAACGCACAGCAAAAATAGAGCAAGTAGATATGCTAACAGAGAATGATTTCTTGCGTTCTAAGGTTAATACTATGTGCTGGAAGCACTAAATATAATTTAAGAATTCGCCGATTACAAAACAGGCGAATTCAATAAAATATTCACGCTGCTAATTACAATGAACCGTAATTGCAAGCCCACCACGTGATGTTTCTCGATATTTTGCGTTCATATCTTTTCCTGTTTCATACATGGTTTTAATCACTTTATCTAACGATACTTTTGCCGCAGTAATTCGTCTTAAAGCCATTCTTGTTGCATTGATTGATTTTACGGCAGCAATGGCATTACGCTCGATACAAGGCACCTGCACTTGACCAGCAACCGGATCACAGGTCAATCCTAAGTTATGCTCCATTGCTATTTCAGCCGCCATGCAAACTTGCTCAGGATTCCCCCCTAAAAGCTCAGCAAGTCCTGCAGCAGCCATTGAGCACGCAACACCAACTTCGCCTTGGCAGCCAACTTCAGCACCAGAAATAGACGCATTGATTTGATAAAGTTGTCCTATCGCACCACAAGTTAGAAAAAATCGGATGTAAATATCAGGCGTAACTGGGTTAATAAATTTATCATAATAAGCAAGCACCGCAGGAATAATGCCACATGCCCCATTTGTTGGCGCAGTAACAACTCGCCCACCGGCTGCGTTTTCTTCACTAACGGCAAGCGCAAACATATTTACCCAATCAATAATCACCATGGGATCATTAATAATTTTATCTTTAGTGGTAGATAATTGACGATATAACGAAAACGCACGACGTGGAACTTTTAGTGGTCCTGGTAATAATCCTTCAGTATTCATTCCACGTTTGATACATTCTAAAATAGTTTGCCCAACGCGAGAAAAATAATCTTCAATTTCTTCATAGGTATGTAATTGCAACTCATTTTTCATCATAATACTAGAAATTGACAATGAATTATCTTCACAATGTTTTAATAGTTGTGCAGCGGAAGAAAATGGATAAGGAAGTTTTACTGAATCTTGTTTTTGCACCCCAAATTGTTCCTCTTCAACAATCTGACCACCGCCCACGGAATAATACGTTTTTTGAAACAGTAATGTATCGCCTTTATATGCAGTCAATGTCATGCCGTTTTCATGTAATGGTAAAAATTTAGAATGAAACACCATACAACTATCCAAAGCAAAGTCGATTTCGTAACGATTATGATAAATCGGTAAACGGTGAGTTTGGCTTAATTTTTCAATAAAAATAGGAATATTATCAATATTAACAGTATCAGGTTTTTCACCCGCTAAACCCATGATAATAGCAATATCTGTTTGGTGGCCTTTACCTGTTAATGACAAAGAACCATAAACATCAGCAACAATTTTAGTAACCGATGACATCATATCATTATCGATTAGTTGATCGATAAATGCCTTCCCTGCTCTCATTGGCCCTACTGTATGCGAACTTGAAGGACCAATACCTATCTTAAATATTTCAAATACTGAACTCATATTTTTTCCTTTTTGATGCCAAAAATAAATTAATACTGCTAGCCTAGTTATAACTTTATAAATTTTTTACTAGTTAAATAAAAATAACCTTATCAACACATCGCATTAATTGTTATAGTGATAGCTAAGTATCACTTTTAAAGATTATGAAAATAAGTTTTTAATATTCATTAGTAATTAATGTTTATTTTACGGTTAATCAGGTTTACCAATAGACTTTTTACCCATCGATGAATATCGACGGGTTTTATTTATTGCATAATATAGGTGGTTATTACCCATCTAATCAATTTTATAATAAATTATAGATAGCAGCTGAAATCGCAACTAGCCCCATAACAACAATAAACACATTACTTGGTTTTCCTCGATATTTTGCTAATACAGGTAATTTATGAATTGCATACATCGGCATTAAAAACAATAATATCGCTAAAATAGGACCACCAAGTGATTCAATAAGACCTAAAATACTAGGATTTAGTGTGGCAATGCCCCATGCTGTTACAAACATAAATACAATAGCAAGTTTATCAAGTTTCTTTTCTGAAATAGTTTTATTGCGGCTACGCAAGACTTTATTAACAATACCGTTAAAACCTTCTTTACCACCTAGATAATGACCTAAAAACGATTTTGCCATAGCAATAAAGGCAATTGGAGGACCAATATATTCAATAACAGGTGAGTTAAAACGATTAGCCAAATAAGATAGCGTTGAAATATTCTGCGCTTTCGCTTCTAAAAGCTCTGCTGGTGTTAAACAAAATGCACAGCTAAAAACAAAAAACATAACTGTGACAACCATCATTATATTACTTGCTGCAATAATTTTAGTACATTTTGGAGCAGCATAAATTTCACCATATTCTTTACGTTTAGCAACAGCTAAAGATGAAATAATCGGCGAGTGATTAAAGGCAAAAACCATAACAGGAATTACTAGCCAAAGTGTCATTAAAATACTTTGTTCACCATCACTACCATTACTGCCAAAAGATAAATTAGCAAAAATTTCACCATGCCATTGCGGAATTAAAAATAAAGCTAAAATCATTAAAACAGCAATAAATGGAAAAACCAATATAGACATAACTTTAACAATAAGTTCTTCACCAAAGTGAACAATTGACATTAAAAATGCAACTAAAACAAATGAAAGTAAAGCTCGTGGTAGTGATTCCATTCCTAGTTGGTGAACCATAAAACTATCTACCGTGTTAGTAATGCCAACACTATAGACTAATAATATTGGGTAAATTGCAAAAAAATAAAGCACTGTTATCCAGTTTCCTGCTGTTCGCCCAAAAGCCTCTTCAACCACAACGGTGATATCACCTTCACGACTTTTGCCTGATAATACAAATCGACACAAAGCTTGGTGCGCAAAAAATGTCATTGGAAAAGCAAGAATCAGCATAACCAATAATGGAATTAATCCGCCTACCCCCGCATTAATTGGTAGAAAAAGCACGCCAGCACCAATCGCGGTACCATACAGGCTAAGCATCCATAATGTATCACTTTTTTGCCATTTGGGTAATACTGATCCATTCTTTGAGTCTATTACAGCTTTGTTAGTCATTAACTTACTCATTTTATACTACTCCTTAATTAAATATGCTGTAAATATAATATCAAATGAACGACTATTACAAAGTGATCTCAATCACACTATCAATTAAAAATTAAATATAATCAATACAATAAATAATATTTAATTTGATACCAAACAAATTAAAAACGAATAAAGTATCAATTTTGATCTTTAACAAATAAAACAATCTACCGTTTTACCGCAAATTGCATTGACGGTTAAATGACAATAACTAAGAATTCATAGACAAAAGAATTGGCACCTATATCGTAAAATAACTTACGGTCGACCAATAACCTAAAAAACGTTTACTTAATGTTGTTTTAAGGTTTTACCGTTAGTTTTATATTTAAAATAGCGATAAAATTACTTTAGTGTTGTGCTTGGTACTGCTAAACTAGCTCACATTTTTATTATATTTATAAATAAATTATTTTTGGGATAAATTTATGCGAACCAGTAAATATCTTCTTTCAACGTTAAAAGAAACCCCCGCTGATGCAGAAGTCATTAGCCATCAATTAATGTTACGTGCCGGCATGATCCGTAAAGTGGCTGCGGGTTTATATACTTGGCTTCCCACTGGTTACCGAGTCCTTAAAAAAGTAGAAAATATTGTTCGTGAAGAGATGAACAAAGCAGGCGCAATAGAAGTACTTATGCCCGTTGTACAACCTGCTGATATTTGGCAAGAAAGTGGGCGTTGGGAACAATATGGGCCTGAACTATTACGGATTAAAGACCGTGGTGATCGTGATTTTGTATTAGGACCAACGCATGAAGAAGTAATTACTGACTTACTACGTAATGAAGTCAGTTCATACAAACAATTACCGCTTAATGTATATCAAATCCAGACTAAATTCCGTGATGAAGTACGCCCTCGCTTTGGCGTGATGCGTTCGCGTGAATTTATTATGAAAGATGCATACTCTTTCCATACCACACAAGCATCATTGCAAGAAACTTATGATGATATGTATAAAGCCTATAGTGCAGTATTTACACGCGCAGGTTTAAACTTTAGAGCTGTGCGCGCTGACACAGGATCAATTGGTGGTAACTGGTCACATGAGTTCCAAGTATTAGCTGACAGTGGTGAAGACGACATCGTGTTTTCAACAGAATCGGACTATGCGGCTAATATCGAAATGGCGCAAGCATTAGCGCCAACGCAAAAGCGCTCAGCGCCGACTAAAACCATGGAACTGGTCGATACGCCAAATGCAAAAACCATTGACGAATTAGTCAAACAGTTCAATTTACCAATCGAAAAGACCGTAAAAACTTTAATGGTTAAAGCAACCAAAGAAAGTGGTCATCAATTAGTCGCTTTATTAGTTCGAGGCGATCATACTTTAAACGAAATCAAAGCCGAAAAAATCGATATCGTTGCCTCACCACTAGAATTTGCAACCGAAGAAGAGATCCGCGCGTTAGTTAATGCTGGACCAGGATCATTAGGTCCAATTAACTTAAATATGCCAATTATTATTGATCGCGATGTGGCTGTTATGAGCGATTTTAGTGCGGGTGCCAATATTGACCACAAACACTATTTTAATATTAATTGGCAACGTGACGTTGCCTTACCTCGTATTGAAGATATCCGCAACGTAGTTGAAGGTGACATCAGCCCTGACGGCAAAGGGACATTACAAATTAAACGCGGTATTGAAGTTGGTCATATCTTCCAACTTGGAACTAAATATTCACAAGCAATGAAAGCAACAGTGCAAGGTGAAGATGGGCAAAATCACGTTATGATCATGGGTTGCTATGGGATTGGGGTTAGCCGAATTGTGGCAGCAGCAATTGAACAATGTCATGATGAACGTGGTATTGTTTGGCCAGAAGCGATTGCGCCATTTAGTGTCGTGATTATTCCAATGAATATGCACAAATCAGAAAAAGTCCAAGCAACAGCTGAAAAACTTTACGCAGATCTACAAGCTGCTGGCATTGAAGTTCTCTTTGACGACCGTAAAGAGCGCCCAGGAGTGATGTTTGCTGATGCGGAACTAATTGGTATTCCTCATACAATTGTCATTGGTGAGCGCAATCTTGAAAATGGCGAAGTTGAATACAAACATCGTGCTGGTGGCAATAAAGAAATGGTAAACGTTGATAATATTATTGAGTTTATCAAAAATCGCCGTCATAAAGCATAATAAAATTCGACTATTAACATCAAAAACTCAACAACCGTACTGATACGGTTGTTGAGTTTTGTCATTTCAATCATAACAATAGTGACTTTTTATACTTATCACCTCAAACAAACTAAGCATCCTAATGATAAATTCAAAGTGATATAGTTCTTTTTTTCGGCTAAAATAGATCAACAAAAATCTTATCTTAATTGGTTGAAAGAATGTTAAAAAAAGCCATTGCATTTGCACTCTCTACCTCGTTGTTATTACAAAACACATCTATCGTATATGCGGATAATATCAATCTCCCAGATATCGGCACCGCAGCAGCTACAACATTAAGTATCGGCCAAGAGATGGAAATGGGCGATTATTATATGCGAATGCTACGAGCGGGCGCACCCATAATAAACGATCCTGTGTTAAATCAATATATTAATGACTTAGGTAATAAATTAGTCGCTAAATCAGAATCAGTAAAAACACCTTTTCATTTCTATATTATGAAAAGCGATGTACTTAATGCATTCGCTTTTTTTGGTGGAAATGTCGTCATTCATTCTAAGCTCATATTAGATACCGATAATGAAAGCCAATTGGCCTCTGTTATGGCTCACGAAATTGGGCATGTCACCCAACGTCATTTGGCCAGAGCAATGGAAAACCAAAACCGTAATAGTCCTTATGTTTGGGGGGCAACATTAGGGTCTTTATTACTAACATTAGCCAATCCCGAAGCTGGTATGGCGGCAATGACTAGCACCATGGCAGGCTCTGCTCAAAATATGATTAGTTTTACGCAAAGTAATGAACAAGAAGCCGATCGTGTTGGTTTAAGAACGCTTGCTAAAGCTGGATTTGATCCTTATGCTTCATCTGAATTTTTACAAAAACTTGCCGATCAAAGCCGTTTTAGTAGTAAAGCGCCTGAAATACTACTTACTCACCCATTACCTAATAGCCGATTAACCGATATCCGCAATCGTTCAATGCAATATAGTAAAAAGAACGTATCGCCGTCATTAAGCTATTATTTAGCAAAAGCTCGATTAGCAATATTGATGGCTAAAAATAAAAATACCGCAAAACGATTAATTGAAGATTACCAAAAACTAAATAATGAACAAAGTAAAATAGCCATTATTTATGGTAATGCTTTAACTGACAACCTAAGGGGTAATAATCAAAAAGCAAAACAACAACTGCAACCATTATTAGATAGTGACCCGAATAATATTTGGTATATTGATTTAATGACTGATATTGATTTAGCACTCAACAATGGTAATGACGCAATTACTCGCCTACAAGCGGCGTTAAAAAAAGCACCGGATAGCTCGGCATTGCAATTGAATTTAGCTAATGCGTATATAAAAAATAAAAACTATCAACAAGCCGTCAGCTTGTTGCATCGCTATACGTTTGACCACAATGATGATAGCAATGGCTGGGAGTTACTAATTACAGCTTATGGTGGATTACATTCAAGGGCTCAAGAAATGAGTGCGCAAGCCGAAGCAATTGCATTAGAAGGTCAATTTCAGCAAGCCATTCAATTACTACAAAATGCTAAAAATCAAACCAAAGGTAATCAAACAATGATTTCCAAAATTGATGCCAGAATCAATCAATTAAAGCAGCTACAAAAACGTTATGCGGCTTATAAGCGATAATTGACTTTAACGATAACTTCTCGACTAATCATAGCAATAACCACTAGTCGAGAAGGTAAAACCTTTATTCTTCAGCTAAATGATCGACATTATTGTAAAATTTCACAGTAAATATGCCTTCATCCTGATCATTACTTTGCTTATAGTTAACTACACTAATGCTGGTATTTAACATCCGTGGAAAATAAGCCTCATCACGATGTAAACGCCAATCACCACCATTTAAAACACACAGTAATATACGTAATACTGTACCGTGCGACACAACCAAAATATTACCGGTATCTTGGGGCGCGTTTTGTACAATAGTGTTTAGCCCTTGCTGCATGCGCTCAAGTGTATCAAGGTAATTTTCTCCTTGATTGACTACAGCATCAAAATTAGCTGGATCAGTTAAATAAATATTAAATTCAGGCACTTCTTGTTTTAACGTTGGTACATGTTTACCTTCCCAAAGGCCAAAATCCATCTCACGCAGATCAGCAAGTTCAGAAGTAGGAATCGCAAAATTATTTTCGTTAATGATATAATCGCGGGTTTCCATAGCGCGTTGTTGAGTACTTGAGTATGCTTGCATAAAAGGCACATTTTTTAAATGTTGTCCCGTCACTTTAGCCCCTAAAATACCTTGTTCAGTTAACGGTGAATTTTGAGATCCTTGCATCTGATCTTTAATATTCCACTGCGTTTGACCATGTCTAATTAAATATAAATTAATATCTTTCATTCGTACTCAATACCTTATTTATTTTAAAATTCTTTTTACTGATATTTATCTTTTCTAAGATAGGTTAAACAAGCCTGTAAAGTAGCATCCATTGGCGCATGTAATTGCATCTCTTGTAAACTTTTAGGATGAATAAATTTAACACTGGCGGCATGTAAAAATAATCGATTAAGCTTTGTTGCAGCCAATAATGCATCAAACTGCCTATCACCATAGCGATCATCAAAAGCAATGGGATGATTAGCATATTGCGTATGGATACGGATTTGGTGGGTACGCCCAGTTACGGGGCTTGCTTTAATTAACGTGGCAAAATTAAAGCGTTCTTCAACTTTAAACCGCGTTTCAGATGGTTTACCCTCTTTATCGACTTTCACCACTCGCTCACCACTTTTTAATACATTTTTAAGCAGTGGCGCTTGTATCACTTTACAGTCAGAAGACCAATTACCCTTAACAAGCGCCAAATAATTTTTCTGCATTTGTTTAAGTCGTAATTGTTCGTGTAGCGCTTTTAGTGCAGAGCGCTTTTTAGCAATCAACAACACACCCGATGTTTCGCGGTCAATACGATGTACCAACTCCAAAAACTTCGCTTCCGGTCTTAGAGCACGTAAACTTTCAATTACGCCAAAACTTAAACCACTGCCACCATGAACGGCAATACCTGATGGTTTATTGATCGCCAGCATTACCTCGTCTTCATAGATAATTGCTTTTTCTAAGTCAGCAACTTTATTAAGCTTAGTCGAAATTTCGGGCATAGTTTTTTCAGTCATGCGAACAGGAGGAATCCGGACTTCATCACCAATACTCAATTTATATTCAGGTTTGATCCGTTTTTTGTTAACACGAACTTCGCCTTTTCTTAAAATACGATAAATCATACTTTTTGGCACACCTTTTAAATAGGTGATTAAAAAGTTATCAATTCGCTGCGTCGCATTTTCCTCTGAAATAGTAACAAATGAGACTTGTAATTTGGGTTGTGGAACAGTTGAGTCCATAAGAAATGATTAGCCCACCATCTATAGATAAAGTCGTTTACATTATTCAAAAATAAACTACACTATCGTAATTAAAAAATAAGATAGATTATATTCGATATAATTAAAGAAAAGATTATAACGGAATATTGGAGAATAAAATAGTATGTTATCGTTGCTTAATCAATACTCAAAAGGTCGATTTGCTTGGTTCTTATTGTTCTTTTCTACTCTTACTTTTGAAATAACCGCACTTTATTTTCAACATAGTTTAGGGCTTGCTCCTTGTACTCTCTGTATTTATCAACGCTGTGCTATTTTAGGCATCATGCTGGCGAGTATTATTGGACTTATTGCACCTTCTAATATTGTGGTTCGATTAATGGGGCTTTTAATTTGGCTTTTTAGCGCCTACCAAGGCTTTTCTTTAGCAGCATTCCATGCCCATTTACAGTTCGAACCTAACTTAAGCGACACTTGCACAATTAATGCGCAATTCCCCGTTTGGTTGCCCTTAGACTCTTGGTTTCCTAGCATGTTTAAAGCTTATGGTTCTTGTGCTGATAAAATTTGGTCATTTTTAACCATCGAAATGTCACAATGGATGATTATTATTTTTGCCTGCTATCTTATGGTTGGTTTAGGCGTGTTAATCTCACAGATCTTCCCATCGCCTAAAGGTTCAATCTGGAGTAATAAGTAACGTTATTTATAACACTGGCACTTTTTGTTGAGTTTGTTAGAATGTGTGGCAATTTTATTTTACAAATTGTCACACATAAATGCTTTTGGAATATCACCCGCCTATTGAACCTTGGCTATCTATTTTATATCAAGACGACCATATTGTGGTTGTAAATAAACAACCTGGTATTTTGTCGGTTTCAGGCAATAAACCCCAATTTATTGATAGTATTATTCATCGATTACAACAAAAATATAGCTATGTCGAATCCGTTCATCGGTTAGATATGGCAACCAGTGGCATTATGGTTGCCGCACTGTCAAAACTAGCCGATCGAGAAATAAAAAAACAGTTTCGAGAACGTATTCCTAAAAAAACATACATTGCTGTCGTACATGGGCATCTTGAACAGGATTTTGGTCGTGTTGAATTACCATTGATTTGTGATTGGCCTAATCGCCCAAGGCAAATGGTCGATTTAGAAAATGGCAAACATGCACTGACTGAATATCAAGTGATTTCACGCAACTCGGACAATACAACCCGCGTTAAATTATTTCCTTTTACGGGGCGATCGCATCAATTACGTGTTCATATGCAGGCCATTGGCCACCCGATTTTAGGCGATAAATTTTATGCGCACCCCGAAGCGTTTGCCATGTCTAACAGATTGCTATTGCACGCTCAATTACTCACCATTAATCACCCAAAAACAGGTGAAAGTATGACGTTTAGCTGTGAACCTGATTTTTAAAATAGCAGTATAAAATTTACTCATGCTAATCACTGATAAACAATTAATATTAAGGAAGTTAAAATGCAAAAAATTGTGTTAGCAACAAATAATCAAGGCAAAGTCAATGAATTGCAAAAATTACTCGCCGATGCCGGTTTTGATATTATTGCACAAAGCCAATTTAATGTGCCCGATGTCGAGGAAACTGGTTTAACCTTTATTGAAAATGCGATTTTAAAAGCAAGACATACCGCTAAATTAACGGGACTTCCCGCCATTGCCGATGACTCAGGCTTAGCGGTCGATGCACTTAATGGACAACCTGGCATCTATTCTGCTCGTTATGCAGGTGAACATGGCAACGACGCCAGCAACAATCAAAAATTACTCAGTGCGTTACAAAATATCCCAAAAGAAAAACGTACCGCTTACTTTTATTGTGCACTCGTTTTTATGCGACACGAAAACGACCCTACACCTATCATCTGTTTAGGCAAATGGCATGGTTTTATCTTAAATGAAGAGCTAGGTGACGGCGGGTTTGGTTACGACCCACTTTTTTATGTACCAGAATTAAACTGCACCGCAGCGCAACTAACTAAAGAACAGAAAAACCAACTATCACATCGTGGTCAAGCTCTTAAACAATTGATCACCCAAATTAAAACCGATTATTAATTGTTAACAATATTATTTATACGCCAAATTGTATAATAAGAAATAAACAGTATATAATTAAGGCATGGATGATATTGGAGTTAATATTGTGATTCTATTGATAGTAAGTGGTCGCTCCGGTTCTGGCAAATCAATTGCACTGCGGGCGCTAGAAGATATGGGATTTTATTGTGTTGATAATATTCCCGTTGTTTTATTACCTCAGTTAGCCAACTCATTAAAGGACAATAATACTCCTGTTGCAATTAGTATTGATATTCGAAATTTACCAGAAAATTTTGATTTTAATCACGATATATTTCAACGCTTACCTCAATCTGTTACACCCGAAATTATTTTCTTTGATTGCAGCCGTAACACCTTAATTCGACGCTATAGTGAAACAAGACGCATCCACCCATTAACCAATCAACAATATTCCCTTGAAGAAGCAATCGATCTTGAAGAAAAATATCTAGAACCGTTAAAATCGCATGCAAGCTTAGTTATAAATACCGACAACCTTTCAGTTCATGAACTATCCGACATATTAAGATCACGTATTTTGGGTAAAAAAGAGCGTGAATTAACCATCATTTTTGAATCATTTGGGTTTAAACATGGCTTACCGGTTGATGCCGATTTTGTCTTTGATGTTAGGTTTTTACCTAACCCGCATTGGGAGGTCAGTTTGCGCCCACTAACAGGATTAGATGAGCCTGTACAAAACTATTTATTAAAGCACAACGAAGTGTCTAATTTTATCAATAAAACCGCCAATTACTTAAATCAATGGCTACCTTTGTTAGAAAAGAATAACCGTAGTTACTTAACCATTGCAATTGGATGCACTGGAGGTCAACATCGTTCTGTCTTTATTGTAGAACAATTAGCCACATTTTTTAAAACACAAAACAAGCAAGTGCAAATTCGGCATCGAACTTTAGAAAAAAGGTAATCATTATTCGTCCAAAGTTTTATAATTTGATAATTCTTCAATTTGTTTTTTACATTTTTCAAAAATGTCTTTCAGCGTAGTTTTATGCTTCGCTGGCGCTGCTATTGTCGTAATCAAATCACTAAGTTTGGTCAATTCAATATCCTCAGGTAAATTAGCAAGCTTTGTTCTTAATACATTAATCGTTTGCGGATGAGGGTGACCAATAACAATGGCTACACCATTTTTACGTGCCAGTTTGACGGCCAAATCAAATTGCTGGCTAATAGCACTTTCTTTTTGCTGATCATCTAAAAAGACATCACGCGTTAACACTGGAATGTTGTAATTGCGCGCGGCATTTTTTATTTGAGTTTTACCGATTGTTTTGCTATCCAAGAAAAACATTGAATAATGGCTCAATGATTTCATAACATGTTCCATACCAGTAAGATTTGATGTCATCAAACTGCCCATATGATTATTAACACCAATGGCATGCGGCACCTGCTCAACTGCATTAGTTACAATGCGATTCACTTCAGCTTCGCTCATAGAGGGAAATAGCGTGTCTTTCTCTAGAGGCTGTTTACCTAGTGGTGCCATAGGCAAGTGAATTATCACATCATTACCATGCTCATGAGCCCTATTTGCAATACGCCTAGCATGTGGCGAATTGGGTAAAACGGCAACATTAATATTAGGCGATAATAAAATTACTTGCTCTTCATTATGTTGGCGATACCCAAAATCATCAATGACGATAGCAAGTTTTGCAGCCCAAACACAGTGAGTATTTATCGCCAATAGGATTATAATAAAAATAAAATAACGCACTATTTTAACCACCCACTCGGGTCAAGTGCCAAACCATCACGACGGATCTCAAAATATAAAGCAGGCGTATTTTGTCCACCACTTGAACCAACTAATGCAATAGGTTGTCCACTTTGAATTTTGTCCCCCACCGCAACCAACATGCGTTGATTATAGCCATATAAACTCATATCACCTTTACCATGCTCAAGCGCAACAACAAAGCCATAGCCCTGCAACCAACTTGCCAATATAACTCTTCCATCAGCAATGGCTTTAACTTGCATGCCATCTTTGGCATTAATCACCATTCCTTTCCAGCGCAATTCACCTTGGAGTGACTCCCCAAACCGATGCGCAACACGACCATTCACAGGCCAACTAAACTGATGTTGCGGTTTACCAATACCACTTACACGCGCCATTAATGACCGCTCATCAGAATTAGGAGTATAACGCGTATTCTTTTGCTTTTCTTCAATATTTTTTGCTTGTTTTGCTTCTTCTTCTGCTATACGCTTATTTTCTTGTTCCGCTTGGTCAATTTTCGCTTGTAATTTAACCTCATTATGACGTAAATCAATTAATTTTTGTTGATTTACTTGCATGGATGATTCAAGAGAAATTATCGTTTTTTGGCGATTTTGACGGTTTTTTTCAAGCCCTGCTTGTTGTTCTTGTTGTTTGCTTTGTAATGTTTTATGCAAAGCTTGCTTTTTTTGTAGCTCAATCCGCTTTTCATTCAATTGAATTTGCGTATCTTCAAGATCATGAATTTGTTGTTGTCGTGCTTGGTTAATGTAACTGTAATAAGTGATGATTCGATCATTACGCTCACTTTCCTCGCCCGAAAAAATCAACTCCAACCCTGTTGTATTGCCTAGTTTAAATGCGCTTTCTAGCTGTTTTGATAATATCGTTCGTTGCTGTTTTTGTTTTATCGTTAATACATTGATTTGTTCAATTAAATTATTGATTTCTTGATCGAGCTTTCTGAGTAATAAATCATTTCTTTCAATTGATGTTAAAAGTTTAGCAATTTCGGTTTCTTGTTCTTTAAGATTATTAACGAGCTCATTACGCTCTTTTTTTTGCTGCGCTAAACGCTTTTCTTGCTCTTCAATTGCATGACGTAAAGATTGAAGCTGCTGATTATCATCAGCATATAAAAAATTAATCTTCATTAATCCAATAAAAGCAATAACAACAATTTTTTGACAAATAGACATGGCGTTGTATTTATAATTTGTAACCAAGCAATAATAATGGTTGCCACTATACCGACAAATAGGTAAAGATGCAAAATGAAAACCACATACCAAGTATGTTGTAATTTTATTTTTCAGCATTGACTACTTTTTAGTTTGGTTTTTGCTATAAGCACATTCAAAAGCAATAAATAGCAACATTCCAATACTGTGAAAAATTAGCGTATTTTTTCATAAAAAACGTTCAGGTGACGCATTGATTTTATTGAATTTAACCTTAAATTTCAATTAAAATCATGAGCTTATAGATAGTTTATATTTTTTAGTATAACAGCATTACAGAGATGATATGCTCAGCTCAGCTAATCTAACTTAAATCAATTTTTTTGAATATCTCCCCTTTCAAACTGTCTCCTGTAAATCTAACTATTGGGAAATCAATAGGGGCTGTTGATCTTTGCTGTACATAAATTGCTCAACAATACATTGGCAGCCACATCAACATAAATGCCAGTGATACCATACT
>NZ_WTEV01000106.1 GCF_009795885.1 Gilliamella sp. Pas-s25 | reverse complement strand
AACGAAGAATGTAATCGTTTATGATTATACCAATAAGCATAAGCCGAAAAAGCGCGTTGTAACTCAGCCGTTGAGTTGAAACGTTTGATCCTCGCCAAAATATTAGACAGTGCCCACCTCTATCATTTTTTCGTATTGGTAATATTGTTGTTCATATTGTTCAGGTGATACCCAGCCATTAGCTGAATGACGGCGTATCCGATTATAATAGATTTCAATA
>NZ_WTEV01000003.1 GCF_009795885.1 Gilliamella sp. Pas-s25 | reverse complement strand
CAGATTGTCTGTTTCTTATTTTTAAAGAGCTAACAGCTTCAACTTTCAATCAACATTTTGTTAATTTAGTTTGCTGTCTCAAGGGCTGCGTATACTACGCTACACCTTTTCATTCGTCAAGATCTTTTTTTAAAATTTTTGATCTCGCTTTCTAACTCACCGCCTGCTTGTCGCTGACTGCGTGTCAGTGGATGCGCATTATAGGGACTTCTTTTTTTTTGGCAAGTAAAAAAGATAAAATATTTACTCGTTAGCGCAACATTCAAACACATCAAACTTTAATTAATTGATATTTATTAAGATTGTAATCAGATAATTTTTTAATCAACTTTTCCACAGACTGGTTATAGTTTGTACTTAGCACAATATTTTCAGACGCATCTGAAGTTTTTTGTTTCAGATCGTATTTATCATTTAACAAATTATAAACCCTGGTTGCAATCGCATAACCTGAATCTATAAAGGTAGCTTGAGAAAAAATCATCTGTAATTCTTTTTTGATAAAAGGATAATGCGTACAACCAAGCACAATTGTATCGGGGACTGTTTGTAATTCAAGCCAAGGTTGCATTAATTCTTTTAGTTGTTGCATATCTACAGTAATACCCTGTAATTTATTTTCGGCTATAAGTGCTAATTCAGAAAGACCTAACAATTGAACACTACAATTTGCTGCAAATTGCTGAATTAAATTGGTTGTATAGGTTCGCTCTATTGTAGCTTTGGTTGCTAATAACCCTATACATTTATTTTTAGTAAGTAAGCTAGCTGGTTTAATAGCCGGTACAACACCAATAATAGGAAAAGAAAATTTAGAACGTAAGTTAGGTAAACAGACAGTACTAGCCGTATTGCAGGCAATAACCGCTAAATCAATTGTATAAAATTTAGTAATAGTTTCTATGACTGAATTGACTCTATTAATTAAAAACTCTGCTGATTTATCTCCATAAGGAAACAGTTCATTATCAAATGCATAGATATAGTGTGCATTAGGTACTTTATTATAGATTTCATTATAAACAGTTAATCCACCAATACCTGAATCAAACACTAACACCGACGGAGATTGTCTTACAATATTCATTTTTAGTTATAGGTTATTAGATAATAAATTAGAAACGCGCAATATCGTAAATTGATTAAAAATTAATGCAAGCAATTTTGTGTTAGGGAAGACTGGCTTTTTTAGTAATAAATTATTAAAATAGACGTCTAGATGGTAAAACTGCTAAAATTAAAGATCTTAAACTATAGTATTGTAGTTCAAGCATTGCATTCAATAAGTTAAAAGGGGATATATTATGTCAGAATTTTTATTTACTTCAGAGTCCGTTTCAGAAGGACATCCAGATAAAATTGCCGATCAAATATCTGATGCTGTGCTTGATGCTATTTTAAAACAAGATCCAAAAGCACGAGTCGCATGTGAAACTTATGTAAAAACAGGTATGGCTTTAGTTGGTGGTGAAATCACAACTTCAGCTTGGGTAGATATTGAGGAATTAACAAGAAAAACCATTAATGATATTGGTTATACCAGTTCAGAAATGGGATTTGATGCAAATTCATGTGCGGTGCTTAATGCTATTGGTAAGCAATCTCCTGACATTAATCAAGGTGTCGATCGAAAAGATCCACTAGAACAAGGTGCAGGCGATCAAGGTATAATGTTTGGTTATGCGACCAATGAAATGCCAAACTTTATGCCTGCAGCCATAAGTTATGCGCATGATTTAATGCGTCGCCAAGCAGAAGTCAGAAAAAATGGTACACTTCCTTGGTTAAGACCCGATGCAAAAAGCCAAGTCACATTAATTTACCAAGACGGTCAAATAAAAGGGGTTGATACTATCGTTTTATCTACTCAGCATTCAGAAGCCATTGACCAAAAAGCATTACATGAAGCTGTTATGGAAGAAATCATTAAACCTACATTACCAACCGAATGGTTAACGTCAAGGACTAAATACTTTATTAATCCAACTGGACGCTTTGTTATTGGTGGTCCAATGGGAGATTGTGGGTTAACTGGCCGCAAAATTATTGTAGATACTTATGGCGGAGCCGCGCGTCATGGAGGTGGAGCTTTTTCAGGAAAAGATCCATCAAAAGTTGACCGTTCAGCAGCTTATGCTGCACGCTATGTAGCAAAAAATATTGTTGCAGCTGGACTTGCTGACAGATGTGAATTACAGATATCTTATGCAATTGGTATTGCCAATCCTACATCAATTTATGTTAATACTTTTGGTACTGAAAAAATCGATCACCATAAAATTGTTACACTTATCAAAGAATTTTTTGATTTAAGACCTTATGGATTGATTCAGATGCTTGACCTTATTCAGCCAATTTACCAACAAACTGCAAGTTACGGTCATTTTGGGCGAGATATCTTCCCTTGGGAAAAAACCGATAAAGCAGCACTACTTCGCGATGCAGCTGGACTATAAACGCATACCAATTTATTTACATAATCAGGTAATGGCTTGTTTAAGAACTCACTTAATACAAGCCAATCAACTTCTCCATACTCAATATACAGAACCTAAAATCATCTATAAACCGAAAGGGAGCATTGCGGGCAGTGCATTTTTAGTACGTTGGGAAATTCAACTTAATTCAATTATGTTACTAGAAAATGGTATGCATTTTATTGAGGAAGTGGTACCTCATGAATTAGCCCATCTAATTGTTTTTAAAGAATTTGGAAAAGTAAAGCCACATGGTAAACAATGGCAATATATTATGTCAGAAATATTAGGCAAAATCCCAACGACCACTCATCGTTTTACAGTACACCGCAATACTTATTTATACTACTGCAAGTGTCAACAACATCACCTAACATCCATAAGACACAATAAAATTCAAAATAATAAAACTAGTTATTTATGTCGTAAATGCGGTACTATACTCAAACTTAAACGCGCTAATTAATATTAAGATATTGTATGTGTAAATTAGATTTTCATTTTTACAAAAGTTCCTTATCGATTATTATTCTTGGTATTACTCTTTATATTATAGGTAATTTTTTTATACCTTTATATAATGGACTTACTGTCACACTTATTGAACATGTCCAATCACTCTTTTTGTTATTTATGTGCGGCTATACTTACTGCTATGCAAAAAAAATGGCTGAACATCCAAATCTATATAAATTTTGGATTTGGACAATATTTTGGTGGTTGATGCTTTTTGGTCGAGGAATTAGTTGGGGGCGAGACTTTTTTCCTGAAGTACCGCGTTTTTATTACAAAATTATTGCTAGTTTTTTAATAGCACTTCCAATACTCAGTATATTTTTACCTACAATTCGCCAAGAAATTGTTCGTCGCTATAAATTTGAAAAAATTCCAGTTTGGCATATATTTTTAGCTTTTTTATTCTTGGGTATAGCTGATATTGCAGAACACCGCCGCATTGGCCATGAATTATTAGTTATTACAAGGGATCGAAAAGATTTAATAGAAGAATTAATGGAAATCCCCTGCCTTCTTTGTTTAGCTTTAACGACCTTTTATATGCAAAAAAATGAACAAAAGAAGGAGAATTTATAATGTTAAGCTATCGTCATAGTTATCATGCTGGTAATCATGCGGATGTATTAAAACATATTGTGTTAACATTCTGTATTGAATCATTAAAAGAAAAAGAAAAACCTTTTTTATATTTAGATACACACTCAGGCGCTGGCCGATACCTATTAAAGAGTGAACATGCTGCAAAAACAGGTGAATATTTATCAGGAATTAATTTGATTTGGCAACAATCAAATATCCCTGCACTGTTAAATACCTATATATCGATACTAAAAAGATATAATCCTTTTGATGAATTAAAATATTATCCTGGCTCACCATTAATTGCCAAGCAATTATTACGTGAGCAAGACAAGCTCAATCTTACTGAATTACATCCAACTGATTATCCTTTATTAAGGCAAGAATTTAATAAAGATAAACGAACAAGAGTATTACGTGAAGATGGTTTTTCTCAATTAAAATCGAAGTTACCGCCAGATTCACGCCGTGGGATAATATTGATCGATCCTTCCTATGAAATAAAGGACGATTATCAAACAATTCCTACAGCACTGTTTGAAGCCTATAAGCGTTTTGCAACTGGTGTCTATTTAATTTGGTATCCTGTTGTGTCTCGCAGCCAAACGCAAAAAATGATTGATGGCATTGTGAAGTTAGGTATTAAACGAATTTCACAGTTCGAACTAGCAATAAAACCAGATAATAATCAAAAAGGCATGACCGCATCAGGAATGATAGTAATTAACCCACCATGGAAATTACATGAACAAATGAGTATAGTTATGCCATGGTTAAAAACAACGTTAGATAGTGAAAAAACTGGAAATTTTATTATTAAAGAACTCGTTTCTGAATAATTTTTTATTAGTTATCTATTGTCAAAAACTTTCAGGAAAGTATACGTTTCAATAAAAAATCACGGAAAAAAGTGACAAGAAAATAGATAAATCCATAAGGTAACAGTCAATAATAACGATAAAAATACAGCTGCTGAACCATAATCCTTCGCTCGGCCAGATAGCTCATGTCTTTCATGGCCGATACGATCAACAACACACTCAATTGCACTATTAATTAACTCGGTAATCATCACAACACCGATCGAACCAAGTAATAAGATGCGTTCATAAATAGAAAAATCAACTAGCATTACAATGATATAAGCTAAACCCAATACAATTAACTCTTGACGAAATGCAGCTTCATGTTTGATCGCTGATTTTAAGCCTTTTAAAGAGTATTTTGTCGCATTAAAGATACGAAGTAATCCTGTCGATTTTTTCATTATAACGTTCCTGATTTAAATTACCTTACATAACCATAGTTCATCAAACGTTGAAATCTTCTTTCTAGTAATACAGATAAATCCATACTTTCAAGTTCATCAAGATCACTAAGTAACTGGTTTTTGAGTGAAACAGAAATAGCGGTATAATCTCGGTGAGCCCCACCAAGTGGCTCAGGCACGATTGAATCAATCAAATTTAACTTTAATAAATTATCTGCTGTCATATTCATAGCTTCAGCAGCAACAGGTGCTTTGTCAGCACTTTTCCATAAAATAGAAGCACAACCCTCTGGTGAGATAACAGAATAAGTACTATATTGAAGCATATTAACTTTATCTGCTACACCGATAGCAAGCGCTCCCCCAGATCCCCCTTCACCAATGACGGTACAAATAGTTGGGATTTTAAGACGTGACATTTCCCTTAAATTACGGGCAATAGCCTCTGCTTGACCTCGTTCCTCAGCCCCAATACCTGGGTAAGCTCCGGGAGTATCAATAAAAGTAATGATAGGCAATTTAAAACGTTCAGCTAATTGCATTAATCGTAAAGCTTTACGATATCCCTCTGGAGCTGGCATACCAAAGTTTCGATAAATTTTCTGTTTTGTTTCACGTCCTTTTTGATGTCCAATAACTACCACAGCTCGTCCATCAATACGAGCTATTCCTCCAACAATTGCTTTATCATCGGCATAAGCTCGATCCCCAGCTAATTCATCAAAATCAGTGAAAATCTCTTTTATATAATCCAATGTATAAGGACGATTTGGATGTCTAGCTAATTGCGCAATTTCCCAAGGAGTTAAATTAGCAAATATTTTTTTTGTTAATTCTCGACTTTTTTTATGTAATTGCTTAATCTCTTTATCTAAATTAATATCTAATTCAACTTGTTGTGAATCAATATTCTTTAAGGAATTAATTTTTGCTTCTAATTCCGCTATCGGCTTCTCAAATTCCAAAAAATTGTTCATAACGCTTGTACTTGCCTCTTAATTCATTCGGTACTTTAAAAAATACACTATTCAATAGTATACTGACTAATTCTGAAGATAAAATTAAACCAATTCTACTATGTAATACTCATTGAAGTCACCTATATTTATATTAATAGGCTTCAACTTTTCCAAAATTTAGCTACATAAACTTAATAAAAGCAGCTTTTTTATTCGTCAATGTTAATAATCAAACTGTTATTCATAAGTTTATTTAAATTATTCAAAATCAAATTCAATACGGTCAATACCAAGTAATGTCTTTAACTCAACAATCAAAGTATCTTCAGGAATTATCCTCCATGTCGTGCCAAATTGAATCCTAACAACTAAATCATCTCGATGATAATATAAGTTAACTGGCACACTGCCATGCCGATAAGGTTCAAACAATTGTTGTAAACGCTGCAATATTGCTTGATTTGTTTCGCTTTCAGTTAAAGTAATCGACAATCCTTTTACATATTTAGCTCGAGCATCTTTTAGATCAGCAATATCGCGCACTGATATTTTAAAACCACCATTAAAATCGTCATTACTAACTTGACCTGTAACAATTAAGATCTTATCTTTTACAAGTAAATGTCCGAAATTATCTAAAGACTCAGCAAAAAGCATACCGTCAATACGGCCAGAACGATCGTCCAAGGTAAACAAACCGATTTTTTTACCTTTTTTAGTAATTCGTACCCGAGCATCAGCAACAATACCTGCAAAAGTGACCATCTTACCCCAACCTGTTGGAGAGGCTTCACTAATTCTCAGTCCACCTGTATAACGATTTAATTCTTTTAAATATTGTGTTACTGGATGTCCTGTTAAATAAAGTCCTAAGGCCTCACGTTCCCCATCAAGCAAAACTTGATCAGGTAATTCAGAAACTGCAGCATAAGCATACTCAACTTGTTCAGGCTCTTCCGCCAAAACACCAAACATATCTTCTTGACCAATATCTTGTGCTTTAGCATATTGATCTGCCGCTTGCATTGCATCATTAATGCTATGCAATATAGCCGCACGATGAGGACCTAATTTATCAAAAGCTCCTGCCATAGTGAGTTTTTCAAGTACTCGACGATTGATCTTCTTCATATCTGTTCGAGCACAAAGTTCGAAAATATTTTTGAAATATCCTCCACTGTTACGTGCTTCAACAATTGCCTCTATAGGACCCTCGCCAACACCTTTTATAGCCCCAATACCATAAACAATCTCACCTTTATCATTTACATGAAAGTGATACAGACCACTATTAATATCTGGAGGATTAACTTTTAATCCCATCCGTAAGCATTCATCAACCAAACCGACAATTTTATCGGTATTATCCATATCGGCGGTCATAACCGCAGCCATAAATTCGGCAGGATAGTGAGTTTTTAGCCATAATGTTTGATAAGAAACAAGCGCATAAGCGGCCGAATGAGATTTATTAAAGCCATATCCAGCAAATTTTTCAACCAGATCAAATATTCGCATCGACAGCTCACCATCAATACCTTGTTTTTCAGCACCATCTTTAAAAACAGAACGTTGCTTTGCCATCTCTTCAGGTTTTTTCTTACCCATAGCTCGGCGCAATAAATCAGCACCTCCCAATGTATAACCAGAAAGAGTCTGTGCGATTTGCATCACTTGTTCTTGATATAAAATAATACCATACGTTGGTTCTAAAATAGGTTTTAATGAGTCATGTTGGTACTTAATATCAGGGTAAGAAACCTCTTCTCGTCCATGTTTTCGGTCAATAAAATTGTCGACCATGCCTGATTGTAGGGGACCTGGACGAAATAATGCAACTAAAGCGATCATGTCCTCAAAACAGTCGGGCTTTAGACGTCTTATTAAATCTTTCATACCACGGGATTCAAGTTGGAACACCGCTGTAGTTTCAGCTTTTAATAATAATTCAAAAGATTTTTCATCATCTAAAGGAATTCGGGTAATATCGACTTTTTCGCTACCCTCTCGCAGCTGACGTTCATTAATCATTTTGATTGCCCAATCAATAATGGTTAATGTCCGTAATCCCAAAAAGTCAAACTTTACCAGACCTGCATATTCCACATCGTTTTTATCAAATTGAGTAACTGGGTGATGGCCTTCTGGATCACAATAAATTGGAGAAAAATCAGTTATCTTAGTAGGTGAAATTACAACACCACCGGCATGCTTACCAGCATTTCGGGTTACCCCCTCTAATTGACGTGCAATGTCAATTAATGATTTGACTTCTTCATTATTATCATATAACTCTTGTAACTGAGGCTCAATTTCAAAAGCTTTGGCTAGTGTCATACCTGGATCTAAAGGTATTAATTTTGAAATACGATCGACAAATCCATAAGGATGCCCAAGCACTCTTCCTACATCTCGAATAACCGCTTTAGCTGCCATGGTACCAAAGGTAATAATCTGGGAAACAGCATCGCGACCATACATATCAGCGACATGATCAATAACCAGATCGCGTTTTTCCATACAGAAATCAACATCAAAGTCAGGCATTGAAACACGTTCTGGATTTAAAAAACGTTCAAAAAGCAAATCGAACTCAAGTGGATCTAAATCGGTAATTTTCAAAGCATACGCAACTAGCGAGCCAGCACCAGAGCCTCGTCCTGGACCAACTGGAATATCATTATCTTTTGACCATTGTATAAACTCCATAACAATCAGGAAGTAACCAGGAAAACCCATTTGGTTAATTACAGTTAATTCGGTTTCTAAACGCTCATCATATTCAGGTCGTCTTTGCTTTCTAATTTCTGGATCAGGAAATAAAAACGCTAGCCTTTCTTCTAATCCTTCGCGTGCTTTATGCACTAAAAAGTCTTCAGTAGACATATCGCCGGTTGGAAATTTAGGTAAAAAATATTCGCCTAATCGGATAGAAACATTACAGCGTTTTGCTATTTCAACACTATTTTCAAGCGCTTCAGGAATATCAGAAAATAGTTCGCACATTTCCTGTTCTGTACGTAGATATTGCTCTGCCGAATAATTTTTAGGTCTGGAAGGATCTTCTAGCGTATTACCATCATGAATAGCGACACGAATCTCGTGAGCATCAAAATCAGAAGATTTCAAAAATCGAACATCATTAGTTGCAACAACGGGTAACGAATATTGTTCAGCCAAATTCACAGCTCGATGAATAAATAGCTCTTCATTGGTTCGTTTAGTACGTACTAATTCAAAATAAAAGTGCTCACTAAAATTTTCAAGATAAAAATTAATAGCATTATCAACGATTATTTGATTATTACGAACAATACCGATACCAATATCACTTTCTCGCCCTGCTAATGCAATTAATCCGGCTCGGTGCTCAATTAGCCAGTCATTATCAACAACTGGCAAATCACCGATATATCCTCGCTGATAAGCTTTAGAAATCAATAAAGTAAGATTTTGATATCCTTGATTATTAGCCGCTAGAAGAGTTAAACGATAAATATCATCAGGCATTTGAGAACTTCTAATAGCAAGATCTGCACCAATGATCGGTTTAATACCTTTTGACATCGCTGAACCATAAAACTTAACCAATCCACAAAGATTAGTAAAATCTGTGATCGCAAAAGCTGGCATCTGTAACTTGCTCACTTCATTTACTAATGTGCCAACTTTCGCAATTCCATCAACCATCGAGAAATCACTATGCAAATGAAGATGAATAAATTTAGGTTCCGCCATAATTACCAGAAGTGAAGCTATAAAGTTATTATGAGATTATAACACAAGCAAGAGGAATATTCTTATTCCCTTTAATTGTTAGTTCGAACTGAGAAAAGATAAAGGTCATTTTCATTATAAAGTTTATAAGTGAAAAACCATTTATTAAAGATATTCCGCCAATAGATATTATCGGCGGATAACAAAAAATTAGATTTTCTTAAATAACACTGAACCATTGGTTCCACCAAAACCAAAAGAATTACAAAGTGCGTATTGTAAATTCTTAACTTGACGTGCTGTATGCGGAACATAATCAAGATCACAGCCCTCATCAGGATTATCAAGGTTAATTGTTGGTGGCACAGCTTGATCACACAGTGTAAGTACAGTAAAAATAGATTCAACCGCTCCAGCAGCACCCAATAAATGCCCTATCATTGATTTAGTTGAACTAACCATAACTTTGTTGGCATTTTCTTTAAAAATACTTTTTACTGCTTGAGTTTCTGCTTTATCACCGGCTGGTGTTGATGTGCCATGAGCATTGATATAACCCACTAGCTCAGGATTGATGCCTGCATCACGAAGTGCACATTGCATTGCTAAGGCCGCACCACTACCATCAGCTGGAGGTGAAGTCATATGATAAGCATCACCACTCATACCAAATCCAACCAGTTCAGCGTAAATTTTAGCGCCACGCTTTTTAGCATGCTCATATTCTTCTAAGAACATGATTCCCGCACCATCACCAAGCACAAAACCATCACGATCTTTATCCCAAGGACGACTTGCACCTTTAGGATCATCATTATTGGTCGATAATGCACGAGCAGCACCAAAACCACCAATACCAAGAGGAGTACTTGCTTTTTCTCCCCCACCAGCTAACATCGCATCTGCATCACCATAAGCAATCATACGTGCAGCATGACCAATATTGTGCACACCAGAAGAACATGCTGTTGCTATAGTAATACTTGGCCCTTTTAATCCATAAATAATGGATAAATGACCAGCAATCATATTAACAATTGTTGAGGGTACAAAAAAAGGGCTAATTTTACGTGGTCCACCATTGACTAATGCACTGTGGTTTTCTTCAATCAACCCAAGCCCGCCAATACCTGAACCTATAGCACAGCCAATACGTTTTGCGTTTTCTTCCGTGATCTCAATGCCAGCATCTTGCATTGCTTGCATACCCGCAGCGATACCATATTGGATAAAATAATCCATTTTACGCGCATCTTTGCGTGAAATATTATAATCTTCGCCATTAAAGTTTTTAACCATCGCTGCGAAGTGCGTTGCGAAAGGGGCAGTATCAAAGTGCTCTATGAGTTCAACGCCACTTTGTCCAGCTAATAAAGCTTGCCAAGTGGATTCAACTGTATTACCTACAGGAGATATCATGCCCATTCCAGTAACAACAACTCTGCGTTTAGACACATTGCCCTCCGGGAAAGGATTGAAATGAAATTTGAATCATTGAAAATTTTATTTCTAGTTTTCTAAGAATTTATATCAAGTTTTCTTTAGTTTAAAAATTATAAACACAAATACAAACTAGGCGATCATTTGACCGCCTATCATGAAGACCCTGCTAACCTTATTGATTTGCAGTAATATAATCAATTGCTGATTGAACAGTTGTGATTTTTTCAGCTTCTTCATCAGGAATTTCAGTATCAAATTCTTCTTCTAAAGCCATAACTAATTCAACCGTATCAAGAGAATCAGCGCCAAGATCTTCAATGAAAGAAGATTCATTTTTAACTTCTTCCTCTTTTACACCTAGTTGCTCAACAATAATTTTCTTAACTCGCTCTTCAATAGTGCTCATACTCTTTTTTTTCCTATAAAAATCGCCGAAAGTGGCGGTGAATGTAAGTTTATAAAATGTTGAAAAAGATGCCAATCATTTTTCAACCCAATTGCTTATTTCTTATTCAAAACATCAAAGCGTTGGCTCATTTTACACTATTCTAGCCAATTACACCATATACATGCCACCATTGACATGTAAAGTTTCACCAGTAATGTAAGATGCTTCATCAGAAACCAAAAAGGCAACCGCATTAGCAATTTCCACAGGTTCACCTAAACGCCCAGCAGGCACTTGTCCCAATGTTAACGCTTTTTGTTCCTCGGTTAATGCATCAGTCATATCAGTTGCAATAAAACCAGGGGCTACTACATTAACGGTAATACCTCGTGAGGCCACTTCGCGAGCTAATGATTTACTAAAACCAATTAATCCTGCTTTCGCAGCCGCATAGTTAGCTTGGCCAGCATTTCCCATTGTACCCACTACTGAACCAATAGTTACAATTCTGCCATAACGTTTTTTCATCATTGTGCGCATTAATGCTTTAGATAAACGGAATACTGATGTTAAATTAGTATTTAAAATATCTTGCCATTCATCTTCTTTCATGCGCATTAATAAATTATCACGCGTAATACCTGCGTTATTGACTAGAATGTCAATATCACCAAATTCGTTTTTTATTGCATTAATAACAGATTCGATTGATGCTTCATCTGTTACATTTAAAGCAAAACCTTTGCCATTTGAGCCTAAGTATTGACTGATGGCATCCGCACCTTTCTCTGTTGTTGCCGTACCTATAACCGTTGCACCACAAGCAACTAATTTTTCTGCTATTGCTTTACCAATTCCTCGACTTGCACCGGTAACTAAAGCAATTTTTCCTGATAGATTCATAACTACCTCTTTTATCCTTTACTTTGTGTTTTCTAATGCTATGTCTAATGATGCTTTATCATTGACTGCCAAGCCAGAAAGTGTATCTACAATACGTTTAGTTAAGCCTGTTAACACCTTACCTGGCCCCATTTCAACTAAAAGTGTTACATTTTGTTTTGCTATGTATTCAACAGTTTCTGTCCAACGTACAGGGCTATAAAGCTGAGAAATCAATGCCGTTTTGATTTTTTCTGCTGATGTTTCAACTTTAACATCGACATTATTGATAACCGCAAACTTTGGCGTGCTAAATTCAATGTCATTTAATGTCGTTGCTAATTTATCAGCGGCTGATTTCATTAATGCACAGTGTGATGGCACACTAACAGCAAGTGGTAATGCACGTTTTGCACCCGCTTCTTTACATAATACGCCAGCACGTTCAACAGCTTCTTTATTACCAGCAATAACAACTTGTCCTGGTGAATTAAAATTTACAGGAGCAACAATTTGATCTTGTGCTGCTTGTTCGCATGCTCTGCTAATCGATTCGTTATCTAACCCAATAATGGCATACATTGCCCCTGTACCACTTGGTACTGCTTCTTGCATCAGCTTTCCACGTAATTCGACTAATTTAATCGCATCTTTGAAATCAATCACACCAGCGCAAACTAATGCCGAATATTCACCCAAACTATGACCTGCCATAAAATCAGGTTGAGCACCATTAACACTTTGCCACATTCTAAATATTGCAACAGATGAAGCAAGTAACGCAGGTTGCGTTTGCCAAGTTTTATTTAATTCTTCTGTTGGACCTTTTTGTACTAAATCCCACAAATCATAACCAAGCATTTCAGAAGCTTCATCAAATGTGGATTTCACAATCGAGAAATTATCAGCAAGATCTTTTAACATGCCGACAGATTGTGAGCCTTGTCCTGGAAATACCATTGCAAATTTGGTCATTATTTAAATCCTTGATCATTAAAAATACATCATAAACTAAAATCTAACTAGCGCAGAACCCCAAACAAATCCACCTCCAAAGGCTTCTAATAAAATTAGGTGACCTCGTTGAATTCGTCCATCTCGCACGCCAGCATCTAAAGCACAAGGCACAGAAGCAGCAGAAGTATTACCCTGCTTATCCAATGTGACAATGACTTTACTCATATCCATATCTAGGCGTTTTGCAGTTGCTGAAATAATTCTTAAATTAGCTTGATGTGGTACTAACCAATCTAAATCAGCTTTGTTAAATGCATTCTCAGTTAAAAGTTCATCAACCAAATTTGAAAGCTCTTTAACCGCTACTTTAAACACTTCATTGCCATGCATGGTCATGTAAACTGGATCATTTATATCACGGCGATCAACATATGGATATTTTAATAAGTCACCATATCGACCATCAGCATGAAGATGTGAAGCAATAATACCCGGTTCTTCTGATGCACCAACAACAACCGCTCCTGCACCATCACCAAAAATGATAATAGTCCCTCGGTCATTTGGATCTACACCGCGAGTTAACATGTCTGAACCAACAACTAAGGCATATTTAATTGCACCGCTTTTAATATATTTATCGGCAATATCAAGCGCATAAACAAATCCGGAGCAAGCGGCAGATACATCGAATGCAACAACATCACCAATACCTAATTTCGCTTGTAATTCTGTTGCTGAACTTGGAAACGCATTGACCGACGTTGCCGTTGCAACAATAATCATACCAATTTCTTCTTTAGCGATATTAGCCATTTCAATTGCATTTATAGCAGCTTGATAAGCCATACTCGTTACAGTTTCATTTGGCTCTGCAATCCGTCTTTCTTTGATACCGGTACGTGTTGTGATCCATTCATCACTAGTATCGACCATCTTTTCAAGATCTGCATTAGTTCTTATCTGTTTTGGAAGGTAACTTCCAGTTCCTAATATCTTTGTATACATCTAATTATTCGCTCTTGGGTAGTGCGGAAGAAAGGCTCATTGCTATCTTCTCAGGTATATTTGTTTGTATAGCCAAAATAGCTTGTTCAATTGCTGCAAAAAATGATTTTTGGTTGGCACTACCATGACTTTTGATCACAATACTTCGAAGTCCAAGCAAACAAGCGCCATTATATCGCCCTGGTTCCAGATAACCAAAGCTTTTTGAGAACTTTCTCTGTAACCATTTACTTAATAGCTTCATTAATAATGAGTTATGACCAAGAGACAACTTAAATGAAGACATGAAAATTTTAACTAAGCCTTCGACTGTTTTTAACGTCACATTGCCAACAAAACCATCACATACTAATACATCTGTTTTACCGGTTAACAGCTCATTACCTTCTAAATAGCCGATATAATTAATCTGATCATTTGATTTTAAAATAGAAGCAGCTGCACGTATTTTATCCAACCCTTTGATGTCTTCTTCACCTATATTAAGTAAGGCAACCCGAGGATTTTCAATTTTTAGTACTGTTTTAGCTAATATTTCACCCATTATGGCAAATTGTACTAGCATATCACTATCACATTCAGCATTAGCACCTAAATCCAGCACCACCGTACTTTGATTATTTAATGCAGGAATAGTGGCAACTAAGGCAGGACGATCAATGCCGGTTAAAGAGTGCAATAGAAGTTTAGACAACCCCATCAGTGCACCGGTATTACCAGCACTTACACAGGCCTGAGCCTTGTTATCTTTAACCAGTTCAAGCGCTATTCTCATTGACGAGCCTTGGCTATGGCGAATCGCATAGGCAGGCTTCATATCATTAGCTATAACGGTAGTCGATTCGGTCAAAATTAACCGCCCCTTTTGCTGATAGTGAGAGACAAGTTTTACATTTTCTTTTGACAAAAAAAGACTAATTTCTGCTGGGTCGCCCACCAGAAAAATAGAAAGGTGTGGATAACAATTTAGCGCTTGTATTGCAGCAGGAACAACAACACGAGGACCGAAGTCCCCGCTCATAGCATCTAACGCAATGGTTAGATTATCCAAAATGTCACCTGAGAATTTCTAATTAGGTAATAATTATTTAGAAATCACTTTACGACCACGATAATAACCATCTGCGGTTACATGATGACGTAAATGTGTTTTACCTGATTCATCAACTGAGATATTAGCAACAGTTAATGCATCATGAGAACGACGCATACCACGTTTTGCACGAGTTTTACGATTCTGTTGAACAGCCATGGATTTACCCCTTATTCTTTAAACTAACTAAAATTGCAAATGGATTCGGTTTTTCATTCTCACTTGGAATGTCACCAAATACCATATCAGCCTCTGACACTTCGCAGTGTTCACTATCATGTACCGGCGCAATTGGCAACGAGAGAATGATTTCGTCCTCAAGTAACGCTAATATATCTACTTCGCCAAACTCGTTCATAAGAACGGGCTCATAATGTTCCGGTAGTGCCTCTGCTTGAGCATCGCTCTTAACAGGACTAAATTTATTCATCACATGAATTTCTGTGATAAAAGGTTTAAAACAACGTTGGCAAACCAGTTCTAACGTTATTTTTGCATCAATTGTAATAACACAAAGTCGTTGCTCATCAAACTTAAAAGATAAGCTACACTCAATATCACTTTGTGGACTTTCAACCCTAGCTACACTTTTAGCTGGATAATATCCAATATAATCAAGCTTTTTTTGTGCTGCTTTAATTGGGTCAATTGTTAATGGCAATTTATTTTGCATAAAATATGCATGCTACCTTAAAGTTACTCTTATGTTTCTTCATAAAAAGAACACAATACATAAGGCGCGCATATTACCTTTAAATCATAATTTCGTCAATGGGCGCAAACAAGATAATTGGTTTTACTCATTGAGTATTATCTTAATATTCATTTTGAATATATGTTTATTTTTGTAAAAATTTTTCGATAAAAATAAGATTTACATTTAAAAATAAATATATTTATCCAACAATTATGGCAGTCGACCAAAGCTATCTTTTACAATTGCACGAAAATCATCAAACGTTTTACTATTTAATAAACGCTTAGTTGATCTTTCTTTGACAAAGTTTACAAATAAATTATAAATGCGCATTGCATCTTCATATTCATCTTTACTGATCGCCAATAAAAAAATAACATGAGCGACCTCATTCTTGTCCCATACAATACCCTGTGGCGCTAATATGGTCGTTACTATTGTTTTTTTAGCCAACAACCCGACAGAGTGAGGAATGGCAATATTTTCACCTAATAGTGTAGACACTATTGCCTCTCGTTCAATGACTGATGGATAGAAATCTACATCAATATACCCCTCTTGCTTAAGTTTTTTACAAATATTTTTTAAAAGGTCTTTTTGTGTCATTGATTGTTCAATAATGAAAAAAAACTTTTGATTAAAAAAACGCTCAATAATATAAGGCATTGTTCTATCAATCATTGCCAACCGCCCCAATTGCTCAAGCTGATAAGGTGTTGGAAATGGTGAAATTTTAACTATTTGCTTATTTTTTTCTGTTAAACGAACAGTTGAAACAACAAAATCTTCTTCAATATTTGCCAGCTGTTCATATTCACGGTAAGAAAGAGTTCGATTTATTTTAATATGCGGGAAATCCCGTTTAATTTTTGATTCAATCATACGCAAAGCGGCATTACCAAGCTCGCTAACAAGTAAAATTTGCGCATATCTTTCATGTCCAGCATTATAATTACGCTCTAGTGCCACGCCGATATGTACCGCTAAGTAACTAATTTCATCTTCTGTCATTTTGGATTGAGTATACTGCTCGGTGTTAGCAAGTGCAGATAACGTAATATCATAAGCGAAAGGATAATATTGCTTTATCTCACGTAATAAAGGATTAGTTGTGCGGATTTGATATTTAATTCGCGATAGCATGGATGAAATATGAATTAATATGTCTTGACGTAACTTTTTATCTTCCCATAAATTATAGTGATAAGTATTATTAATATAAGATAATATATGGTTAATCAATGCCAAGCTTTTTGCCTGATTTGGCGAATCCATAATAGTGCGAGAATAAATTTGAGCACATAAATAATTAAATTCTGCATCAGAAAGCACGTTACCTAAAAAATAGGAAATATCTTCAGATATTTCAGTCACTGCGCTGATAACAGTGGTATTAATTTGCTCTACTTCATATTCAATTAACTCATGCCCCTGAGTAATTCGAGTAATTGAAACTGCACAACTATAAAGTAAATACCCTTGCCCTTCAGCACTTAATTTTAATTCAAAACGTTCAAGTTGGTTTTGAAGAATTTTTTCAAGATACTCTAAATCGATATCATTTAAAATCGTTTTGCGTAATTTATTAACTGTAATGGTATCTTCAGCCATATAGCGTTGCCATAAAATATCGGTTAAACATGCGCGAATTGACGACTCTTCACCAATTAGCCGCATACCATAATAAGGACGATTTTCGAGTAATAAATTATATTTATCTAAATATTGTTTAACTTCAATAACATCATTTTGTAATGTACTACGGCTTAAAAACCATTCGCCAGCTATATCATCTAACTTTACGGAATTGGATTGAGTTAAAAAAGCGATCAATAAAGCCGAAACTCTTTCTTTACTGGTTCGAGGTACTTGTTCAATCACTTGATTAATAGGTAATGTGGCATAACGAATAGGATCGGTTACCACAAGTTGATAACCAACATTTTTGGTATAATCAACTTGGGCACCATAATCACCTAAAATATCATTTAGTGCTGAAATATCAGTACGAATTGTGCGAGTAGAAACCGAAAAACGATTGGCTAGCTCTTGTTGAGGAAGTGTTTCGTTTTTTATGGTATCAAATAAATACGCTAATCGCTGATAATAGAAAAGCACTTGAGATGACATTATTTATCCTACTAGTTTTTGGGTAATAGCTAAAAGTTGTTTGACATCACAGGTACGTGTTGCACCTGTCGCTTTATCAATGATAGAACTATAGATATGTGGGATAATTCTCTTCACACCTGCATCTAAAGCAATTTTTAAAATTGCCTCATAATTGTTTAAATCAATACCACCTGTTGGTTCAAGATAGAAATCATGTTCAGCACAACATTTAGCAACATACTCAAATTCATCTTTATGCTTTAAACCACCCATAGGAAAATATTTTATTGAACTTCCTCCCATATCTTTTAATAAAGCAATAGCTGTTTCAACAGGAACAATGGCTGCTGGCAACGTTGAACTTATAGGACCGGTTGCAATATTTACTAAACCTACTTTCCCCGTTGGCGAAACTAATCCATTAATGACCGTTTCTTGTTGCCCTACCAATGCACGACTTGTCGCAACCCCTGTAAACACTTGATTAACATGTTGTGGCTGCAGCACAGCTGATATCTCCGAAACCATTATTGATTGATTAGGATCACCCGCACCAAGCCCCACAGAGATAGCATTATCAATCGCTGCTGCATATCTTTTCATATCAACAATCGCAGCTTCATTATTTGAATAGTTTTTAGATAAAATACCCACAACTACATGAGATTGCGCAGCTTCATAGATTGCTTTTGCATTGTCGATTGAATTTGCTAAAACATTTAAACAAACACGATCATGATAATAATTTGGACTCAATTGCATTATTTTGCTCCTTGGATAATATTTTTAATTTTGTTGTAAATAATATCAAGTTGCGCTGATGTCACACTACGCACATCGGCATCAACTTTGCCTTCATTGGCTTTATATTCTCTGAAGTAAACTGCAATTTCGCCTTGTTTCATCAGATCCACCATTTCGATTGCAGTTTTACCTATCACGCTGGCATCAAACGCTATTTCTGCGCGTGCGATATCACGCCCTGCGCCATCCCAAACAACGGTAGCCGATATCCCATGAAGTTCATTTAACTTTTCAATAAATGATGTCATTTTACCCACCATTTGCTGTCCTGTTTCTTTCTGTGGTTCGGTAAGATAAAGCTCAATTGCTTTAGTTAAACCTAAAATCCCCTCTTTACCAACTTTCATTGATCGTCCAATACCTTGCGACTGCATTTTTACCCATTCAACAGCTTTTTGACGACCTATAACTAAACCGCTGGTAGGCCCTTCAATCGCTTTGGCTCCGCTATAAATAACTAAATCAGCGCCTTGTTGATAATATGTTTGTAAATCTTCTTCAGCAGCAGCATCAACAATTAATGGAATATTGTATTTTTTGGCAATTACAGCCGTTTGTGCGACTGACAACATACTTTTTTGCACACAATGATGGGATTTAACATATAAAATAGCCGCTGTATCTGGATTAATTAAAGATTCAATATGTTCTGGTTTACATTCATTAGCATAACCAGCCTCAACCACAATACCACCACCTAGTGAAACCATCGTACTAATCGGTGCACCAAAATTAACGTTATGACCTTTAGGAACAATAATTTCACGAGGAACATATTTGTCTGATGAATGTAAATTAAATAACAGATCACGATCGTCTTTGATAATTAAACCTGCAACCGCTTGTACAATACCAGCAGAAGCACACGATACTACGACGGCATTTTCGACTTTGAGTAATTTTGCAATATATTGCCCCGTTTTATCCACCAGATCTTTAATTTCAAAATATTCATTTAGTCCATGTAATACTGTGTCAACCACTTCTGGTCTTGGCGTTGAGACACCTAAAATTGTCATTCGTCCTGACGCATTAATTACTCTTTTTAAGTTATATTTACTGTAAACATCTTTTTCAGATTGAGATTCTGAGCTCATTTTTACTACCTTCTTCTGTTATTTCAATACACACAGTATGTTCTTTACTCCCAGTTACAACACATGCCAAAGGAACAAACTGTTCATGACTTTGACGAACTTCACCTTCTGAATCCGATAACGAAACTGTTTCTTGTTTGATATCGAAAATAGTGAGATCTGCATCATAACCAATGGATAATTTACCTTTATTTTCAAGATGCAAAATTTGTGCCGCATTTTTTGTAACACTATCAATAATTCGCTCCCTGCTATAACCTAAACAAATAAACTTGGTCATAACATTTGCTAGACTAAATACTGGCCCTTGAATACGGTTCTTAGAATATATATCGGAACTAATTGTAGTTGGATAAATATCAAGTAATTTTGCCCTTTCAGCAACTGCAAAACTAAAACTCTCACCACCATGACCAATATCTAAAATTACGCCTCGCTTAATAGCCCGACTTATTGAATCGCGAAGATTATTTTCTTTATCAAAAATTCGATTCGGCTTACCATTAAAACAATGAGTGATGATGTCTCCTTTTGTTAACAGATCGGCAATATCATCAAGCTCTGGCGGATTATTTCCCACATGAATCATTAAAGGTAATCCACTCTTTTTTTGCATATCTTTGGCTTTGACCAACGGTAATATTCCATTTTCACCAACCACACTACGACTCATTCTCACTTTTATTCCAATAATAAAATGAGAATATTTGGCTAACATTGTGTCGAATAAAGGCACATCAATATCACGCATATCGGCAAGTTCGCTTTGTCGTATCAGCCCTATTTTCGAGATATTTAAAAAGGAATAAACATGAGTGTTGGCTTGTTGCGCTAATTGATAAAATTCATCAACATCAAGCGCACCAACGCTACCGGCATCAACTACCGAGGTGACACCAGCCTTAGTGCCGATCAAATCAGGTTCATCGTAATAAATAGGTGAACGAGCAAAGCAATGAGTGTGAGAATCAATCCATCCAGCACTAATGTAGTGTTTAGCATGTAAATTTAAAATCTGTTGTGATTGTTCTGTAATGTTCTTACTAATCTCAACAATCTTGCCTAAATGAACTGCAATATCAACGATCGATTCGTCAATTAATTTTGCTTTCTTTATCACTAAATCATACATAATTACATCCAAATCCTCTGTAATTTAGGCAATGACAAAGGAGTATTAAAATCACGCAATTGGGAAGATCCCACCAAAAATCATTGCACCTAAAATTGCACCACCAGTGATAGGCTTTTTCCATACATAAAAGATAAGCGCACCAAGTAATGAGCCAATACCAATTGGAATTGAGGCAACCATCGCCGATAAAATAATCATTGGTCCTAAAAATCTTCCCGATGCATTACCCGCCCCCATCATGACATCAGCCCCAAATGTTGAGCCACCGCCACTATTTAGCGTAAATTTACGAATAATAATGATAATAAACCCAATCAATACACCTAAAACAAGACCGGTTACCAACGCAGCAAAAAAGTTTTCAACAGGTAATGTGTAACCGCCCGCTAAAAGCAATGCAGGAACGCCTAAACCAATACCAGTTTGTAAGGCACCACCAATATCTAATATACCGACTAACGACCCTTCAATGACTCGAGCAAATAAAAAGCTCGCCCCAAAAGCAGCCACTGCACCATAATCGCCTGTTGTCATTCCTGATTTAAGCATGGCGACAAAAGCGATTTCATTAAATGCACCAATACCATAAACATAAAAAGTATGCGTCCCAGCAAAAATCCCAGCAGATAATAATCCACAGATAATAGGGAATGACCAATCGGCATACCAAAAGCTCTTATTAATGGTTGTTTCTGTATTCATAACATGTTCCCTATACTATTTAAACCAATAAGATAGACCATCTCTAAAAGAGTTAATCATCTTCATATCAAAGCCACGGAAATATCCGCTCATGACAAATAAGATAATAACGGCAACCAACATGATCTTCATCACACGATTCCAACCACTATCATCCACACCTTTACCTATCAAAATACCTAATACAAGTCCTGGTACAGCATTCCCCATAATTAACTGTGCAAGCCCGCCAAATAGTGTTCCCCAAAAGCCACTTCTTCGCCCAGCGTCTAACGCAGCTAACCAAAAGATAACCGGCATGACAGTTGCTACAAGTAAATTGGCAGCAGGAACAAGTACTTTAGTTGCTGTAATCTTCAACGAATCGGGGATTGCTGAAGTTGTGGTATTTAAAAATAGCACAACAAGTACACCAACAATTGTGCACACAAATGCCATTTTTTTCGGATCATGTAACGTTTCGGTAATATTACGATTTTTTACCATCAGTAACGCTGCCCCCCAATTTGGAATGATACGATGATCAACATCTTGAGTAAAAGAGCCAGCGGCAACAGATGAAGCCCAAGCATTAAAGAAAAATCCGAGGCCAAAAGAAAAATGTGCAGCAGGATCCCCTTCGCAAGAATTAAGCTCACCTAATGTGCGAAATGCTCCCATACCTTGATACGTTGGCGCGTGAAACATTCGAGCCGCCCCAGCACCAACGCTAAAACCACAAAGTCCACCGATAATAATAGACTTGAATGCAATAATTAAAATTTCCATAACTTCCCTTTTACGTTATGTTATTTAGTGGTAAATTCAATGTCACTTAAATCAACAAAAGTTACATTAACAGATACATCAAGCGTGATTTCATAAAAAGTCTTTTTTCTTGGTAAAAAAACAAACAAAAAACGCTCTATGGTTGTCTTTTCTATTGCTGATACAACTTGAATATCAATCGGTTCAATGCGCAACATAATATTATTGGTATTTTTCAATACTTGTTTTTGAACCTGACTTAAAGCGATAGCAAATGCTTGTTGCTTAGCATTACCATGACCTTTTACTCTGACAAGTATCTGCTCTTTTTTCATGCTGATTTTCCGCTTATGAACGTGGATATTTTTTCAAAAATGCTTTTGCGATACGTTGTCCTAGCTCTTTTGTGTCCATAAAGCCAAAACCGAGAACTTTACATCCTTCATTGATAGCTGTTTCGCCCTCTTCAATTGATCGCATACCATGGCGTTGTAGGTAGCCATATTTATTTTGTGCCGTAATAGCACCTGCTCCACCACTACCGCAAAAAGAAAGTCCTAAATCAGCTTTTTCGCTGTTCATTACATCGCCTAATTTCATATCTGCAGCCATACCGGGAATGACAATTGCACGACACCCCTCTACAGAATTAATACCTTCTGCAATTTTTTGCCCTTTTCCCATTCTATCGCCAATAACAATGACTACTTCAGCCATAATATTTCTCCTATTTAATTTTCATTTTAGAATGTCTAGTATTTGTTTTAGTTTGCCTTAGCGACTTCATAATGCACCGCTAATAAATAAGCCTCTTCCATTGGTAATTTATTGAATAATTGTACCGTTCTACGTGCTAACGATAATGATTCTTCTGAAAGCTCATCAAAAAGTGTTGGATCGACTTCGGGAAGCCTTTCTAAGTTTTTTGCTCTTTCCACCATAGCTTTAACGTGGGAATACAACATCGCCTTTTGGATATCATTTTGAAAAATTTGACATTCAGATAACCAATCATTAATTATTTCAATAGTTTGATTTGTAACTAATTCTGGATCAAGATTATCTTCGATCATTCGGAATTTTATTTGGTTCATAATCTATGTACATATTATTGTTTTAGGATGATTTAAGCCTAAATGAAATGAGAATCAATTTGGATAGAGACTTTTTCCATCAACAACAGGAAATTTGTTATAAAGATAGGAAAGTGCAGTAATAGACAGGCTTTGTTATTCTTAAATTAATAATTTACAAATTTAATTTATGTTCAATTTTGTGATTTAGATCATAAAATAAGCTAAAGTTAGCTTTCCACTTAAAAGTACGCATAGCCTAAGATTGACTGGGAAAATCTATTTATCCTTTAATTAAAAGCTCTAAAAATCAGCAAAAATTCAAATAAAATCAATAACTTTTCTGAGTGTTTTTTAGTCGTTAATATTTAACTAGATGTTGTGATAGGATTAATTGTATTACCAACTACCGGATGCCCCCCCACCTCCGCTGCGGCCGCCTCCACCACCGCTAAAGCCACCAGATCCTCCACCGAAGCCACCACCTGACCCACCAAAACCGCCACCACCGCGACCACCTCTAGCAGTTAAAATGCCGCTTATCATGGTGCTGACAACGAAAGCTAAAAATAACAGAGGTAATGCGATATGTACTGGGTAACCTTGCCATAAAGTAAATCCACCAATAGACAGTCCGTTGAGTAAACCTGTTCCTAAACTTCGTTTGGCACTGACTTTGGTGATAAATAGACTGGTTAGTAAGAAACAGATAAAAAATGATACTAGTCCATAGTTAATTAGTTTGGAACCAAAGTCCCCCGCCAATAAAGTATTGAGATTTTGGCCCTGAGTATCATCATCTTTTGGGTTAGAATTATCAATTTTTTGTTTCAGTACCAACAATGCATTGTCAATACCTTGATAATAGTTATTTTTCTGAAACTGTGGAGCTAATTGTTCGCGAATAATATGGCTAGCAACTAAATCGGTAATGGTTCCTTCAAATCCATAACCAACTTCAATGCGCATACGTTTGTCATCTTTTACTATTAGTAATAAGATACCATTATCTTGTCCTTTTTCACCGATTTTCCATTGAATAAAGACTCTATCTGCATATTGTTCTATGGTTTCATTATCAAGCTTAGCGATCATTAAAACCGCTATTTGTTTCCCGTCTGTCTGTGATTTTTCATAATCACTCAAATTTGCTTCAAGTGTGCTTAATTGTGACGATGTTAATGTATTAGTCGTGTCAATCACTCGATGTTTGAATGCGGGAATATCAGTTAGCCCATAACTGAGCCAACTAATTATGAACAATATGCTACATAGAAAATATTTTTTCACGATAATAATTATCCAAAATTCACTGCGGGAGGATTAGACATTTGCTTTTCATCATCAACCGTAAATTGCTGTTTTGGTTGTTTTCCTAAGCTATCAGCAATCCATTTAGTCGGTAACTTACGGATATAGATATTAAATGTTTGCACCGCTTCGATATATCGCCCGCGCGCAACAGTAATGCGATTTTCAGTACCTTCAAGCTGACTCATTAAATCTTGATAAAGGGTGTTGGCTTTCAGTTCTGGATAGTTTTCACTTACTGCGATTAAGCGACTTAATGCTGAACTCAATTCTGATTGTGCTTGTTGGAATTTTGAGAATGTAGCAGGGTTAGTTAGCTGATCAGCATTAATCTGAATCGATCCGACTTTTGCTCTAGCTTCAGTTACTTGGATTAAAACTTCTTTTTCATGTGTGGTATAACCTTTTACGGTATTGACTAAATTAGGGACTAAATCAGCTCTACGCTTGTATTGATTGAGTACTTCAGACCATGCGGCCACTACTTTTTCGTCCTTTGTTTGGATACCATTGTAACTTGTAAAATAGATAAACGCCCCAATAACAACTAACACTACAATGATTAATAACGATTTGATTTTCATCCGTACGCCTGAAATTGTTGTTTATTTTACGAACAGTTTAAGAAAAGGGGAATGTTCCTGTCAAGAAATATAAAAACCTTTACACTCTTGTGCTTGGCTATATTTTATTAACTAGAAGCCAGTCAGAAAAGACATTGATTTTATTTAATTTTTTATTTTGACATTTTAAAATAAAATCACTATTTATATAATAAATCCGACGTTTACTGCTAGATTTTAGGCACATTTGTTATTGTCATATCGGCGTCCAAATCAATTTATTATTGCTCACAAAATTTCGTTGGACTGACTGAATAAATGATAAATAGCTAAATTAGCTTTTTTGCATTTATGTCAAACTTGATATCTGAATTTATTATAATATAACGTCAAAACACTCTAATTGTGCCGACTCAAAATAAATATCACTGTTATTTGGTCGGTTATTCGTATTACGGTGGGTATGCTTAAAGTGTTCAGAATTAACCCAAGCTTCAAAATCAGCTTTAGATTGCCACTCAGTAAATGAAGAAAATAGTGTATAATTTTCTTCTGTTTTTCCTTGTAAAAAGTAAAAACGGTTAAACCCTTTCATTTCTTTCAGATGGCTATCACGATTTCGCCATATTTCAATAAATGTATCTTCGCGACCCCGTTTAATCTTAAAACGGTTCATTACAATGTACACACCAATCTCCTTTTATAGTTAAAAAAAATAGCACGCCATGCGTGCTATTTGTAAATTACACCGAATGAGACTATTGATTCTCTTCAGCAGAGTTTAACAATTCAGCTAAATTAGCGGTTGCTTCTTCTGCTGAAATTGTTGTTTGAATCTCATCAGTTGATGGCATTGCGCGTTTACGTAAACGTTCTTTATGGTAAGCATACCCCGTACCTGCTGGAATTAATCGACCAACAATTACGTTTTCTTTTAAGCCACGTAATTCGTCATTTTTACCCGCCACCGCAGCTTCGGTTAAAACGCGAGTCGTTTCTTGGAACGAAGCGGCAGAAATAAATGATTCAGTTGTTAGTGATGCTTTAGTAATACCAAGTAAATCGTGTAAATAAACAATTGGTTCTTTATTTTGCGCTTCAAGTTCACGGTTGATAATCTTCAAGCGTGAAACTTCAAGTTGTTCACCTTCAAGTAGACGAGAGCCACCTGGATGAATAACCGTTGCTTTACGTAACATTTGGCGTACGATAACTTCAATGTGTTTATCATTAATTTTTACACCTTGTAGACGATAAACTTCTTGAACTTCGTTAACAATATAACGTGTTACCGCATTAACGCCACGTAGACGTAAAATATCATGCGCAGATTCAGGACCATCAGAAATCACATCACCACGGCCAACTTGTTCGCCTTCAAATACGTTAAGTTGACGCCATTTTGGAATCATCTCTTCATATGGTTCACTACCATCTAATGGCGTGATAATTAAGCGACGTTTACCTTTTGTTTCTTTACCGAATGAAATGATACCATCAATTTCAGCCAAGATAGCTGGTTCTTTTGGTTTACGTGCTTCAAATAAGTCAGCAACACGCGGTAAACCACCGGTGATATCTTTAGTACCTACAGATGCTTGTGGAATACGAGCAAGTGTATCACCAATATTGATTTCAGCGCCATCTTCCAACTGTACTAATGCTTTACCAGGTAAAAAGTATTGCGCAAGCATTTCTGTGCCAGCAAGATAGATATCATCACCTTTAGCATCAACAATTTTGATGGCTGGACGTAAATCTTTACCAACACCAGTACGTTCTGCTACATCTAGTATCGCAATAGATGATAAACCTGTTAATTCATCGGTTTGACGCGTAATTGTTTGACCATCAACCATATCCACAAAACGGACAAAACCTTTAGTTTCAGAGATAACTGGCATAGTATGTGGATCCCAGTTAGCCACTGTTTCACCCGCATTAACTGCAACACCATTACCTTTACTTAAAATCGAACCATAAGGCACTTTATAGGTTTCTTTCATTCGACCTAAGTCATCAATAATGGTTAATTCAGCATTACGCGAAGTAATTACTAGTTTCTTATCTGGGTTAGTTACAAATTTAGCATTAGTTAATTTAATACTACCTTTGTTTTTAACTTGAACACTTGATTCAGCCGCCGCTCGCGATGCCGCACCACCAATATGGAACGTACGCATGGTTAACTGTGTACCTGGCTCACCGATTGATTGCGCCGCAATAACACCGATTGCTTCACCTTTATTGACCAAGTGACCACGTGCTAAGTCACGACCATAACATTTTGCACACACACCAAAATCAGTATCACACGAAACCACTGAACGCACTTTAACGCTATCAACAGATTCCGCTTCAAGTAAGTCACATTTACTTTCATCAAGTAATGTGTTACGTGGGATTAAGATATCCGCACTGCCTGGTTTTAATACATCTTCAGCCGTAACTCGACCTAATACTCGTTCACGAAGTGGCTCTTTAACATCACCGCCTTCAATAACAGGTGTCATTACCACGCCTTCTAAGGTGCCACAGTCATCTTCAATGACCACTAAATCTTGTGCCACATCAACTAAACGTCGAGTTAAGTAACCTGAGTTCGCTGTTTTTAATGCGGTATCAGCAAGACCTTTACGCGCACCATGCGTAGAGATAAAGTACTGAAGTACGTTTAAGCCTTCACGGAAGTTTGCAGTGATAGGCGTTTCAATAATCGAACCATCTGGTTTTGCCATCAAACCACGCATACCAGCAAGCTGACGAATCTGTGCTGCAGAACCACGCGCACCAGAGTCGGCCATCATGTAAATACTATTGAAAGAAGATTGAACTTCTTCCTCACCGTCACGGTTAGTTACTTTTTCAGTTGATAAGTTATCCATCATCGCTTTAGCAACCCGTTCATTAGCGGCAGCCCAAATATCGATAACTTTGTTATAACGTTCACCTGCAGTTACTAAACCAGATTGGAATTGCTCTTGAATTTCAGCAACTTCGATTTCAGCTTCGTTGATTATTTGTGATTTCTTCGCTGGAATTTCCATATCATCAATACCAACTGATACACCTGAACGTGCCGCATAAGCAAATCCAGTGTACATGATTTGGTCAGCTAAAATAACTGTATCTTTCATGCCTAACTGGCGATAACAGATATTTAAAATTTTAGAGATCGCCTTTTTACCCAAAGGTTGATTGATAACAGAGAAGCTCATCCCTTTTGGCATAATTAACCATAAAATTGCACGACCAACTGTTGTATCAACCACCGAGGTAGTATCTTCCCACTCACCTACACTATTACGTTGGCTTTCAGTAATACGGACTTTAACCTTAGCATGTAATTCAACTAGACCTAAACGATATAGCTTTTCAGCTTCTTTAGGACCGGTTAATATCATGCCTTCACCTTTGGCATTGACTTTATCACGAGTCATATAGTAAAGACCTAAAACCACGTCCTGTGAAGGAACGATGATAGGCTCACCACTTGCCGGTGAAAGAATATTGTTAGTTGACATCATTAACGCACGTGCTTCTAATTGTGCTTCTAACGTTAATGGAACGTGAACCGCCATTTGGTCACCATCGAAGTCAGCATTAAATGCCGCACAAACTAATGGATGTAATTGAATTGCTTTACCTTCAATTAGAATCGGCTCAAATGCTTGAATACCTAATCTATGTAATGTTGGCGCACGGTTTAGTAATACTGGATGTTCACGAATAACTTCATCTAAGATATCCCATACAATTGCATCTTCACGCTCAACCATTTTCTTCGCTGCTTTAATGGTTGTTGCATAACCGCGACGCTCTAATTTACCGTAAATAAATGGTTTGAATAATTCAAGGGCCATCTTCTTCGGTAAACCACACTGATGCAAATGTAAGTATGGACCTACAGTAATTACAGAACGACCAGAATAGTCAACACGTTTACCTAATAAGTTTTGACGGAAACGACCTTGCTTACCTTTAATCATATCAGCAAGTGACTTCAATGGACGTTTGTTTGAACCTGTAATTGCACGACCACGACGACCATTATCTAATAATGCATCGACCGATTCTTGTAACATACGTTTTTCATTACGTACAATGATATCCGGCGCAGCCAAGTCTAATAAACGTTTTAAACGGTTATTACGGTTAATAACTCGACGATAAAGATCATTGAGATCTGATGTTGCAAAACGTCCGCCATCAAGTGGCACTAATGGGCGTAAATCTGGTGGCAACACAGGTAATACGTTTAAAATCATCCATTCAGGTTTGTTTTCTGATTGAATAAATGCTTCAATAATCTTAATACGCTTGGTCAGTTTTTTACGCTTAGTTTCAGAATTAGTGGTTGATAGTTCATCACGTAGTGCTTCACATTCCGCTTGCACATCAATATTACGTAATAACTCTTGGATAGCCTCTGCCCCCATGCGAGCATCAAATTCGTCACCAAACTCTTCTAACGCATCTAAATATTGTTCTTCAGTTAAAATCTGACCACGCTCAAGATTGGTCATACCACCATCAAGAACCATAAATGATTCAAAATAAAGCACTCGTTCAATATCACGAAGTGGCATATCAAGTAATAAACCAATACGAGATGGTAATGATTTTAAAAACCAGATATGGGCAGTTGGTGATGCAAGTTCAATGTGCCCCATACGTTCACGACGTACTTTAGCTTGAGTTACTTCAACTCCACATTTTTCACAAATCACACCACGGTGTTTTAAACGTTTATATTTTCCACATAAACATTCATAATCTTTTACTGGTCCAAAAATACGCGCACAAAACAATCCGTCACGCTCAGGTTTGAACGTACGATAATTGATTGTTTCAGGTTTTTTAACTTCACCAAAAGACCATGAACGAATCATATCAGGAGAAGCAAGCCCTATCTTGATAGCATCAAAATCTTCTGTTTTTGTTTGTGCTTTTAGAAACTTTAGTAAGTCTTTCACAATTGACTCCTATGGAGTTAAACCAATTAGATAACTTATTATTGCTAATAAGTTATCCCTATAAATAGAAATCATTTAAGTTAGCAAAAATTACTCTTCATCTAACTCGATATTAATGCCTAGCGAACGGATCTCTTTTAATAGTACATTAAATGATTCTGGGATCGCAGGCTCCATACGATGATCACCATCTACAATATTTTTATACATCTTAGTACGGCCGTTTACGTCATCTGATTTAACGGTTAACATTTCTTGTAAAGTATAAGCTGCACCATATGCTTCAAGTGCCCATACTTCCATCTCACCAAAACGTTGACCACCAAATTGAGCTTTACCACCCAATGGTTGTTGAGTAACCAGACTGTATGAACCAGTAGAGCGGGCATGCATTTTGTCATCAACTAAGTGATTCAATTTAAGCATGTACATATAACCTACAGTAACTGGACGTTCAAATTGTTCACCTGTACGACCGTCATACAACGTAATTTGACCAGAAGTCGGCAAATCACCCAGCTCTAATAAGGCTTTAATTTCTTGCTCTTTGGCACCATCAAACACAGGTGTTGCTAGTGGCATACCATTACGCAAGTTTTGTGCTAAATTCATGACTTCTTGATCAGTAAATTCTGCTACATTAACTTTTTGTGCAGCCCCTAAGCCAAGATCATACGCTTTTTGAATAAACTCACGTAATTTAGCTAACTCTTGCTGTTCTTTTAACATCGCATCAATTTTCTGCCCAATACCTTTAGCAGCCATACCCAAGTGAGTTTCTAGGATCTGTCCAATATTCATACGAGATGGAACACCTAGTGGATTTAATACGATATCAACAGGACGACCTTTATCATCATATGGCATATCTTCAATTGGGTTAATTTTAGAGATAACCCCTTTGTTACCATGACGACCAGCCATCTTATCACCAGGCTGAATTTGACGTTTAACCGCTAAGTAAACTTTCACTATTTTGAGCACACCTGGTTGTAAATCATCACCTTGTGTGATCTTCATGCGTTTAGCTTCAAGTTTTTTATTAAATTCAGCTTTGATCTCTTCGTGCTGTTCAGCAAGTTGTTCTAATTGAGCTTGTTTATCTTCATTTGCAATACCGATTGTTAACCATTTTTCACGTGGTAAAGCATCTAATTTATCAGCGCTGATTCCACCTGAAATTAGTACATCACGAATACGAGCAAATAATGCAGCCTCTAAGATTTTAAGTTCTTCAGTTAAATCTTTTCTTGCCTGTTTAAGTTGCATCTCTTCGATTTCAAGCGCACGTTTATCTTTTTGTACGCCATCACGAGTAAACACTTGAACATCAATAACTGTACCTGAAACACCATTAGGCACGCGCAATGAAGTATCTTTAACATCAGAGGCTTTTTCACCAAAAATTGCACGAAGTAATTTTTCTTCTGGCGTTAATTGTGTTTCACCTTTAGGTGTCACTTTACCGACCAAAATATCGCCACCTTGAACTTCAGCACCGATATAAACGATACCTGATTCATCAAGTTTAGATAGTGCAGCTTCACCCACATTTGGAATATCAGCGGTAATCTCTTCTGCGCCTAACTTTGTATCACGAGAAATACAAGATAATTCTTGAATATGAATTGATGTAAAACGGTCATCTTGTACCACTTTTTCAGAAACTAAAATAGAATCCTCAAAGTTATAACCATTCCATGGCATGAAAGCCACTCGCATGTTTTGACCTAATGCTAACTCACCTAAGTCTGTTGATGGACCATCGGCAAGCACATCGCCACGTTCAACTTTTTCGCCTAATTCTACACATGGAATTTGATTGATACATGTGTTTTGGTTAGAACGGGTATATTTAGTTAAGTTATAAATATCAATACCTGTTTCACCGGCATATATTTCATCAGCGTTAACATTAACCACTATACGTGATGCATCAACATATTGAACTGTACCACCACGGCGAGCAACGGCTGTTACACCTGAGTCAACGGCAACAGCACGTTCCATCCCAGTTCCAACAAACGGTTTTTCCGCTTTCAACGTTGGTACTGCCTGACGTTGCATGTTCGCACCCATTAAAGCACGGTTCGCATCATCATGTTCAAGGAATGGAATTAATGATGCACCAACTGATACGATTTGTTGGGTTGATACGTCCATATAATGAATTTGTTCTGGGCTATATAAGCCTGACTCACCGTTTAAGCGACAAGTCACTAATTCTTCTTTAAAACGACCATTTTCATCAAGATTTGAGTTTGCCTGAGCAATCACAAATTCACTTTCATCAATTGCTGATAAATAATTAATTTCGTCAGTTACAATACCATCAATTACTCGACGATATGGTGTTTCCAAAAATCCATACTCATTGGTACGAGCATAAACCGCTAATGAGTTAATTAAACCGATGTTTGGACCTTCAGGCGTTTCAATTGGACATACACGACCGTAATGCGTTGGATGTACGTCACGTACTTCAAACCCTGCTCGTTCACGCGTTAAACCACCTGGACCTAATGCTGAAATACGACGTTTATGCGTAATTTCAGATAATGGATTGTTTTGATCCATAAATTGAGATAGCTGGCTTGAGCCAAAAAATTCACGAATCGCTGCTGAAATTGGTTTAGCATTAATCATATCTTGTGGCATTAGTGAATCAAGATCACCTAAAGATAAGCGCTCTTTCACTGCTCGCTCAACACGAACTAAACCAATACGGAATTGGTTTTCTGCCATTTCGCCAACACTACGAATACGGCGATTACCTAAATGGTCGATATCATCGACTTCACCGTGACCGTTACGAATAGCGATTAATTTCTTCATTACCTCAACGATATCATCTTTCGTTAAAACGCTTTCGCCTTCAATATCATCACGCCCTAACGAACGGTTGAACTTCATTCGACCAACAGCAGATAAATCATAACGTTCGTCAGAGAAGAATAAATTATCAAATAATCCTTCAGCAGCTTCTTTCGTTGGTGGCTCGCCCGGACGCATCATGCGGTAAATTTCAACTAACGCACCTAGTCGATCACGCGTTGAATCAACATTTAATGTTTCAGAAATAAATGCACCATGATCTAAATCATTAGTGAATAAGGTTTCTATTTTTTTATATCCAGCATTGGTTAATTGAAGTAATAGCTCTAATGAAATCGGTGTATTAGCAAAAGCAATTACTTCGCCAGTTTCTTCGTCAACATAATTTTTAGCCAGAACTTTATTAACGATATATTCAACTGGTACATCAATTTTGCTAACTTTGTCTTTTTCTAATTCACGAATGTGACGAGCCGTAATACGTCGGCCTTTTTCAGCATAAATTTTACCTTTTGATTCAATATCAAATAGCGCTGTATCACCACGTAAACGCTCTGGAACAAGATCCATCTTTAACTTAGACTTGCTAACTTCAAAAATAGTTTTTTCAAAGAAGATATCTAAAATTTCTTCTGTTTCATAACCTAACGCACGCAAAATAATTGTTGCAGGAAGTTTACGACGACGGTCAATACGAGCAAAAAGATTATCTTTTGGATCAAATTCAAAATCAAGCCAAGAGCCACGATAAGGAATAATCCGAGCATTATATAAAACTTTACCAGAAGAGTGTGTTTTACCTTTATCACTATCAAAGAACACACCTGGACTACGATGTAATTGTGATACGATTACACGTTCTGTACCGTTGATCACAAATGTACCATTGTCTGTCATTAAAGGGATTTCGCCCATGTAGACGTCTTGCTCTTTAATATCTTTAACTGTTCCTTCTGGCGCATCTTTATCATAAATAACTAAACGTAATTTTACGCGCAATGGTGCTGAGTAAGTGATCCCTCTAATTTGACATTCTTTAACATCAAACACAGGTTCGCCCATTTTAAAGCTCACATATTGTAACTCAGCGTTACCACTATAACTTTTTATTGGAAATATTGAACGGAATGCAGCTTCTAAGCCATATTGTCCTTCTGGATCTTGTTCAATAAATTTCTGGAACGAATCAAGTTGAATAGAAAGAAGATACGGTATATCCAAGACTTGTGGACGCTTACCAAAATTCTTACGAATTCGTTTTTTCTCGGTATAAGAGTAAACCATTAGTTCCTCAACTTGCTTATCTGCTATTATAGCATGATTAAATATTCATCAGGCGTACTATCGCTAACTGATGGCACCTGACACCTCATCGAAAATATCTATAAATATCAATTGATTAGGCTTAATAAATATACTATTTCTATATTACTTTTATTGATAATCTTCAAATAAAATTCTTTAACTTATTATAGCGCAAAAAGGCTGGAGGTATAAAACCCCCAGCCATTTATCGTATTATCGATAAACTTATTTAAGTTCGACAACTGCACCAGATTCTTCAAGTGCCTTTTTAAGTTCTTCAGCATCAGCTTTGCTAACGCCTTCTTTAACTGTAGCTGGAGCTGATTCAACAAGATCTTTAGCTTCTTTTAAGCCTAAACCTGTTGCACCACGAACAGCTTTGATAACAGCTACTTTATTAGCACCAACATCTTTTAAGATTACATCAAATTCAGTTTTTTCTTCTGCTGCTTCAGCAGGACCTGCTGCTGCAACTGCAACTGCTGCCGCTGCAGAAACGCCAAATTTTTCTTCCATCATTGATACAAGTTCAACAACGTCCATAACAGACATTTCAGCAACTGCATCTAAAATTTGTTCTTTAGTGATAGACATAATATAGTTTCCTAAATTTACATTTTTTTAATTGATAATATTCATAATCAAACTGACAATTAAGCAGCTTCTTTTTGATCACGAACCGCTGCAAGAGTGCGAACCAATTTGCCAGCTGCGGCTTCTTTCATGGTTGACATCAAGCGAGCTAATGCTTCTTCATAAGTAGGTAATGTTGCTAAGCGATCAATGTTCGCTGCAGTAATTAACTCACCTTCAAAGGCTGCGGCTTTAATCTCAAATTTGTCATTTTCTTTCGCAAACGCCTTAAAAAGACGCGCTGCAGCACCTGGGTGCTCATTTGAAAATGCAATTAGAGTTGGACCTACAAACGTATCTTTTAAACACTCGTATTGAGTACCCTCAACAATACGGCGTAATAGCGTATTACGAACAACACGCATATAAACACCCGCTTCACGAGCAGATTTACGTAATGCAGTCATTTTTTCTACAGTTACGCCACGAGAATCAGCAACAACTGCAGATAGCGCACCTTTGGCGATTTCATTAACTTCAGCAACAATTTCTTGTTTATTTTGAAGATTTAGTGCCATTGGTATTGCTCCTGGATTATACTAGGCAAAAGCCTAGACTAATTTTAACTAGCTACAAATGTAACTAGCACAACCACGATGAGCAGAATCCTTCTATATATATCTTATCAGGTTCTGTCACCGTCTACGTAGGAAAATTAAGTAGTCAAATTTCAACTACACCTACGGTCTTGGACGGGGTCTGGTTAAGGCCAGACACCAACCGATTTTTTTTGTTTAACTATAAAATAATTAAACAGTTGCATTTAATGTTGCTTGATCAATTGCAACACCAGCGCCCATTGTAGTTGAAAGACTTACTTTCTTAACAAAGACACCTTTAGAAGATGCTGGTTTTGCACGTTTTAACGCAACAAGTAATGCTTCTAAATTCTCTTTAAGTTTATCTGCATCAAAATCAGCTTTACCGATAGTAGTATGGATAATACCATTTTTATCATTACGGTAACGAATTTGACCAGCTTTAGCATTTTTTACAGCTTCAGCAACGTTAGGGGTTACAGTTCCAACTTTAGGGTTTGGCATTAAACCACGCGGTCCTAAAATTTGACCTAATTGACCAACAACACGCATAGCGTCAGGTGATGCAATAACAACATCAAAATCCATTTCGCCTTTTTTGATTTGATCAGCAAGATCTTCCATACCCACTAATTCAGCACCAGCTTCTTTAGCGGCTTCTGCATTTGCTCCTTGAGTAAATACAGCAACACGTACGCTACGCCCAGTACCGTGTGGAAGCACGATTGCGCCACGAACATTTTGGTCTGATTTACGTGAATCAATACCTAAATTAACGGCAACATCAACACTTTCTGTAAATTTAGCGGTAGCAAGTTCTTTTAATAAAGCAATAGCTTCATTAATTTCATATTGCTTAGTCGCATTTACTTTTTCGCGGATAAGTTTAGCTTTCTTAGATAATTTAGCCATTGATTAACCCTCCACTTCCAAACCCATTGAACGTGCTGTTCCTTCAATAGAACGCATCATCGTTTCAATGGTAGCACCATTCATATCTGCAGCTTTTAATTCAGCGATTTCGCGAATTTGTGCACTCGTTACTTTACCAACTTTTTTCTTGTTAGGTTCGCCTGAACCAGACTTGATTTTAGCTGCTTTCTTTAATAAAACTGCAGCCGGTGGCGTTTTAGTTACGAATGTAAATGAACGGTCAGAATATACTGTAATTACAACAGGAATCGGTAAGCCTTTTTCCATGCTTTCTGTTTTTGCATTAAACGCTTTACAAAATTCCATGATATTAACACCGTGTTGACCAAGTGCTGGACCAACAGGTGGACTAGGATTTGCTGCACCAGCTGCAACTTGCAACTTGATGTAAGCTTGTACTTTTTTTGCCATTTTTCGTTTCCTTTGCTCGGGTGCAAACGCCTCTATTAATAATAACTATTAATAAATAGACAGCTCCCCTAAGTTAAATGAGGGCAAGATTATCCTATAACCCAAATAAAAAAGCAAGATCTATTTAAGAACGGATAAATTAAAAGCAAGGCAAAAACCTTGCTTTTAGTCTTAATACCAATAATATTAAAGAACGTTAACGGCGTTAAGCTCTTTAAATGCAAGTTCTAAACGAGCAACTAAAGAATCTTGACCTTTGCGCAGCCATACACGCGGATCGTAGTATTTTTTATTCGGAGCATCAGCACCTTCAGGATTACCTAATTGGCCTTGTAGATATGCCTCATTTGCTTTGTAGTAATCTAAAACACCTGCCCAGTTAGCCCATTGGGTATCTGTGTCAATATTCATTTTGATTACACCATAACTGACTGCTTCAGCAATTTCTTCCGGCGTTGAACCTGAACCACCGTGGAATACAAAGTTTAATGATTTTGCAGGTACGTTAAACTTTTCTGATACATATTTTTGTGAGTTATCTAGAATTTTTGGTGTTAATTTAACATTACCTGGTTTATAAACACCATGCACATTACCAAATGATGCCGCAATAGTAAAACGAGGACTAATGGCACTTAAACGCTCATAAGCATAAGCCACATCTTCTGGTTGAGTATAAAGCGCTGAGCTATCCATATGACTGTTGTCAACACCATCTTCCTCACCGCCAGTACATCCTAATTCTAACTCTAATGTCATTTTCATTGCTGACATACGAGCAAGATATTGACAACAAATATCGATGTTATCTTTGAGTGACTCTTCAGAAAGATCAATCATATGAGAAGAGAATAATGGTTTACCAGTTTTAGCAAAATGAGTTTCACCTGCATCAAGTAACCCATCAACCCATGGGAGTAATTTTTTTGCACAATGATCAGTATGAACAATAACAGGGACACCATATTTTTCAGCCATAAGATGAACATGTTTTGCCCCAGAAATCGCACCTAAAACAGCACATTCTTGGCCTTCTAATTTCAGACCTTTACCTGCAATAAACTGAGCGCCACCATTTGAAAATTGAACAATGGCTGGTGATCCAACCTTAGCAGCAGTTTCAATCACCGCATTGATTGTATTTGTATCAACACAGTTTACTGCTGGTAATGCAAAGTTATTATCACGAGCGATTTGGAACACTTTTTGAACATCATCACCAGTCACAACACCAGGTTTAACAACATCAGAAATCTTAGTAGCCATTTTATTACCTATAAATTTATTTTAAAAAATTAAAGGATGAGTAATTGACTCATCCTTTTACTGAACTTAAATACTACGCTTTCGCTCTCGCTTCCAACATTGCAACAGCAGGTAGCTTTTTACCTTCAACAAACTCAAGGAAGGCACCGCCACCAGTTGAAATATAAGAAATCTTGTCTTCAATACCAAATAGATCAATTGCAGCTAATGTATCACCACCACCTGCGATGGAAAAACCATCACTATCAGCAATTGCTTTGGCAACAATTTCAGTACCACGACGGAAATTAGCAAATTCAAAAACACCGACAGGACCATTCCACAAAATGGTTTTAGCATTTTTAATGATATCAGCCAATACCTCTGCTGATTTATCACCTAAATCAAGAATTTGTTCATTTTCTTTAACATCTTGAACTGATTTTTCAGTTGCAGTAGCTGTTTCGCTAAATTCAGTTGCAACACGCACATCAGTTGGGACTGGGATTTCACAGTTCGCCATTAATTTTTTAGCTTCAGGAATAAGATCTGCTTCGTAAAGCGATTTGCCTACATTATAACCTTCAGCAGCAATAAATGTGTTCGCAATTCCACCACCGACAATAATTTGGTCAGCAATTTTTGATAGCGAATCAAGCACAGTTAATTTAGTTGAAACTTTTGAACCAGCAACAATCGCCACCATTGGTCTTGCTGGATTATCTAACGCTTTACCTAATGCATCAAGTTCAGCTGCTAATAATGGACCTGCACAAGCAACTGGCGCAAATTTACCCGCACCATGTGTAGATGCCTGAGCGCGGTGAGCCGTACCAAACGCATCCATCACATAAATATCACAAAGCGCAGCATATTTTTTAGATAAAGTTTCATCATCTTTGCTTTCGCCAACATTAAAACGGACGTTTTCAAGAACAACTAATTCACCTTCTTTAACATCAACACCATCTAGGTAATCTTTTACTAAACGAACAGGGAATGACACATGCTCTTTTAAATAATCAACAACAGGTTGTAAAGAGAAATCTGGGTTATATTCTCCTTCTGTTGGTCGACCGATATGAGAGGTAACCATTACCTTAGCACCTTTTTTGATGGCATCTTCAATAGTAGGTAATGATGCTTTAATACGCGCATCGGAAGTGACCTTACCATTTTTGACCGGCACATTAAGATCTGAGCGAATGAATAAACGTTTTCCTTTTAGATCAAGATCTTGCATTCTAATAATAGACATGATACTTCCTCTTATAAAATAGAATAAAAATAAAACTTTCGATATTCTAACATAAAATTTCTTTTTAGGTTATAGGCTTTATTGGTCGAATAGTAAACATTTATTATAGAGATAAAAATTACCGATCATATTTTTTATGCAACGGCATTGACAAAAGGGAGAAAATCAGGCATATTCTGCGACCTTATTAATATGTAATTTTTATATAAACTTGGGAGTTGACTTTGGCTAATATCAAATCAGCTAAGAAACGTGCGGTTCAATCCGAAAAACGTCGTAAACATAATGCTAGTAACCGTTCAATGATGCGTACTTATATTAAAAAAGTTTACGCCGCTGTTGCAGCTGGTGATAAACAAACAGCTGAAGTAGCATTCAAAGACATGCAAGCAGTTGTTGACCGTCAAGCGGCTCGTGGCTTAATCCACAAAAATAAAGCAGCACGTCATAAAGCGAATTTAATTAAACAAATTAAAGCATTAGCTTAATAATTTTATCTGTTAACTATCATAGTTAAAGAAAATGACAAAAAGTGGTGTAAGCCACTTTTTTTATTTGTATACTAACCTTTTATGCAATGTTAATAAAATAATAGAAGAGAGTCTATTGTGGTTCAGCGTGATTATGTGAGAAAAAAGAGCCAATCCAAAAAAAATAAGTCACGAAACAAGCCTAATTTGATGATATTCTTGGCGATTATTGTCATTATTCTATTTTCCGCGATTCTCTATTTTGTTGTGAATAATGCCCCTAAAAAAAATGTTAAACCACCAAAAGCAAAAACTCAGCCTCCAGTGATAACATTACCCGAACAACCCCAAGAGCGTTGGACATATCTTAAAGAATTAGAAACGCCTAATGCAAACTATGGTTCCACATCAAGTTCAATTGCTAGAGAAAGACAACAAATCTTAGATAGCTTTGTCAATAACACTCGTACAACTACACCTTCTTCGCAAGAAAATACAGCGACGAAAAATCAGTCATCAAATGCCACATCACAAACAACACAAACTATGACTAAATGGCTACTACAATGTGGGGCATTTAAGGATAAATCCAATGCTGATACACTAAAAGCTAAACTTGCGATGACAGGCTTTAGTGGCAATATATCTTCAGGCCAATTATATCGAGTCACAGTAGGGCCATATACCAGTAAACAAGAAGCAAATAAGGTATTAAACTCATTAAATAGTAATGGGATTAATGATTGTGTTATTTCTAACTAGAAAAAAGACAATGAAAACACTTCAGCAAATACAACTTTTTACGAAAATGTTATGGACTCGTATTAACCAAGATCGTCTAACCACCTCTTCTGCAGGACTTGCTTATACGACGATACTTGCACTAGTACCACTCATTACCGTTATTTTTTCTTTATTGTCTGCGTTTCCAATGTTTAATGAAATTAGTCATTCATTAAAACAATTGATTTATAATAATCTTGTCCCTACCGCCAGTGATACTATCCAAAATTATCTAGAACAATTCATCACCAATACTAAACAAATGACATTTGTTGGCATAATAGGATTGATTGTGACCTCACTATTGCTTATCAACTCAATTAATACAGCACTTAATCATATCTGGAAAACCAAACGAAAACGTGCTTTCATGTACAATCTAACCATGTATTGGACGATACTAACCTTAGGTCCTATTTTAGTTGGATCTAGTGTGGCAGTTAGTTCTTATATCTTTTCGCTCAAATGGCTATCGACAGCAGCAACTGACAATATCCTACTTAATTGTTTGCCCTTTTTTATTTCTGTGGTTGGATTTTGGTTACTTTATAGTATCATTCCGACCGAATCTGTACCTTTTAAAGAATCGATGATTGGTGCACTTGTCGCTGCAGTATTATTTGAATTAGGTAAACGTGCGTTTGCACTGTATGTAACTTCGTTTCCAACCTATCAACTCATTTACGGAGTAGTATCTTCTATTCCTATTATGTTAGTTTGGATCTATTTGTCTTGGTGTATTGTTTTATTCGGAGCCGAATTTGCTGCCACCTTAACTGACTATAATCGACAAAAAAAACTGTTATGAATAATCCCTCTTTACCGGAGTAATTAATTTATGATCGCCTTAATTCAACGAGTAAAGCAAGCTAGCGTTACTGTAGACAATCACATTATTGGACAGATTAATCAGGGGTTGCTGATTTTACTCGGTGTGGAGCAAGACGATGACGAGCAAAAAGCGATTCGTTTATGTGAGAAGGTATTAGGCTATCGTATTTTCAGTGATAATGACGGAAAAATGAATCTAAATGTTAGCCAAGCTAACGGCGAAGTATTAGTTGTTTCTCAATTTACTCTAGCTGCCGATACCAAAAAAGGAATGCGTCCAAGTTTTACCAAAGGTGCTAAACCTGATGAAGCAAATAGGCTTTATCAGTTTTTTGTCAAGCAGTGTCAACAAAAAATAACCACTCAAACGGGTCAATTTGCCGCCGAGATGCAAGTGTCATTGGTTAATGATGGTCCAGTGACATTTTGGTTACAAGTTTAATGCTCTGGACTAAAAAGATATTCTGATAATCTGTCATAAATTATTGCAATTTTTTCAACCATTATTGGTTGGTATTTAAAAATCCTATTTATCAAGCTTGTCAGAATTGTTCAACTTTACATCATACTAATATTAGCCCCCATGTTACTATTGGCTATTAAGTTATCCGCTAAACTTATTATATTCTACAATAGTGAGATAGAAAAAGGAGCATTGGATAAATTAATCATCAATGGTCAAATTACGAGTAGTCAAATCATATGGTGTTAATTGATAAACGTAATAGTTAAGCCAATTACTAAATAACAGATAAGCATGGCTACGCCACGTTGCTTTTGGCTCAACATCGGGGTTATTATCAGGAAAATAATTATACGGGATAGCTGGATTAATACCTGCCTTCAAGTCACGAAAATATTCATTAGCTAATGTAAATGAATCATATTCAGGATGCCCTGTCACAAAAGCCATACGTTTATCAGGCGTTGCCATTAAATAAGGTCCTGTAATGTCAGATTTGGCTAAAATAGACAAATCCGTGTAATTTATAATCTTATCAATTGGAAAATCGGCATAACGGGAATGCGGCGCTAAAAAGGTATCATCAAAGCCTCGCGTTAAAATTGCATTAGGTTGAACAATTTGATGCTGATAAACACCCGATAACTTATGTGTACGAGTGAATTTAGGTAAATCATATAATACATTTAATGCTGCTTGCACCGCCCAACAAACAAACATGGTTGAAGTAACATGCTCTTTTGCCCATGTGATAATTTCAGTTAATTTAGGCCAATACACAACATCGGAAAAAGCCACTTTTCCTAGTGGAGCACCAGTTATAATTAGCCCATCAAAATTCTGTTCACGAATGTCATCAAAATCACAATAAAAACTGTTTAAATGTTCGACAGGTGTATTTTTTGACTCACGCTGATCAATACGCAATAGCTGAATATCAATTTGTAAAGATGAATTAGAAAGTAAACGTAAAAATTGATTTTCAGTCTCTATTTTTTTAGGCATGAGGTTTAGAAAAAGAAGCTTAAGTGGACGAATTTCTTGAGTATTAGCTCGTGATGAAGTCATAACAAATACATTTTCATTACGTAGCACATCAACCGCAGGTAATGAGTCAGGAATACAAATAGGCATAACAAAAGCTCCTAAAAACGATAAATTAGTTTTAACACAAAATAGACGTCTAGAAATCCATATAGCTAAATATAGTGCCTTTTAGTTTATTTGTCGAGATTTTTTATTTAACAAAATCATTATAATAATCAGATTAAAAACAGGTGCATAATCCAAAAAAAGTGATCATTACCTCACACGTTAAAATGCAAATAATAGCTAAGTTTATGAGCTAAAAAGTGCGCGTATCAGTCCGCCAGGTATCAGCAGTCAACGCCTCACCAAAGTAGCTATTTATCAATTTTTGGGTAATATCACTTAATGGTGAAGCCAATACTTCAGCAGTATTGCCAGACTCAACAAGATCGCCATTGTGCATAACTAAAATATCATCACTAATATGTTTCATCATACCAATATCTTGTGTTACATAGACATAAGAAATATTTTGTTGAGCTTGTAATGACAGCATTAAATTAACAATCTGCGAGCGCATCGAAATATCTAACGCGGCCAAAGCCTCATCAAGAATAATGACCTTGGGCTTTAAAATTAGAGCTCTTGCCAATGCTACACGTTGCTTTTGACCTGCAGCCATCACGGAAGGATAATAAGAGGCATGTTCGGGCAACAATCCAACTTGCTTTAATACACTACTAATTAGCTTTTCACGCTCATGAGCATCATAATTAGTATTATATTTAAGTGGTATTTCTAACAATTGTCCAATACGCAGCCTTGGGTCAAATGAGCTTTCAACATGCTGAAAAATCATGCGAATCAGTTGACAACGATGACTATAATCGCCATATTCAACTTTATTACCAGCAATCCAGATATCACCACTATCAGGTTTTATCATACCAACTAACATTTTAGCCAAGGTCGATTTTCCTGACCCATTCTGCCCAATAATCGCTAAAGTCTTACCTTCATTTAATGAAAATGATATTGGATTAACCGCATTAATTTGTAAATGACCAAAAAGCCCTTTAGCTATTTTAAAATGCTTTGATAAGTTACGTACTTTTAATATTGGATTCATGTTTATTCCTATTATTTATGGTAACTCATCAATATTTAACGGAAAATGGCAAGCAACAGAACGATCTTTTATCGGTAGTAATTCGGGTGCTTGAATACATTTTTTTTGTGCATAAGGACATCGTGGTCCTAATCGACAGCCTATTGGTAAATGCTCCAGTGATGGAATCACTCCGGGTAAGGTATTTAACGGACTTTTATGTGGCATTGCTTTACCAAAATCAGGGATAGCATAAATCAGCGCCTGAGTATAAGGATGATAAGGTGATTTTATTAAATCTTCGCTGTTAGCAACTTCAACGGTTTGTCCACAATACAGTACATTGATACGGTCAGTCCATCTGGTTACCATTTGCAAATCATGGCTGATAAGCAAGATAGTAGTCCCCATATTTTGATTCATACTAGCAAGCAACCTAAAAATTTGTGCTTCGGTAGTGGCTTCCATTGCATTGGTTGGTTCATCAGCAATAAGTAGCTTTGGCTGATTAGCCAAGGCAATGGCTATCATCACTTTTTGACATTCGCCTTCGGTTAATTCAAATGGATAGGACTTTAATATCTCCTTATGATTCTTAATACCTACCCGATGCAATAACTCAATCGCTCGATGTTTACGCCAAAATAATCGCTGCCACCAATGCCCTTTAAATGTTCTTCTTGGGATTGCACTGATTAACTGTTGCCCAACTTTCATAGAGGGATCTAAACAAGATTGTGGCTCTTGAAATATCATCGAGATATTGGCACTAATCACTTTTCGGCGTTGTCTAGGAGAGAGTTTAAGTAAATCAATATTATTAAAATAAATACGATCGGCTGAAATCTTCCAGTTATGATTAGTGACCCCTAAAATAGCTTTAGCGATAAGGCTTTTTCCTGAACCTGATTCACCAACCAAGCCTCGAATTTCACCTTCTGATAATTTCAAATTAACCCGATCAATTGCGCGCAAAAGACCCTCTGGCGTAATAAACTCAATGGTTAAATTTCGAATATCTAATAATGCCATAATTAAGTTCCTGCTCGCCGGCCATATAATCCAAAGTTGAATAAATATACCAAAATAATTGTAGCTGAAACTGCAATGCCTGGAGATAAAAAGGCCAAATAATTACTAGCAATGATATCTTTCATTTGAAACATCATCATTCCCAAATCCGGTCGGGAAACATCATTAGCAAAACCCAAAAAAGTCATGGTAGTAACTGACAAAATAACCGATCCAAATAAAGATACAATTTCGGTCAAATAAATAGGCACAATGTTAGGTAGAATATAATGATTTAAAATTGAAAACGAAGATAGTCCATCAAGTCTATAGGCCGTAATATACGTTTTATTCCATTCGTTGATAACACGTTGATGAATATTGTAAATAAAGCGTGGGGAATAAGATAACCCAATCACCAATAACATATTGGTAATATCATCTTTTAATAATAAGCTAACCACAATCACACCAAGTAACGGCGGTACAACCATACAGAATTTAAAAACAAACAACACAAAAGGGCGTATAAATGATATAAAAAACATTAAATAATTAATTACCCCGCCAATGGCAACCACATAAAATACTGCTTTTAATGTCATTGACATGGTTGAACGATAACCAATTAACAAATAATTAAAAATATCTTGTCCTTTCGCGTTAGTACCAAGTATATGATTGATATCACCACTAGACCACCAAGCAGGTGGCAATAAAGCTGGGTAACTAGGGTTTAAATGAGCATGAAAAAACCATTGAGTTGATAATGCTACAAATGTAATCGCCAATATGCCATAAAAGCCAACAATTAAGTAAAGATTGCTGTGCAACCGACTAAAGCTTAACTTTAGACCTTTTATTAACCTAGCAAGCCTAGACATAATGTTCCTTATGACGCAAAGGATAAATAACAACTGCCGAAATTTCACCTAATAGCGCTAATAAACTGATAACAGTGCCACAAGCTAGAATGGCAATAGAAATAATAAAATAATTATGATGGTGATAAGCAATCATCACCCATTGCCCTAGCCCTACTCGATTAAATAAAATTTCAATAACCATAGTTGAAAACAACAGTGTTGTCGTATTATACGTCAATTGTGGAATGGTCGCAGGAATAGCATTAGGTAATAAGTGCCGACGCAAAATTTTAAATGGTGATCGTTCTCGAATAATTGCCATTTTGATAAAATTCTGCCGGGCGGTACTTTTTACATTTTGACTGACTAATTGAATAGTTATAATGCTTGGTTGAATGGCTAAAATCATGATCGGCAAAAGCAAATAGTGAAGCTGCTCAAATAATACCTGCCATTGAAATGGCTTTGATGAAACAAAAATATCCAATAACGAAGTACCGGCAACTGCTGGCGACACATCGAAATTCATCGATACCGACCAAGTTGGTGATAACCAATACATGACGATAATTACAAACATAACAATAGGACAAGAATATAATAATAAAGATCCTAAGCGAATCGTACTATTTAACCAAGTAAAATTACTAAGCCCAAGAAAAATACCTAAAGGTAATCCAATCAGTAAAGCAACAAATAATGCGAGAATACAAAGTTCAAATGTAGCCAATAATGTATGAAAAAACGGAAGCGTTTCACCAGTTAATAATCTGAATTGGCCTTGTAGCAACTGCTTAAAAAAAACACTGTAAGCATCAATAAAACTTAGGTTGTTAAAGTTAAACGTTGAATGAGGGGTAAAATAGACTAAACAGAAGCTAATCTGAGCCAACACGCAGATAATAAACAAAAACGTGACTATTTTTTTGAAAATATAGATAATCATTGTTTATCTTTATCGATATTATAAGTAAATAAAACACGGCGACATAATCACATCACCGCGTTTTAATCTATTTATTGGTTATCCGGAATCACCGGTTTACTTGCTGCGGCATAAGCATGATCTTGAGCACTTAAACCACCGGCATTACCTTTACCTTCAAAACGATAATTTAACTCTTCGCGTGATTTTATGCCAATAGCAGAAGTCACATATTCTGGCGCGGGTGCTTTGGTCATTGCAGAAGAAGAATAACCGATTGATTGTGAACCATTAATGACTAAATCAACATCATGACTATTTTGTTCACTATCTTTAACATTTTCTTGAACATCGATTAATGATGAACTTGTTGATACCTCATCAACAGTAGCAACATCATTTAGGTGCTCTTCATTTTTAACAATGACAGGAAGTAAAAGTGAAGGGATGACAGGTGCCACAATATTTGGTTCGTCATTCGTTATTTGACTGTAATCAACAGTAACTCGACCTAAGGCTAATTCTAATGACGCAGCAGCAAATGGTAACGGCATTGGCGACTGTTTTAGAGCGACATTACGAACACGGCGTTTATTATTACGTTGACCATTCATTCGTAAATGTCTTGACGTACGGCGCTGACGCTTCGGTTGAGATTCCGAGATAATATTGTCTTTAGATGGTTCAGATACAATAACCGGTAATAATAAAGAAGGAATAATGACTCTTTCTTGTTCAACTTGCATCGTAGTATCAGCATTTTTGACACGAACATTTTTAGTTAAAGTGCGTTGTTGGCGTCTTGGTTTCGCTTCACGTTGTTTTGGTTGCACCGCTTCACCCGCAACTCTATCTGCCTTAATATTATTTTCTGAGTTTGACAAATGAGTATTTGCATTATTATTTTGTTTAGCTCGGCGATGATTATTTCGATTCGACTCTTTAATCTCCTCTGTAGAGCCTGCTGCAACAATGTTAGTATTACTTGCTAAATTATTGTTTCTGTTATTGCGATGACGTCGATTATTGGAACGTTGATTATCTCGTCTTTTTACCGTTTTGGGTTTAACCTCTGGTTGAGGTTCAGCTTTTTCTGTCACAAATAATTTACGTAGTTTACCAAACAATCCACTAAACAAACTGCCTGATTTTTTCGTTTTGGGATCGACTTTTTCTTTTGGCGCTACACATGCTTCAACTTTAGGGCCTGATAATACGGCTTGTTCAACAATAACTTCCACAGCTTGCTGTTCATCTTCCTCTTCTTCAAGTTCACGAATCAATTTTGGAAGATTATAACTTAGTACGTCTGTTTCTTCGCCTCTACGCTTACGAATCACTTTATACAGTGGTGTTTCCATCTCTTCATCACCAGCAATCACAATTTTGACATCAGGATGCATGCTTTCAATATTAGTGATAGCGCGACGTTTTTCGTTGAGTAAATAGCTCGCTATAGGTACTGGTACGATGACATCGATTTGTACAGTATTATCTTTCATTGCTTCTTCTTGAATTAATCGAAGAATCGATAAAGACAATGAATTATTATCACGAACCGTACCTGTTCCTTGACAACGTGGACAAATATGATGAGTGGCTTCACGTAATGAAGGGCTTAAACGTTGACGAGACATTTCGAGTAAACCAAAACGAGAAATACGGGTCGTTTGGATACGCGCACGGTCAGTCTTCATTGCTTCTTTAAGGCGATTTTCTACCTCACGCTGATTACGAACTGGTGTCATATCAATAAAATCGATAACAATCAAACCACCTAAGTCACGTAAGCGTAGTTGGCGCGCAATTTCTTCGGCTGCTTCAAGGTTAGTATTAAATGCGGTTTCTTCAATATCGCTACCACGAATTGATTTAGCTGAGTTAATATCGATTGCAGTCAACGCTTCAGTAGCATCAATGACAATTGAACCGCCAGAAGGTAAGCGAACTTCACGCTGGAATGCCGACTCAATTTGACCTTCAATTTGGAAATGATTAAATAATGGCACATCCCCTTCATAAAGTTTTAAGCGACTAACGTACTCAACACGCCCTAAATCAGCTAATCGTTTTTTAGCCATATCAAGTACTTTAGGATTATCAATTAAAATATCACCGACATCATCACGTAAATAATCACGGAATGCTCGTGTAATAATATCGCTTTCTTTATGAATTAAACTTGGCGCAGGATGCTTTTTGGCCTCATTTTGAATGGCAGTCCAATAATTAACTAAAGCGTCTAAATCTTGTTGTAACTCTTCTTGGCTTTTACCAACCCCTGCTGTTCTAGCTATCACACCCATACCTTTAGGCTTTTCGATAGCATCAATAATACGTTTAAGATCGGCTCGTTCTTCACCCTCTATACGGCGCGAAACACCACCAGCACGAGGATCATTCGGCATCAAGACTAAATAACTACCAGCTAAGCTGATATAGGTCGTTAAAGCTGCACCTTTTTTGCCACGAATCTCTTTTTCAATTTGAATAAGGACTTCTTGTCCTTCTTGTAGATGTTTAATACTACGGCGACCACTAATATTAGATGGGAAATAGCTTTCAGCAATCTCTTTTAAAGGTAAAAATCCATCACGTTCACCACCATAAGAGACAAACGCAGCCTCTAAACTTGGATTGATTTTAGTAATTTTACCTTTATAAATATTGGCCTTCTTTTGTTCATGACCAAGGCTTTCGATATCTAAATCATATAAGCGCTGACCATCAACAAGCGCAACGCGCAGCTCTTCTTGCTGGGTTGCGTTGATTAACATTCTTTTCATTATTCTACACTCTTGATTAATCTTAATTAACTGTAGGTAGAATCTTATTATTGATAAGTGATTATTTTAACAATGATGAATAATGGTACTTAACTAAATATTTGTATACAGCATTCATTATTTTATTTATGTTATTTTTGTTATTATTTTATGTGAATCCGATACCGCTTATACCACATCAATATAATACATTAAGCAAAATATTAAATTAAAAGCACTAAATACTTTACAAAAAACCTAATTGTATAATTTATTGACGCTATGAACATGGTTAATTTGCAACCCACCGTATCTTACCGATTTTGGCAAACAAACTAAATCTTTATGTAATTGTTTAAAATAAACATATTATCTAATTATAATAATTCTACTTACGCTATTTTATTTTGACAAACTGTAATGTCTAACGCCATTGCTGCATTACAAGGATAAAATTATCCCTCTCTATTATTAACGTTTCAGCCAAGGATAGCAAGCAAATTAAACTGGCTGTTTTACAAACAGTTAAGCGGTCATTTTTCTCATTTTCAACTGTTGTGACCACATGATCAATAACTTAATTGATTTGCTTAAATTTTTATACTAAAACGCCTATTTACCTAAAAACAGCTTTACAAGCTTTTTTACAAATTAGCCAATTAACAAAAATAAAACGTTGATGCGATTATGCATAGCAAAACTTAATCAGTATAATGACGATTAAATAACATGATAATTTGAATATGAGATATATTTGTTTATGAGCTCTACTGATAAAATCGCTTTACTTAATTTTACTACTCGTTGGATTAACCAATTCAATTTCGCACCAGCAAGCGAAGAATTACATGCTATCCCCTCGCCTTGCATTTTAAAAACGCAACAGCTTACGGTATATTGGCAACCATTTTTATTGGAGCCACCAAGAGAGCTCACAATTGCTGAACAAATCATTGGCATCACATTACACGCCAGTGCTCACTTTTTTTATGGCACACAATATGCTGGCAATATGACAGCTCAATTTACCAATATCCATTTAACCTTAATTCAAGCATGGAATGATGATGATTTTGCAACATTAGAACAAAATTTAATTGCTCATTTATCTCAACAAAAAAAATTAAAACGCATACCAACCATTTTTATCGCATCGACGAATGAAAGCACTGAAATCATTGCCATCAATAATTTAACAGGTGAAATTGTAAAAGAAGATTTAATTACCGGTGAATTAACTGTCCTAGCACACAATTTAACTATCTTTTTAGATAAGCTAATTGTTACATGTTAGACAATAGTTGTTTAGCAATAATACAATACTTGTATACACCTTTTGCAAAAGTAACGATTATCAAAATTGTATCTTACAAAATAATGTGTATATAATGCGTTGAAAGTCATTAGATCAGATAGGTGAATTATGTTTGAATATTTAACAGCAGCTCCAGCCGATCCCATTTTAGGGTTAGCCGATCTTTATAATAAGGATGAACGCACCAATAAAATAAATTTAAGTGTTGGTATTTACAAAGATGAAACCACTAAAACACCTATTTTAGAAAGTGTGAAAAAAGCAGAGCATTTTTTATTAAATGACGAAACAACCAAAAGTTACCTAGCTATTGATGGCGTCAACGCTTTCAATCTTGCAACACAAATTCTACTTTTTGGTCGCGAAAATGAACGAGCAAGAACCGCACAAGCACCTGGCGGGACAGGGGCTTTACGCATTATGGCGGATTTTTTATCCCGCCGGACCAAAGTAAAACGTGTTTGGGTAAGTAACCCAACTTGGCCAAATCATCGTAGTGTATTCCAAGCGGCTGGCCTTGAAGTCCGTGAATACCATTATTATAGTGCACAAACACACACTCTTGATTTTGATGCCATGATGAGTAGCTTAAGCCTAGTTGCTTCAGGTGAAGCGGTATTGTTCCATGGTTGTTGTCATAATCCGACAGGTATCGATCCAACCCCAGAACAATGGCAAGCGATTTCAGATTTAGCCTTAAAAAATGGCTGGTTACCATTATTTGATTTAGCGTATCAAGGCTTTGGTAAAGGTATCGAAGAAGACGTTTACGGATTAAGATTATTTGCTCAAAACCACCCTGAATTACTGATTGCAAGCTCATATTCTAAAAATTTTGGTCTCTATAGCGAACGGGTTGGAGCATTTACCTTAATTGCTGCAAATGCTGAAATTGCCGATCGCGCCTTTAGTCAAGTCAAAACAATTATTCGGGCAAATTACTCTAACCCACCTGCACATGGTGCTAAAATCGTCTCTTACATTTTAAACAATGAAGAATTAAAAGAAGAGTGGATCGATGAATTAACAAGTATGCGTCAACGCATTCACCGCATGCGACAACTATTTGTAAAAACCTTACAAGATAAAGGAGCGAATCAAGATTTTAGCTTCATCGCCAAACAAAATGGTATGTTCTCGTTCAGTGGTTTGAACGAAGAACAAGTGCTAAAGTTACGCCATGATTATGGTATCTATATAGTTAATTCAGGGCGTATCAATGTGGCGGGCATGACGTTAGATAACATGTCCAGACTTTGCGAATCCATTGTTCAAGTGCTATAAAAATTGTAATAAACAAATACTAGAACATTGTTAATGCTATTGTTTAAGTCACAAGAAAAACACTCAAATAAAGAGTGTTTTTCTTGGTCTTTTAAAGTTAAGATGATTTTGATTATTAAAAAGCATTCATAAAAAGCATTGATTTTATTTTTAATATTTTTTCAAATCCCTTGTTTATATAAAAGATAAACTGTAAGAATTACTTGCGTTATTTACCATAATTTGAAAAGCGACTGTCATTCATAGATATAACGCCGTATCCCAGATAAACAAAATGGTACCTACATCATAAAGAAAAATCACCGTCACCGATTTGGCTAACCGCTTTAAGGTCAGTTGTCCAACCATTTATCGCACCGAAAAAACTCATTAAACATTAAATAACATGACTACCATTAAATATAAATACGAAAATAGTTAGCGTCATTTTCTAGGTGAGTTGTGTGCTCACTATGCGGTATTCATAAAACTATTCACGTTTTAGGTTATATTTTTTGTAAAAAATATTCAGGATTCTATACCGTTTCGTGATGAATTGAGAATTTTCAGCATCTCATTTATAAAAACTGGTGATCGCCATCGTCTCAATTAACAATTCACCAAAATTGCTAGCCCTAAAATAAATGGGTAAAGTCGCAAGCGTGATACGTACTTTAATGGCAATGTTGCATAATCGGCAAATAATTAGCGATTCAAAAAACAGAAAACAAGAAAAAACCAAATAAAATCAATTATTTTTCTGAGTTATTTGTACAGAAAGATGAAATTGTTTAGCGTAAGCATCCTCATGACTCAAAAAGCATCCTGTTTATGATTTAAATCATAAAAATTGCCCATTTTCATTAATCTTTTATTCCAATTAGTTATATCCATAGACAAACAGATTATTAGACGATCCCCCATTAATTACTAATAATTATTTAACAGGATAATAACAATGATTGAGGATAGGTTGGTGGCGTCACATATTTTAGATTTTTTAATTTTAGGCAATAACTTTGGTACAAGCGAAATGAGGGCGATCTGGTCAGAGCAAAATCGCCTGCAAAAACAAGTAGAGGTCGAAGTTGCTTTAGCTCAAGCAGAAGGCGAGCTAGGTGTAATTCCCGCTGAAGCTGCCAATGCAATCATAGCCAAAGCTGATGCAACTAAATTATCAATACAACACATTGCCGAAGAAGCGGCAAAGGCCAAACACTCGTTAATGTCGACCATTAACGCACTACAAAAACAAGTAGGTGATGCCGGTCAATATATTCATTACGGGGCAACCACACAAGATATTGTCGATACTGCAACTGTTTTACAATTAAAACAATCATTTGTTGTCATTGAACGCGATAGCAAACAGGTGGCACTCGAACTAAAACGTTTAGCCAAACAGTATCAATATTTACCCATGGTTGGGCGTACGCATGGCATGCAAGCGCTTCCCACAACCTTTGGCTTTAAACTTGCAGTATGGTTAGATGAATTTATTCGCCACCTACAACGATTAAGTGAAATAAAACAACGGGTATTAGTCGGTAATATTAGTGGCGCAATTTGTACGTATGCATCAATAGGCAAGTTAGGCCCACAGGTTGAATCGCATGCGTTAACGTTACTAGGGCTAAATACCCCTAATATCGGTTGGCAAGCTGCGCGTGATCGGTTTTCTGAATACGCATCAGTCATCGCCTTAATTAGTGGTACATTGGGTAAAATTGGCAATGAATTTTATAACTTAATGCGCACCGAAATTAACGAAGTTGAAGAGCCCTTTTCTGACGGAAAAATCGGTTCAACCACTATGCCTCACAAACGAAATCCAGCCGCATTAGAAGGGTTAGCAAGCTTAACTGCACCGTTATTAAAAAGTGTCGCTTTAATTCATGAATCGATGAAAGTTGAACATGAACGCGATGCCATGAGTTGGCGTGCAGAATGGATCGCACTACCCGAAATTAACCTTTACATTTCAGCGCAACTACAAATAGCATTAGCGGTACTTAAAGGTCTAAAAGTCAATGCTGATCGGATGTTAGCTAACTTATCACTACAAAATGGCCTGCTGTTATCAGAAAAAGTCATGTTCGAAATTGGTAAGCGATTAGGCAAACAAACTGCTCATCAACTGGTTTATCAAAGCGCCATGAAAGCGTTTGAACAAAATCGACCATTTAAAGATATATTATTAGAAGATCCAAGTTTAAACAAAGAATTTACCGAATCGGAGCTTAATACTTGGTTAGATCCAATTAACTATCTTGGCTCTGCTCCTGAAAAAGTAGCACAAGTCATTCAATACGCTGAACAGTGTGGAGTATTAGCATGAGTTTTCGCTTAATGACTGATAAAGATATTCCAGCTTATCAAGCCCTACTGCATAGTGCTTATCAAGCCACAACTCAATTAGGCATTCATTTTGCCGCAGCAGCAATCAAGCAATCGCAGATTGCTGAGCATATTGAGTCTAATGCCGTGTATTTATTTGAAAAAGATGGTGAGCTACTATCAACTTTAAGCATTCGCTTTCCGTGGGGCAACAACCCAGGACCTTATGGGTTACCCCATTTAGGTTGGTTTGCAACAGCTCCACGATATAAAGGTCAAGGCTATGGTAATGCATTATGGGATTTTGTTGAACAGCAAATTTTAATTAACCAACTAAAGTTACCTGCCGTCACGTTAGGCACCGCCGCAAATCATCCATGGCTTGCCCAGACGTACATAAATAAAGGCTATAAAAAAATAGGGCAAGCGGATTTAACGTCAGATCATACTACGCTCTATTTTGAAAAAATTTTAAATCATAAAAGCTATACCGAATGGAAAAAAAGGAGTAATAAACAATGAAAAAAATAAGTACACTACTGTCCGCTCTTTTATTAACAAGCCTAACTTTAATCGGTTGTGATAATCAATCCAGCCATCAAGTCACAGAGCAAAATATTATTAAAGTGGGTTCTACAGGACAGAGCTACCCAAACGGGTATAAGCAAGATGGCAAATTAGTCGGATTTGATGTTGAAGTTACCGAGGCGATTGCCAAAGAATTAGGCTACAAAGTCGAATGGAACATTGCCGAATTTGGTGGCTTAATGGGACAATTTGATTCTGGGCGGTTAGATACTATTGCCAATGCGGTTGCAGTTACACCTGCTCGTCAAGCCAAATATGATTTTTCCAACACCTATAGCTTTTATGGTAGCCAAATTTTTACTCACAAAGATAACAATAATATTAATCAATTATCTGATTTTAAAGGCAAAACTATTGCTGGTGTGCTAGGCTCAAATCATATAAACAATCTAAAAAAAGCCTTTCCTAACAATGAAATCACTATCAAGACCTATGAAACACGAGATGGTGCAATGTATGATACGGAATATCAACGGGTTGATGGCTATGTTAATTCAAAACCGATATTACTGGCTGAAATTAAGCGTAAAAATCTGCCGTTCAAATTAGTCGGTGAACCCATTACTATTGAGCAAGTCGCATTTCCATTTAGTAAAAATGAAAAAGGTCAAGCACTGCGTGAAAAATTCAATCAAGCCCTCGAAAAGTTACGCACTAATGGCACATTGAAAAATTTGGCAATTAAATATTTTGGCGAAGATATTACCTTATGAATTTTAATGTAAACTATTTTTTAAATGTGTTTCCGCAGATATTACCTTATCTGCCGGTTACCCTTTTTATTACCATCATATCGATTATGTTTGCCATTACATTAGGGCTAGCGATTGCATTATTGCGTAGCAATAAAATAATCATTATCGATACTCTTTTTGCACTGTATATATCTCTGTTTCGAGCAATACCTTCCGTTGTTTTACTGTTTATTGTTTATTACGGTTTACCGCAGATTTTTCCTGTTTTAAAACAAATGGGGGCAACAACGGCAGCCATTATCTGCTTTAGTTTAAAATATTCATCCTATTTAGCCGAAATTTTCCGAGCAAGTTTAGAATCGGTTGATCACGGGCAGGAAGAAGCGGGACTAACGGTGGGTTTAAGTAAAATACAAGTTTATCGCGGTATTATACTGCCCCAAGCCATGGTCAATGCCTTACCGAACACCGGTAATATGTTCATTTCATTACTTAAAGATTCGTCTGTCGCCTTTTTTGTTGGCGTGCAAGAACTATTAGCAGCCGGAAAAATGTTAACCGCTAACTCATTCCTCTACTTTGAAACCTATTTAGCTGTTGGCATTGTTTACTGGCTGACTGTTGTTATCTATTCTTGGATACAAAAACAGTTAGAACAGAAACTCTCAGCCCCCTATCATCGTTAAGGAGACGAGTTATGATTACGGTATCACATTTATCTAAACGCTTTGCTAATAATGAAGTTTTGAAAGAGATCAACCTAAACATTGAACAGGGCGAAGTGGTTGCAATTATTGGACCGTCAGGATCAGGCAAATCAACCTTATTACGTTGCTTAAATTTATTAGAAAAACCAAACACCGGCATCATTCAAATTGGCACAGCAATACTAGATGCTAAGCATTATAGTAATAAAGAGGAAACTCATTTACGCAAGCAATCTGCAATGGTCTTTCAACACTACAATTTATTTAAAAATAAAACCGCATTAGAAAATATCACCTATCCATTAATTGTTGGACAAAAGATAGATAAAAAAGAGGCTGAACAACTTGGCTTATCATTATTAGAACGCGTTGGTATGTTACCTTACGCCACACAATATCCCATAACCTTATCTGGTGGTCAGCAACAACGTGTTGCTATCGCAAGAGCACTTGCAGTCAGACCCAAAGTATTATTGTTTGATGAACCAACATCCGCACTTGATCCCGAGCGTGTACACGAAGTACTACAAGTAATGCTACAGCTAGCTAAAGAAAATATCACAATGATTATCGTGACCCACGAAATGGAGTTTGCTAAGTATGTTGCAGACCGAGTTATTTTTATGGCTAATGGCGTAATTGTTGAACAAGGACCGGCAAAATCAATAATTGATAATCCACAAAATGAAATAACACAACGCTTTTTGCGCCAATTAACCGATGAAATCGATTTTGAAATTTAACCATTAAAAACTGACTTAACCATAGCATGAGTTTTTAATCGTTAAAGCGTTAAAAGATGTGACAATAAAAATGTATGCAGATCTAAACCGACCGCAAGCGCACGAATATCTTTCAATAAATTATCCGCGGTCTTTTGGTCACCTACGGCTTTGACCAGCTTCAATGATAATTCGTGCTGACTGTACGGATTTTTTGGTGAACCTTTTGGAAAATCAATTCGTTGGTTCAACTTTTCACCTGTACTATTAACAATCTCAACAACAACATAACGTTGATTATACGCCTGTGGATGGGGTGTAAGTTGTATTTGATAGCTTCGTTTCATCTTCTGCATCAAATTTTTTATGCCATTTGCAATAGGCTTTGCTGAAAACTGTTCAAAACTAAGTGGCAACCCTAAAAGAGTTAATGCTAAAACATACTCAGCCGAAAAACGCCCTTGTTCAGCAAGCAAAGGCATTTGATAAATTAACGCTGCATCACTTTGTGGTGGAGAAAAAAAGATAGTGATACTCTCAATCTTATCTACACTAAAGTTAGCATTCCGATAAAGTAATTGCCCCGCATCAGCAATATAAGCAGCAGCTGAACAATAAGAATAATTTTTAAACCATAATCCGGGATGCACAATCTTCCAAGTTTTACCCCAATGACTTAAATCAAAACGTGTATTACCTTGTCCATAAATAGCCAAAAAACCTAATTTATCATCTAAAAAATCCTGATCGGCATGTATACCCGCTCTTAACCACTCAACCGCTTGTATGGCATGTTCGGCTGCTATCCCAGCATGCAAAAACTTAATCGGCGTGCCCATTAACAAACGCATACCTGATGCTTGAGTCGCCGCTAACGTTAATGCTTGCGATAAAAACGACTCATCATAGAGATAACAAATAGCCGCTGTTGCCGCAATTCCACCCAAAGTAATAGTTGCATGCCAACCTTTTTCATAATGCTGTGGATTAACGCTTTGTCCCAATAAGGCCATCACTTCGATACCAATAACATAAGCGGTTAAAAAACGCCGACCATCAATTTTTTGCTCAGCATTATCAAATCGAACACTGGCAATGAGTGCAGATAAAATAACGGCAGAGGGGTGACCACGAACATCTGAATGTACATCATCATAATCTAAACAATGGGCTTGAAAACCATTAAGTAGCGCGGCTTGCCTTGCGCTAGCTAACTTTTTCTGACCAATTAGCCAAGCTCTGGCATTACCGCCTTCATCTGCTATCCATGCTAGCAATTTATGAACATCATCTTCATGGCAAGCTTGTAAAGTGCAAGCAAAATAATCAGTTATCCCATTAATAGCACAATCAATAACTTGAGGGTCACTGATTATTGGCGTATTTCTGATTAAAAAACTTAACTGTTGACCTAAATTCATGCAAAACTCTCAAACTAAGCAAAGTCGATAAGCAATTAGGGAAATTGGTTTACTTATGGATAACTAAAATAACGTATAATTAGCCATAAGTTAAAGATTAAGTAGTTATATTCTAATAACCTAAAATCATAATATGTTAGCCATTGATATAATCATTTTTAGCCATTATTTTATATGTTAAAATGCTTCCTACAAAAATAATCAAATCAAAATTTAACATCTTAATTATGTCAACTTGTTATATCGCCTTAGGCAGTAATCTTGAAGATCCATTGTCACAAGCCAATCGTGCAATTGCAGCGTTAAAAATTTTGCCTAACACAACAGTTACGGCTATTTCTCCTTTTTACCGAAGCAAACCTCTTGGTCCACAAGACCAAAATGATTATCTTAATGCCGTCATCGAACTAACGACAAATTTATCTCCGATTGAACTACTTGACGAACTACAATCCATAGAAAAAGCGCAAGGTCGTATACGTAAAGACAATCGATGGGGCGCTCGAACCTTAGATCTCGATATTTTGTTGTATGATGATTTAATCATGCATAGTGAAAGACTCACTATCCCTCATTATCATATGAAAAATAGAGAGTTTGTGCTCTACCCACTATTTGACATCAATCCTGAACTTATTTTACCGGATAACGATAAGCTGTACGACTTATTAACTAAATGCCCTAAAAATGGATTAAAAAAGTGGGAATAACTACTTATCTTAGTTAATAACATACAGTTGCACTATTTTGCTTATTTTTTGCACATAAAAAATAATAAAAAAAATTTGCCAACGGCTGAATTATTGCTATAGTTTAGCGCTTTCAAATAATCTGTACTTAAGGGGATTGCTGTGAAAAAGGAACAAAAAGTAAATACATCTTCTCTTAGCCTGCTTTCAATTGCTGGGCTTGAGCCTTATAAAGAAGCACAAGGCGAGGAGTACATGAACCCTAAGCAATTAAAACATTTTAAACTTATTTTAGAAGCTTGGCTTGCTCAACTACAGGGTGAAATGGGTAAAACAGTTACTCACATGCAAGATGAAGCTGCTAACTTTCCAGATCCAGCTGACCGAGCAACACAAGAAGAGGAATTCAGCCTTGAATTACGTGCTCGAGATCGAGAAAGAAGACTAATTAAAAAAATTGAAAAAACATTAAAGAAAATTGAATCAGATGACTTTGGTTATTGTGAATCTTGTGGCGTTGAAATTGGCATTCGTCGCTTAGAAGCAAGGCCAACAGCAGATTTATGTATCGATTGTAAAACGCTTGCGGAACTTCGCGAAAAGCAGATGGGCATGTAACACCCGTTTCATCTATCATTCTCAATTAGACCTATGCATTATATCGGTCGTTTTGCCCCTTCACCATCAGGACCATTACATTTTGGTTCGTTGGTAACGGCGCTGGGGAGCTATCTCCAAGCTAAATCTTGCCTCGGTAAATGGCTGGTTCGTATTGAAGATATCGACCCACCACGAGAAGTTAAAGGGGCATCATCACTGATATTAAAAACTCTTGAAGCACTAAATTTATATTGGGATGATGAAGTGTTATACCAATCAGCATGCAGTGAACGTTACCAAGCTATTTTACAAACGCTCATCGATAATCAACAAGCCTATTATTGTGATTGTACTAGACAGCGAATTCAAAGTCTGACCAATGGTATCTATGATAATTTTTGTCGTGAAAGACATTTATCTAGTAATAATAAACAAGTTGCGATTCGTTTAAAACAAAATCATCCTGTTTTTGAATTTACTGATCAAATTCGTGGCTTACAAACCGTCGAACAAGCTAACGCACAAGAAGATTTTATTATTCATCGTAAAGATGGTTTGTTTGCTTATAATTTAGTGGTGGTATTAGATGATCATCAGCAAGGCATTACTGAAATTGTGCGAGGTGCAGATTTATTACCGGTTACCGCAAAACAAATCTCACTGTATCAACTGTTCGGCTTTTCTGTGCCAAGCTACTGCCATTTACCGCTAGTACTCGATAACAACGGCAATAAGCTATCAAAACAAAACCATGCCAACCCGATTGATTTAAACAATCTTAAATCATTAACCGTTCAAGCTCTGCAATTTTTAGGGCAATGTGTACCACAAGATTGGCAAGATGCCACACAACAGCAACTTTTAGATTGGGCAATACAGCATTGGCAACTGATGAATGTACCAAAACAAAACACCCAATTATCCACCAATATAGGATAAATTAGGCGTAATACCGACATTATGAGCATGTAACAGATGTTTTTCTGGTTTGATCATTAGCGAAGAAAAGATTCTTGCGATTAATTGTTGCTTTTGCGCTGGACTTTGGAGCAAATCACGCAAATCAACGGCGGCATCACCAAACAAACAATAATGCAACTTACCTATTGATGATACACGCAATCGATTACAACTTTTACAGAAATCTTTTGAATACGGCATAATCAGCCCAATTTTACCTTGATAGTCGTCATGAACATAAACTTTAGCTGGACCTGATAGCGGATTTTTCAATTGCAATTGCCAACCCAGTGCAATTAGCTGTGTTTCAATCAAACTACCGGACTGGTGATAGCGATTAAACACATCAAGGCTTTCGCCCGTTTCCATAAGCTCAATAAAACGTAACTCTACAGGGCGACATTTAATCCATGACAAATAATCATCTAAATTATCATTCATGTTTTTCATCAAAACGGTATTAATTTTGACTTTTTTTATACCGACTTCTAATGAACTGTCCACACATTGCATTAATTCTTTAAGCTTATCTTGACCGGTAATTAATTTAAATAAATGTGGAGAAAGGCTATCAATGCTAATATTAATAGCATTCAAACCAGCTTGATGCCAATTACGAATATTTTTTAATAAACGAGAACCATTGGTTGTAATGGCGAGTTCTTTCACTCTTGGGTAAGCAGAGATGATCGACAAAATATCCATAAAATCACGACGCAAAGTAGGCTCACCACCCGTTAACCGAATTTTACGCACACCAAGTTCAGTAAATGTTGCAACAACATTATTAATTTCACTGAGCGACAAAAATTTATGAGCCTTGTTAGGTCGATAACCATTGGGTAAACAGTACTGACACTGAAAATTACACAGCTCGGTAATCGACAAACGCAGATATTGAAATCGACGCTGATAATTATCAACTAATTGCATATATTTAAACACCTTATCCAAATCGGGAAGCATAGCCATTTCTGTGCTATACCGCGGCTAATCCACCATATGAATTGAAATATCACTTAGGCAAAAGAGCTTCAGAGTTTGATTCAGTCTAACATAGACTTTATTTTTTGACTATGAACAAATCGACCTTTGCAAGCGACCTAGTTATCTAGCAATGAAGACTTACTTATAGACAAGGTATTAATAAGAAAAATATTTATACATACCTAATATCTTATTTATTATGAATAAATAAATTTACATTATGTTAATTTATGCTATTTTATAAATTTGATTTAATTCATTGACTATATTATAGATTATAATCAGCAACCGGTAATAAACCAAGGAATAGAGTTTAAGTTGTCGCATAGTAGATGTTTTCAATAACAGCGTGTTTATAGAAAACAGATTAACTATCAATAAATCGTGCAATTAAATCATTCATTTCCAAATGAGCATCGTTTATCTAACAACTTAATCAAAAATAAAATTGAAAAGGAAAATTACTTACCATATGAATAAAAAAATAATCAAGCTCGTCCAATACCTAACAAACTTAAGCTTATTATTATCTTCAACATTCGCGTTAGCTGATAATGCTAGCCAATATATTACTTATAACAACCTACTATTTGATCGTGATGGCACAGTAATTATTGATAACAGCCAAAAAATTAACTCAATAACATACAAAGATCATTATTGGATTGTGCAGTTAACCAATAGTAGCGATAGCCTCCTCTACAGCAATATAAGAAAGATAGATAATTTTAAATTTGCTTTTGAAAAAAAAGGCGACATATTGAAGTTTAAAACCATTGACACCTTAACTTATCTAGGCGAAGAACGAATAGCCTATTATTATCAAGACACAAAATTATCGGTTGTCATTGATACCGATGGTAATCTAATTACACCCAAAGGGCGTTATTATCTCGAAATCGGCCCCTTCATTAACGGTTATGCCGAAGTAACTACCCCAGAATATGATGAAGGCTATTTAAATCTACAAGGTAAATTTTTTAAAAAACTCCCTAAAACAACACTGACACAAAAAACGCAATCCCAAACCAAACCACAATGCAAAATAATCACATCCGATACAATAATGCAGTTATGTAAAAAAAATAACAGCCAATATCTAGTTAATAGCAAAACAGGCAAAGAAACCGATGTTGGTTCCAAAGCGTGGACGACTAATTTTGATTGCATCCCCAAAAACCTTTCAGCAGGTTATTTTTGGCTAGGCAATTACCAAGATGGTTATCATGTTTATCAAATTTATGATTATGATGGGAAAATGCATTATCAAAATCAGTACTATGCCGTATCGCCTTTATATGGTACAGCAAGTTGGGTGCAAGATAGTTATAATTCAAAAAAACGTTTGATTGATATTACGGGCAAAACAATTGGTGAATATAATAATTATACCCTTCTTCAAGTTGGCACAGAAAAACTCTACTATGCCCAAAAAACCACTCCAAAAAATAAAGATAAAGATAGTGATAATGATGATGATAATGATAATGATAATGATAATGATAATGATAATGATAAACAAATATTATTATCGATCTTTGATGTAAATGGCAACATCTTACTTTACGAAGCCATCGTTGGTTCAGAACAAAACAGTCACTGTCATCGCGATGTAAAAGTATTAAAAAATGCAGAAAACAAAATAGTCTGGCCAACAGACCTTGAGCGAGAATGTCTTTTAGATCGTTATATTCAATCAGCAAAAACCGATAACGACAACAGTTATCGACATAAAAAGCAAGAAAGTAAAGCGATTGAAATACCAAAAGATAAAGTTCCCGAAATCAGCCGCTATTTTACACAAATTCAATCCAACAAAAATACCAATCCATTTACATTCGAAAAAGGTGATATTTATCTTACAGGTCCCAACACAACTAAAATTGAAGGTATCGCAGAACTAAGTATACCGGAAGGATATATATATAGTGAAAAATACAACCCATCTAACACAGAACATTGTGACAGGTTTGTCGCGCCAGCTTATGACAATCAAAACCGATTATGTATAAATGTTTATAAACTCGGATTTATTGACTTACTTGAAGTCAAAAAGTTATTTGATGACAAAACCAACATCGAAAATTTAAAAACAAAAATTTCTTCAAGAATAGAAGATTATAAAGAATACAAAGACTATCAAAAATTTGAATGGTTAATCGACCCTGAATTTGATTTTGAAAACCAAAGTTTAAAATTCGGCTATCGATATCACATAGCAGAAAGCGATCAAAACAGAACCAGTCAAATTATCGAATATATAAAATTTGCCAAAGACCACATCATTGTGTTTAAAAACGATTATTACGACGATTATAACGATTTTAAGCCCATGGAATTTGATTGGCTTAATCGCATTAAGGTTTTTGAAAAGGCCGATATCAGCTCGACTTATCCTTGCAGCAAATTATCAATAAAAGACTCGGCATTATCTGCCAATAAATTTATTTATTTAGATAAAGAATTTTGCTTTCCACTACCGATAACCACACTCTTTGAAAAATATCCGACGCAAACTGAATTAAATACTTACCATGAGTTATTTTCCTTCAGGGAAAACCGATACCCAATAAAAGAGGGAAAAACCTTATGGAATTAATAAAATATCTTCTCAGCACAATAGCTGTAACAATAATCGGACTCACTCTAAATGCGTGTGATGCTCCGCCACAACAAAGCCAATCCGAACTCGAAAAACTGCCCGAGGTTTTTAATTTAACTGAACAACAATGGCAAAATGAAATCCAACAACGATTTGACACCATAAACGGTAATGGCGAACCCATAAAATGCATATCAATAGTAATGACGGCGCCTTATTACATATTTGACAGACGATACGACTCTGACACATTAATCCTATTACAAACGTTAACAGAAGCAGACTTGCTAACAGAACAAATTGAAATTAGCGGAATTGATAAAAATCGCATCGTTTATATCTATAACCTTACCGAAGAAGGCAAAAAATACTATAGAAAATGGCCTAACTTAAGTTCGTCAGGATTTTGTTTTGGCAAAGTGATTGTCAAGTCGGTAACCAAAATAACGCCGTATAGCAATGATATTGAAATTGAATATCAATATGTTATTGATAAATTACCCCCCAAATTAATACCCCAAAATGAATTAAAAACCGATACCGTAAGGTTTTATTATGATGAACAAACAAAAAAGCTCTATAGCCGTGGTATTGGCTTAATTGTTAAAAACTATTGAGATTAATGATCATGAATCTAAAATATCCACTGATAACTAGTTTCAGCTTACTACTATTTGGTTGCAATAATGTAGATTATAAGCAATCGCTACAAGAAACTTTAAGTAGAGAAGATAATCGTGCATTATGTTATTTCCTGCCAAATAACCAAAACATCTTTCCTAACGATGTGTTTTTCGATAAACAAACTGAAATACTCGACCTATTTGTCGATCTCAAATTCTTAAAAACCAAAAACATCACAGCCCAATTTTATGATGCCAATACAGATATAACCACCCTGCCTAGATCCCCCACCAAAATTGAAGGATTAAGATATCAATTAACTGAAGAAGGGAAAAAATACTTTATCGGCAGTAAAGGGGCATTCTGCTTTGGTAATATAATCCTAGATAAAATCGAGAAAACTCAAAGCGTCAAAATAGAATATACCAACTACCAAGTCGAATCAGGAAAATGGATCGATTATTACTATCATTATACGAATATTCCCGCTTGGGCACAGGATAAGCGACTGGAACAATACTATAAAAGAATTTCACTCAACAACGAAATCCTCTTTGATGCAAGAGCAACGTATTTTGACTCAAAAGACACCTACGACACAGGAATTGATAAGAAAAAACTAATTACTTTAAAGCTTAAAAATAAAGAATAACGATAAATATTTTTTATTTAAAAATTAAACATTACTAAAAATTCCCCTATAAGTTGTATATTTTAAATCTACTTTTAAGGAAATAACTATGGCTAACGTGATCTTCTTATAATTAATAAATATAGCGACTTAAGCCCACAATAGCACTTCTGTGGTTTGGGCTTATAACTCCTGTGCCCACGCTTTACTTGCATAGATCGGCATTACAGTTTTTTTATGAATTCTTCTTAAGCTGCCATTTTAAATTCAGTTCAGCAAATATCTGCTTAAATTGACGATTCTCCGCCTAGAGTTCTTTGAAATGTTTGATATCTTAAGTATCCATACCGCCATATTTTTCCTGTCATTTATAAAAAGTTTAATTGCCCATACCATATTTATGGTAAATTGTTTTGACTGGGATACGGGGTTGAGCCTCTTTTAGCATCGATACAATTTGGTGTTCAGTCATTTTTTCATGATTAAATTCTTAGTTACTTTTAGCATAGAGAATTTTCTACTTGTAGTCTGTACTATTTAGGTTAGAGGGGAGTTACAGTTTGCTTTTTACGTAAAAACAATCCCCTAAACATTAACACGTCTTATCAACCAAAACAAACAACACCATTTCAAAATTTATATTTGAAAAATAACAAGAAATAAACCTCAATTTATTTTAGAATTAGACATTAATAAAAATAATCATTAAATTTGCTATTATCATTATTCAATAAACGATAATCGTAAATAATGAATGAATAGAATATTATTATTGTTGAGGAAACTTTTTCGGAAAGGAAGCAAATAAGTGATAAAAAAAAGATTAAAGATAGCCTTATATCTAATGATTTTGACCTATTTTTCAATGTCGTCGTATGCTGATGATGCAAGACTTTATGTTCCTTATAAGCATCTTTTACTTGATCGCAGTGGTAAGGTAATTGTCGATAATGAGGGGAATGGAAACTCAATAACTTATAGGGATCATTATTGGATTATACAAAAAAGTAATGATGTTTTTTTTAATAATTTTAAGCAAGTTAACAACTTTGAATATTCTTTTGATAAACAGGGTGATATTTTAACTTTCAAACCCGGTGGGTCGTTAACGTATTTAGGTAATGAAAGAATTGCTTATGACTATCAAGATACCGAGGTATCAGTTTTAATTGATACCGATGGTCATTTAATTACCCCAAAAGGTGTTTATTATAAAAAAATCAATCCATTTAATAATGGTTACGCCGAAGTAAAAACGCAAGATAATAAACAGGGGTATATTGACTTGCAGGGGCAATTTGTCAGCAAGAATCCCAATAAGCTAAACACGAAATACAATCCACATTGCCAAGACGCCACCCTCGATAAAATCATGCAGCTGTGTGACAAAAATAATAACAAATACCTTATTAATAAAAAAACCGGTAAAGAAGTGAATATCGGTAAACATGCATGGAAGCTCAATAGCTATTATTTTGATGATAATGTAGATCTTTCTGGTCAATATTTTTGGGTAAAAAATTATCAAGATAGTTACACAGTGTATCAACTTTACGATTACGAAGGGACAATGCTCTATGAAAATAGTTTTTATCAAGTCGCCCCTTTTTATGGTTCGGTAAGTTGGGTTAAAAAGGATAGTGATGAAGATAAGTATCGTTTAATTAATGCTACAGGAGAAACTCTCGATAAATACGATGATTATAGTACCGTTCAAGTCGGTGATCATGTGCTGTTTTATGCTAAAACCAAATTACCAGAAAAAGACTATAAAGGTGGAGGATTTTTAACCAAAATTTTGGATCAGGATGGTCATGTTTTATTCTATGAAGATAAAATCGATGAAACTCAAAACAGTGCTTGTAAACAAGATTTGATCGTTTTAAAAGATCCCCAAGATAACATTGTATGGCCTTTAGACATTGAAAAAGAGTGCTTATTAAACCGATATGTTGATGAATCGGTGGTAATAGATACTTGGATGGATAAAAAAAATAAGGTCGTTGACATCCCTAAAGATAAAATCGGTGAAATTGCCAATTATTTTGTCACTAAAAAACAAAATGAAAACACCAATATAATAAATCACACCAATAATGAAACCTATTTAACAGGCCCTGAAACGGTTAATATTAAAGATATTGCTGATTTAACTATACCAAATGGCTATATTTATTATGAGGGGCCTTTTCTTGAAAAGGATTGTAATCGTTTTTTGATGCCAGCATACAGCAATAATAATCAATTGTGTATTTCTGTACATAATGTTGGCTATATTGATTTAAAGGCAGAAAAAAGGCAATTTGATGATCCTCTGCGTCTACAAGAAATAAAAAATAATTTACAACGCAAAATAATAAATTACCACACTCGCTATCAACATTTTGAATGGTTAATAGAGCCACAATTAGATGTTGAAAACCACACAATGAAATTTGGTTATCGTTATATCTTTGAACGTATCCGCGAAAATAACAGACAAGAAGTTATTACCGGTCAGATTATTGCTCAAGTCATTTTTGTTAAAGATCATATGATTGTTTTAACCAATACCCCTAACAATATGTTAGCTAATTCTGCGCTAATGGAATTTGATTGGGCTAAGCAAATTAAAATACGACCAGAATATCAATTTGATAAGCAACCTGTTTATCGCTGTAGTCAATTTGCGTTAACAGATTCGGCACTTTCTATAGCAAATTTTGATTATCTGAATAAGGGACGTTGCTTTCCAATATCATTAACTGAACTTATTGATGCTACAGAACATCAAAATGATTCAAAAGAATTAACTAACTTGCAAAATGCATTGTTTTTTGAACCATTTTATTATCATTCTGATACAGGTATAGGGCGTTAAAACTTTATGAAATTTAAGAAATATATATCTTCTTGTCAGTTATGTATGGCATTGATGTTAACCATCGTTAGTAATCAGTCACATGCGGATGCGACACTTAATTTAACATCTGAACAGTGGCAAAAAGAAATTCAACAACGTTTTGATGCAATTAATGAGAGTGGTGAACCCGTTGAATGCGTTGTATTTGCAAACATTGATAATTTCCCTTATTACTTTGATTATTCTAAATTTGTATCAGAGCCTCTATTGATGGCGGTCGATGCCGAATTAGTTGATGAGTCGATCAAAGTGAGAAGTCACTCTGAGCAAAATTATCGATACACTTATCACCTCACCGAAAAAGGGAAACGCTACTATAAAACTTGGCCTAAATTATGGCATTCTGGTTTTTGTTTTGGTAAAGTCACGGTTGAAAAAATAAGCAAAACCGATAAGGTTGGTAATTATGTTACTGTTGAGTACCAATATAAAGTGGAAGATTTTCCTGCCAATATTGAGCCTATTTTATCAAAACAAAATTCGTATATTAATAATCCATCAAAGACCGCAATTGCTACATTTAGTTTAGATAAAAACAATCAGCTTTATAGCGTGTCAGGAATTGGTTTAATTACCCACATCTACGAAGGATGGCATCAATAATGAAATTAAAAACACTACTTATGTTGCTTTGTGGTTTGTCGCTTGTGGCTTGTGATAACAACATTAATAAAGATGAATTACAATCAATAATCAATAATAATCAACCATTGTGTTATTCTTTACCTAAAGGAGTAAGGCAATTTCCTAAAGATATTTTTGATGACAATATCGTTGAAGACAATCTGAATGATGAACTATTAGATATTTTTGTCGATTTAAACTTATTAACTAAACGTAAATTATCCATAACCAAGTTGGATGGGTCATTAACTTATGCCACAAGATATCGATTATCCCAAGAAGGTAAAACGTATTTTAATCCAGAAAAAGGGGGTTTTTGTTTTGGCAACATTAAAGTCAATGATGTGTATAAAACTGAATCGAGTCCAACAAGGTATAATCAACGCAGTAAAACATCAAGATTGGTCTATTATCATTATTCATTTAGCGATATTCCTAATTGGGCAAAAGATAAACGCCTAACACAATATTATATAACTCCTTCGCTAAACACCGAACGGCTTTATGATGCAAAGGCAATTCATTATCAACCTAGTTTATATTTTTCTTCGTTCGAAGTTGATAAAACTCCATTAATCCAACTTCGCTAAATTGATGGAAGATCGTTATCTATTTTGTAATTTAAACTTGAACAAGCAAGACATAATGAAATGAATAATATAAGAGTATTTTTTTTATTGGCCATATTTTTGGCTTTCCCAAATCATACATTTGCAAGCGTCATCTATCAAGAAGATTGGTATTTAGCTATCGAAAAGAAAGACAGCGTTGCCCAATATAAAATCGCTGAGGCTTATAGCCCTTTAACAAAAAACGATAGCTATCATTGTCACACTAATCAGTTATATTTTAGTCATCATGATAAAAAATTGTCAGGTTGCCGCGATAAATCGGCCGATAAATATATCGAGTTTTTAACAAAATCGGCCGAAAACTTATACCCTATCGCCCAAAAAGATTTAGGTATTGCTTATATTAAAGGAGAATTGGTGCCTAAAGATATTAAAAAAGGGCTTTATTGGTTAGAAAGGGCTGCCTCACCGATTTCAAACAAAGCAAAATTTCGAATCGTTGAAGGCACATTTTGGTTAGCACAGCCAAATGGTAAAAAAATTGGCGTCGGCGAAGCCCATTATTGGTTAGGATTGCTTTATCACGAGGGGACAGAGGTTAAAGCCGATTATGCTAAAGCAATCAAGCATTATAAAATAGCTAGCACAAGTACCGATTGGGGATTTTATAATCTTGCACAATATCAACTTTATAAACTCTATCAAGATAAGCTCAATGACCCCAAAAAGTCGCTCTACTGGCTTGAAAATACAGCAAATAATACCGGAAAATTTGCTGACGAACAAACGTTACAAACACCAGCACAAATGGTTAACTACTTTTTGGATGGAGGCCAACCTGACGGTTCAAAATTAAATACTCCTAATTATCTTTGGGCTGCAAAATGGTTAATGAAATTAGTCGAACAACGTAACATATCAAAAGAATCTAAGCAAAAAGCGGCTTTCCAGTTAGGTTGGCTTTATTTAAATGGTTTAGGTGTAGAAAAAGATATTGGAGAAGCAATAACATATTATCATTTAGGCATGTACCAAGATGACCTAACAGACCATCAGATGAACTTAACAAAATATAAATACGTTACATCTTCAACTGATATGTCATTGCAAAATCAATTTTTGCATCAAGTTATTACGCCATTTTATATAAACAAATTTGATATTGCTCAAGCCCAAAAGGTTATCGACGTTGTTTTTGCAGATAACCCTAAAGATAAAGAAGTTTTTTATGAAAAACTGATAGAAGATCTAGTCGAAACACTTCAAGTTGAAAGTTATGTTTTATTACGTAAATTTGAATCTATTCCTCTTTTGCTAAAACTAGCCCAACAACAGGAAATAGCTTATGGTTTTTATCGTGATGCTAGAAATATTGAAGGTAAAACAACTAATGAATTGTTAGATCTTTATCAATCAGCATTAAAAATTGAACCCAACAATCCGACAGCGCTTTATCAATTTGGTACGTTATATGACTTTATTCTTGAGGATGAAAAGACAGCAATAACCTATTACCAACAAGCGGCTGAATTAGGCAATTCAAAGGCAAATTATCGGCTAGGTGTCATTTATTATTTAGGCAAAGGCGTTGAGCAAAGTTATCGTGAGGCTTGGCAATATCTTGATTTGGCAGCTAAGCAAGGTTATCAACCCGCACAGGATTTTTTAATCACAATTGATAAATCTCATCCTGAATTTGATTGGTTAACAACCCAATACCTTAACCATCAACAAGTGTACCGTTCCCCAACGGTTATGGTTGATGGAATGGATTGGTTACAAACTCAAAGCGAAGAGAACCAAAACGATAAAGCCACATATCACCAAATAAGACATGATTCAAATGGGAATGGGCTAAAAACGTATCAAGGTTGTAAAGCCGCATTGTCACTGGCTGCTAGCGGCGATACCTTTGCACAAGGTGAGTTGTTAAGTCAAATGAATAACGGTGCAAATTCTTTTATTTGTACACCTAAGAAAGAGTTGCTCTTTAGTTGGATTGATAGCAGTAATAAAAATGATAAAAAGAAAGCATTTTTAAAAACACAATATTACAAATTGTCAAAACAATATGAACAATTTCATGCAATGCTTAAAGCTCAAGTTGCAGATAATAATCCTTATGCAATTTTTGAACTGGCACAAAAACAGGTTAATTTGCCAAATAATACCGTGCTACCTTATCTAAAAACATCACTAAAATCAGGCAGCCCTGCTGCTGCAGGGCTTTTAGCTTTTTATTATGAAAATACAAATATTAATACGTTTGAATATACTAAATTAGTTTTATTACAAAATGATTTAAGTCAGTACCATTTAGATCCTGAAATTAGCGAATACTATCAAAAAAATCGCTTCTCAAAATACTTTTATGCAAATTTAAAATTATCCTCGACTGATATTTATAAAATATGGTTTGAACTTGCACAAATGCATGAGCAAGGTAAAGAAATCCCTCAAAATAATGTGTTAGCTTTAGTTTGGTATCGTTTATTAGTTGAATATAATCAAACCAAAGCAACAACAAAAGTAGCGCAAATCAGTGCTCAATTAACCGAAGAACAACAAGCAGAAGTGAATAACATATTAAGCAACTATCGTAATTTATATCGTTTTCTTCCGTTAACACATTTAGATATAAATGAATAACTAGCTAAGTATGATAATGCTTAACTAAAACAAATAAATCAAACCGCCGCATTCAATGCAGGTTCGTGTTGTGATAGTAAGTTAATATAGGTAATAAGATATGAGTAATATTGTTATTGAAAAAAAAAGTAAATCAATTAGCCACAAAGTACTTTGGGTATTAGGAGCTGTTTTTCTAGTATTGGTTATTAGTGGTGGCTATTATTTTTTTAAAAATAATGCTTTTTTTGCTAATCAGCCAGTATCTCAACAGCCAAAAAACATCAAAATTATTGATGTTACGCCTAAATTTTTTGGCAATTATCGGCATCCTATCGTATTCAATTGTATTAATTACACTCAATACGATAAAAACCATGTTGAAATCCAAAAAATCAGCAATTCTTTAGATAGCGAAGAGGAAGTACAAAAGATACGCGAAAATTGCATACCTTTTTAGAGCAAGAATTGATATTAATAAAAGGAGATACCTACCACTCCAATTTTATGAATTAAAAAGGACGTAAACCGCGTCCTTTCAATATCGTTTGATTTTTTTAAAACTAGGTAGACACATTCAGGAAATTGATGACGAACCAATAGAGCAGTTCAAATATAAATAATGACAAACACGGGAGTTTTCCCGTGTTTTTTGGACTTAATTAAAAGTGGTGAAAATTAACAATAATAGCTATTGCCCGCTTTTATCATTGCTGTTTTCGGTATGAATAACGTTAATATAGCTAGGAATAGTTGGCGTATTAGCATAAAAGAATACCCATTGAATCCCGTCTATTTTTTTGGTTTGACGTAAATATTGTTTTAGTAATATATCGTCCTGAGAATCATCTTCTGATTGCTGATGTATATAATGATCAATAAACTCATTATATGTATCTTCATCAGTCGCTAAATATCCATTGTGATTTTCACAATATTGTTTATATAAATCGAATAATTTGTCGACAAAAACATTATATTCTTTTTCAATATCAAACGTTTTAGGATTACTATACCCCAAAGTCGCAAAAATCTTATCAGCAATAGCAGAACCAGATTTTGATTTTTTTAATGCAGAAGAGCATAAATAAGTTGGTAAAATAAAAACTAATCCCCCCATAACAGCCATAAGAAGTAGCGAAAAATCATTTTTAGAAAAGGCCATTACTACAAAATAAAAGAAAGTAAATACCCCCAATCCTCCAGCACCAATAAAGAAAATGCGCGGTAAAATAGGTATATTTAGTTTTGAATTGCCAGCTTCTGTTCCCTCTGTTGCATAAGGATGTAACCATAAAAGCTTATCGGCAGGACGGCGTAATGCATAAGCAAAATAGCTTCCACCAGCTAGTGGATCAACAACCGCCTCCACGTAGTCTCCCTCATTAAAAAAGGTTCGACAAAATGCGCCTTCAATCACCTTATCACCTAATTTACAGCAAAAATACTGCTCAATATCGGCTGTATCGTAATCAATGTTTTCAATTTTTGCTGAAGTTATTTTCATACTATTAGCCATAGAAACTAAATCTAAATGCCCTATTGTGAGTAAATTGACATCAGGGCGTCCAGCTAGTTTGCGAGCATTAAGATAACTTTCTCGCGTGTCATAGACCTCCAAATCGGTGATATAACCAGTAATAATTTGGTAATAATGGTTATCGCCTATATTCTGTTCCATATTTTTTATTCCTTATATTTATCTGTTCAATTATTTGTTATTTTTTGTTTCGTTCATCAATGACTTTAACCCAATTAGGTAAAGTTGGCGTTCTACAGTAGTAATCTGTTAATGCTTTAAATTTTTTTAACTTTTCAAAGTCAGGGGTCTGTGGATCGTTAAATATTTCAGGGTCATTGATTCGATACAATTTTTTAAAGCGTTCCTTTTCTTTTTCAGAATCATATTTCCACGGTTTTTCATACCCCAAACAGGCATAAATTTGATTGGAAATAAAAGAGTATCCTCCTCCACCCATCAAAAAAGCAGCAATAATTGCAATGATCCAACCCAAAAAACTGTATTTAAATATGTTAAAAATATAATTTAATGAACAACCGTTAAATAGTTCAATAATTAACAAAAAAAGCAGGATAACAACGGCAAATATCGTCATCAAAATAAAACTAACTTTTAAAAGTGCGAACGTTGTTAAACCAATATTTTGCGGGAAAATTATCGCATGTTGTTTTGGAATTCGTACTGCATAAGGCTGGTAAACATCATTTTTTTGTGGCTTAACAAGCATTTCAACATAATCGCCCTCATTAAAACCAATCGTGTTAAGTCTTCCCTCTACTTTTTTATTGCCGATATGGCAACAAAAGTGTTGCCCTTTTAAAGGTGGGCGGCAACAAATAAAAAAGCAAATAAATGCTATAATTGAACAAAACACCGCATAAAGATCTTTTTCTATTCGCTCCGTCGCCGTCAGCTTAGTGTCAGTTTCTTGGTTATTTTGGCTTACCGTTAAACAACTGACTGTTCCTTTTAATAAACAAAAATCATTCTTCACAAATCACTCTCATTAATTAATTTATTGATTATTATTAAATATTATTTTTGAGATATCAATCTTATCTTTTAATCCACTATCAAGAGAAGTTATCAAAAAAACATAATTCTAATCATATTAAAAATATCAATCAACTAAAAAAGATATTTGAAGTTATTGAAGTTATCAACTTTACTTATTCAATCAGTTTGAGTATATAATGGTCGCCTTGTCGATAAAAACAACAAATGGAGGTTGTAATGATCACCCATATTAGCCCATTCGGATCCATGGATTTACTTGCTCAAGCTGAAGTCGATATTTTAAAAAAATCAGCCAATAGCGAGCTCTATCAATTATTTAGAAATTGTTCGTTAGCCACACTAAATGCTGGTACTAAAACCGATAATACTAAAGATCTGTTAGATAGATTCCAGTCTTTTGAAATTAATGTCATTAGTAAAGAACGGGGCGTAAAATTAGAATTGATTAATGCGCCGGAAAGCGCGTTTGTTGATGGGCGAATTATTCGTTCGATTCAAGCCAATCTATTTGCTGTATTACGTGATATCCTTTTTTTGAACAGTCAAATTAGCGCCGTTAAAGAGCTTATCTCCAATATCAAATTTGAAAGAGATCATTCGTTTTATATTACCAACCTTGTTTTTTCAATTTTACGTAATGCCAATGCGCTCCATGTGGGTGAAGAGCCCAATTTGGTTGTCTGTTGGGGGGGGCATTCTATTAACGAACGCGAATATTACTATGCTCGGCAAGTGGGTATGCAACTGGGTTTACGTGAGCTTAACATTTGTACCGGTTGTGGCCCTGGTGTTATGGAAGCACCAATGAAAGGCGCTGCGGTTGGTCATGCGCAGCAGCGTTATAAAGAAAGCCGCTTTATTGGTATGACAGAGCCATCAATTATTGCAGCAGAACCACCTAATGCGCTAGTCAATGAACTGATTATTATGCCTGATATCGAAAAACGCCTTGAAGCTTTTGTGCGCATGGCACATGGCATTATCATTTTTCCAGGTGGACCGGGAACCGCCGAAGAGTTACTTTATATTCTAGGTATTTTATTAAACCCAGCCAATGAACACCAAACATTTCCTCTTATTCTGACAGGACCAAAAGAGTGTGAGGACTATTTTGCTTCAATAGATAATTTTATTCGTAGCACATTAGGCGATGAAGCAACGAAGCTTTATCAAATCGTGATCGACTCGCCGGAACAAGTTGCACGTATTATGAAAGATGGCGTTAAACATGTTAAATCTTCACGCTTAAAAACGGGCGATGCTTATGGTTTTAACTGGCTATTGAAAATCGATGAATCATTGCAACATCCTTTTGAACCAACCCACGTTAATATGGCGTCATTAAATCTTCATCGTGATCAACCTGTGGAACTATTAGCCGCTGATTTGCGTCGTGCATTTTCTGGTATTGTTGCAGGTAACGTGAAAGAGTTTGGTATGAAGCAAATTAGCGAACATGGTCGATATAAATTACAAGGTGATATTGAAATTATGCAGCAACTTGATAACTTATTGCGTAGTTTCGTTAAACAAGACCGAATGAAATTGCCGGGGGGAAGTGCTTATCAACCTTGCTATGAAATTTGTTATTAAAAACAAGGTTATTCGCAAATTTAATAGACAATAAAGCCAATCTTATCCGCCGAGAACCCTCGGCGGAGTAATTTTAGCGGTTGATAATTGAGATAGCTTTTAAAAATCACCTAAAATATCTAACGCTTCAGACACTTTTTTAACGGCAAAAATCTGCATATTTTCGGGTTTCTTCTTTGGCATATTGGCGATAGGCACAATTGCTTTTTTAAACCCATGTTTAGCCGCTTCAGAGATACGTTCTTGCCCACTTGGTACCGGTCGAATTTCGCCACCAAGACCAATCTCACCAAAGATAACAACATCTTGTGGTAGTGGACGATTGCGAAAACTCGAGACCAGTGCGGCTATCAATGCTAAATCCGCACTGGTTTCGGTGACTTTAACGCCCCCAACCACATTAACAAAAATATCTTGATCGGCCATTTGCAATCCTCCATGCCGGTGTAACACCGCAAGCAATAACGCAAGTCTATTTTGATCTAACCCAACAGTTACACGTCTTGGATTGCCATACATGGAATGATCAACCAGCGCTTGGATTTCAACCAGTAATGGGCGAGTACCTTCCCACAATACCATTACCGAACTACCCGGTAGCATCTCATCGCCACGGCTTAAAAATATTGCTGATGGATTACTGACCTCTTTTAAACCTTGTTCGGTCATAGCAAAAACACCTAGCTCATTTACTGCCCCAAAGCGATTTTTATGACTGCGTAGCGTTCTAAAACGAGAATCAGCATCACCATCTAATAAAATAGAACAGTCAATACAGTGCTCAAGCACTTTGGGACCTGCTAACGAACCATCTTTAGTCACATGCCCTACCATGATAATGGCAATGCCTTTGGTTTTGGCAAAACGTGTTAAATAGGCCGCTGTTTCTCGAACTTGTGCAACACTACCGGGAGAGGATTGGATATCAGTAAGATGCATCACTTGAATAGAGTCAATTACCATAAGTTTAGGTTGTGACTGTTCAGCAAGCAGGCAAATTTGCTCAATGCTTGTTTCGGACAGCATATTGATATTATCAGCAGGTAGACCCAAGCGATGTGCACGCATCGCAACTTGTTGAAGTGATTCTTCACCGGTTACATACAGTGTATTCATTTGTGATGAGAGCTTACTCATGGTTTGCAGTAACAACGTGCTTTTACCTGCACCAGGATTCCCCCCTATTAAAATCGCGCTACCGGGTACTACCCCCCCACCAAGCACACGATCAAATTCTGAAAAACCGGTGGAAAATCTTGGCAAAGCCTCTAAACTAATTTCGGATAATTTTTGAATTTTAGCCTGCCCAATCCCACTACCCGCATAACCGGTTAATCGGTCATTACGTGATGAGGTGCTAGCCAGTCTAACTTCGGTAATCGTGTTCCAAGCATGACATGAGCTACATTGCCCTTGCCAACGCGGGTAATCTGCGCCACAATCATTACAAACGTAAGCACGTTTTACTGCTTTTGCCAATTTAATCTCCTAACCTTCACTTAATAAACTGGTTGATAAAATGCACCATAACCCCGTTAAATCAGCATAATTAATACTGATTCGTGCCTTTTCAACCACTTTGGGCTTACCATGATAAGCAACGCCTAAACCCGCTATACGAATCATCATTAAATCATTGGCTCCATCACCAATCGCCACCGTTTGTTCAATGGGGATATTGAGTGTTGTTGCTAATTGTTGTAATGTCCTTGCTTTATATTTTGCATCAACAATTTGGCCATTCACTTTACCGGTTAACTTGCCATGTTTAATGTCTAACTGATTGGCATAAACATCAACTAATTTTAACTTTTGCTTTAAGTGATCAGCAAAATAGGTAAAACCGCCTGAGGCAATAGCAACATGCCAATTTTTTTTGTGCAATTCTTTTACTAAATAGGTCAAACCTGGCGTAAGGGGTAAGCTATTTTTTACTTGCAGTAAAAGATCTTGATGTGCTCCTTTTAACGTTGCCACACGTTTGCGCAAACTTGTTGCAAAATCCAGTTCACCGCGCATCGCTTGTTCAGTCACTTCCGCCACTTGCTGCCCAACACCATGCAATTTAGCTAGTTCATCAATACATTCAATACCAATAGCTGTTGAGTCCATATCCATCACCAATAAACCTGGGGAATGAAGTGTTGGTAAATTATCAATTGGCGAAACATCGATACCTAATGTGAATGAAATACTTTTAGCTTTTTTCGGCATGACACCGGCAATGCGAACAATCTGATAGGTTTTGATTTTCCATGATGATACAATCACCATTGGCATAGCAAGTTGATCTTGGAATTTTGATAAGACTGTTTTATTTAATTTTTTGCCATAAATAATCCAGCCTGTTTTACCTGCATTATAATCTAAAGGAACCACTTCACAACCATTTAATGAAAGTGGTAATCCTTGCCAATGTTGGATATTTTCAGGTAAATCATTGTAGGTGAGCGTGTAAGCCATATTAGAAAGTCTTCAGAACATAAAACAAGCCCAAAATTTACCATAACTACTACAGATTGTCCAAGTTAGGATTTCGTTATTTTTCTACCTGCTTTTATACTAAAACACCATGTTACCTGAAACTTTTTGACAAAATGGATAAGTCTGTAAATTGCCTTTAATCATTCCACCGCGATACTTATATTGATATTAAATATTCAACGCCCATAAACAAAGTTGCTCTAATATAGGCCCCAATTTTTCACCCAATGGAGTTAATTTATAGACAACTTTTAAAGGGGGTTTATCACCAAAAACGCGTCGAGTAATTAACCCATCCTCCTCTAATTTTTTAAGTTGTATACTTAATGTCATATCGGTAATATGAGGAATAATGGTTTTCAATTCGCTGAATCTTTTTTCACCAGAAAGCAAATAATAAATTATCACCCCTTTCCATTTTCCACCAACTAAATCCATTGATAGACTAATAGGACAATCATAAGTTTTATTGTTATAACGTTTTAATGGTCTTTGTTCATCTATTTGCATTAATTCACCTAACTATCAAGTTTGATAGATATTGCTATAAGCTTATTTACGAATAAACTAATTAGAGTAACTATCATTTTAATAGCAAAAAAAGGGAAAAGGTATCATTATGGCATTAATTATTTTAGGTCACCCCAACATTAAACAGTCTATCGCCAATAAAACAATTATCGAAACACTACAAGATAAAGTTGAGGATATTGAAATTCGCAATATTCACAAGCTTTATCCAAACTATCAAATCAATGTGCAAGAGGAGCAAGCCGCATTGCTCAGACATGACCTTATCATCTTACAATATCCAATGTACTGGTATAACATGCCGGCAATATTAAAAATATGGTTTGATGAAGTATTCACTTACCAATTTGCTTATGGCTCCAAAGGCGATAAATTAAAAGGTAAAAAACTATTACCAAGTTTAACTATAGGACAACAAGAACAGAATTATAAAAAATATCGTAACGATTTAATGGATAATTTATTAGAGCCCGTCAAAGTATCTGCCTTATATGCGCAAATGGAATATCTGCCACCAAGACTTTTATATGGTGTTTCACCAGAGGTTGAAGAAGTGCAAGCTAAAATAAAAACAAAAGCACAACAACACGGTCAGCAGTTAGTTGAAATTATAAACAAATATAACTAATAAAAATCAATATGATATTTATAATAATTAATAAATAATCATATTTTATGTTGTATCAACTATGCTTTTTTAAAATCGCATAAAAGAAACCATCACCACCATTTTCAGTAGGTAAAAATTGTTTAAATTCACCTTGTAATTTGGCGCTGGTGTTTTCTTGTAAAAAACGATCTATTTGTAATTTATTTTCGTCAGGTAGAATGGAACAAGTCGCATACACTAACGTGCCACCGGTTTTTAAATAAGGCCAAATTCTATTTAAAATCGCATATTGTAACGCTGTTAATTGTGCAATATCACTATCTCGGCGTAACCATTTTATATCTGGATGACGGCGAATAACCCCTGTTGCCGAGCAAGGTGCATCAAGTAAAATGCGATCAAATTGTTGCCCTTCACACCATCGTTCTGGGGTTAATCCATCGCCAACTCTAACTTCGGCATATAAGTTTAATCGAGTTAGGTTTTCGTGAATGCGCTTCGCTCGGCTAGAATCAACATCCACAGCTAAAACTTGTGCTTTTGGGGCAACTTCTAAAATATGTGTGGTTTTACCACCAGGTGCTGCGCACATATCCAAAATATACTCGCCATTTTGTGGTGCTAACAAATAAGCTGCATATTGAGCAGACAGATCTTGTACCGTAACTGCGCCCTCATCAAAATAGGGTAATTTAGTCACATTGACAGGCGACAATAATCGCAGTGCACTAGGTAACTCAGGCAAGACATCAGACTCAATTTGTTGCTCAGCGAGTAATTGTTGGTACTCACTGACTGTATATCGATTAAGATTAACCCGTAACCACATTGGTGGCTTTTGATTATTAGCATTGACAATAGCCTGCCACTGCTGTGGATAGGCTTGTTTAAGACGAGTTAACAGCCAACTTGGGTGTAATGATTGCTGGTTTTGTTGCTTGCTATCTTGCGTAAATTTTTGTTGTAATGAGGTTTGCTGGCGTAAAAATTCGCGTAGTACGCCATTTATTAACCCTTTAAGTTGTGTTTTTTTAAGTGTATTGACAGCATTGACTGTTTCGCCAACTGCGGCATGTTCTGGGATTCGAGTATAAAGAGTCTGGTAAATCCCCACTAACAATAGATAGTGCAAAATTCTATTCTTACCGGTTAACACTTTACTCATTAAAGTATGAATATAAAAATTAAGTTCTGGCAATACTCGCATCACACCAAAACAGATCTCTTGTACTAATGCCTTATCTTTATCGGCTATTTTATGATTTAAAGTTATCAATGTAGCACTTAATGATTGACCTTCTTCTAGCACATTAAAAATAGCTTGTGCACAAATAGCTCGAATATTTTGATGTGATCGATTATTCATAATGATAGTAACCTAAATTCAACAATAGTTGATTATAAAATTAACGATCCAACCCAACCGGCAATAAATAACGGAATATTGAAATGGGTAAATGTTGGGATAACGCTATCGCGAATATGGTCATGTTGCCCATCATGATTTAGCCCTGCAGAGGTTGCTAAAATGGTATCTGAAGGCGGCGATCCTGCATCACCAATTGCACCAGATGCGCCAATTAAACACACTGTTGCAATTGGCGAAAAACCAAGCTGCACACAAAGTGGCACATAAACTGCAGCAATGATAGGGACTGTCGAAAATGACGAGCCAATACCTAAGGTAATAATCAGCCCAATTAACATCATAACAAAAGCAGCAATCACTTTATTGCCAGCAAATAAAGCCGCACTATGAATAACAAGTGGTTCGATTTCATGAGTCTGTTTTAATACTTCGGCAAAACCTTGTGCTGAAATCATCACAAAACCGATCATTGCCATCATTTTGATGCCGTCAGTAAAAATACCATCCGCTTCACCCCATTTAATTGAACCCGATACAATAAAGCAAATAAAGCCAATTAAAGCACCTAAAATCATTGATCCAGTGTAAAGTTGCACAGTAAAAGAGAGAAAAATTGCCAATAATGAAACAATCAAAGACCGCTTATTCACATTGTTTAACGCATCTAAATTGGTCTCACCCTGAATGATTTTATATTCTCGAGGCTTACGATAACTGACAAAGATAGCCCATAATAAACCAATAAACATACCTAACGCGGGAATCGCCATTGCATGCATCACATTAACATGACTCACATCCATGCCTGATGCAGTAATATTTTTTAATAAGATTTGATTTAAAAAGATATTCCCAAATCCCACAGGTAAAAACATATAAGGCGTAATTAACCCAAATGTCATAATACAAGCAATCATCCTTCTATCAAGCTGTAATCGCGACATCACATATAAAAGTGGCGGAATTAAAAGCGGTATAAAGGCAATATGAATAGGAATCACATTTTGTGAAGAAATACTAACAAGCACAATAATGACAATTAAAACCCATTTAATACGTCTTTTCGCATCACTTGATGTAAGCTGCTTGATCGCTTTATCCGCCAATAATTCAGGTAAGCCAGATTTTGATATCGCCACTGCAAATGCGCCTAACATCGCATAAGAAAGTGCAATATTCGCCCCATTGCTGATCCCAGTATTAAATGCATCAATGGTTTGTTTCAACGATAAATGGCTAAATAACCCACCAACAAATGCACCTATAATTAAGCTAATAACGACATGAACACGGCAAAGAGACAAAATTAGCATGCAAATTACCGCAACTACAACTGCATTTATTGACGAGAACAAATCAAGCACAATATTCATAAATAAATTCTTAGTTAAGAAGAAAAGCTTATTATTTTAGGCGATAGATGTTGAAAGTGCAATCGATAGTGTATACTCACTCCTATCTAATACACAAACCCAAAAACGTATTGCTAAAGAATTTTAAAAATAAATTGCCTGACTAAAAAAACAAGGCGACTGTGGAGAGTGGTTAATGAGAAATAATATCGACGGACATTTTTTATTGATTGGTTTAATGGCTTACCCTATTCGGCATAGTTTATCCCCTCAAATGCAAAATACCATCTATTCAAAACTAGATGTGCCTTATGTTTATTTAGCATTTGAAGTTGACCAAAAAAAACTGCCTGATGCAATTAAAGGACTTCGGGCATTAGGTTTACGTGGTAGTGCAGTATCTATGCCTAATAAACAACTTGTCTGCCAATACCTTGATAAGTTAACACCTGCTGTTGAAATGAGTGGCGCATGTAACACTATTTTAAATGATAATGGGGTTTTAATCGGTTATAACACTGACGGAATGGGTTATATGCGTATGCTTAAAGAAGCCAACATTAATGTGATAGGAAAAAAAATAACCATCCTTGGTGCCGGCGGCGCTGCGACAGCCATTGTGGTACAAGCTGCGCTTGATGGTGTAAAACAGATCACCATCTTTAACCAAAAAGATGAGTGCTATGCCAAGATCGAAGCGGTTGCAAAAAAATTGAATCAAAATACCCAATGTCATGTGCGTGTTATCGATCTAGCTGATAAAGATCAGCTACGCCAAGAAATTGCAACGAGTGCGGTTCTTTGTAATGCAACAGGTGTTGGGATGAAACCATTAGAAGGACAAAGCTTAATTACTGATCCAACAATGCTAAGTCCTGATCTTGTTGTTACAGACTGTATTTACAGTCCACGTAAAACAAAACTACTCGAAATAGCTGAACAACAAGGCTGTAAAACATTAAATGGTATAGGCATGATGTTATGGCAAGGCGCTGCGCAAATAAAAATTTGGACAGGTGAAGATGCCCCTATTGAATATGTGAAAGAACAAATGGGCTTTAATGATTAGTTGAACTAAGTGTTATTACATTATATCAACTTTTTTACTCTTTTATTTTATTTGATCTAACCCATAAAATAAAACCCTATAATAAAAGCATCGACGATTAACAGGATATAAAATGAAAACAGTCACTATCAAACAACTTAAGATCGGTTTGGGCGCGCCCAAAATTATTGTGCCAATTGTTGGTAAAACTAAAGCAGAATTAATTGATGAAGTTAAACTTTTACAATCTATTGATTTTGATGTTTTAGAGTGGCGAGTTGATCACTTTACGAACGTTGATAATATCAATGCAGTAAAAGAGATGGCAAAAACAATAGGCGATTTATTACCGAATAAACCGCTTTTATTCACCTTTAGAACCGCAAATGAAGGTGGTGTCAAACCTTGGCCATTAACATCATATATTGAATTAAACAAAGAAATGGCTTGTAGTGGACTTGTCGATTTGATTGATGTCGAATTATTTATTGGCGATGATTACGTAAAAGATATGATTACTGTTGCACACAAAAACCAAGTATTTGTTGTTGCATCAAACCATGATTTTGAAAAAACACCCGCTAAAAGCGATATCATCTATCGATTAAGAAAGATGCAAGACCTTGGTGCCGATATACCTAAAATTGCCGTCATGCCACAAACAACTAATGATGTGTTAACCTTGCTTGCTGCAACCACTGAAATGAACGAAAAATACGCCACAAAACCCATTATCACTATGGCGATGGCAGATCTTGGTATCATTAGCCGCATAGCAGGTTCCACATTTGGCTCAGCAATGACCTTTGGCGCTGCTAAAAATGCATCAGCACCCGGTCAATTAGAGGTCAAACAATTACGATATATTTTAGACGCATTATATCAAAGCCACAGTTAATCGCTTAAATCACTAGGTAAGGGCTGTTGAGCTTCTACTTTTACAATAAACGAACGCATTGCAACACACTAGAAGGTATTTTATATCGAATTTGGATACCATAGCTATGGTTATCATAGGTACAGTCCCATTTGATGAGCTTCAACGAATAAAAAAATATAATTGCAGACAGACGCGTATTTTTGATATATGGCATTAACATATGAACATATTATTTTCGACATATACCAAGTTTTTTGATATTGAAATTGAGAACAATAAGGCAGTTGAAATTAGAAAAGCGATTATTCATAATTTTAGAAAGCCTTTTATAAAAAAAGATATGCAAACCCATGGTCCGTTATGGAATCAATACATGGCGCCCCAAGGAGCAATGGATATTCGCCATCTTGATATAGATATAAATATACAGGGTTATATACTAGTTGATGGAAAAGGAAAGAATATGCAGCTATATTTATCTTCTTTAAAAAATTTTTTATCTTATCTTGAAAATAGACGTGATGGTTTATTTCCGGCTACTTATTTTGTTAATAAAGATTTTACCTTTTGTCTTGGCGAAAATGGCGAAAGAGGAACAATGAAACCTATTTATGTATATAAAGGAATAAAAATCTAAACAAAAAGGATAACGTATTTACCCGCTAAAACTGAGTCTGCCAAAGGGGAAAGAGATATGGCACCTTAAGAAATAACAACAGGATTTTGCTACTGATGTTTATTAGGTCAGTCTCAAACGTTACATTCTTCGTGGAGCTATTTGTCAATATGTATTGCGATTTCATTGATGAAAAAAAGGCATTTGCAGATTTAAAAAAAATAATGCGCTTATGGGATATAAATGATAATTCACAGCGGTTAATGGATTTATTCTTTGAGCAATTAGTACGTTCTAAATGGGATAGGCACAGAATATATAACTTTGCTTTTGTATATATAAAAGATAACTTATCTGATACGGATTATGATGATATACCTGAAGCTGCTTTTGATTATTTAGCGGATATAGAATCATCGATTATTGGTTATTGTAGCTATGATTCATTTTTGAAAATTCCTGATGAGCCACACAATAAAAATGAACTAATAGCTTATGTTAGAGGTCAAAAATGGAAGAATTGATGTATGTATAATAACTTTTATTTAAAGTTAGCTGGAATATGTTTAATTTACTCATTCAAATTCCAATTCTTGGTGTGATAGATATATTCATCATACATATTGCCACTTAAGGTTTAAATTATTTACTCGGTATAAAAATACATCATACTAAAATATTTGTATCAATAAATCCAATCTCGAAAATATTTACTCTCATTTTGTATTAATTTCAAATTTTCTTTTAACTCTTTTACGTCTCTTAATTCTTCTGCTTCACGAGGTAAGTTACGAATTAATAAATTTGCATTTTTCATTAATAGTTTAAACAAATGATTGGAGCTATTGCACCGCTATATACTATTTCGTGTTTATCATACCTATTATTTATAAATCTGATACTACAAATTTTATTAACTAAAAAAACTCAAAATAGAATGGTCCATCCATAAAGATAAAATGGACTATGTTCTTTTGTTGAATTTTATGAGCTTCTTTTAACCACCAGTTTAATATAATTACTGTGAAATCGTCCCATTTTTCGTCTGGAAAGCAAATATCTCCGATTTGAAAATATATTTCCGAAAATACTTGAGTTGATATTTTACTTTTTGATACACGAATAGTATCAGAAGTAATTATTAAATTAATCATTATAGTTACACAATCCAAAAACTGTATATTCTATTTTAAAAAATTTATTTTAACTTGCTTAGCTTCAAAATTATTTCTTTATAATCATTTTTATAAAAATCATTTTTAGCTTTATTATACATTTCTTCAAAAGAAGCGATAAATAGATCTATATAGTTATTTGGAATGGATTCATTACGATTTAAAATCTTTTTTATTTCAATGTAAAAATTTCTTTCTGATTTCGCTTTAGGACTTATATTTAGAATTGATAATAGGTAATCCCATTTTTTGTTGTCCTTATAAAACTGAGGAAATTCAGTAATAAATAAAGAAACATAGTAATCAATTTTCTTAATAGTTTTTAATTCATTGAAAAAATCAAAAAAATCATTTAAAGGAGGCAGGCTATATCGTTCTATCATATTACCTATACAAGATACTATATTTATAATGGTTTCTTTGTTTAAATTTTCATTTTTATACAATTGGATTAATTGTTCAGCTAATGAGATATCAGTAAAAAACTTTTTATAATACAAAGAGTATTCTTTTCTAGTAAGTTTTTCTAAATCAGATATCAGCTTTGATAGCGCTATATAATCATTTCCTCTATCCCAAGTTTTAATTTTGTAAGTAAGAATCTTTAAAAGATCAAGATTTTTTTCTAATTGCGTCACTAGCATGCACCTATACAAGTAAACTTACCATTATTTTTCACACTCATGATATTTCCTTTAGGGAGTATTTAATTATTTCGCTCACTCAGTGGAGTAACTTCGAAAGGCGCCCAAATTGGCCGTTCCCATTGTATGAAATTATTAGTTAGGATTTCTTTTATATAACTTTCAAATTTAGAATTAAAGTATTTATCAGAAATTATTGTTATTTCAAAGGTATAATGTTCATCGCATAATAATTCACTAAGCCTATCAATTTTGTCAATAACAGCAATACTAAAATTATCCAATTCAGCTCTAGCAATATAACGACCTTTTTCATCTTTACAGGATAATTTACATTTAAATGCTAGTTCTATCTCAGTCAACATTTCTTTAAATGAATTATTATTATCAATTAATACAAAAGTTAACCATCTTTCATGTATATTCATCTAACTCTCCATCTTACAAGCCCAGTTTAATATTAGAGCCCATATCCATCCCGCCATTGTTGACATTAAACTTTTATTAGCTTAATTACTACTAGCGTTGTCGTAGCTTTTTATCCTACATACATTTAATTATAGAACCAGCTTCTATGCTTTTATTTTTAGTAATATTTAATTTCATATCTACCTATTACATCAAAAATATGATCATAAGTACTAAGTACTATACGTTGCCTGCCTTTTTTATGAACCTCATCAACTAAATCGAAACTAGATTTTAAATATTGTTCATAAGGGTACTCATCCATTTTATAAATAAATAAACTATAAATATCACTGAAAGTAAATGTAACTTTAACTTCTGGAACATTCGATATCTTCGGTTTACAGCACGATAACGCTAATGATGTATCAACAACCAAAGTGAATGGTATACATTCTAATTTAACGTCAGATAACATTAATGCGCTTCGTGCATAAATTATACCGTATTTGGTTTTGATTTCTTCTGTATTCATATTGTTTATACCTTAATTTTATCGACTTACCACTGGTTTTAGTTGTAAAACACCGCTCTAAAGTAGTTGAAAACGGCATTTTTGGAGCAACCTCTCTAGATGAAATTTTAGATATTCCTATCTCTTAGCCACATAAAGACGACTATAATCCAAACATAAAAAATAATCTTTATGTGCATCTTGTGATAATACTTTTTTTGTATATCAGTGGGTAAATCACGCTTTTTTATTTTTCTAATAGTCTCTCAATTATTTACGTATGAATGATGATAAGCCTATGTATAAGTTCATTCACTTTTTTTATCGCTAAAGATTGTAAATCTTGCCGATTTTTTTATTAAAGTAATGCATATATTTTCTTTAACTGTCCACAATATTTCTTACTATAAGGTATTTTTATTTTTTTTAGATAATTAATCAGGTTATCAACATCGTTAGTAAGTAAATAATATTCTAATAAATGAATAATAAGAAAATCTTCATAGGGCGCATCAACTGCAATAGTGACATCCTTTTCATCATTCCCTTCTTGTTCATCTGGTTCATCAAGAAGGACGATTAACTTAATCGCTATATATTTCAAAAAAGAAGCAAGACTATTCGACATATATGTTTTCTAAATCAGATAAAGTGGCACCAGACAAATTTATATCATTGGCATTATATTCAAACAATACCGATGGTAACTCTTTTCCGTTTGTTGTAATTTTATATTTTTTCTCCAATTTATCTAATGCCGTTTTATATAATGAGCTATTTATAAAATCTCGAATTTCATTAATATTTACCATTTATCTACATCCCTTACTATATTTATAACATTATGACTAGTGTGTTTATATGGATTGCTTTATGCTTCCATTTACAATGCTAATTAGTTTGATTTTTTTGACATTCATCTAATTGATTAATTGCTATCTTAGCGACATCTCTTATATCGATATTTTTAGATAACAAAGATATTTGAAGTCCATCTCTTAATATTTCATCACTAAAAGCTGTGGCTATTTGTGTAGCCCAATACCTAATATTGTCGGGTATTGTTGTATCTTCAAGAACTTTTTTGATCTCTTTTTTAACATCAATATCATCGCATTGATAAAAAAAATCCTCTACTAGCTGATATACACCCCATCCATCACCCTCGCCAAAAGATCTTAAAAATAACTCAATTGCCCTTTTATCTGGATTTTTAATAAAAAATTTTCTTACGTCATCATATTTATCAATGATATCTTGAGTTAGCTCTTTATCAGAAGGCATAGGCTGATGTCTTGATAAGAAATGTAATGCGTCATCTTTAGTCATAGTTCTACGATATTTTCAAATTTTTTTGTTTTGTTTAAAGCATTATCTTTTGTTATACCTAAGTCTAGGCATTTATTTATAATTTCTTGTCTGCAATCTAATTCAGGCGAAATTAGTTTATCAATAGCTTCTTCTACATCAATCTATTTTTTCAATGGTTCATGATATCCAATAAAATCTTTAATAATATAAATGTATAAAAAATATATTTTTTATTTTAATTTTTTATATTTAAATAATCTGAAAAAATTCTAAATATAGATAGCAATTCATCAAGTGAAGTAAATTCTTCTCTTTTATTAATTTTATATTGATCAGTATTTAAATTTATTATTTCTGACATGCAACTTAGATCAGCCCAAACAGTAAATCGAGCAATATAAATATCATTTTCAAAATCGATAACGATACTTTCTGATAAATCATTTTTATGATAAACATAAGAGTAGTTAGTATTTTTGGATATCCAAAATTTAAATTTATTTAACATTTTGATTGTATGTAACTACCCCAAACCTAGTACACAACTCACGTAGAAAATTAAGCTGCCTGTTTTAGTGTTTTATACTCAATCGGCGTCATATTATTTATTGATTAATTTTCTTCAAAATATTCGTCACTTATCATCGATAGAATATCGACCTGATTAAGTACATTTTTTAAAAAATTATATCTATTTAATTTATCAGCATTTTTTCCATTGATAAAAGATACTTTTATTAATGTACAGAATTCTTTATTTTCTTCATCTAACCACTCGTCGGATAGCGGGATATAATTATCTGTAATAGTTAATGTGTCCGCATAAAGACCACAGTAAGAGAAGTACACCCCAAAATAAGAGCTATCATGTTCAGAGCAAGTTATATCCCATTTATTATTCAACAATTCACTTATCTCTTTTTTAGATTTATTACTGCCATATTTTAGAAAATATAATTTTTTCATTTATCGCCCGCCACATTTCCCTGGAATTCTGATTCCTTTAGCTTTGACTTCAACTGAAGTCTTAAAGATCATAGCATTTACAGGCCTATTTCCAGATATTCTAGATAATCTTTGTAGAATATTATCTATACCTAATTTTTTAGCCGTATCACTACCCATATTAATTGGTCCAGTTCGTCCAGCATTCCAATCGGGACGAGCTAAGTAAATCTACCAATATCCGGATCATAATACCTGAAAGTATTGTAATGTAAGCCGGTTTCTCTGTCTAAATATTGTCCCTGTAATATTTGATATTTTACTCTATTGATTCGTACTTGTTTCCCTAAAGTGGTGTTTTGCATCGTATTTGGTTAACAGTAGACAAATTGATAATGCTGATGTTGTCGATCGGATCATAAGCTAGTTTTTATCTGTTACAGTACATATTTTTTCCATTTATTGTCAGAGTCATCATAAACTTCTTTTTTATCAATACGCCACTCATGATTTGTATAATGCAGAGTATAGCGAAATTGATCTTCAACCCCATGTTGTTCTTGGGTATAAATAGCTGCTTTATTACCTTTTAATTCTTCAGTTTTTAATATCTTTTCATCTGGCGAATATTCAGGCGGATTTCCACACCCTAATGAAATTTGCCTACCATATTTTCGTTCTTTTTTTGTGCAAAATTTATTAAATATAAAATTTAAATCATTCATCATTTTTAAACGAATATCATTTGATGAATCATTTTTTACTAATGGATAATAATGAACTTCCCAATGATTCATAGCAATAATAAATTCTTTTAATATATTTTTCGCAATTTCAATATCCATTTAGTTAGCCTCATTTTTAACAACATGATTTAACGCATTTTCCCATTTTGGAAAACTGAGTATTCTATTTCGGTTGGTCTGGTACCGCCATTGCCATAAGTAAAACCCCAACGTGGCTGTTTGTTGCCGAACCGTACAAGGTCATTGGACTGATATTTATACTTTCCAAACCAATTAAATACTTTTAAACATTATTAAAAGGGTAGATTAATTTTTTTATTAAGCTTTTCTTCAATAAGCGTAGATAATTCTTTAAATAAAGTTTCCCAAATCTGTATGTACTCTAATTTACTAATAACAAGTTTCATATCAGGAATTTTTATCAGTCCATCAGGCTGATAGCTACATTCCCATCGTATTTCACTGTTTACATTGCTAAACTCTTCTGTACAACCGTTCAGATTTGACTTTGATGTATGAATCAAGCTGTCTAGTCACAGCATATGTATATATTTAAACCATCATTAAATGATTTTTCTAAAAAATCAATAAAAGAACTAATCGATTCAAGCTGTAACTTTTTTGTTTTAATAAGCCTTTTTAATTCCTTTATTAAGGGCTGAATTTCTCCATATAACACAGTATTATCAGCATAATAATTATGAAATTTTTTTATTGTTGGGTATTGATTTAATGGTATCGCATTATTGAATAATAAATCATGATCAGATTTTCCAAGTGAAAATATCGGTGTGTTTTCATCTATTTTCTTTTGATTATTTGATGCCATAAAATCCAAAGCCATAAATACCTCATATTTTAACTTGATAGGAACACTATATGCCGATTAACAATCACTAAAACCGTAGATAGCTGCATTCCCATAATATTTTGCTGTTTGCATCGATTAGATTTTCCCGTCGCCATTCAGAAATGGTCGCAGCGGTAGTCATTTTGTCCCTGTTTGCTGTATTTTTTGCTCACCAGTCGTTCATGATGTCATACTGGTATTGATATTCAATAAATTAAATATTTTCATATAATTATATAACAAGATGATTTAATTCTAACATTATAATCTCTATTTGATAATGCAGATTTAGGTGCACGATCTTTTCTAAATTTATTAATTATGTTAATAATGAAAAAGCATGATGAAATTCTTCGTTTTTTATCAAATCCTGTATTGTTTTATTTATTACATTATTATCCAAACTTTCAACAATAATCATATCTGATGCCCAAAAATATAAACCATTACAACACTCTTTTGTCTCTTTATACCTACTCAAAATTGAAATTATATTTTCGATAGTGAAAAATGTTGCAACATACCGCTTTCCATTATCTAAACAAACTTCAACATCAACATTATCATTTACCACATTAACATCTTGACCATATTTTAAAATTTTAATATTCATAATTCCTAATTTCCTTTACCAAATACTTTTTAAAACTTCATTAATCACTGATTACTGATTAGCCTTATTAGATTTACTTAATATTTCATACCATCATTTATGCTCATGAAATAAATGATCCTCATTTTAAGCTCTAGTTTGAGAAATTCTATGACCTATAGATTTGTTTCTAATAGTTTTTTATTACCTAAAAAAGTTGTTCTGTTAAATGATCGATTCTTGATTAATGCGATTTTCCTGTAATCTCGGCTTCTTTAACAAATTTATTACTTTCTTTTATTCACGAATGAATTTTTAAACAACTCCCCACAAGGATCTCCCAAGTCAAGGCGGGATAGCTGCATACTGGTACAGATTCAAGTCATCTGCAACCCAATCAGGCCTGGCAGAGTAAATCTACCAATATCTGGATGATAATACCTGAAGGTATTGTAATGTAAGCCAGTTTCCCTGTCTAAATATTGTCCCTGATATCTGAGATTTTGCTGTATTGATTCGTGTTCAATTTCATGAATCCGTTTTCCCCATAACTGAAAGCTTCATTCCCACAGTATTTCACCGTTTGCATCGGTTAATTCTTCCGGGCAGCCATTCAGGTCGGTATAGATATAAAGTCTGATAGGGTGATTCGAGCCGGTTTCCTGAATCATTCTTAAGCCGTCCCACAGGAAGCGGGTACGGTTGTAAGGTTTGCCTTCGCGGTCTAACTTCTGTTTTTCGATGCGTCTGCCAAGGGCGTCATAGACGTAGCGGTATTGTTCGGTTTTGTTGAGCTGTCCAATGCGTACTTCGCTCAGGCGGTGTTCGGTGTCGTAGTGGTAGCGCTGGGTGGCGCCGATGGTTTGTTTGGTTTGGGTTTGGCCGTGCTCGTCGTAGCGTTAGTGGTGTACTCTGAAATGCAGGAGCTGGTTACAGCGAATTAGGTTGTGGTTGCTGTGTTTTTTGCTTACCAGCCGGTCGAGGTTGTCGTACTGGTAGCTGCGTTCGATGAGGATACTGGTAAATCATCTTCAATAGTTATATTCTTACAAATAGCGTACAATATTAATCCGCATGTTGATATTAAAACTTAAATACGCCTATATATTTAAGTCCGTTATAATTTTCTTTATAAGGTTTTTTAATCGCTACTTCACTTGCTTTATACCAAACTAATGCATTGGCTTTGGTTATGCCTAGTTGGTGACATTTTTCGATAATATCTTGTCTACAATCTAATTCGGGAGAGATTAATTTATCAATTAATTTTCCTACATGAATCTCTTTTTTCAGTGGTTTAGGATAACCAATAAAATCCTCATCATACCAATTGGTGCCTACATCTTTACAAAACCCACAAACTTTATAGTCAGGGTCATCTAATTCCTCAGCAACATAATCCAGCTCAAAATATTTATTATATTCCTCAACTGCCATAAAATTGGTTCCTATCCATAGATATTGATCCGATGAAAGATCTTCAGACCCATATGATGGGTATTTAGTATCCGCATTAAATTCACCTATATATTTAAGTCCGTTATAATTTTCTTTATAAGGTTTTTGTACCTCTAAATTTAACCACGGATCATTATTAATGTACCAGAATACCGCATTGGCAGTTGTAATACCTAATTTAGTACAATTTTCATTAATTTTTTTCTTTTCACTTTCATTTACTTTTATTTTATCAATAATCCAATTGATGTTCTGGGGTAAAGAAAGCCTATTAGGCATAACAAGCCGTTCTGGCATGTAAACAAGTTCGCCTATATCTGCACAAAATAAGCTTGTTGGTTCATCTGAATCAATCTGTAAATTTTCAATTTCTTCAAAATAGTGTTGATATTCTTCATCTGATGAAAAATTATTACCTATCCATAGCAGAATAGTAACTTTATCAAAATTAAATTTACTCATGCTAACTAATCCTTAATTGACTAACATTTAGATTTATATCTTATATGCTTATTATGCATTGACATTATAGTTCTTTCAGCCTCTCTTTTCGATTTGACACCGCTTAATTTCTTTATTAGATTATCATGAAAATATTTACTAGCATTGCTATTATGATGATCTCCTTGAATTAGGATCCCAGTTTTTTTATTTTCAATATCTACAAAATAAATATCCTTTGTTGATACGGCCATTGCTTTTAATTCCTGAGCAGTAAATCCTAATGATTTAGTCTTAGCTGCTAGCACAACAGGAAATTTTTCATGTTTACCGCCACCATTGCGTAAAGCTCGTTTTACAGCTTCAATGTTCTGATTAATATCATCGACTGTTGCATCATTATCAAACCTCCTCTTAGCCACGGGTTTTTAGCCCATCTCCACGGATCAATCCAAATCAACCCATTAGGCGCATACTGATACAAATTAAACCCACCCAGCAACTCAATCGGGTCTGGCAGGGTAAAGCGCCCTATATCCGGATCATAATACCTGAAAGTATTGTAATGTAAGCCAGTTTTTCTGTGTAAATATTGTCCTTGATATCTGAGATTTTGCTCTATTGATTGATGCTCAATTTCCTAAATGCGCTTACCCCAGAGCTGATAGCTGCATTCTCAGACGATTTCGCTGTTTTCGTTGGTTAGCTCTTTTAGTGTGCCCTAAACTGCATATTTCTAATTGTTTATACAATAATGAAGATATACTTCATATTCATCATCATTAATAACCAGTATCCTTTCAGGCTCTAAAAACAATAATGATAAATCAAAAGTTTGATTGTATCTAAATATACTATTTAAAAAATCATCTAGATTATTAATATTTAAGTGAATAGCAATTTTTTCTTCAACTAGTTGAATGCATTTTGAAAAGCCATTATTTTTCAAAATCTTATTAACAATTTCAATCAGTTTTTTTTTGCTAATTGGGTGATCTAATGTCATTCTACTATCAATTTGCTCAATCTTGAAAAAAAGTTTAAGCTGTTTTTTATACCAAACAAAATCTTCATCATTAACATATGAAATTGTAAATGATTCAATTCCTTTTAATTGGCTAACATATTCTTTTGCTTTTATATAAAGTAATTTTTTTTCGAGTTTATTATTCATAATATATGTGATGATCATTTGTTAACGGATCAATAATCTTTAGATATCGCTCTTCTTTGAAGTCATAGGTCATTGAATTGGCGCCACGTTTTGGTTGACCTGCATGTGTATGAGCACTTTTGGCTATTGGATCATTTGTATGTTCTACAATGACAAGTTTATGTCCTTGTGCATTTTTATATTCATAATATCTTCCATGTGAACCTAAATCTTCTGAATTTAAAGCCTGTCGTCGATTAAGTTTAGGTCCCCCCCTCCCACGGATCCACCCAAGTTAACCCATTGCATCCTGATACAGATTAAAGCTACCGAGAAACTCAATCGGGTCTGGCTGGGTAAAGCGCCCTATATCCGGATCATAATACCTGAAAGTATTGTAATGTAAGCCGGTTTCCCTGTCTAAATATTGTCCCTGATATCTGAGATTCTGCTCTATGGGTTCGTGCTCAATTTCATGAATCCGTTTACCCCATAGCTGAAAGCTACATTCCCACAGTATTTTACCGTTTGCATCGGTTAACTCTTCCGGGCAGCCATTCAGGTCGGTGTGGAAGTAGCGGATATGTTGTTCTTGGTTGTGCCGTCTGTGTCTATACGTGCCAGTGGTTCGTAGCTATTCTGGTCAGTGTAGATATACAGGCTGGTAGGATGATTCGGGCCGGTTTCCTGAATCATTCTTAAGCCGTCCCACAGAAAGCGCGTACGGTTGTAAGGTTTGCCTTCGCGGTCTAACTTCTGTTTTTCGATGCGTCTGCCAAGGGCATCATAGAGGTAGCGGTATCGTTCGGTTTTGTTGAGCTGTTCGATGCGTACTTCAGTCAAGCGGTGGTCGGCATCGTAGTGGTAGTGCTGGGTGGCGCCGATGGTCTGTTTACTGGCAGTTCGGCCGTGCTCGTCGTGGCGGTAATCGGTTTGGCCGTGTTTGCTGTGTTTTTTGCTTACCATCCTGTCTAGGTTGTCGTGATGTATTTACTTTCTATATGTATAATTAAATAAAACTAAGGTTCATATAAATAATATGAATCTTCTGTTAAATATAGAACTTCCTTTTTACTATTGGTCGAAATCGGTGAAATCAGAAATTCTCGCATATCACCCATATCTATTGATTTTTGAATAAAATTTATTAGTTCACTTTTTGAAACTTTAAACATTTCTCCTTTTATTATTATTTTTTCCTTAGAATTGCGACAATCTTTTGCAGCCTATGCTTATTGGTACAATCACAAATGGTTGCATTCATCGTTATGTTATTTGCCACCGGTAGAGTTTAACTAACAACCACTCCTTAATTTTGTTGTTTGAATATGTGTTGCCATTCCACTATTTTAAGGGATAGTTACAATTTTAGAATTTTTTATAACTAATCTAATTGAAAATATATTCAACTCGATTCACATATAGTCCGATCTTTATATGTCAAATCAATTTCCTTACAGAATTTAATTCCCTGTAAGCCAGCACTTAAAATAGCCGATTTTACTTTATTATTGATCACAATTAAATTTGGTTGTTCTTTGCATCTAACAATATTATAACCATCAGGTATATCGTCTAATATTACTGTATATAAAAACATATAAGCAGGATTATTTGGATCGAAATTAGTCAACTGATATTCGCTTTTGTTCATATCACAACAATCTATCTTTATTATGGGATTTATCACACTAAAACCATCAAAAATTTCATTTCCATATATTATTTCGGCATTAAAAAATTCAACTTCTGTTGGCACTACACTTTCAAGAATAGCCCTGAGCTTCAGGCTAACTAACTCAGGTCCAGTAGTAGATAGCATGTGACACTTTTTTAATTTATTAAAACAGGATTTATTCTTAGCTTTATATTTTAAAGTACAATCAAGACCTTTAAGGCTAATCCCTTCATTAAATAGTGAGAAATCCATGGATATATCATGGAGATAATCAAGCATATTATATGTATTTTCTTCTATTGAAATTATATAGCTCATCTTTTCACCACCTAAATTCAACAAGCATTATTTAACTTAATTTTCTTGTTTCTTAATTTATGCCCTAAATTATCCGACAATGCATCGATTTGCATTCTCTTTATTTCAGGGCTTGCATTGTTTGCATGTATAGCATTTAATTGTTCTCGTACAAGATCATCATAAACTTTATTGTGCATACCTCGGTGAACTATTCTTTCTGGATCAGCTTTAATAGCTGCTCTAGATGATGGAAGTTGAGTGATGTTACGACTCTTATGAATATCATACCCAGAGTTTACTATTGCAGGATGATTTGCCATAGATTGAGGAATATTGTGATGCTTCTGATAACCTGGCATAACTGGCATTTGTCCGTAATCACCTGTTGCCGCTAAACCCCACGGATCAATCCAAGTCAACCCATTAGGCGCATACTGATACAGATTAAAGCCACCCAGCAGTCCAATCGGGTCTGGCTGAGTAAATCTACCTATATCCGGATCATAATACCTGAAAGTATTGTAATGTAAGCCGGTTTCTCTGTCTAAATATTGTCCCTGATATCTGAGGTTTTGCTGTATTGATTCGTGTTCGATTTCATGAATCCGTTTCCCCCATAACTGAAAGCTGCATTCCCACAGTATTTCGCCGTTGGCATCGGTTAATTCTTCCGGTACTTTCTAGTATTAATGAATAGCCTTTTATTTTGTTAACTATTTATTGACTAAACATTTTTCTTAATAAATTATGATAATTTTACCCCTAAATACCAATTCAAGACGTATAAAGATTTAGATCTAATATTGTTTAGATCTTACTTATCTGTATTTTCATCTTTTCTAAGACTTTTTCTAAATTCATCTAGTCCTTCCGAACTCAAATCTTTAATATAGATTAATGTCGCTATGCCAGTTTTACTATTTACTTCTTTTAGCCATTCACAAAAATTATCAAATATAATATCGTCACATTCCTCTTGATATAAAAATCCAGTTTCTGTATGTGAGATCTCTAATTCCTCTAAAGCATCAATAAATTCCTTTTTATTTTTAATGAGCCAACTCATAGGTAGTTTAGTCATAATATCCATTAGCTTTAGTTCATCATCATAATCTAAATAGGTTGGTTTATTTTTCAAAAAATTGTACAGTATATTCTCGTTCATAAATTAATATCCTGATCCATCTAATGGAATATGAGCTGCATTTCTATCACGTTTAAATTCTCTCCATTATTGTTTAGATCTTACTTATTTGTATTTTCATCTTTTCTAATATTTTTTCTAAATTCATCTAGTCCTAGTGCTTTCGGATCAAAATCATCAATATACATTAATGTTGCTATGCCGGTTTTATTATTTACTTCTCTTAGCCAATCACAAAAATTATCAAATATAATATCGTCACATTCCTCTTGTAATAAAAATCCACTACCTATCGTATGTGAGTCAGATAAATGCATTAAAGCATCAATAAATTCATCTTTATTTTTAATGAGCCAACTCATAGGTAGTTTAGTCATAATATTCATTAACTTTAGTTCATCATCATAATCTAAATAGGTTGGTTTATTTTTCAAAAATTTGTACAGTATATTCTCGTTCATAAATTAATATCCTGATCCATCATAATGGAATATGAGCTGCATTTTTATCACGTTTAAATTCTCCCCATGTTCCATCTGTTCTGTAATTCTTATCCATTGTAGTATTTTTAATACTTGCTGTTGGGTCATTTGATGAGTTAGCTGTTGGGCATTTGATAAAACGTCCTGTTTCCTTATTACGCCAACGATTCGACTTACTATTAAAACTACAGCTCACCCCAAGTCAACCCATTAGGCGCATACTGATATAGATTCAGCCCACCCAGCATTCCAATCGGATCCGGCTGGGTAAATCTACCTATATCTGGATCATAATACCTGAAAGTATTGTAATGTAAGCCGGTTTCTCTGTCTAAATATTGTCCCTGATATCTGAGTTTTTGTTGGATGGGGATGTGTTCGATTTCATGAATCCGCTTACACCATAACTGAAAGCTGCATTCTCATGGTAATTCGCCGTTTGCATCGGTAAGCTGTTCTGGTCGGTATAAATATATACAGGCTGGTAGGGTGATTCGTGGCGACTTCCTGAGTCATTCTTAAGCCATCCCACAGGAAGCGGGTACGGTTAGGGTTTGCGGTCTATTTAATGATTTTCGATACGCCGGCCTAAGGCGTCTTAATGGTACGCTGGTAGTCTTTTTGCGTTGCAGACGGACGCACTTATTTTGGAACTTATGTTATTTTCTTATATATAAATCCTTAGCAATCTATATGTTTGATCAGTTAACTTTTCTGGTTATAGAGCAGATGTTTTGGCTACAATATGCATCTTTAAATCTATCAATTGTATAGTTAGGAGGATTTTGTTGGTATCTAAAATTATTTACTCTATATTATGATTCTTTGCAATTACCTATCTAAAAATTTTTCACATGGTTTTGTATCAATTTTAAATTTTTTTTCAACTCTATTACATCTTTTAAGTTTTCTGCTTCACTAGGTATATTTCGAATCAATAAATTTGCATTTTTCTTTAATAGGTTAAACAAATGAAGGCATTCTATTTTACCGCTATATATTACTTCTTTTTTATCATATCTATCTTCTATAAATTCAATATTACAAGTTTCACTAACAAAATGAACCTCAAAATAGAATGGTCCATCCATAAAACTAAAATGAGCTTTAGCTATATTATTTTTTTTAATTTTACAAGCTTCCTTTAACCACCAACTTAATATAATGACAGTAAAATCATCCCATTTCTTTTCTGGAAAAAATATATTTCCGATTTGGAAATATATTTCTGAAAATATTTGAGTTGATACTTTATTTTTTGATACACGAATAGAATCAGGATTAATTATTAAATTAATCATTATAGGACTCCTTTAGGATAAGCAGTTTCAATTTATTACAATGGATATTTGTCCCAGTTATTATCAAACTTATCATATACCTCTTTTTTATCAATACGCCACTCATGTTTTTTGTAATGCAAGGTATAACGAAATTGACTTTTTGCACGATTTTGTTGTTGAGTGTAAATAATTACTTTATTACCTTTGAGTTCTTCTATTTTTAATATCTCTTCATCTGGTGAGTACTCTGGTGGGTTTCCACAAGATAATGCAGCTTGTCGACCATATTTCCGCTCTTTTTTTGTACAAAAATTATTAAATATAAAATTCAAATCTTTAGTCATTTGTAAATAAGCTTCTTCTGAAGAATCACTTTTCAATTTTGGATAGCAAACTATTTCCCAATTATTCATAGCAATAATGAATTCTTTTAATCTATTTTTCGCAATTTCAATATCCATTTAGTTCACCTCATTTTTAAAAACATGATTTAACGCATTTTCCCATTTTGGAAAACTGAGTGATCCTCCCCAAAATATTAGACAGTGCCCACTCCTATCATTTTGTCGTTAAAGCAGCATAGATCTAGAGACAATTTTTTGAACTCAACACGAATCTATTTATTTTGCCTGTTTATATTTATTCCCATCCATGATAATTCATTTGGTTCTGTATACCTATTATGAGGATCAAAATATCGGGGTAGCAATAAATCCTTTGCAGCGTAATAGTATAAAATAGTTATAATATTTTTTTGTATTTCTTTTAAAGCCTCCTTATTTTCGCAACCAGTAATTTTATAAATTTCCTTATCACTACAATTTTCTAAGACATAGTTAATACATGATTCATAAATCATTAACCCATCTTCAGATATATCAAGATGAAATTGATTCACGGTTCCTGACGGATTTATATGCTCTAATAAATACATTTTTCTCTCTAAACTTTATATAATCATAATATACTTTTGAACTCATCAAGTTCACTTTGTGTTAATCTTTGCTACAGGTTAGTATTTTAATTCATTCAATGTTGAACGTTTTTCTTAGTGTTAGACATGTTATCAACAAATAAATTTTAATTTAATGATTTATTATAATTTATCTTAGTTTTATTTATTAGTAGTTCGCTTTATTACTAGATCAATCCATGGATTTGTGTTTTTTAACAATTGCTTATCTATAGAAAAATCGGCACTTGATTCAATAAGATGTAATAATGTCCACGCTAACCCATAACTTTCATCCTTACCAAAGAGTGTAATTAGTTTAGTGGCTTCTTCGTTTGATAAGGGTGGTTGAATGCTATGTAAAATATTCTGATATTTCTGAATAAAGTCAATATCAGAACACGTTTCTGAAGGCAAAGGTCCCATTTTAATAAGTTCATTAACAGATTGTCTCATAAAGGTTCTAACCATGTTTTCATTAATTTTAGAAAGTTTATTTTGTAGTCTTTAAGAATATCTTTAATAAGTTTATCGATTTAGAACTAACTATGTCGCTTATATCTTTAATATAATTTTGCTTGCTTGCCTGAATAATAATCCAAAATCTTGTATTGTTGTTGTCGCAGCTTGGTATTCATAAGTTATTGGTAAATAGTTTCATGAAGATGATGTTGACCAGCTATATTTTGCTTGCAATGCCCGCCATTATCAATAACAGAAAACAATAAGCTAAATTGTGACATCCAAAGGTTGAATTTAATCAACAACTGAAATAAGGTAGCCCAAATAAAAAATGCTCTATATCATGTCAATCAAAGTCTAAAAATGCATCACTTTTATAATAAAGCATGTAAGGCCTAAATAAATCATCTTTAGAATATTTTGGCTATAAGTTATGTGTGTAGATTGACATATTCCTCAAAAAAAATGCTGAATGACGGTGCAAGGATATCTGATATTTTTTTTGAGAAAAGATCATAATTAACTATTTGCCCATAAGTATCTTTTCTACAATCAACACACCAACATACATCGTCATTTTTAAAATAAATAACCGCCATATCTGATGGTAAGGCGTATTCATTGCGACACTGATAAGTGTCATAATAAATTGCTCCTCCAGACTCAGCCAAGGCATCATTATCAACTATGCCTGATATTTCTTCTCCAACAATACCTCCGCCACCTACTAATAAAATAAACTCTTTTAATTCATATGGTAACGATAATTTTAGCTTGTTTTCGAGTATATTAATTTGTGATGCATCACAAGCTCCAAGCCAATATACTTCGTCTTGAGCTTCATCATTTAAGCGCTTAACAAGACTGTTAATATCACTCATATAATTACCTCACATAAAATGCAATACACTATTATAGCATTACACAATTAGCTAAATTTTATAACAAGGAAAAACATATTAGGGAAATGTATTGTTATAGTAAAACACTTTGGAAAACTTAGATAGACGCAAAAGCGCTAGTCAAGAAAGAGCAACAAGAGGATTTATTTTGCTGACCATACTCGCATTCAGGTAAAATGAATGCTGATAAATAATTTGTCTGTTAGGTTAATTTTGAACTACCTTTTTGTGTATTGCCAATGATTACGGCAATTTCAAATAGAAAGATTCAATGTTTCTTGCCCAAAATAAATATTAAACGGTATTTACAACTATTACTTTAGTTCATTTTTATATTTTCTTTTATTTATATGGTGACATGAGTCTATTGACTTCCTCAACTGTTAAACTAAAACAATCTATAGTATTCATGTGGATATTTATATTTAACTGTTTATTTATTCGTTTCAACCAATGGTAAAAATCAATAAAAATATTTTCATTATTTTTTGTTAATTCCATAAAACCTGAGTCTCCATGGGATAGCTCTAATGATTCTACGATACATCGAAAAATATCCTTATTTTTGATTAAATCATCAGCTTTAAGGTTCATTAATTCTTTTATTATTGATATTTCTGCTGAAATACCCATTATTGTAGGAAGAGATAAAATCTTGTGATTTATTTCTTTTAAATTCATATTAATTACCTTAATAAAATAATCCATCAAGGGAGAACATGCGCACTGTTAGTTTATGTGCTAGTTTATTTGTTTTATCTGTAATCTATCCTTTGTTCCTAGCTTGTATAGCTGTAACAAAAAATATCACTGATATATAATCTTTATTTGTATTGACTAAATTTTTCTATCCAGCCATTTTCTGTTAAAAGTTCACCAGATAAACCATCACTAATGTTAACAATGTTTTTTTCATTTTTACCATTTTTAGATATTAATAATCTCATATTTTCTTCATTTTGTTCTAGCATATTTAATGTATTGTAAATAACACTATCAATAGCAATAACAGCAACTTTTTTTAAAATATCAATTTGATTTCTATCAAATATTTTTAGTTCATTATTTAATTTAACCATATTTTCAGATTTCATTTTACCCTGAACCATTGCTTCAAATTCGAAAATGGCTTGATCTCTAACATAACTAATAATCTTTTGACCAAAAATATCAAGTAATTCTTTATCTAACATATTAATCCTCCTTTTATATAGGCGCACCAAATCAGACAGTTCACAATCACAGTTTTTGTTTGACGCAAACAATTAACCCTTTGTTACAATTTATAGTAAAGCGTTAATCACTGGGATATTTGTCTAAATACCCCCGACTTGATGGATATTTTGTAAAAAAAGAAATTTTATTTTTATCGATAAATTGAATATCAAAAATTCTAGAACAATTTTTTTCCAAACCAATATCATACAAATATAATTTTTTCTCAATTTCATCCAAAAGTGATATTGCCATATCATTAATAGTTGCATGACATTCATTAATAAAAAAAATTACTTCTTCCGGAAAATTAGACTCAATAATCACGCCTTCATAATAATAATCAAACTTGTCAATTTTGTTATATTCGATAAGAGCATATCTCTGTTTATCTCTAAATGAAATAATATAGTCTTTCATTATTACCCTCTAAATCCGTTGAAAATGCCGAACAGTTTATTTTGTTAGCATTAAAACTATTCATACTTTTTGAACGAATTAATATTGCATTATTTATTTCCAACCACCCTTTAAACGGAGCATGAATAATAGCAAATCTGATTTTTTAAGATCTGTGATTTTGGTTTTATTTCATCTGTTAGTAATTGAATCAGCACGGTTAACTACAAGACAGAAGCATTTGGCAGATATTAATTTTGTTATAATAGAATAAGTTGCTATTCATAATATTTATTGCAAAATAGCGCCATTGTTCTCCGGTGAAAAATATTTTGGCCAAATGGTATATTTGTCATATATTGCCCCTATAAAACTTGCTTCATTTATTCTCATTGCATTTACATTTGCCCTTTTTAAATTACTTCCATTGAAATTTGCATTAAATAAATCAGCGCCTGATAAATTAGCTCTTTGTAAATTAGCATTTAGTAAAAAAGCGCCATTTAACTTGCAGTTCGACATCTGAGCATTTAATAATGATGCATTGATTAAATTTGAATTCATTAATAATGCATTGGCAAAATCAGCATTATCTAAAATACAATTTGAAAAATTTACACTCCGTAAATTAGCATATTTAAAATTAACATCACGCAATGAATATCCCGTAAATATAGCTGTATGTAATATCGAATTACTAAAATCGAAACCATCAAATGTTGTTACATCAAATGCTTGTGTGCTGCCAGATTCAAAATGAATGGTAATCATTAATAATTCTCCTAGTTACAAAGGTTAACTTTTGTTATAGACATAGATTTAATTTTTAGGATATTACTTGGTGCAAGCATTCCTTACCATAATACCTGAAAGTATGGTAATGTAAGCTGGTTTCTTATAGGATTTTTCGGTTTTAATGAGAAGCGTAATTGAGTTGTTGTGTATAGCTGTTTAGATTGGTCTGCTCGATTAATCAGCCATGTTGCTGTATTGGAAAAAAGCTAGAAGCAATTTAAGAAAGAGTAACCATTTCAACTTTTCCATCTGGTAATAAACAGATCACGATTCCTTTTCCTTCCAGTCGAACTCCATCACAAAATTGAGTTACATTCCAATCTTTTATTTTAGACAGCGCTAGCCAATCATCAAGTTTCCAGCTATTTATGCTACCAAGGATGACCATCTTTTTTCTAAAACCATGCATGTCAATATTTATACTTATTACCGTGTGATTTTCAGATAAAATACTGACATTGCCATATAGGTGATTAAATATTTTTGATTTTCTGTTTAGTCTTGCTACAGGTAATTCTGGTTCTCCCATCGTTTCATCAATAAGAGAATCAGATGAGCCGACATGCAATTTTTTGATGTGTAAGCTGTTAATAATATCTATTAACTCTATTTGAAAGATCGGTTCCCATTCTTTATTCATTATTAACAACCTATTCCCTATTCCCTATTCACCATACTCAATAAGCGCTTTAATTTCATCTAATTCTTCGACGGTAACACTTTTACACAGCAAAGAAATTAATTCAAAAAAATGGAATTCTATTTTCTGATATTCAATATCCATTAGCAATAAATCCTTGAAAAGACTTTATTCGCAATGGTTTAATAAAGTCTAGCATCTGAGCGTGGTTCAATTTCTCTTTTGCCAAGTTTGCTTATTTTTTCTAAGATCAAATCATAGCAATAAAAGATATCGCCATTTTTTTTCAAAGTTACGCCTTCCAGACAGACTTTATATATTCCCTTAGGAATATTTGCATTATGCCAACCTGTATATTCTTCCCATTCCCAAAAAACAGACATGTCGGCAATATATAAGTTTCCAGTAACATTAAGATAAAAATATTTATCGCTGAATATAACCCGTCTATCCTTGTTACAGGGAGATTCATTTAAAAACAAACGAACAACATAACCACCATCATCAATGCCCATGATAGGTAACGCAATTCCCTTATCAAGCACAAAGTCGCCTTTGTCTGTTGTTGTAAATGTTTTAAGTATATTTTGCCCATTGTCTATTTTCCCACCAAAAGGGATCTGTATTCCTGGGTAGTCAAAAATAATTATACCGTTAAAATCAACATCAACGAATATTGTCTTAATCACATTTGCCTCCTACACCCATTTTAACAAATTGGATACTGCAAATTACCAAATAATCATGAAACGGTATAGACTCCTGAATATTTTTTACAAATATATAATCCAAAGAGTGAACACCGCATTTTCATTAAAGTCCTTATCGCTTTCCGCTCCCATTCATTTGCAGGCAGTTAGGTTTTGTACATGTTTGATTGATACGATGATTATCACCCATTTTAACCAATAGATACTGCAAATTATCAAATAATCATGAAACGGTATAGACTCCTGAATATTTTTCACAAAAAATATAACCCAACAAGTAAAAAGACAGCCATTTGCCAAATTACGGTAAGCAATGCAAATCATTCCTAACAATAAACTATTTCAATAATGTTGTATCTTTTCGCGGTCGCATTTCTTGCTACAATTTTACTCATTGATGAAGTGATTAGATAACCTTTTATATGGAAACAAAATCTAAATAGAAACCCACAAAGTACAAGTTTATTATAGAATATGGGGATAAGATCAACGTCAAATTTTAACGGGCAAATGTACAAAATTTAGGATTTGCATATGTATAATAAAAATAAGCTTAGCGCGCTTGATATCAATCATTTTTTAGATCCAAATGAATATTATATCAAAGAAGATTTTTCATATGCTGAGATACCCGGAACGGCTAATATTTGTGGTTATCACATTATATTTTTTTATATTGACGATAAGATTGAGGTTTTATCCATTGATTCTGACGTTATGGATAATACTTTCCTACTCGATAAAGCCAATCAAATTCTAAATTTTCTGGGTTTTGATTTTAAATTAGGATGTCCGTTTGTTTTAACTGATATGTTTAATCATAACTATATTTTTAAAGATCATATCTATGAAGATCATATGCGTTACTATTATGAAGTGGATGAACAATTAATTGTCCTTGGCATTACTTTTGCAGGGATTTTAGTGTCATTTGAGATAGTGAATAATAAGCGTATTATTGATAATCGTCTTGAATATCTAAAATCTTAAATATAATTTTTATATTTAAATCAATAACTAACATTAAAATATGATACTGTAAGTATCCGATATCTTATTTTTAACGCTCTTAATTCATGTTATTCCATCAAAAAAGAAAATAATATCTATTATTCTCGATTAAACTTATTTTTATCGACAAGATCCTTATCTTGCATCATGCTAGGCATAGTTATATTATGGGTATAATGTAATATTATTTAAGGAATAAATTATGCTAAAGTCAATTGATCCAACTACTACCCATTCTTGGAAATCCCTTCAAGCTAGTTACCAAACAAATAAAGATAAAACCATTGCTCAACTTTTAAAAGAGGAGCCTAACCGAGTTAAAAAACTGAGTATTCCTTTTGACGATGAGTTTTTGGTTGATTTATCAAAAAACAGAGTAACACAAGAAACCCTAGAATTACTGTATAAACTTGCTGATGAATGTGATTTAACTGGTGCGATTAATGCTATGTATAGTGGTGAAAAAATTAATCGTACAGAAAATCGAGCAGTATTACATGTTGCATTGCGTAATGTATCAAATACCCCCATTTATGTTGATGGTAAGAATGTGATGGATGATGTTAATGCGGTCTTAGCTAAGATGGAATCATTCAGTAACAAAATCATTAGTGGCGAATGGAAAGGTTATACAGGTAAAGCGATTACTGATGTTGTTAATATTGGCATTGGCGGTTCAGATCTGGGGCCTCATATGATCACCGAAGCGCTACGTCCTTATAAAAACCATTTAAATATGCATTTTGTTTCTAATGTTGATGGTACACATATTGTTGAAGCACTTAAAGGTTTAAATCCTGAAACCACTTTATTTTTAGTGGCGTCTAAAACCTTTACTACACAAGAAACCATGACTAATGCACAAACGGCACGATCATGGTTACTTAATACGGCAAAAGACGATAAAGCGGTTGCTTTGCACTTTGTTGCACTATCAACTAATGCAAAGGAAGTTGAAAAGTTTGGTATTGATACCGCCAATATGTTTGAATTTTGGGATTGGGTCGGTGGACGTTATTCATCTTGGTCAGCAATTGGTTTATCAATAGTGTTATCAATCGGTTTTGATAATTTCAAACAATTTTTAGCCGGTGGGCATGCTATGGATAAACACTTCCAAAGTGCGCCAATTGATAAAAATATCCCAACTTTACTTGCGTTAATTGGTATTTGGTACAACAATTTTTGTGGTGCAGAAACCGAAGCGATTTTACCTTATGATCAATATATGCACCGTTTTGCGGCTTATTTTCAACAAGGTAATATGGAGTCAAATGGTAAGAGTGTGGATAGAAGCGGCAATAAAACACCTTATACTACCGGTCCAATTATTTGGGGTGAGCCGGGAACCAATGGTCAACATGCGTTTTATCAATTAATTCACCAAGGTACTAAACTTATTCCTTGTGATTTTATTGCACCAGCTATTAGTCATAATCCAGTTGGCGATCATCATCCTAAATTGTTATCTAACTTTTTTGCACAAACCGAAGCTTTAGCTTTTGGTAAAACAAAGGAGCAAGTTGAACAAGAATTTATTGCTGCTGGTAAAAACCTTGACGAAGTGAAGTCTGTGGTACCATTTAAAGCCTTTGATGGCAATAAGCCAACTAATTCAATATTAGTGAAAAAAATCACCCCTTATACCCTTGGTGCGTTAGTTGCCATGTATGAACATAAGATTTTTACTCAGGGGATTATTTTAAATATCTTTAGTTTTGATCAATGGGGTGTGGAGCTTGGCAAGCAATTAGCTGGACGTATTTTACCTGAATTAGCAGATGATCAACCAGTGAGTTCTCATGATGAATCTACAAACAACTTAATTAACCAATACAAAAAATGGCGTTAAGATGTTTTAGAAAATACCTATAGGTGAGTATAAAACAAAAACCTTCAGCTTAAGCTGAAGGTTTTTTTATAAGCAATATTTATTACTTTTTAATTCGCATTATTGGCGTTTTACCTGCTTCTACTGCACCTGATAGTTTGGTGAGTTCCACAATTGTTTCCATATTAGAAATAACCACAGGTGTTAATACGGATTTTGCTTTACTTTCAAGTAGTGGTAGGTCAATTTCAATAATGGTATCGCCTGCTTTAACTTGTTGGCCTTCTTCGGCAATTCGAGTAAAACCTTCACCTTTTAGTTCCACAGTATCAATACCAAAATGAACAAAAAGTTCAATGCCTTCATCTGATTCTAAAGCAAAAGCATGATTAGTTTCGAAGATTTTGCCGATTTTACCACTTAATGGTGCAACAATTTTATTGCCAGAAGGTTTAATTGCTACTCCATCACCAACGATTTTTTCAGCAAAAACCACATCTGGTACATCTTCGATTTTGACAATTTCGCCACTTAAAGGAGCAATAATCTCGATGCTATTTTTACTATCATCGGATACAAATTGTTTAATTTTATCGAATAGACCCATCATTGTCTCCTAACAAATTTGCTTTTCAGCAGTGTAATTTTCAATTAAATCAATAATTTCTTTAGCGGTTGCTTTTTCTAGCGCAGCATCAGCAAATTTCTTTGCCTCTTCATAATTCGTATTACGAATTAATTTCTTAATTTTAGGAATAGATACAGCACTCATACTAAATTCATCAAGTCCCATACCAAGTAATAAGATTGTCGCTCTTTCATCACCAGCAAGCTCACCACACATCCCTGTCCATTTACCTTCTTTATGAGAGGCATCGATCACTTTTTTAATCAATGTTAATACTGAAGGTGAAAGAGGGTTATAAAGGTGAGAGATCAGCTCGTTACCACGATCAACAGCAAGCGTATATTGTGTTAAGTCATTGGTTCCGATACTAAAGAAATCAACTTCTTTGGCTAAGTGATGTGCAATCACAGCCGCTGCTGGCGTTTCAATCATTACACCAATTTCAATATTTTTATCAAACGCTTTGCCTTCGGTATTTAATTGTTCTTTAAGAATATTGATTTCAGATTTTAATATACGGATTTCTTCCACAGAAATAATCATTGGGAACATAATACGCAATTTACCAAATGCTGAAGCGCGTAAAATTGCGCGTAATTGTGCATGAAGAACTTCTTTACGATCTAAACTGATACGAATTGCACGCCAGCCTAAGAATGGATTTTCTTCTTTTGGTAAGTGCATATATGGCACATCTTTATCGCCACCGATATCCATAGTACGGACAATTACCGATAAACCATTGGTTGATTCGGCTACTTCTTTATAAGCTTTAAATTGCTCTTCTTCATCAGGATAAGCTTCGCGATCCATAAATAAGAATTCAGTGCGGTATAGACCAACACCTTCGTAACCATTACGTTCAGCACCTGCAATATCACGCACTGTACCAATGTTGCCGCAAATTTCTACTTGGTGACCATCAAGGGTTACAGCCGGTAGATCTTTTAATTTAGCCAATTCTTCTTTATCACTAATATATTTAGTTTGAACTTGTTTTAACTTTTCTTGAGTTGTGTGATCTGGATTGATATAAATAGCATTATTGATCGCATCTAAAATAACAAAATCACCTTGTTTGATTGCTTGAGTAGCATTTGATGTTCCAACAATAGCAGGGATTTCTAAAGAACGAGCCATGATAGAGGTATGTGAAGTACGCCCCCCTGCATCAGTAATAAAACCTAATACCATTTCTAAGTTTAGCTGAGCTGTTTCAGACGGCGTTAAGTCGGTTGCAACTAAAATACAAGGTTGGCTAATAGCACTCAAGTCAACAATTTCAATACCTAAAATATTTTTGAGTAATCGTTTACCGATATCACGAATATCTGCAGCACGTTCTTTTAGATATTCATCATCTAAATTTTCTAGTTCTTTAGCTTGAGTTTCAAAAACAGATTGAACAGCGGCATCTGCGCTTGAATGTTTACTTTGGATGCGCAAAATCACTTCTTGTTCAAGATCCTCATCTTCAAGAAGCATAATATGCCCTTCAAAAATAGCGGCTTTATCTTCGCCTAATGTGGATTTTGCGCGTTCCATAATTGCATGTAATTGCTCGCTTGATTTTTCTCGAGCTTCTTTAAACCGCGCAATTTCAGCGTCAATCTTGCTATCAAGAATTTGTCTATTGCTAATAACAATAGGTTCTTCTTTTAATAATAGCGCTTTAGCAAAAGCGATACCAGGGGAAACAAGTATACCTGAGACCATAACATTTAATCCTTATTCAATTTTAAAACCTTTCATAGCTAATCGGGAGTTATTATTCCAATTCAGGAATTAATTTTACTAAATGATCAACTGCGTCTTTTTCATCTTCACCTTCGGCAGCAATGGTAATGGTTGTGCCTTGTGATAAACCTAATGTTTGTAATTTAAATAGGCTTTTAGCGCTTGCACTTTTTCCATTAGATGTGACAGTAATTTCTGCATTAAAGTTTTTGGCTTCTTTCACAAATTGCGCTGCAGGGCGAGTATGAAGACCGTTAGATGCAGTAATGGTTACATCTTGTTTATACATATTATTTGACTCCCAAATATTTTTATTTCAGCGACCAATATAAATAAAAACCGCCTGAAAGGCTAGTAAGATTTCATATATCTTTTATATTAGGTCAATCGTATTAACTTTAATTGATAAAGATAGCCATATTTTGTCAGTATCGGTAGATACGGGTGACTTTATCGCTACACTTTTTAAATTCTACCTGTCCATGGATTCCATGTTTAATGTTTTCAAAAACGATTTCTTCACTGCCATCAAGCTTTGATGCGCGGATCTCTTCTCTACAGAAAGTTTCAAATCGCTGTAATTCTTGTTCACTATTACCTAATTTATAAGCTTTAGGTAAATTTTGACTGGTTACATCGGTGTGTATTTTATCTTGCACATCAAGGATAATGACGCCTTTATTCGATAACAATGAGCTACAGGCGGTTAATGATAATAATCCTGCAAGAAATAATAATTGCAAAGGCAATTTCACGATTAATCCCACAATGTTCAAAATAATTCCTTTATAAAGCACAGTAACCTGTTTATTATTTACAAGTGAATACGAATTATATACTAATAATCAGAGAAAGTGCAGGGTGCATTTTTCCCTGATGTAATAAGATTAGGGTGAAGTTTATGTCAAATATTATCAATTACGACGAATTTAATCGTCAACTAATCCAAAATAAAATCGGTATTACCGCAGCTGAGCTGCATGGTTTTTTGTCGGGTATATTAGCTGGCGGTAATTATGATGAAAGCTGGCGTCCATTGGTTGAAGATATGTTAAATAATGGTCAAAAAATGCCTGCATCATTAGATGAGAAAATTAGTCAACTTTACACGCATATCAAACAACAATTCTTTGATGAAGATTTTAGCTTTCAATTATTGCTTAGTGACAAAGATTTATATTCACAGCTTGATGATTTAGTTGGCTGGGTAAATCATTTCTTACTTGGTATTGGCCTTGTGCAACCTAAAATCAATCATATCAAAGGTGATGTTGGTGAAGCGATTTATGACCTACGGCAAATTGTTACACTAGGTTATGATGAAAATGAAGATCAACAAGAGCTTGGTTTTGCTTTTGAAGAGATTAAAGAGTATGTTCGCATCACTTCTATGCTATGTTTTGATGAATTTAATGAGCCAGATATCATCCCAACAATCCATTAATAATTATACATTTTCAAGGTCATTACAATGATAAACACTGATATCAAAACAGAACTTTTGGCACGTCGAGAAAGATTATTAGCTCAAATGGTGCCAAATAGTATTGCACTTTTTTTTGCTGCTCCTGAAGCCGCGCGTAGTAATGACACCCATTATCCATATCGGCAAAATAGCGATTTTTGGTATTTTACGCTTTTTGCCGAGCCAGAAGCGGTTTTTGCTGTTGTTAAACAAAATGATAATACACCTAGATATGTATTATTTAATCGTAAAAAAGATACGCTTGCAGAAACATGGACAGGTTACCGTTTAGGTCAACAAGCCGCATTAGGCGCAATTTGGGTTGATAAGGCGCATCCCTTTGATGAGATAGATACAATATTACCTGATTTATTAAATGGCAAAACGGCGATTTATCATGCTGATCAACAGTATGCCTATGCCGATAAAATTGTTGATCGTGCCATGCGTATTTTACGACAAGGTAGTCGAATTAATCTTTCTGCCCCCAACAGCATGATTGATTGGCGACCAATAGTCCATGAAATGCGTATGTTTAAATCAGATTTTGAAATCAAAATTTTACGACAAGCTTGTGAAATTAGTGCACAAGCCCATATTAGAGCAATGCAAAAGTGCAAACCATTAATGTTTGAATACCAACTAGAGGCTGAAATCTTACACGAATTTGCTTGGCATGGTGCACGCTTTCCATCTTATAACACTATTGTTGGCGGTGGTAATAATGGTTGTATTTTACATTATGAAAATAATAGTGAGCAGCTAAAGGATGGAGATTTAGTTTTAATTGATGCTGGGTGTGAATACCAATACTATGCAGGTGATATTACTCGTACTTTTCCTGTTAATGGTCAATTTAGCCAAGCTCAACGTGAGATTTATGACATAGTGTTAGCAGCGCAATATCAAGCGATTGAATTATTTAAGCCCGGCACATCAATCATGGAAGTGAATAATCATATAGTTAGAACGATGGTAGCAGGTTTAGTTAAATTAGGCATTATGCATGGTGATGTTGAAACGTTAATTGCCAATAAAGCTTATACCGCATTTTATATGCATGGTTTAGGACACTGGCTAGGCATAGATGTGCATGATGTGGGTAGAGGTCGCGATCGCATTTTAGCGCCAGGGATGGTATTAACCGTTGAACCCGGACTCTATATTAATCAAGATGCAGATGTACCAACACAATATAAAGGCATTGGTATTCGCATTGAAGATAATATTTTAATTACTGAGACAGGAAATGATGTATTGACCAGTAATGTGCCTAAAGATCCGCATCAAATTGAACAGTTGATGACAAACACACTTACTCATTAGTCACGCTATTGCCGTAATTTCTTCAACAGAAATTATGGCTCTTTTATTGCTGTCTATATCACTTGTTATTAGTTCAAACTAATTGATTTATCGCGGTTAAAAATAATTTTTATTTTCAGGTCTTTGGCCGCAATTGGTTTATATTTCCATGTTTTCATGGCATTAATCACGGAGCGATTAAAAATATTATTAGGATTTGCTTCTATAATTCGAATATTTTCAACTCGCCCATCACTGTTTACATCAAATAGCGCAACTACATAACCCTCTAAACGCATATCCAGTGCTCGGCGTGGATATTCAGGTTGGTTGCGCCGAATTGGCGAAGGATTACCAGAATATTGACGACTATCTGAAATCTGCGGAGCTACAGCAGTGTTAGCAATGTTGTCGCTAACCACTTCTTGTCTCACTTGTTGACGTGACGCTTTTTGAGCAGGAGGGCGCTTTTTCTTTTGTTTTGGTTCTTTTTTGACGACAACTTCCTTTTTTGGCTCAACAGTAGGCTTATCGGGCATTTTTTCGGGAATAGGTTCAGGCTGTTCTTCTTTAACAACTTCAGACTCAATAACAGGTTCAATTGGGGGTTCTTCGATTTGTTTGTTATCGATCCGTTCGCTATTTTCCACGCCTTGAATTTCGGGGGTATTTTCTACTAATGATTGCTTTGGTGCAGCCAATTGCGAGATATCGACCATAATAGCTTTAATTGAATTATCGCCTTCATCGACAACAATATTTTTAGCAAACAGAGCGGAACTAAAGAGCAGTGCAAATAAGACAAGATGCGACAGTACAGATACCGATGTACATGCATAGGCATTTATAGGTTGTTTTTTCGTCGGACACAAAGGGACCTTGGTATTATCGATGTCTATATCAAAGTTAATCTTCATAATAATAATCATTTTTAACTTAAGGTCAGTATTCTAAATGAAAATGCTTATCATTTGTAGTGTTTTTTGAAATATGATAGATCACACCTTGTTGCATCATGATATTTATCAGATAATAGAAAGTAAATATCTGTTATTTATAATGGTTAAGCTGATGAATACTGCATCAATGAATCAAATACTCGATCTTGTTAAAGAAGATTTAATCAAAGTGAATCAAGCAATACAAGCAGAACTCAGTTCTGATGTGGCTTTGATAAATCAGTTAGGCAATTACATCATTAGCAGTGGTGGAAAGCGCATACGTCCAGTAATCGCGTTGTTAATAGCCAAAGCGCTCAACTATCAAGGTGATAAACATATTATTACCGCGGCTTTTATTGAATTTATTCATACAGCGACCTTATTGCATGATGATGTTGTTGATGAATCAGATTTACGCCGTGGCAAATCAACCGCTAATGCACTTTTTGGCAATGCCGCAAGCGTACTGGTTGGCGATTATATATATACGCGCTCTTTTCAAATGATGGTGCGTACCGAATCTTTTAAAGTATTGACCATTATGTCGGCGGCAACCAATGTGATTGCTGAAGGCGAAGTACAACAGTTAATTAATTGTAACGATCCTGATATCACCAAAGAACAATATTTAGAGGTGATTTATCGCAAAACAGCACGTTTATTTGAGGCAACCTCGCATTCGGCTGCGGTTCTAGCTGGAGCTAATGCGCAGCAAGAACTCGCTTTACAAGAATATGGCAAATTTTTAGGGACCGCCTTTCAAATCATCGATGATTTGCTTGATTATAGTGGCGATAGTAATGAAAAATTAGGTAAAAATTTAGGAGATGATCTCAATGAAGGTAAACCTACTTTACCGCTATTACATGCTATGCACCACACTAAAAATGCCCAAGATGCAGCATTAATTCGTCAAGCCATAGAGCAAGGTAATGGTCGACAATTATTAGATCGCATTTTACAAATTATGGATGAATGTGGTTCGCTCGATTTTACGTTACAAACCGCTCAAAAAGAAGCGCAAAAAGCATTTGACGTTATTGCAATTTTACCTGATTCACCTTATAAACAAGCGTTACAAGATCTTGCCTTATTATCAGTAAAAAGAGAAAACTAATTCACCAATGAGCCAATAAATCAATAAAACCATGTGTTTTTTATACTCAAACACATGGTTTCCTGAAACTTCTTGTCATGAGTTTTATATACAACAACTTCAAACTTCAATTAAGGTAATTATTTATGCTAAAAAGGTCTTGGCCTGTTTTGTTAATTTTTATTTCGATGATTTCGGTTCAAGGCAGTGCGTCTATAGCCAAATATCTATTTCCGGTGTTAGGGCCAGAGGGAATGACAGCGTGGCGATTATTTTTTTCGGCAATTATGTTAGTGTTAATCTTCAAACCGTGGCGTAAAGCAATGACAAAACAAGCCCTGAAATATATATTTTTATATGGTATTTCAATTGGTTGCATGAATTTAGCGTTTTATAACGCAATCTCTAGAATTCCGCTTGGTATTGCTGTTGCCATTGAACTGACCGGACCGATTATGGTGGCGATGTGCGCTTCACAAAAAGTGCTTGATTTTATTTGGTTAGGTATTGCAATTGTAGGGCTAGCTATGCTTTTACCACTAACTCAAGCATCAAGTAATTTAGATCCAATGGGTATTTTATTTGCGCTATTAGCGGGAAGTGGTTGGGCATGTTATATTTTATTTGGACGCAAAGCGAGTGCTATTTATGGTCCAGCAAGTGTAGCGATTGGATCGGTTATTGCTTCGTGTTTTTTATTTCCTATCGGCATCTGGCAAACTGGCAGTGCCCTGTTCTCGTTGGAATTACTACCACTGATTTTTGTGGTTTCGCTATTAGCATCGGCCATTCCTTATGGTTTGGATATGATTGCACTACCCAAATTACCGGCGCAGACATTTAGTACATTAATGAGTTTATCACCTGTTTTTGCCGCACTTTCTGGATTCATTGTTTTGCATGAACAGTTAACCCACTATCAGTGGCTAGCCATTGTGTTTATTATTATATCATCGATAGGTACAGTACTTACAATGAGCAGACCAACAAAGGTTAAATCGATTAAACCAAGCAATTAAATTTGTCAATGGGAAATATTATCGCGCTGTTTATAAGCGCGATAATATTGCGGAAAAGTGATAGTGATAGATTGCTATCACTTATTTTAGTTGAAACAGGCTGTGATGATTTAACGAGGAGGGAATCCCATACCGCCACCCATTAACCCTTTCATTTGACGCATCATCTTCATCATGCCACCGCCTTTCATTTTCTTCATCATCTTTTGCATATCTTCAAACTGTTTTAAGAGTTTGTTGACATCTTGCACTTGAGTGCCTGAACCTTTTGCAATACGGCGTTTGCGTGATCCTTTAATGATTTCAGGATTAGCGCGTTCTTTTAATGTCATTGAGCCAATGATAGCTTCCATTTTGATGGTGATTTTATCATCCATCTGCGCTTTGATATGATCAGGAAGTTGCCCAATACCTGGTAATTTAGCAAGCATTGCACCCATTCCGCCCATATTACGCATCTGCTTGAGTTGTTCTTGAAAGTCATTAAAATCGAATTTATCGCCTTTTTTCAGTTTTTTGGCGATTTTCTCTGCTTTTTCGCGATCAACATTATGCTGTAATTCTTCAATCAAAGAGAGCACATCACCCATACCTAAGATGCGCGAAGCAATGCGATCGGGGTAAAACGGCTCTAAAGCGTCAGTTTTTTCACCCATCCCTAAGAATTTTATCGGCTTACCAGTAATATGCCGAATGGATAGCGCCGCACCACCACGCGCATCACCATCAACTTTGGTTAAAATTACACCGGTAAGTGGCAAAGCATCATTGAATGCTTTAGCCGTATTGGCTGCATCTTGCCCGGTCATGGCGTCGACCACAAATAATGTCTCAATTGGATTAATGGCTTGATGAAGCGCTTTGATTTCATCCATCATGTCGTTATCAACATGCAAACGACCCGCAGTATCGACAATAAGTACATCAAAGAATTGTAATTTTGCATGAGAAATAGCTTTATTTACAATACTGACCGGTTTTTCAGTAATATCAGATGGAAAAAACTCAACATCAATCGCTTTAGCCAGTGTTTCTAACTGTTTAATTGCAGCAGGTCGATAAACATCGGCAGACACTACTAGCACTTTCTTTTTCTGTTTTTCTTTTAGAAATTTAGCCAGTTTAGCAACACTGGTTGTTTTACCGGCACCTTGTAACCCTGCCATTAACATTACGGCAGGTGGTTGGGTTGCCAAATTGAGTGAACTATTGACTTCCCCCATTGCACTGGTGAGTTCATCTTGAACTATTTTGATAAATTCTTGACCTGGTGTTAGACTCTTGCTGACATCTAATCCAACAGCTTTTTCTTTAACTTGATTAATAAATTCACGAACCACAGGCAGGGCAACATCAGCTTCGAGTAATGCCATACGCACATCGCGCAACGCATCTTTAATATTGTCTTCAGATAGTCGTCCACGACCACTGATATTGCGGAATGTCTGTGATAAACGGTCGGTTAAATTCTCGAACATATTAACTCTCGTAATAAATAAAAAATTGTAATTATCATATCAGAAAATTTTAATAAGTCCCACGATCATAATTTTGCGCCGACTTGACACTAATTAATGTTCCTGTTCAAATGAGGAAAGATAGACAGTGCACACATTGACCATTTTGGTAATTAAAACAGCATAGATTAAAAAGGAGAACATTGAATATGGCAAAAATAATTAGTACTGATAAAGCGCCAGCCGCTATTGGGCCTTATGTTCAGGCCATCGATTTAGGTAATATGTTATTTGCCTCAGGACAAATCCCACTCGATCCTGCCACAGGTGACATGCCAAGTTGTGTGAAAGAACAAGCCAAACAAAGTTTAGCCAATGTTAAAGCGATTGTCACAGCGGCAGGTTATCAAGTCAGTAATATTGTAAAAACAACGATTTTTTTAGCTGATATGAATGATTTTGCTGCGGTAAATGCGGTATACGAAGCATTTTTTACAGAAAATAATGCCTCTTTTCCTGCTCGCTCTTGCGTGCAAGTTGCTCGAATTCCTAAAGATGCTAAAGTCGAAATTGAAGTCATTGCTGCTAAATAAATTTGCTTACTTGATTAGCACCGAAAGGTGCTAATTTTTGTCAAAAAGTTTCAGGAAACCCTACGTTTTAGTATAAAAAAGTGGGTTAAAACACATTATACTTTTAATTATCTCATCTATTACTTTTTACTATCAAAAATACAGCCACTTTCTAACCAAAAATCAAATTAATTATTTATTGTTAAACTGTTATTTAATGATTGATTGCCAATAAAGTTGGTGTAATAATCTACAAATATTTATTGTTGTTTTTTGTGCCAAATGGATTGTGAACATGTTTGAAAAAGTAGAATCGTATGCAGGGGATCCCATTTTATCGTTAGTCGCTGAGTTTATGAATGATAGCCGAGATAATAAAACGAATTTAAGTATTGGTTATTATTATGATGAAAATAACGTGGTTCCCCAATTGCAGTGTATAAAAACTGCTCGTGATGATATTTATCATCTCAATCAAGGTGCACAACTGTATTTACCAATGAGTGGCTTGCCAACGTACTGTCAATCAATTCAGTCTCTATTATTTGGTGAAGATCATTCGGCTTATAAAGATAAACGTATCGCAACGATACAAACACTAGGTGGTTCAGGTGCTCTTAAAATAGGGGCTGATTTTTTATTTCGCTATTTCCCAAAATCTGAAGTATGGGTCAGCGATCCAACATGGGAAAATCATATCGCTATTTTTAGCGGTGCCGGGTTTAAGGTAAACAAATATCCCTATTTTGATGAGCAAACTTGTGGCGTAAAATTTGAAGCAATGCTTGAAACCTTAAATCAACTACCGGCTAAAAGCATTGTCTTACTTCATCCTTGCTGCCATAACCCAACAGGGGCTGATTTAACACATACGCAGTGGGATAAAGTGATCGAGGTGTTAAAGGCTCGTGATCTTATTCCATTTATGGATATTGCTTATCAAGGTTTTGGCGAAAGTATTGACGATGATGCCTATGCGATTCGCAAAATGGCAGACACCGGATTGTGTGGATTTGTCAGTAACTCATTTTCGAAAACATTTTCACTCTATGGTGAACGTGTTGGTGGATTATCTGTTTTATGTGATAACAGTCAAGTCGCTGGGTGCGTATTAGGACAGTTACAAGCTACCGTTCGCCAGAATTATTCAAGTCCATCAGCTTATGGTGCTCAGTTAGTTAGTTATGTATTAAATCATCCTGAGCTTAAAGCGCAATGGTTTAAAGAAGTCGAATCAATGAAAAATCGCATTGTAACCATGCGATCAACTTTGGTTGAATTATTAAAAAAAGCTGTACCTGATCGTAATTTTGATTATTTGGTTAAACAGCGAGGCATGTTCAGTTATACCGGTTTTAATAAAGAGCAAGTTACACAATTGAAAGATAATTTTGCTGTTTATTTGGTGGGCAGCGGAAGGATGTGTGTAGCGGGTTTAAATCACCATAATATCTACCGTGTGGCAGAAGCATTTGCTACATTAAAATAAACATGTTACTAAAAGGAGTATATTTTATGTTCCATAAAGTGTTAATGTTAATATTAGGTATAGTAATGACAACTTTAGTTGTTGGGTGTAACACCGTTAAAGGTGTTGGTCAAGATGTTGAATCTGGCGGAAAGGCCATTTCACATACTGCCGAAAAAGTGAGTGATAAAATGTAACTAATGTCATATATATCTAGCAATATTTTCGCTTTTTAACTATTTTTAGAGTAAAAATGTTACGTATTTTGTCTATAGTTACATTGTTTTTACTTATTGGGTGCGGTTCGTTAAACTATCGAACTGCACCTTTAACGCTGGAAAATTGCCAGTATTCAAACCTATCAGGTCTTGAATTTTTATTAAATAAACTCCCCTCAAATACACAAAATTATCAACATGTTTATATTGCCCAAAACCGAGAAAGCAAACATTTACCAAGTCATTATGCCGGAATAAAAGGTAAATTAACTGATCAAATTTTGGTGCGAGATTATCCCAAAGAAACATTTTGGCGAACACCAAATTTGTTCGAAAGGGCTTCTTTATATGATGATGGATACGATGACCTTTATATCAGTAAAGCTCAAAAAGAAGCGCGAGACCGTAAAGCCAAATTCGTAGTAAGACAAGCCGTGTTACACAATTGCCAAATCGTTTATATCGCTATTGATTCTTTAGCCAAAGATAGGGATAATCCTTTGCTAATTGAATCTAACGATTTATCAATTATTAGACAGGCACAAAAATGAGTGGCTGAATTACTCATATATAAAAGTCAGTGCGAGTCAAAAATACATTTGTTAATGGTCACCGTAGTAACGGTGCCTATAGCTCCATTATTAGTTAATTGTGTTAAGGAAATAAAATGACACCAAATTTAGAAAGTTCAACAAGTAGAAAAGTCAAAAAAGCGGTTATTCCTGTTGCTGGTTTGGGAACGCGCATGTTACCTGCAACTAAAGCAATTCCTAAAGAGATGCTCCCTATTGTTGACAAACCACTTATTCAATATGTGGTTAAAGAGTGTATTGCAGCTGGCATAACTGAGATTATTTTTGTAACCCACTCATCAAAAAACTCAATTGAAAACCATTTCGATACCAGTTTTGAATTAGAAGCCATGTTAGAAGCGCGTGTTAAACGCCAATTATTGCAAGAAGTACAAGGCATTTTACCTAAACATGTCACAATAACTAGCGTCCGCCAAGGTTTGGCTAAAGGGCTTGGTCATGCGGTATTATGTGCTTATCCTTTAGTTGGCGATGAACCGTTTGCTGTTGTTTTACCTGATGTGATTATTGATGAATACCAAAGTGACCTTACCAGCGATAATTTAGCCGCAATGATCAAAAATTACCATGAAACCAAACATAGCCAAATTATGGTTGAGCCAGTGCCAAAAGAATTAGTTTCTTCTTACGGTATTGTTGATTGTCGTGGTGAAGCGCTATCTGCAGGTAATGTTACACAAATGTACAGCGTTGTTGAAAAACCATCAGTTGAAGAAGCGCCATCAAACCAATCCGTTGTTGGACGTTATGTTCTATCTGAAAAAATCTGGCCCCTACTTGCCAAAACCCCATTAGGTGCGGGAGGTGAAATACAATTGACCGACGCAATTGCTATGTTACTTGAAGAAGATTGCGTTGATGCCTATTGCATCAAAGGTTGTAGCCACGACTGTGGTAATAAACTCGGTTATGTACAAACCTTTGTTCAATACGCAATGCGCCACAAAATCTTAGGTAGCGATGTTAAAGCGTGGTTAAAGACGCTCTAGTTTTAACAAATTAAACAATAATAAAAAGGGCGCAGTGTGCGTTCTTTTTATTAGTATGCTCTTATTCTATTTGTAGGCCATATAAATCCCCATCGGTAGTAAACTTTCCAATCAGAAAATTAGGCTGATATTTTTGTGTTATATTCAATTAACGTCAGGTTATTTAATGCTTGATAACATACGTTAGTAGTATAAGTGATTAACTATTCTTCTATTATTTCTTTTATTTGTTCCCGATTATTAAAAAACATAAATCGAATTGGTATAAAGTGTTTTCGAATATTTGTTATTTAATTTTAAATTTTATTTAAAATAATTTTTACAAAAAAGGGTAGCTAAATTTTTTTTTAACGTTATACTTCTGCCCTTACAATTAATTACCCCCAATTTATGGGAAAATGACTATAAAAAAATGATTTATCAAGAAAAACCTTGATGTATAGGATGTTATGCAGTACAATTTTTTTTATCAAATGTGGCAACATTATGCTTTAACTATTTCTAAATACTCCTCAGGCATTATTTGTACCCCCAACTCACTTAATAGATACACACAAGATTGTCGTAAATGCTTGTTAATAGCTAACAAGTGGCTATGCTTTACCCTAAAGCAACGATTACTATTAACTAAACGCCCACTATCTTGTTTATCTACCTTGTCATTGCTATTGTCGTATTCATTAAATACACAGGCGTTATCGGCTGTTACAACAAATATAATTCAAGGTTCAGCACCTTATTTAACGTTTGATGGCGGAAAAACTAAAGCCACTACGACCGAAGATCTGTTAAGTATTACGTTATCTGATGGCACAACAATTACGCCGGCAAATAATACTTCAACTGCGAAAAAACCGATAGTCTTACCCAATGCAGAAGAAACTTTAGCGAATGTTGGCATGTTTGTACCAGCATCAAAAGACTCAATAGAATTAAAAGAACTAATTAATTCCTCCTATAACTTCTGGGGTGATGATGATGGTGATGGACAGGGAGAAAATGGTGTAACTGCAACTGGTAGCTTAAGCATTAGCTTCACAGATAGATATAACCAAAAAGTTAGTCGCAGTCATGTCTTAGATATTTGCGGAGCACCTTATAAAGTGGTGTTAAGTAGTACAGGTGGCATGTTAAAGACACAGTATGGCGTGCCTAATAGCAGCACTTTCAGCGAAAGTACAGTGAGTTACTTTATCACTCCAGTCTTAACTCCTAAAGTTTGCTACATTAAGGCGGGCGATCTAAGGTTAGACGTAAATCAGTTCGCAGGTCCAGAAGGTATGTGGAATCCAGACAAAGGCTTTATCGCATCTAGTAACTTCCCGAACACTGGCATTAATGGTATATTCTTTGATTTATACATAGAAGGTAGTGGTCCACTGACTTGGCCAACTATCACTCAGGCAGGTATAACCGCCAAAATGCGACCCAATTCGGCAGGTAGCAGTGTGCGAATCACACTAACCGGTCCAAAGGTGAACGGAAATCGAAACTCAATTAGCAAACCAGACTTACCTCAGAAATTTGAATTAGTCGGTTACGATAGCAGTGGCAAATCAGTGATTAAATATGGATTTGAATTGCAAAAGTGGTTTGTCAATCGCGGAAGCCGATTTAATTTATTCTCTTCACATGAAAACTGGTGTAAGACATTAGGTTATAGGGTTATACAAGTAAAAGATTTCACCAACGCAAACTGTACAGGTTTACACAGCAGTTGCCAAAGCGCTAAACCATCATCGGCTAGAAACCATTACCATCGACGAATTGGTGGTGGCTTGCTTAGCGAGTGGGGTTACATGACAGAATACATGGATTTAGTAGGTTTACCTTCTGATAATGCATATTGGACAAGCGATGTAGTAGAAGGTAAAAAGCTTGTTGTTACCGCGGTTGGAGGTCAGGTTAAAACTAGAAATTCTAACGAAACTGCGTACGGAATGTGTGTCTATCCTTAAATTTTTAGCGTTTAATTCTTGAACTTCAGACAGAATAATGTCTATTTAAATTTAAGTTAACCAGCTTTAGGGGGACAACCAATCTTGAACTGCCCCCCAAAAGTTGGATCTTTTAAATCTACTTTTAGAACCCATTATGGCAACATAATATACATTCGATTTAACGCACAAGTCATCAATCACTATTTAAATAGTGACAACGGTTATGGCTTAACGACAGATTATTTTCAAATACCTGTCCGTGCAATTGAAGGATGAAGACAGATATATAAAAAGTTTTTTAATGGACTAAAACCGATAACAATTCGCCGTCGCGATAACGTGATACCTTGCATTCTAAGCGCTGCTTGTTGTCGCCTTGTTCCATAGGCTTGATAATGACATAATGCAAGATAGCAAAACATAAAATATTATCAAAATAAATGATAATTTGAAGAATGATGGTTTTTGCATTTATTTTTCTTAATTATCTAGGTCAATTGATTTTACGGTAACAATTCTTAAAAAGGATATTAATCTTTATCATTGTGATTTTATTATTTTTGTTTTAGAAAATAATGCTTAGTCACTTTATTAATAATCAAACAAATTAACACAATAAGCAATATCAACAGGAGCAAGCTACGACCTACACGAATCAGGGTAGTGGCGTTAATATAAAACCTTATTGGCATATGGTATAAAGAGATAAAATAAACAATGAGACAAATAAAAATCAGTATGGCAGATACAAAAACACTTTTAATGAGCTTTTCTGATTGAATTTTATTAAAAGGCTTTTTAAAACAGTTTTTAGACAAAAACAGCCCAATTAGTATAGCACCAATATAAATAGCCTTTAGAAAATCACTATCTCTCCAGTCAAAAGTAATAACGATTAACATATACTCTTTAATCAAGAGGAAACAGATAAACGTTGAAAATAAAATGAAGTGAATATTTGAGCTGTTAGTTTCTGTAATTGCAAAGGGTTGGTTACTTTTTACAAAGAACTTTTCAAAGAAATTTGTTAAATAGTAAATTAATAAACTGTACAACAAAAAGCAGAAAACAACTGATGGGATAATCATTATCATCATTGGCAAAATAGGGCTCTCGTAGAAATAAACAATGATGCTTTGTTGAATAAGTTCAGCTACTGTCGTGAATATGGCCATCATGACAATCAATAATACTGTATTGGTTTTATTGACAATATGAATATTAGCGTAGTAAAAAACAAGCGACAACAAACCAAAAATCCATAATGTATCAACAAGATTATTTCGGAAAAAATAAAATAAAAAACCAGGGAATAAATAACCAAGTGTTTCAAAAGAAATGCTTGATTCGGGTCGTAAAAAGGCAAAACACAACCGAAGAAAACAACTCAATAAAAAATAAACTACACCACCAATAATGGGGAGAGTAAAAAAAGAGGCTTTATTCATCTTATTTCCTTATTAATTTTTACTTAAACGTTCCTATTACCTAAATTTTTAACAAAATTTTAATGATTGTGTGTTGTTAATCAATTCGTTTAATAAAGTGTTTGATCTTAAATCCCATAGCAATCAACGACGCAAAATAGACAACGATTCCAACAATTACCAATGCAAATAATCGCCCAATACGAACCAACATTGAGCCGGTTGACCAGTCGGGTAATAAGTGCGAACCAAACCATAACACAGCAGACATTAATATTACAGCAATAATGACTTTAATCAAAAACCGATACCAACCAGGTTGGGGTTGATAAAGTTGTTTTTTACGCAATTGCCAATACAATAATCCAGCATTAAAGCAAGCGGCTAAACCAATGGATAGTGAAAGGCCTGCATGCTGTAATGGCCCAATAAAAACGAGATTCATTAGCTGTGTTAAAATTAACGTGACAATTGCAATTTTGACGGGAGTTTTAATGTCTTGACGCGAATAAAATGCGGGTGCTAACACTTTAATTAAAATCAATCCAAGTAGACCGATAGAGTAAGCAACTAAAGCTCGCTGTGTCATCAATGTATCATTTAAGGTAAATTGGCCATATTCAAATAACGTTGATATAAGCGGGCGAGAAATAACACCTAATGCAATCGTGCTTGGTAAAGCCAATAAAAAGCAGAGGCGCAATCCCCAATCTAACAACTCTGAATATTGTTTATGATCGCCTTTAGAAAAGCTTTTAGCTAACGAAGGCAATAAAATGGTGCCTAATGCCACACCCAGTACACCGGCAGGGAATTCCATTAATCGATCCGCATAATACATCCACGAAACTGAGCCAGAAACGAGAAATGAGGCAAAAATCGTATTAATAATTAATGATATTTGCCCAACAGATACCCCTAAAATTGCCGGCCCCATCTGTTTTAAAACCCGCCAAACACCACTATCTTTAAAATTTATACGAGGTAACACTAGCATGCCAATCTTTTTTAAATAAGGTAGCTGATAGAGTAATTGTAAAATCCCACCAACACCAACCGATACGGCAAGCGCTAATACGGGCGGGTTAAAGTAAGGTGTTAAAAATAGCGTGAATATAATCATACTCACATTAAGTAGTGTTGGCACAAAAGCGGGAACCGAGAAACGATTCCATGTGTTGAGTATAGCGCCAACAAGTGAAGCCAGTGATATAAAAAAGATATAAGGAAAGGTTATACGCAACATGGTCGTTGCAAGTTCAAATTTTTCGGTTGACTCTTGCATAAATCCTGGTGCAGTTAGCATAATGATAAAAGGTGCGCTGACAACACCAATTAAGGTAACAATAGCTAATACTAGCGTTAATAAACCTGCAATATAAGCAACAAAGGTACGCGTTGCTTCAATCCCTTGCTGATTTTTATATTCTGCTAAAATAGGCACAAAAGCTTGCGAAAAAGCACCTTCCGCAAAAATACGCCGCAGCAAATTAGGGAGTTTAAAGGCTACAAAAAAAGCGTCAGTTGCCATACCTGCGCCAAAAAAACGCGCAATAACGGCATCACGAACAAAACCCAATACGCGCGATACCATCGTCATTGAACTTACAGTGGCTAAAGATTTTAAAAGATTCATATCTAATTTATATAAAAAGTATACAGCTGAAAACTGATAAGGAAGCATAGTCTACAAACTATTACTTTAAATCACCACGCTTTTTTCAATAAATAATGGTTTTTATTCATGCCGCCAGCATAATACTGACGGATGATAAGTTTAACGATCTTTTAATGGAATAAACGGCATGAATTGACCAATATTTTTATAAGCAGGGCGAATAATTCGGCGATCATCAAAATTAAGCTCTTCAATTCGATGAGCACACCAACCAACAATACGTGACATTGCAAATAATGGCGTATAAACCTCTCGAGGTAAACCAATCATGTCATAAACAAAGCCAGAATAGAAATCGACATTGGCGCAAACTTGTTTTTTTGTTCTGGCATTTTTTCGATTCAAAATAGCATGGATAGCGCGTTCTTCAAGCAAATTTAAAAAATTATACTCTTTTTCTCGCCCTTTTTCTTTGGCTAGTTCATACGCCATTTCTTTGAGCAACACAGCTCTTGGATCTGATACCGTATAAACTGCATGCCCAATACCATAAATTAGACCCTTTTTATCAAATACATCTTTATTTAAAATACGTTGTAAATAGGCATCAATTTCATTTACATCACTCCAATTTTTAATTTCTTTAGCTAGGTGTTTAAGCATTTTACCCACTTGTAAATTAGCACCACCATGTAATGGACCTTTTAACGATCCAATACCTGCCGCAATTGATGAGTAAGTATCAGTGCCTGTAGAACTAGTCACTCGCACCGTAAATGTTGAATTATTTCCGCCGCCGTGTTCTGCATGGATAATCATAGCCAAATCAAGCACTCGCACATCAAGTTCAGTATATCCTTCTGCTCCTTTCATCATGTATAAAAAATTTTCAGCAATAGAAAAATCCTCATTTGGGTGACGGATATGTAATGATTTACCTTTAGCACTGTGACTTAACATATTATAAGCATAGGCAATAATGGCCGGAAACTTTGCAATGAGGTCTATGGATTGCCGCATTAAATTATCACGTGACGTATCATCTGCTTTAGAATCATAAGTATACATTTCAAGCACTGTTCTTGCTAAAATATTCATCACATCATGACCTTCAAGTTCCATGATAGCAATCTTAGTTTGCTTTTCCAGAGCCATTGATTCACAAAGTAATCGTGAAAAATCGTATAACTCTTCTTTATCGGGTAAAGAACCTGATAATAGTAGATAGATCGTTTCTTCAAATCCTGTTCGTTGCTCTTTTTGTGCATTATGTACAAGATCTTCAATATCAATGCCTCGATATAATAATTTTCCTGGAATAGGTTTTAATGAGCCACCTTCTAAATGTTCATAACCTAGCACATCTCCAATTTTGGTTAAACCAACTAATACACCAGTGTGATCAGCGTTACGTAACCCACGTTTTACATTAAAATTTTCAAATAATTGTGATTCAATTTTACTAGTGTTTTTAATCGTTTCAGATAATTTATAAACTAAAAATTTTTCTTTCATTTATTATTTCCTCTTGTGTTATAAATTATCGATTACTGCTTGAGTAAATTCAGTCGTAGATAACGATTGTCCATTTTGCATAAAACGAGCTAAATCGGTTGTTGCCTTACCTTCTTGAAATAAGCTTTGCATTGCATGGGTAATTAATTGCCCAACTTCATACCAACCAAGATAATCAAACATCATCACACCTGATAGCAATAATGATGATGGATTTGCTTGATTTTGTCCTGCAATATCAGGCGCAGTGCCATGTGTTGCTTCAAAAATAGCATGACCTGTCAGATAGTTAATATTCGCGCCAGGTGCAATACCAATGCCCCCGACCATCGCAGCAAGTTGATCTGAAACATAATCACCATTAAGGTTTAATGTTGCAACAACAGAATAATCTTCTGGTTTTAACAAAGTATTTTGTAAAAATGCATCACAAATCACATCTTTAATAATTAATTTTGACGAAGATTGAGCGTTCTGTAATGCTTGTTCTGCCGCTGATGTGCCAGCCGTTTTTTGGATTTTTGCATATTGATTCATAGTAAAAACAGCATCAGCAAATTCTTTCTCTGCTAGTGCATATCCCCACTGTTTAAATCCCCCTTCAGTAAACTTCATAATATTACCTTTATGTACTAAGGTAACAGAGGGTAATTTATGGTGAAGCGCATATTTAATTGCAGCTCTAATTAAACGTTCTGATCCTTCAATTGAAACAGGTTTGACACCAAATGACGAAGTTTTAGGAAAACGAACTTTACTAACGCCCATTTGTTGTGATAAAAATTGATAAAATTTTTCAGCTTCCTGTGTGCCTTGTAGCCATTCAATACCAGCATAAATATCTTCAGTATTTTCTCGGAAAATAGTCATGCTTACTTTTTCGGGATGTTTTATTGGTGATTCCACCCCTTTGAACCAACGAACAGGACGCAGACATACATAAAGATCTAACTCTTGGCGAAGAGCAACATTGAGTGAACGAATCCCATCCCCCACTGGCGTAGTTAAAGGGCCTTTGATACCAATAAGATATTGTTTAAAAGCATTCATGGTTTCTTTGGGTAACCATTCACCATTCAAGTTGAATGACTTTTCACCAGCAAGTACTTCTTGCCATTTAATGCTACGTTTATCTTGATAAGCTTTTTCAATCGCTTTATCAAAAATTGTTCGAGCAGCATTCCAAATCTCTTTACCCACACCATCACCTTCAATAAAAGGAATAGTTGGATGATTTGGGACAATTAATTGTCCATTTTCAATTGAAACTTGCTGATTCATATTGTATCTTCCCCCCTCTTTTTTCAGTTAGTTAAATCCTTCCTTCAACTTATTTAAAGCACTACCTGCTTTAAACCATTCTATTTGAGATTGGTTGTAAGTGTGCGCAACAGCAAAAGAGTCCGTGCTTCCATCTTGATGATGAAGTATCATTGTCAGCTCTTTATCTGGTGCAAAATCGACTAACCCAATAATGCTAATTTTGTCATCCTCACGAATTTTGTCATAATCGTCTTTATTAACAAATGTTAAAGCTAACATTCCTTGTTTTTTAAGGTTCGTTTCATGTATTCGTGCAAATGATTTAACCACAATGGCTTTAACATTTAAAAAGCGAGGCTCCATTGCGGCATGTTCCCGTGATGAACCTTCACCATAATTTTCTTCAGCTACAACAATTGAGCCTAGTCCTTGAGTTTTTAACTGACGAGCTAATATGGGTACTTCAACATAATTACCTGTTTGCGGATCTAAGACTGAGTTAGTTTTTTGATTAAAGGCATTAACTGCGCCAATTAACATATTATTAGAAATATTATCTAGATGTCCTCGAAATTTTAGCCATTTACCCGCCATTGAAATATGATCGGTAGTACATTTACCCGTTGCTTTAATGAGTAAGGGTTGCGAAGTAATGTCTTTTCCATCCCAAGGTAAAAAAGGTGAAAGTTGTTGTAGCCGCTCTGAGTGACTTGAAATATGAACTTCAACCGCACTGCCATTGGCAATGGGTGCTATATAACCAGCATCATCAACAACAAACCCTTGCTTAGGCAACTCGTCCCCTATTGGTTCAGATAGTTTTACTTTCTGGCCTTTATCATTGATTAAACTATCAGTGAGTGGATTAAAGCTAAGTTTACCTGCAATCGATAATGCAGCTACAATTTCAGGAGAGCATATAAATGCATAAGTATTTGGACTACCATCATTACGTTTAACAAAGTTACGATTAAAAGATGTCACAATCGAATTTTTATGTTCATCAGCTACTTCATCACGGCGCCATTGCCCTATACAAGGTCCGCAAGCATTAGCCATAATAGCTGCACCAGCTTGCTCAAAGCGACTTAAAATGCCATCTTTCTTTGAGGTGTATTTCACTTGTTTTGAGCCAGGGTTAATGATTAATTTTGCTTTTACCTTTAGTCCTAATTGATTTGCATTATCAATCACAGAAGCCGCACGCATCAAGTCCTGATAAGAAGAGTTCGTACATGAACCAATCAAGCCTACCTCCATGTTATCTGGGTAATTATGCTCTTTGACAGCAGTAGCAAGTTGTGAAATAGGATAAGCTAAATCAGGTGTAAAAGGCCCATTAACATAAGGCTCCAATTCAGATAGATTAATTTCTATTACTTGATCATAGTATGTTTCTGGTTGTACTAAAACAGCCTCATCAGGATTGAAACAGTCCGTTAACATATTTGCTAAATCAACCACTTCTTGACGCCCTGTCATCGTTAAATAATCAGCCGACTTTTTACTATAAGGGAATATTGATGTTGTTGCTCCGACTTCGGCCCCCATATTACAGATAGTTGCTTTTCCTGTTGCTGATAAAGTTGAAGTTCCTTCACCAAAATATTCAATCACTGAATTGGTGCCGCCTTTAACCGTTAAAATGCCTGCTAGTTTTAAAATAATATCTTTTGGTGATACCCAACCTGATAGATTACCAATCAATTTTACGCCAATGATTTTTGGCATTTTCAATTCCCAAGGCATACCAGCCATAACATCAACAGCATCTGCACCACCGACCCCTATTGCGAGCATTGAAAGTCCACCAGCATTTGGCGTATGTGAATCAGTACCGATCATCATACCTCCAGGAAATGCATAATTTTCAAGTACGACTTGATGAATAATACCTGCATCGGGCTTCCAAAATCCAATACCATATTTATTCGATACATCACGTAGAAATTGATAAACTTCTTGATTATGACTTTCTGCAACAATTAAATCATCATGAGCATTTTTATAGGCTTGAATAAGGTGATCACAATGCACTGTTGAGGGCACAGCAACGCTTTTACGACCTGAGTTCATTAGCTGTAAAAGCGCCATTTGAGCAGTTGCATCTTGCATAGCAACGCGATCGGGTGAAAAATTAACATAGTCCTCCCCCCGTTTATAAGCCTTAATCTCTTCACCTTCTGCTAGATGTGCATAAAGGATTTTTTCCGTCAAGGTTAACGGTTTTCCAATTTTTTGGCGGATCAGATCAATCTTTTGTGGATAACTTTGGTAAATTCGTTTAATTAAATCAATATCAAAAACCATAATTAAGCTCCTATTGCATATATTATCCTTTTAGATTTCACTTACAATTAAAATGAATTTTTATTCTTTTTTTGTGAATTAATATTCACTACAATATACTAATAATTTTTTTATGCAATCTTGTATTAAAATCTTTTATGAAGCGCGCTTTTTGATAATTAATTAAAATTACGTAGAACAAGCACAATCGGCAGTATAATTTTTATACTACCTAAATATTAAATATTATGCACATTAAAGAAAATTCAAAATTGCGTGATCATATAAATAAAAATAATATAAAAAAGTTGCAAGTTAAGTAACAATCTGAACAAAACAATAGCTAAAAGCCATGTTTGCCTGCATGATCGATCTATGCTACATTGTTTTTCCGAACAATATTTTAGCTAATTTTATTATGAATCAAACAACTAATCCGTCACCAATAAGAACGGGCGGCTTTCTAAATACTATTGAACGAATTGGAAATAAGATCCCTGATGTAACCACACTGTTTTTTTATGCTTTAATCATCTGTTTTGTTGCTTCTTTATTACTCTCTTTTGTGAGCTTTAATTTTATTAATCCTGTTACGCAAGGCAAACTGGTCGTTGTCAATATGCTGGCCCCCGATCATCTTGTCACTTTTTTTACCAAGATGGTGCCTAATTTTGTCTCTTTTCCACCGCTTGGCATCACAATTGTGGCAACATTAGGTATTGGTATTGCTGAAAGTAGTGGTTATATCCATGTGCTACTTAAAAAATTACTGGCTATCACCCCTAAAAAATTAGTCACACCATCGGTTATTTTTGTCAGTATGGTTTGCCATATTGCTGCTGACTCGGCTTATGTGATTTTAATGCCTGTATCAGCGATGATGTTTTATGCAATCGGGCGCCATCCGCTGGCGGGTATTGCTGCTTCATTCGCTGGCTTAGCTGGGGGATTTAGCTCAAGTTATACGCCGTCAATTATCGATCCAATTATGCAAGGATTTACCCAAAGTGCTGCACAAATTATCGATCCTTCTTATCAAGTCAATGTACTTTGTAACTATTTCTTGAGCTTTGGTGGTACCTTTTTTGTATTGTTAGCTTGCTGGTTTGTTACCGACAAAATCGTCGAACCTCGTTTGAATGCAACCATGCCTTTAAATAATGATTTAAAGTTAGATAATATTGCCAATTCGCCAGCTATCACACCGGTTGAGAACCGAGCATTTAAAGTCGCTTCAATGGTCTTTTTAGCAATTGCTATTGGCTTGGTTTTATTATTATTACCAGAAAACTCTTTATTACGTGCACCTGATGGAAGTATGACAAGCAATAAAGCACCAATTATGCAAATTATTGTGCCACTATTGTTTGTATTTTTCGCCATTCCTGGTTTAATACACGGTTTTATAACCGGAGCATTTAAATCATCACGCGATATTGTCAAAGCGATGGAGAACATCACTAAATCTCTTATTCCATTTATTGTTTTTGCGTTCTTTTGTGCACAATTTCTATATGTCTTTTCTCACTCACAAATTGGAACATTAATTGCGATTGGCGGCGCTGAGTTTTTAAAAGCATTGCATCTACCTTCAGTGGTCACAATCTTCGGTGTGATAATTCTAACAAGCATGTTAAATGTGTTAATTACTTCAGCATCGTCTAAATGGGCCATATTAGCGCCGATTTTTGTACCCATGCTTATGTCAGTTGGCATCTCACCAGAATTAACGCAAGCCGCTTACCGTATCAGCTCGGCAGTCAATGTCAGTACACCTATGTTTGCTTTTTATCCTTTGATTATTGCTTATTGCCAGCAATACTGCAAAAACACCGGTGTAGGCACATTAAGTTCGATGATGATTCCTTATACCGCCGCACTACTTATTGCATTAACGGTAAACTTATTACTCTTTTGGTTCTTAGGTCTACCAATTGGTTTTGACAGTGGTTATGTCTATCCACCTGTAAATTATTAATCACCATAAGGAGTCACACTATAATGAATATTACCGAACAATTAGTTGAGCGTTTTTTACGTTATGTCAGTATTCCAAGTCAAAGTGCTATTGGATGTGCGCATGTGCCCTCAACCCCAGGGCAAACAGAATTGGCCAAATTACTCAAACAAGAGTTGATCAAGCTTAATCTACAAGATGTTCACCTTGATGAGCATAGTATTGTAACCGCTAAACTACCAGGCAATAATCCAAATGCACCGAAAATCGGTTATGTTGCCCATCTTGATACGGTCGATGTTGCCTTATCAGATAAAATTAATCCACAAAGAGTGACCTTTACCGGTCAAGATATCCTGTTGAATAAAAATAAAAATATCTGGTTTAAAGTTGATGAACATCCCGAATTGAATAAGTATCTTAATGATGAATTGATTGTGACGGATGGTACAAGTGTTCTTGGGGCTGATAATAAAGCCGCCATTGCCATTGTAATGACCATGTTAGATCAATTACAACAACAAAATCTTACACATGGCGATATTTATGTGGCATTTGTACCTGATGAAGAAGTAGGCTTAAATGGTGCTAAGAAACTTGATTTAAATCGCTTTAAACCCGATTTCGCTTATACAATCGATTGTTGTGAACTAGGTGAAGTCGTTTATGAAACTTTCAATGCTGGCTCTGCAACCATTGAGATTACAGGTGTATCTGCTCATCCAATGTCGGCAAAAAATGTTTTAATCAACCCTATCCGTGTAGCTAATGATATTATTAACTGTTTTGATAGTTTCGAAACACCTGAACATACCGAAGGTAAAGAAGGTTATTTTTGGTTTAATGATATTGTTGGCAATCAAAGTACCACAACATTAAAAATGAGTATTCGTGACTTTGATTTAGCTAAATATGAAGCACGTAAAGCTTATATCCAAGAAGTGGTGAGCTTTATTAGCCAAAAATATCCAAGGGCTAAAATTGAGTGTAAAATTACCGATATTTATAGCAATATAGCTAACTATTTGGGTAATGATCGTCGCAGTATTGATTTAATTTATCAATCATTTGAGCAACTCAAGATTCAGCCAAATACGATCGCTATGCGGGGGGGAACGGATGGTTCAGCACTTTCTGCTAGAGGTCTTACCACACCCAATTACTTTACTGGTGCACATAACTTTCATTCGTGCTTTGAGTTTTTACCATTATCATCATTTCTTAAATCTTTTGAAGTAACGATGAAAATTATCGAATTAGCCGCCAAAGATAAATAATATAAAAAGAGGGGGGGATATCTCCCTTTTGAGCATACTGATAAATATAAGAATTTATTCTATTGGCAATGTAAACATTGAAAAGATTTAGCCAAAAATGAAGTAATGAGGATTTATAAGATAAATGGTGGGTCGTGAGCGATTCGAACGCTCGACCAACGGATTAAAAGTCCGCTGCTCTACCGACTGAGCTAACGACCCATTTGACAAAACCACTTTACATTTAATACTTAAAGCTACAAGCTATTTCGGGTTGGTATAATACTTATAATTGTAAGGCTACGCAACCCTTTTATTGTCATTTTCATGCAATAGCTGGTTATTTATACACTTCACTTTAGCGATGCTAATTTTTTATTCGCACGATCAACTATATTCTTATCTTTTGGGTATTTATTTACCACTTGTTGGAAAACAGTTTTAGCTTTTTTCGCATCCCCTTTATCAAGTAAAATCAATCCTACTTTATAAAGGCTATCAGCAGCTTTCGGAGATGATGGAAAATCTTTTACGACGGTTGCGTAATAAAATGAAGCATCGTCTTTTCTGTTTTGTCTATATGAAAGTTGACCAAGCCAATAATTAACATTAGCTCGGTACTTAGACTTTGGGTAGGTTTTTAAATACTTTTGAAATGCGGAAATAGCCTCATTATTTTGTTTACCATCATTAACAAACTGCATTATAAAATTATAATCGGCTTTATCATCACCTGAAGTCCCCCACCCTGATAAATCTGACGAAGAAGATCTTGATGAGGTCGAGTCAGAAGATGGTGTTGAACTATTTTCTTGTGAGTCAGAATTAGAATTCGATGAAAATCCAGAACCATTAGCCATTTGCTGAAAAATCATTTTTTGACGTTCAATTATTTGATTAAGTTGATATTTTGTTTCTTCTAACTGACCACGAAGGGTATCTACATCAGCTTGTAAATCGCTAATTTTTTGTTGGTTTTGAATCAACAACTGCCCTTGGGCTTGAATGGTTCGATCGATATCAGAGCTACCCGCAGCACAACCGTAACCAGTGAATAAAAGAAATAAAAACAATGTCAGTATTTTTTTATGCATATTATTTGACTCGTCGTGAACTTAGAAAATAAAAAACGGCTGAATAATCAGCCGTTATAAAATGCAATTAATATCCAGCATAGGTTACTACAGCGCGACGGTTTTTAGCATAAGTCGCTTCATCATGACCTAATACAGCTGGTTTTTCTTTACCATAAGAAACGATTTCCATTTGGCTTGCAGATGCACCATTACCTTGTAAGTATGACTTAACTGCTGCAGCACGACGTTCACCTAAGGCGATGTTATATTCTGGAGTACCACGTTCATCAGCATGACCTTCGATAACAACTTTTAGGTTAGTTGAACGAATAAATACAGCGTGCGCATTTAATAAAGTTTCATACTCAGATTTAACATTGTATTTATCAAAATCAAAATATACCGTATTGATTTGTTGTAATTTTTGAAGTTGCTCTAAAGCTTCTTTTGATAAAGTACCGTTTAAATTACCACTCTCGTTGTGGCTGCTATTAGACGAACATGCAGTTACAGCGATTAATGGTAAAGCAACCGCGGCTACTTTAAAAAATTTAGAAAATTGCATTGTATTAACTCCTTTTGTTTAAATAAATTATTACTTATATATTATACATCTAACCAACTTCAAAGTAACACTTGTTACCAACCTGAAAGATTAGACGTATATATTATAACGCCCTTATACTTAACACAATTTTAATCATCGCAATATTGTATAAATGCTAGGCTCTTCTTATAAATATGGTGACCATGCAGGGAATTTTACTTGCCCATCGGTTGCAGGTAACCTTGCTTTAAAATTACCATCGGTAGAAACAAGATTCAAAATGGTACCTAATCCTTGTGATGAACTATAAATGATCATAGTACCGTTTGGCGCAATACTTGGCGTTTCATCTAAAAAAGTATCTGTTAGACGTTGATAAGTTTTTGTATCCATATCATATCGAGTAATATGTTGTTCACGATTATTAGTTGAGATCATAGCAATAAAAGAACCATCAGGTGACACTCGAGCATTCTGATTTTGCGTATTATCCCAAGTTACTCTCTGTGATTCCCCCGTATTGATGTTGATACTATATAATTGAGGACGACCCGCTTGGTCAGACGTGTAAACAATAGTTTGATTATCCGGCATCCAAGATGGTTCTGTATCATTACTACGACTAGAAGTAATTTGCGTGATTTTTTTGCTACTTAAATCCATCATATATAAATTTAAGCTTCCCCCTTTAGATAAAGCAAAAGCTAATTTACTACCATCAGGAGAAAATGCCGGAGCGCCATTATGTTGAGGAAAAGATGCAATTGTTTGAACAGCACCGCTCTCTAATGTTTTTAAAACCAATGCAGAATGACCGCCTTCAAAAGTCACATAAGCCAATTTTTTACCATCAGGTGACCAAGTAGGAGACATTAACGGCTCTTTAGAGCGATGAACAGTGGTTTGATCATAACCATCATAATCAGACACTCTTAATTCATGCGAAAAAGGTCCTTTGGTTGTTTTAACAACATAAGCAATTCGCGTTCTAAATGCACCTTTAATACCCGTTAGTGATTCAAAGATTTCATCACTAGCAGTATGTGCCGCATAACGAACCCAGCGTTTTTCAATAGAAAATTGGTTTTGTGCCAGAACGGTACCAGGACGGTTGACTGTATCAACTAATTGATAATTTATAAGGTATTTTCCAGATGCATCAGGTTGAATCGAACCAACTACAACAGCTGAAACACCAAGATTGTTCCATACCGCAGGAGTAACCTCTGAAGCAGTGGTTGGTTTTTGAGGCATTTGATTAACGTCAATAGGATTGAACTTACCGCTGTTACGCAAATCAGAAGCAATAATATCTTCAATAATTTGTGGCGGCTCTCCACCACCAGTCCATTTAAATGGAGCAACAGCGATTGGTTTAGCAGAACTCACTCCATCGGTAATGATAATTCTGACCTCAGAATTAGCCATCGTGGTAAAAAATAAAATAAAGCAAGTTGTCAAAAAGCGAGAAGCGAATTTGATCATCTTAAATTCCTTAATAAAAGCAAGAAACATTGAGTTAAATTAAACATAAACCGAAAAACAGAAAAATTTTTTGAAAATTAATGTATTGCCGTTAACTAGCTCCACATACTAAACTTTACAAAACATAAACAATTTTATAGCGAGAAAGATAGCCGATATCAAGTAACAAGTCCATAGTCTTTAAAATAAAAAGATTTGTGTAATAATAATGCCTTTACTATATAAAATACTCAAAGTAATAATAAAAAATTATTCTATTTCAAGTGTCTATACTAATCCTATTTAAATAAGGTTTAAAGAGTTTGAAAAGATATTTTTATACATGAAAAAGAACGAATATATCAAAAGATATACAATTTTGGTGGTGCCCATAAGAAAGCGATAATTTTGCTTAAAAAGATGCCATTATTTTTGGCAATTTTCACAATAAAAAGTATTACGCTGTCCTATTTTTTGTGATTTTATTTCTATTCCACAAATTATGCACGGTTCATCTTTGCGCCCATAAACTTGTAGCTCTTGTGCAAAATATCCAGGTTTGCCATCAGACTGAAGGAAATCCTTTAGTGTTGTTCCGCCTTGTTCAATTGATTTGGTAAGAACCTGTTTAATGGAAGCAACCAACCTTTCAAATTCATTTAATTGTAAATCTTTTACTTTACGATTGGGATTGATTTTTGCCATAAATAACGATTCAGAAGCGTAAATATTACCGACTCCAACCACAATATGGTTATCCATAATCCAGCTTTTAATGGCAACTTGTCGATTTCGGGCTTTTTCGAATAGATATTCCGCTGAAAATTCATTACTTAAAGGCTCTGGTCCTAAATGTTGTAATTGAGATATTTCGTCTAATGAATTTGCCCAAAGCCAAGACCCAAAACGCCTAGGATCGGTATAACGTAATATGACACCATTACTTAAGACAAGATCGATATGATCGTGTTTTTCTGCTTTTTGGCGATTTTGTAAAATACGTAAGCTACCTGACATGCCTAGATGAATCACGATCCAATTATTAGATAACTGTAATAATAAATATTTTGCACGCCGTTTTATATCTAAAATCACTTGTCCATGAGCATTACTTATAGCCCTATCAACTGGCCAGCGTAATTTAGATTGTCGAACAATAATTTTATCTATAGTTTGTCCCTTTAAATACGGTAAGATGCCTCGGCGACTTGTTTCAACTTCCGGTAATTCAGGCATATTCTTCTCTCCTAATTATTCAATAGGTCTGTAACCCAAGTTGGCGCTTGCTGAGCAGGCACTGACTGGTTATTGCCAGAGCATAAGCTCTGAGGATTAATCGTCCATACAGGTAAAGATCGAATGCCACTTCCATTACATTGCCACCGCCCATCGCTATCAATAGGTACCATAAAAATATTTTGAGGTTGTTGTAATACTAATTTCTTTGGTGGATTATTTTGTAAATATTCACTATAAATTTTTAAAGCACCCGTTGCACCGGTCAATTTCATTGGAGAATGATCATCTAAACCAATCCAAATAACAGCAACATTTTTACCGTCAATCCCTGTAAACCAGCTATCACGAGAATCATTACTTGTACCTGTCTTAGCGGCTAAATTAAACGAACCGTATTTAGCTTTTAATGAACGAGATGTCCCAGAATTAACCACTTGTTGCATAGCATAAGTAGTTAAATAAGCCGATTGTTGAGATACGGCCTGAAGCTGTTGTGGATAGCGTTGATAAACAAGCTCACCTTTATCCGTCAATACATATCTTAAAATAGAAAGTGGAGAACGTTGACCATTATTAGCTATCGTTTGAAACATCTGTGCAGTTTCTAATGGTGTTAATTCTAAAGCACCAAGTAACCTTGATGGTAAATTAGGTATACGCTCTGCGGGTATGCCCAACGCTTGTAAAGTATTCTTTGTTGCATCAAGCCCCAATGCCATACCTAAATTAACAGTAGGTACATTGAGTGAAAGCGCTAGGGCGTCGACCAACATAACACGATCGCGGAATTTACGATCATAGTTTTTCGGTTCCCAATATCCCCCGCCATCAAGCTTAATCGATAAAGGATTATCGTTAAGCCAAGTATTAAGTTGGTAATGCTCGGGTTGCCCAAGTGCAGTTAGATAAGTTGACGGTTTAGCTAATGAACCAATTGCTCGCTGAGTTAACCAAGCACGATTATAACCCGGATAACGCGGCTCTGCGCTACCAATAATTGCGCGAATTTCCCCAGTCTCGCGACTGACAATCACCATTGCTGTTTGTAATTCTTTATTGGTTGATGTACGCAGTTTCTCAATTTCGTTAGTGACCGCTTGCTCTGCAGCGGATTGAGCCACAGGATCAAAGGTAGTAAAAATCTTCATACCAGACAAATGATCTGCTTTATCACCTAATTGTTTTCGAAGTTCGCTGCGCACAACTTGCATAAATGCTGGTTGTGGTGAAATCACACCACCTTTAGGTAGAACTGTTAGTGGGCGCTGACTTAATAAAGTATATAGCTCATCATCAATAATACCTTGCTGCTGAGCGAGTTTTAAAACCACATTACGACGTTCGATAACTTGCTTTGGCTGTGTCCAAGGATTATATAGCGAAGCTCCTTTTACCATACCAACCAGCACTGCTTGCTGATCCAATGTAAGTTCATTAACTGGACGACCAAAATAGTAAAGACTAGCTAATGGAAAACCATGGATCTCTTCACTACCCGCTTGTCCAAAATATACTTCATTTAAATAAAGTTCTAAAATACGCTCCTTGCTATAACGACCATCCAAAATCAACGCCATATATGCCTCACGTATTTTTCGGCTTAAACTACGTTCATTAGTTAGAAAAAGATTTTTGACCGTTTGCTGAGTTAGTGTACTGCCACCTTCAGTACGACCTGTTGTTAAATTAACAAAAATAGCGCGACCAATAGAATATAAACTTACACCATGATGATGGTAAAAACGTTTATCTTCTGTTGCTACCAATGTTTGTAACAATGAATCAGGGAATTCTTTTAATGGCACAAATAACCGCTGTTCGCCATTTGGAGAATGCATCATGGTAATTAATTTAGGATCAATCTTAAGCAATCCAAAATCACGTCCTGTATCTAGATTAGTAATACGTTCGATACGATTTTCATAAAAAGTGATTCTTACTCTAAACGCTTGCTCTTCACCATCAGGAAAAGTAAAAGGCCGACGATAAACTTCGATCGCCTCATGTCTTACAATAAATTCACCTGGGCGGGTAGCTTTCGTCTCTTGCTGACGATATTGTGCACCAACTAACATAGTAATCACATCATTTAAGCTATATTCACTATCAGGCTCAAGATCAATAATTTGCCCATAAACGGCAGCGGGCAATTCCCACACATTCCCATCAATCCGCTCTTTGATTTGTTGATCGAGATAGACACCATAAATAATAGCCACAGCAGCAAATACAAGAAATAACTTAAATAATAATGTTAAGAATCGTCGCCAAAGTGTAGGCTTTGTATTTTTTTTAGGCTTTTTAGAAGATCGTTTTTTTGCTGTTTTAGTTGATGTGTTCAAACTGCACCTAACATTTATTATTCAATAAAATTAACTTATGATAACATAATTTTTTAAGGATACCTCGCTCTTCTTTTTGTAAAAAAGTTTCAGGTAAGTAGGTGTTTAAGTATAAAACAAATGCATAAATTTAAAAATTGAGCTGGGATCCAACACTTTTAACTTTTGCCAGAAACGCCTTTTTCGACTTACCTGTTAATCCTTCCGAAATAGGTAAGCTTGCAGTTAACGGATTAACAGGCTTATTATTAATATGTAATTCAAAGTGCAAATGAGGCCCCGTGGAACGTCCTGTGTTTCCTGATAGTCCAATTTTATCGCCTTGCTTAACTTGTTGCCCTGGTTTGACTAAAATTTTATCCAAGTGCATATAAGTAGTCATATACTGACGACCATGCCGGATAGCAATATAGTTACCTGCTGAACCGCTATACTTTGCAATGACGACTTCACCATTACCAACGGATAATACAGGTGTGCCACGCGATACCGCAAAATCAACACCATTATGAGGGGCTATTTGTCCCGTAACTGGATGCAAACGACGCGGATTAAATCCAGATGAAACACGCGCTTTTTTTGCTAAAGGATAACGGAAAAAGCTTTGGGATAAACTGCTACCGTTGATGTCATAATATTTACCATCATCAGCTAAAATAGCATAATAGTCTTTTGTTCCATTTTTAACACGGACACCTAGCAACTGGCTATTGGATAAAGTTTTGCCATGCATTTCTCGTGTTAAAACAACTGAAAATTTGTCACCAACTTGTAATCGTCGAAAATCTAAACGCCATTGTAAAGCGCGGGTAATAATACCAATTTCATTACTGGTTAGACCACTTTTGCGAGCATCAGCAACAAAATTAGTTTTAATATCACCTTTTATAACAATATCTTGTGGTACTACTTCAGCTGTTTCAGAACTTTCTACAAATTTATCGCCCGATTTTTCATAGATTCGAATATTATTACTTGATATTGTCCAACTAAAAGTTTGCAAATTATGGTTATCATCAGTCGTCCAGCTAATTTGTTGGCCTATTCTTAAATTTGCGAGTTGTTTAAATTTAGTCGTTAACTGATAAATATCATTTCGATTAACATTATAGCGAATTAAAATATCATGTAGAGTATCGCCGCGCACAATAGTATATTGCACTGAGTTATCTTTATCATCAACGATATCATCTAATTCATCTTTAACGATCTCATCTTCAGGAACATCTGATGATTCAGCAACTGTAGCCGTTTTTCCATTTACCATCTCAACTCTGCCATCATCAGCAAGAGAGTGGGAATTATTATTTACAGTAATTTCAACTTGAGGAGTTAAAGGAACATAAACCGTTCGATCCAAATTGAGTGGACGCCACAAAGCAGTAAATAAAATAACAATAAAAAGAACACCTAATATTGAAAAATAGGGAGTTTTAAAATTATTTTTTTCAATATCAGGAGATTTTATTTGTCTTGCCAAAATTAACCTTAACTATTTATTATTAAAATTAGTTTCTATCTAAACAATCCAACAGTTGCTGTGTTAATTTTAATAAAAATTGTGAATATGCATCTTTGGAAAGAGCAATACCTGTTCCTAATGGATTTAATTCTCCAATTCGAACATCTGTTCCATCCACTAATTTTTCAATAACTGCAGGGCTAAACTGTGGCTCACGAAATACGCATACTGCTTTGTGTTCTTTGAGCTCTTGTTGAATAGCATAAACCTTTTGAACACCGGGTTGAACTGCTGGATTTATAGTAAAACTACCTAGTTTTTTTAATCCAAACCGTGCCTCAAAATACCCATATGCATCATGAAACACAAAATACCCTCTATTTTGTACGGTAATGAGTTTTTTTGCAATGTTTTGTTCTATTTCTGCGAGCTTAATGTTGAATTCGCGCAAATTTTCATCAACCAATACACTTTTATCTGGATATAGGGTAATAAGCCTATCATGGATTGACTGCGCAATAATCTTAGCAATGTTAGGTGAAAGCCAAATATGCTCATCATATTCACCATGGTGATCTTGAGCTGTAATATCAGCAGAATGATGTTCTTCATGCTCATGATCATCATGACTAGTTCGTAGTAACACTTTAATCTCGGGTATTGTCATTAATTCAATTTGATTTTGATTATCAATACTTTTTAGGATTGTAGGCATAAAAACTTCCATATCTTCACCAACCCAAATCACAAGTTCAGCTGACTTTAGTTTAGCCAAATCAGATGGCTTTAAATTATAGGTATGGGGAGAGGCGCCATCAGGAAGTAAAATATCAGTATCGGTCACTCCTGAAGCAATGGCTTGCGCGATAAACCCTATCGGTTTTACAGATGAAACAATTTTCGCGTTAGCATAATTAGTAATGCTTTGGATAAATACTAATGAAACAAGTATTTTTAAAAAAGAGACTAATCGTTTACAATTTAATAAAATATATTTTTTCACACCATTATCCTATATTTATAAAGTATGATAGAATAGAACTAATTATTGTTATAATATAACATAACATATTTATGGGCAAGGCTTTTGACAATATGACACCACTAATTTCGCTTGATAATGTTTCGGTGGAAATTGAGCATCGAAAAATATTATATGACGTTTCATTAAAAATACATCTGAATCAAATTATTACATTATTAGGTCCTAATGGTGCAGGTAAATCGACCTTAGTAAAAGTCATTTTGGGATTAATTCCGAACACTTCAGGAACAATCAAGCGTTCACCCAATTTAACAATTGGCTATGTGCCACAATCAATCAACTTAAATTCAACTCTACCTATTACTGTTAAACGTTTTATAAGCTTAAATAAACATTTAAATAACGGAGATATTTTTAACATATTATCTATGGTTAAAGCTGAATATTTAATCAACACATCGATGCATCAATTATCGGGTGGTGAATTACAGCGTGTTTTACTAGCTCAAGCCTTAGCAAAGAAACCTCAATTATTGATTCTTGATGAACCAACTCAAGGCGTAGATGTCAATGGTCAGGTACTATTATATGATTTAATCGCAGATGCTAAAAATCAGTTTAATTGCGGTGTCTTAATGGTTTCTCATGATCTTCATTTAGTGATGGCAAAAACAGATGAAGTAATCTGTTTAAATCATCATATCTGTTGCTCTGGTACGCCAGCAATTGTTTCTAATGACCCAGAATTTATTTCTCTTTTTGGTCAACATGGGGCATCACAAATCGCTGTCTATAAACACCATCACAATCACCAACATGATTGTTGCAAATCCCCTATTAAACAAAATAAGGTAATTGTTTTACCTAGCCATGAAAGGAAAAATAATGATTGAGTTACTATTACCATCTTTATTAGCTGGATTATGCTTAACTAGTATAACAGGACCGTTAGGTACTTTCGTTGTTTGGCGTAGGATGTCCTATTTTGGTGATACGTTATCACATGCTGCTTTACTTGGTATCGCATTTGGATTTTTACTGAATATCAATTTATTTTATGCTGTCATTTTTATAACTCTTTTACTCGCCTTAGGATTAATTTGGTTAGAAGCTCAAAAACAACTTCCCATTGATACTTTACTTGGTATTTTAGCTCATAGTGCATTATCGCTTGGCTTGGTAGTAATTAGTTTAATGAGCAATATTCGTATTGATTTAATGGGATACTTATTTGGTGATCTGTTATCAGTAACATATTCAGATCTTTATCAAATTATTATTTGTGTAGCATTTATTGGTGCTTTATTATTTTGGCAATGGAATAACATTTTATTCATTACTGTGAGTGAAGAATTAGCTTTTAGCCATGGAATTAATGTACAGATCACAAAATTACTTTTGACGCTATTATTAGCGTTAACAATAGGTCTATCGATGAAATTTGTCGGAGCCCTGATTATAACTTCTTTGCTTATTATTCCTGCCGCAACAGCCAAATATTATTCAAGAACCCCCGAAACAATGGCATTAGTTGCAATAATAATCGGTATGTTATCAGTTATTACTGGGTTGATGTTTTCATTTATTTACGACACGCCAACAGGTCCCTCAATAGTATTAAGTAACACTTGTCTATTTTTTATATCATTATTTATTTCAAAAATCATTTTAAATAAAAAGAATTGAAATCATTGCAAAACCGTATTATTTATTGCGTGTCACATCCCATTAATAAAATGGCTTTAATGAGTTGCTTGATATTTTCTAATATTATTACAATACAAATTCACCATATTAATAATTAGAAACTATGTCACTAGCAATTATTTATACGCGAGCATCTATTGGAATACAAGCCCCCTTAATAAACGTAGAAGTTCACATTAGTAATGGCTTGCCAGGCTTTGTCTTAGTTGGTCTACCTGAAGCAACAGTTAAAGAGGCCAAAGATCGAGTTAGAAGTGCCATTATTAATAGCGGTTTTACCTTTCCAGCTAAAAAAATAACGGTAAATTTATCTCCAGCAGATCTACCCAAAGAAGGAAGCCGCTTTGATTTACCAATAGCGATTGCCATTCTTGCCGCAACAGAACAAATTCCAACAGAAAATTTATTACATTATGAATTTCTAGGTGAATTAGCATTATCAGGAAATATTAGAGCAGTAAAAGGGGCGATTCCTGCTGCTATTTCTTCCCAAAAGAAGAATCGTACCTTAATAATTTCTGCTGAAAACCAATCTGAGATATCTTTGATTCATCAAAACAATACATTAATTACTAATAATTTATTAGAGTTATGTCAGTATTTATACAAAGAAATTGATTTACCGACAGTACAATATCGTGAATATCATGATGTTGATAATAACTCAGCTAGTCTACAAGACGTAATAGGACAGGAACATGCCAAAAGAGCATTAGAAATTGCGGCAGCAGGAGGTCACAATTTATTATTAATTGGACCTCCAGGCACAGGGAAAACGATGTTAGCAACTCGTTTAACATCCTTATTACCTCAACTGTCAGATGACGAGGCACTTGAAAGTGCAGCAATTACCAGTTTAGTTAGCCCAAATGGCTCAATTAAAAACTGGCGGAAAAGACCTTTTAGATCACCTCACCATAGTGCATCAACCGCAGCACTAGTTGGCGGTGGAACAATTCCCAAACCAGGAGAAATTTCACTAGCACATAATGGAGTATTATTTTTAGATGAATTACCTGAATTTAATCGAAAGGTATTAGACGCTTTAAGAGAACCGATTGAATCGGGTGAAATTATCATTTCGAGAGCAAACGCAAAAATAAAATTTCCTGCTAAGTTTCAATTAATAGCAGCTATGAATCCAAGTCCAACAGGGCATTATCAAGGAACACATAATAGAACGACACCACAACAAACTATACGCTATTTAAATCGACTTTCAGGACCTTTTCTTGATAGGTTTGATATTTCTATTGAGGTGCCTTTACTACCGAAAGGTACACTGAGTAAAATAACTACTCCCTCAGAATCAACTGAAACAATAAAACAACGAGTTTTACAGGCAAGAAATATTCAGTTTAAAAGAAACAATAAATTAAATAGTCAGTTAAGTACAAATGAAATTCAATGCTATTGTCAGCTATCAAATGAAAATAATGAATATTTAGAGCAGGCACTGATAAAATTGGGACTCTCTGCTCGGGCATGGCATCGAATATTGAAAGTATCACGCACAATTGCTGATTTAGATTTGTCAGAAAATATAGAACGAAAACACATTTCAGAAGCATTGAGTTATCGTTCTATGGATCGATTACTAATTCAATTACACAAAAATATTGGTTAAAAGAATTAGTCATCACTATCTACAAAATCATCACTCACATCAACTTGCGGTTTTCCACCAGATAATGTATGAAACCTTTTTGGTTTATTTATACGAGAAAGATATTTCAGCCACGTTTTTTCAAAATCTGTAGATGGTTCTTTTTTACCTTTGCAAACAGCTACAAATGATCTTTCTTCCGCAGTAGTAGGATTTCTGGTTTCTGCATCAAGATCTTTAAAAGCACAACCATGCTTTTCTAAAATCAAAGCTTCTTTAATAGTAAAATCCCCGTGTCGGGAAAATCCTCTTGGATAATTTTTATTATCAAAAAAGCGTTGTTGACTTACAAAACTCTCAGCCATGTTCTATCCTCTAGATTGTAAAAGTGTTTGGGCGAGAATTATAATTAACTAAGTTAATCTGTAAACAAAATTTTTTTATTTATATAGATGGAAATGATCAAGTGACTAAAATTAGAACAAGTTATTATTTTTTGGCAGGGGCGGAGAGTCTCGAACTCCCAACACCCGGTTTTGGAGACCGGTGCTCTACCAATTGAACTACGCCCCTAAATAAAGGTGGCGGAACGGACGGGGCTCGAACCCGCGACCCCCTGCGTGACAGGCAGGTATTCTAACCAACTGAACTACCGCTCCACCGAATTTGGTGTGTATATATAAAAATTTAAAAGTCTGGCGGCACCCTACTCTCACATGGGTAATACCCACACTACCATCGGCACTACGGCGTTTCACTTCTGAGTTCG
>NZ_WTEV01000039.1 GCF_009795885.1 Gilliamella sp. Pas-s25 | reverse complement strand
ATGTGAGAGTAGGGTGCCGCCAGACTTTTAAATTAGAGAGAGCCCAGCAGTGATGCTGGGCTTTTTTGCTTTTAAAGTTTTATTTTTTATATATCATTATTTCATGATATATAAAAAAGATACTGAGTTGCTTTTGCTTTATCTGTAGCAGCTCGAACTTAACTTTAACCTATCTTATATTTTTATCTGTTACTGATGTGTATTTAGGTTTTTTTCTTAAATTATTTAGCCAGTTTTTATCATCATCTTTCCACCAATATTCTTTATATATAGTGGGTTGTTTAAACTCATAAATGCTAATTAAACCTAACAAACCTGATGGTGAATCTGCCATAAAATCCCAACCATTTTTTTCAGCACAGTACATTTTTAACCTTTCGTCAAACCAAATTTGGTACCCTTTTTTATCTAATATATTGAGTGCAGTGTTTGATATGTTTGAATATTCGGATAATGCTGGCATAAAATCAATCCTATTTCATATAATAGTAAAATTTTATCGAAGAGTTTAAATTTTTGTCTTAATTATATTTTCATTAATTGTGATTTATTTATTTTTAACACAGTATTTTATCCTCCTTTTTTATATAGACAAAGCAAAATAACCGTCACCTATTTAGCTAAATGTTTTGTGGTCAGTCGTCCAACCATTTATAACGAGCTAAAAAGCCAGATTGAAGATGGTGTGTTAACCCAATGCCTTTAACCACGGAATATATTTATTTGGATAAAGATGAGAATATTAAGGCTAGGAATCTATTTGTTAAAAAGTGTAATAATCATTGTATAAATAAAAATTCACTCAATCTGTCTTTCTTGAATCGAATGGAAAAGTAGAAAACGTGATACGCACTTTAATGGTGATGTGTATAATTAGCAAATAGTTGTTATAAAATATAGAAAATTTATTAACGTTTATAATACGCTTAAACTACATAAAAGGATTTCGAGGAAAACGCCTTATGTTTTTTTAGAAGATTATTTTAATCATGAAGTGTAAACAATCCAGTGTTTTTCTACATAATGGCAACTACGCTTAGTTATTTACTCAGTAAGATTGTGATATTGAGCATTTTATTTATGTCGAAAAAATAAATCATACTGATAGTATCTGTAGTTTAGATCTTGGCGCTCGGTTGTTTTAAAATGCAACTGCAAGTTAAAGATATCTACTAGCTAGGGAAATAAAGCTAAAATCAAAATGAATAAACCAGAATTTAATCATCAAATCAATGAATTAATTGCTATGTTGACATCTAAAGGGTTTGTTATAAAAGGTTGTAATGATCAACAATTGGCTCAACTTGAACGCCAATATGGTCAGCTTCCTAAATTTTATAAAATTTTTCTGTCAAAACTGGGGATTAATGCGGGTGATTTTATGCTCGGTACAGCTGTGTTATTTCATGAAATTGAAGATATAAATCAAGGCACTTTAGTCTTAATGACCGAAAACAATATTTCTATTCCCAATAATCTCTACGCTTTTTTATTACATCAAGGTTATTCAAGTCTATTCTTTATCGATAGACATGATGATCCTATGGTCTATTGTTATACAGAAGGTGACGTAATAAAAAATTTAAATTACAGGTTTAGCCAATGTATATCGGCTGAAATAGCATTGTATAAAACGTATCAGACAGAGTAAATGATGTTATTTTTATGCCTTAGTGCCTATTAAAATGATGACAAACCTGTTAGGTACTAAAATCATATTGAATAAAAAGGTTATGGGTATATGAAATATACTAAAGATGAATATATTCGATTAGGGCGAACATTACAAACAACAATTATTGATGATCTGTCCAATAGTGCTTCACAATTTACTACTATTGCAATAAATTTTAAAAATCAAAAATATAGGGTTCTTTACGAAGTTATAAAATTAGTAGATGGTGTGGATTTTTTTGACGAACATGAAACGATTATTGATGAAATTCATGAATTCAATTTGTATCAACAAATGATAGATTATTTAGGCTCTATTGGTATTGATATAGATCAATTGGGGCCAGCAAAAGGATCAAAAATAATATTTTGATTTAGGAAAAGTGATAAAGATATTAAATTCATTTTTTATATAACATTATTTATTTTACGCAATTAGTAAATTAATATCATGCTATTACAAAGCAAAATAAATATAGAATAATACAACTGAATTTTAGTGATTTCATGCGTCTGAATGTTCTATCACTATCGCCTAATTATGCGATCACCTACTAGTTAAAATCAGACAAAATGGCATTAGTTTTGGTCATGAAGATACGATTATTTGTTGTCTAGTTATCTTACCACCAATGCTAATATGCAATAAGCTAAAATTTATTCTATTTAAAATAATATTATATAAATTATTATTTTGGCAGGGTATATTTTCTTTGCAAACTAACGTGATAATATGGATATATTTAGTATCAAATCCATATGAAGATGAAAAATAAATACGTAATTATTTTTACTATTCAACCAGTGCTTATACTAGAATCATGGAAAAACAATGAAATATTATGCAAAGCTAATTGCTATAGATCCATATATTGAGGAGCAGGCTACTTTTGATTTTGGTCAATATCAACTTTGCTGTTTTATCAATTCTTCCGCTTGCGCACTCAATCAGGACAATATTTATCTATTAGAACTTAATTTTTGTTTTATTGACGAAATAAAGCCCAAACTATCTAGAGATAAACATTTTTCTATTATCCAACAAGCTGATACTTTTGTTCATCATATTAATGGCTATCTATTTGAAAATAGAGTAGTACTATCGAATCTTGTGTTTCAAGATGATTTATTTTATGATTTTGCTTACTTAAGTGATGATTTTGTTAAGTTTAATGTTGATAGGCTTTCTATTGATATTTTAAATAACAAATAAGCTTTTTAGGATTAAGTATGATACAAATGATATCCAATGTTGTAGTAAAGCCTTTACCTCTCAGGAAACCTGGCGAAATCTATTCATTTATTCAAGTTGATGGTGTTTGCTGTAATGAAAAAATAAAGGGGGGCTATTTAGAAGCGGCTTTTAGTTATAATGATGATTATATCTTAGTTTTTGTGTCGCAAAATGGTGATGCTTGGGAAGAAATTTTATCTATTTATTTACTTGATTTAAAAGGTAATGAAATCGTTGATCGAGCCAGAATTGGTGGTGGCGCATATGCTTGGCTTAGTGCTTGTTATCTTCGTGATATTAAAATTTTATCCGATAATACGATAAGTTTTGAATTTATGTCGCTTAAGGATTCTGAGGGTTGGTTACTAGAGCTTTTTAACAAACCGATAAAAACCTTTCCGTTTGCACTTAGATATCTACCTTACATCTCCCGTCCAATTTCTTCCCAACGCTATTTTTTGATCAAAAAGAATAAAATATCACTTAAATAGATAAAATACTAAAATCTTTGTATTGAAATAATAGATAGTTATTAAGATGAAAAATTATTTATAATTAATTAGCTATATATTTTTTGCATATTGATAATCAATATAGCGATGATCGTTGTTGCGAGTTAGGATTTACCTTTAAATAACAATTCTATTTACCTTACAATATTATTAAAGAGGCGAAATGGTAGCTAAAATCATTCTGCAAGATACGCTCAATGAGCAAGATTTTCTACGGTTTGCCGAAAAGTGGCAGCAAAATGTATCGATCATCATTGAATCAACATTACAACACAACGATGCAAAAAATTGTATTTTTAACTTTGCCTTAAATCATATTCCAGATTCATTTGCCGAAGCAGTGATTGATATTTTTCTGGAAGATAGTGATTTTATTATGAGTGATGAGGATCTGCTAAAATGTGTAAGGAAAGGCTCCATCGGTTTAAAACAGAGTATACGTTATCGAAAAAAGACCCCGCAATATATTCTTGATTTATGTAACCAAGAGTAACTAACATTTTATCAATACTTAAGGAATACCAAAGATGTTAGATTTTTCTTACTTATCGGATCAAAACGGCAGTAAGCCATCTGTTGTTTTAAGTGATAAAAAAATACAATTACTTGAGCAAGCTTTTATCGATTTAAAGCAGAAAACAGGCATCATAATTGATGCTTATGGTCGATGTAGAATCTATCCTAATCATCAAAGAATATTAATTAACTTGTTACAAAAACATCACGACAACGAAATCCAAAAGCTAGTCATGTGACTTAAGCAAGCTGTGCGTGAAGAAGAAGTCATTATTGCTGATGGCTTCTTAAATTTTTTAATTTTTTGGGAGAAATGATGAATTTTATTGCTATACGAGATATGCTTTCTAACATAGAAAACATGCCATACAGTTTTTTCTACCTTCCCGCTGACCACTCATCTTGGACACTTGATACCCAAGGAGTTTTTAGTCTTGAGGATGAAGATATTTTAGATGATTGTGATTCAAATCTGCCTAAACAAGCTATAGATGAAGGTTGGATACCAACGCTAGAAAAAGCCGAGATTGAAGATATTATTAGTGTGGCTAACAATGAATTAGATAATCCAACATTAGAGGATTTATTTAGCTCTTTTGTCTTTTATTTTGAAAACGATGCTTTCTTACAATACACTAATTAAGCCTGCTAAAAAATTATGTACTTTGTTTTTGGTCACCAATAGCGCAAGTATGTTAATCTTTTATAGTATTCAAGTATGATGATTTTTGACAATAAAAAAACAGGTGATTTGCTATCACACTTATCGAATAGACTTAATCAAATAGGTATTTTTTTACAATCAAATATTGCTAGGCAGTTTAAATTAACGGATATGGCTAGTTATGTGCATGTTAATATCTTAAAACAGCAAATTTATCTGCGTTTCAAATTATCAATTAACAGTATGGAACTATTTGATAATGATATTGTTAATATTCGCCTAACAAATGATAAGATACATGTAACTTGCTTTGTTTACTCAAATTATGGCATGGATAATGTGATGGAATATCAAGATAATATTGATAATTTTGAGTTGACTATTGTCGACAACATTTCTCTTAAATTGTTGTCATGTATTCAATCACATATTAACTTTATTACATAAAACCATGTTGCAATGAGAATGGATCAGATAGGATAGCAAAAAAATGAACGAAATATGGGTATTTAATGGTGCAGGTGCAAGTTTTCCTGCTGGTATATTCACCTCGTTAACTGAGGCTAAAACTTGGATTGAAAAACATCAATTAACTGGTGTGTTAACCCGTTATCCAGTGAATACTGGGGTGTATGATTGGGCGATTGCTAATGATTTATTTACTGCCAAACAAGCGTGGCACACCAAGCCTACTTTTATTGAATCTTTTACTTGTGCTTCAATGGAACACTACCATTTTGAAGCAGGACAGCAGCAATAGCGTTAAAACAAAAACAGTACTAATCATTAAAGCTATTCTGAAAACACTGAGTTATTGACACAATATACCATTTAAAACATTGACAAAGAAAGGAAATAAGTGGTGGAAAAATTTATCATATTACTTAAAAAAAAGGGAATAAATTATTTTATTAAAAACAATAAAATAATCATTGATGGTAATGTGGACTTATATCATACAAATATTAAGGCACTTCCTAATAATTTATCAATTAGTGGGCATCTAAATTTAGCTCATTCACATATAGAAGAATTACCTCAAAATTTAGTGATTGGTGGTAATCTAAATTTAAGTTATACCCATATCCAAACATTGCCTGATAATCTATCAGTTGGTGGTGATTTATATTTAGCTTACAGCGATATTAAAACATTACCTAACACTTTTTTTGTGGAGGAAATTTAGATTTAGACTCATCAAAAATAGAATCGTTACCTGATAACTTAACCGTACTTGGTAACTTAATTTTGCAATATACTAAGATAAAAGCATTACCTGAACATATCACAGTTAAGGGAAATTTAAATTTATACGATACTCAAATTGAAGTATTACCAACATATTTATCAATTGGTGGGGGGATTAGATTTAAGCTATACAAATATCACAAGTTTACCAGAAAAGTTCTCTATTAATGGTAATTTAGCATTAAGTGGCACTAAATTAACAAACCTGCCTGAAGGTCTTTCTGTTTCTGGAAGTTTAGAACTTGAATATACTGAGATTCAAACATTGCCACGTAATCTTACTATAGGTGGTAATTTAGATTTATTTCACACGCAAATCAATAAATTATCAGAAAATTTATCAGTTGGAGGTTATCTAAGTTTACAAAATCAAAAAATTAGCACCTTGCCCGAAAATTTATCCGTAAACGGAACTTTATACATTGATGCGACAGAGATTAAACGATTACCAGAAAGTTTACAGGTAAATCATGTATTGATTTTAGATATCGAAAAAATCGAAAATATTGTTTATTATAAAAATCTTGAAGGGTTTGCTTCAACAATTTTTGCTTGTTGGATCAATAATGAATTTACTATTGTTGCCGCTCGTTTTTTAGGTGCACTTAAAACATTTGAAGAACATGTTGATAAAAATGAATCCTATGAAAATGCAATCAATTACAAAATCGCAGCTAGGGAATGTGTAAAAAAATTAGCTAAAAAACTGAATAAACCTTTTTTATCTAACAGCCTCTAATCTGTCTGATAATTAGGTAAAAACAAAGATATTAATCCAGTAATCTTGTAAATATGTAAGATAATATCTTACTATTCATTACCTAATAGGTATTTAAATTTATGGCGCTAGATTTTATTATCGACTTTGACAATCAGCAATCGGCAAGATTTACCATGAGCGAAGATCTCCATGGAAAAATATTTAGTACATCAACCTGCTGGAAAAGTCTTAAACAATTAAAAAAAATTCGTGACTATTACACCGTTAATGTTGTGTTTAATGCTAGCAATTTGGCAATATTGATAACTGATTTAACGCAAATTATGCCACAAATTGAAAATTTTACTCCTGAACTGCAACGGATGATCATCACGCTCAAACAAAAAAATATTAAACAATTACGTGTTACTGGTGATTAATGATTTAGTTATTGAATAATGGATATCAAATACTTAGCCATACGTTTTAGTAATAAAATTTATTATGATGGGGATAACACCACTCAATGTCAGCCGAGTTTAGATTAGTGTTTATAAATCACACATGGTATCAGCAAAACGCCTGTGAGATTGCCAATAAAATTTTATCATTACCCACTTATATTGCTAAAAATAGCGCATACTGTTTATCAGGCTCACCATATTGGGATAATGATAAGAGTAGATTGTTCGATGTCAGACTATTTTTGGAAGATACTCAAATTTTTATTGAAATAAGTGCTCATCCGCCTAGGATCGAAAAAGATTTAGCGCAGTTATTTACATGGATAAGAAGTCAGACTGAGATTAAAATATTAGATGACGATGGACAAATGTCAGGATGGTAAGTCATGATCGCATTGAATGCTAACATTATTAGCTATAAATCAATAGGAAATATTCAAATAGGTGATAACATTCTCACTTATATGGATGAAATGTATCAACGTTTTGACATTAAGTGTCAAGAATGTGAATTGTATACTCCACCTAGTGAGCAAAATAGATGATGCTTCTATTCGGTAAACGATGGCACATTGACAATCACTACCACATTTGACGGCAACATTATTGGAATAGGATGCAACCAAAATTATCAAGGCAAATATTTGAATAAATATCAAAATGAGTTATATGCTGGCATTACCATGGAAGAACTATGCTATCTTACTAAGTTTCGACACCTCTTACTTGGTATGTTGATTGTTGATGATGATTATGGTCTATCTTTTACACTACCTTCACCTTATGATGAAATCGCTGACAATTTAGAAGATATCCCCTATGATTTAAAACTTAATGAAATTTACGTCACGGATTATTCTCAATGGCAGCTCAAGCCACAGAAAAAGAAAACCCCGAAAAAACGCCGTATACCCAAACCTTATTCTTATTTTTAGTGTTAGTTTAAAAATGAGTTAATCAAACTAATATAATGATTCAATTGATAACATGCTAAAAAAGCCCTATTGAAGCTGTTCGTCGCCGTAACCCATAAAAAGGAATATTAAACCATCAATGATGGCATTAAACGTCTAGTTAAAGTTGAAAAATCCATTGCGTATAAAACATTCAGCATGATTTTATCCGCCAGTTTTGTACTCTTTATGGGGCACTTACACAACTGTTCACTGGTTAAATTATATTTTTTGTAAAAAATATTCAGGATTCTATACCGTTTCATGATTAATTAAGAAGTCACAGTCTCTATTTGGTAAAACGTATGATCATCATTGTATCAATAAACAATACCAGAAATTCGCCTGACCGCAAATGACTGGGAAATCTGAAAGCGATTGGAACTTTAATAAAGACGTGGTGTTCACTTGTTAAATTATATTTTTTGTAAAAAATATTCAGGATTCTATACCGTTTCATGATTAATTTAGAAGTTACAGTCTCTATTTGGTAAAACATATGATAACCATCGTATCGATAAACAATTCAAGAAATTCGCCTGACCGAAAATGACTGGGAAATCTGAAAGCAATTGGGGCTTTAATAAAGACGTGGTGTTCACTTGTTAAATTATATTTTTGTAAAAAATATTCAGGATTCTATACCGTTTGGGGATTCATTGAGAATTTACAGTCTCTATTTTGTAAAACGTATGATAACCATCCTATCTTAGTTAATGTTTTAAATTGGCGATAATAAAATTGCGTTTTTATACTAAAACATTATGTTACCCAAATTTTTTATATCAATATCATTTTTCAGCATATTCAACATAAATCAAGCTATCATAAATTTATTTTTTTGACATATATCAAACTTTATAAATTCATATCTGTTTTTCCCTTTATTTCCATTCCATTAAAGATTATCATTATAAATTATAGGGATGTTAATAGATTCCAATATAACAAATCAAATAATGTAATGTCAGCTTTTTAAGGAGTCCATATGCTATTTAACCGTAGACAGTTCTTTAAGATCTGTGCTGGTGGTATGGCAGGAACAACGGTTGCCACACTAGGACTAGCTCCTAATATGGCGCTCGCACAAACTCGCCAATTTAAATTACTCAAATCAAAAGAAACTCGTAATAACTGTACTTACTGTTCAGTTGGCTGTGGAATGTTACTTTATAGCCGTGGAGATGGTGCAAAAAATGCTGAATCATCCATATTCCATGTTGAAGGTGATCCAGACCATCCTGTTAGTCGTGGTTCGCTTTGTCCTAAAGGTGCTGGTGTACTTGACTATATAAAAAGTGAACAACGTGTCAAATACCCTGAATACCGCGCTCCAGGCTCTGATAAATGGCAACAAATTAGTTGGGATGAAGCCATTGACCGCATTGCTCGCTTAATGAAAGCTGACCGAGATAAAAACTTTATTGAAAAAAACGAACAAGGAACGACAGTTAATCGCTGGACAACAACAGGCTGGCTTGTGACCTCGGCTGCGAGTAATGAAACAGGTTGGTTGGCATTCAAAGTTGCACGTGCATTAGGCATGCTAAGCCTTGAAACCCAAGCTAGGGTGTGTCATGGGCCTTCTGTATCAAGTTTAGCTGCTACTTTTGGTCGCGGTGCTATGACTAACAACTGGAATGATATCAAAAATGCCAATGTTGTTATCGTAATGGGCGGTAATGCGGCCGAAGCTCATCCTGTTGGTTTTAAATGGGCTATAGAAGCAAAAATTAATAATGGTGCAGAACTCATTGCCATTGATCCACGTTTTCATCGAACCGCTTCGGTTGCTGATCACTATGTACCGATTCGCTCAGGATCTGATATTGCATTTTTGCTCGGTATTATTAATTATCTTATTACCCATAATGAAGTTAACTTTGATTATTTGGTCACTCACAGTAATGCTAGCTTAATTGTGCGTGATGATTTTAATTTTGATGCCAATAGTGGGTTATTTAGCGGTTATGATTCGGCTAATCGCCAATATGATCAAACCAGTTGGGCATATCAAAAAGATGAAAATGGTTATGCGCTTCGAGATAAAACACTCAGTCATCCTCGTTGTGTTTGGAATCTATTAAAACAACACGTTAGCCGTTATACGCCTGAAATGGTGAATAAAGTAACTGGAAGCCCCGTTGACGGATTCTTACATGTTTGTCGTTCACTTGCAAGCACCAAAACTAATGATAGAGCAGCCACCTTTTTATATGCATTAGGATGGACTCAGCATTCTTATGGTTCACAAATTATCCGTACGGCTGCAATGATTCAGCTTATCTTAGGAAATATTGGCGTAATGGGCGGTGGAATTAATGCACTACGTGGGCATTCCAATATTCAAGGTTTAACTGATGTTGGTTTATTATCTAATCGTTTACCCGCTTATCTTGATTTACCTAAAGATTCACAGGTTTCACTCGAACAGTATTTAGCGGAAAAAACGCCCAAACCTCTAGGACCAGACGAAGTTAATTTTTGGGCAAATTACCCAAAATTCTTTGTCAGTTTTATGAAGTCAATGTATGGTGATAAATCAACTCAAGATAACAATTGGGGATTTGACTGGTTACCAAAATGGGATAAAACCTATGATGTGTTAAGATTCAGTAAAATGATGCGTGATGGTCAAGCCAATGGTCTTATTTGCCAAGGTTTCAATCCTCTTGCAGCGTTACCAGATAAAAATAGTATCCGTAACGGATTATCAAACTTGAAGTTTTTAGTTAGCATTGACCCTATGCCAACTGAAACGGCAGAGTTTTGGAAAAATCATGGTGAATCGAATGATGTCGATCCAAGCCAAATCCAGACAGAAGTTTTTAGGCTTCCTGCAAACTGTTTTGCTGAAGAAAACGGCACTATTGTTAACTCTTCGCGTTTACTGCAGTGGCACTGGGCTGCAGCAAGACCGCCTTATGAGTCATTATATGACCCAGAAATCATCGCTCGTATCTTTCTTAGAATGAAAGAGTTATATGCCGAAGAAGGGGGGGCATATCATGAGCCAATTAATAACTTAGTTTGGAATTATCAAAATCCAGAAGGTCCGGCTGCAGAAGAGTTAGCGCAAGATTATAATGGGCGAGCCCTTGCTGATCTCACCGATGCAAATGGTAATATTATACTTAAAAAAGGGCAGCTACTAAGTGGCTTTTCCCAACTAAAAGCAGATGGAACAACATCATCAGGAATATGGATATTTTGCGGTTCATGGACAGAACAAGGCAACCAAATGGCAAGGCGTGATCCTAGCGATCCGTCAGGTAAAGGTATTCATGCCGGTTGGGCTTGGGCATGGCCGATGAATCGGCGTGTACTTTATAATCGTGCCTCGGCGGATGAAAACGGCAAGCCATGGGATCCCAAACGCGTACTGGTAAAATGGAATGGTTCAAGCTGGGACGGTAATGATGTCCCTGATTTTACCGCAACGTTATCACCAAGTGCTGGAGCGGGTGCCTTTATCATGAATAACGATGGTTTAGGCGGATTGTTTTGTTTAAATCGATTAGTCGATGGTCCATTCCCTGAGCATTATGAACCGTTTGAAACACCAATTACCAATAATCCATTACATCCAAATCAAGTGAGCAGCCCTGTGGCGCGCGCATTTAAAGAGGATTTGGCTCGCTTAGGAAATGCCAGTGAATTTCCTTATGTTGGTACAACTTACAGTATCACTGAGCATTTCCACTTTTGGACTCAACATGCAAAACTGGCTTCTATTACTCAGCCAGAACAGTTTATTGAGCTTAGTGAAAACTTAGCCAATAAAAAAGGCATAAAACTAGGCGATACCGTAAAAGTGACTTCATATCGCGGTTATATCAAAGCTAAAGCTGTTGTGACAAAGCGCCTTCCGACATTAACTGTTGATGGTAAAGAAATCGAGACCATTGGAATTCCTATTGTTTGGGGATTCACAGGTCAGACGAAGAAAGGATTTTTGGTGAATGAATTAACGCCACATTTAGGTGATGCCAATTCACAAACGCCAGAATATAAATCATTTTTAGTCAATATTGAAAAAGTGACCAGTGCGGCATAGGGAGGAAGATAAATTATGTCATTACAAACACAAGATATTATTCGCCGCTCGGGAACCAATTCGTTAACGCCAGCGCCACGAGCACGCGATTACCAACAAGAAGTGGCTAAATTAATTGATGTAACTACATGTATTGGCTGTAAGGCTTGTCAAGTTGCGTGTAGCGAATGGAATGATCTTCGTGCCGAAGTGGGTAATACTGTCGGCGTTTATGATAATCCGGCTGATTTGGAGCCAAAAGCATGGACAGTGATGCGTTATTCAGAAGTTGAGGTTAACGGCAAATTTGAATGGCTGATTCGTAAAGATGGCTGTATGCACTGTTCTGATCCTGGTTGTTTAAAAGCCTGCCCATCAGAAGGCGCTATCATTCAATACGCCAATGGTATTGTTGATTTTCAATCGGAACACTGCATTGGTTGTGGTTATTGTGTCGCTGGTTGCCCGTTCAATATTCCTCGAATTAGCAAAGAAGATAATCATTCCTACAAATGTACTTTATGTGTGGATCGCGTTGCGGTTGGGCAAGAACCTGCTTGCGTTAAAACCTGCCCAACTGGTGCTATTCACTTTGGTACTAAACAAGATATGATTCGTCATGCTGAAAATCGTATTGTAGACTTAAAAAAACGTGGTTTTGAGCATGCTGGCCTTTATGATCCACAAGGGGTTGGTGGTACTCACGTTATGTATGTTTTACACCATGCTGATCAACCAGAACTGTATCACGGCCTACCAAAAGATCCGCAAATTAGTGAAATCGTCAAATTTTGGAAGGGTATTTGGAAACCGTTATCCGCAGCTGCATTTGTTGCAACATTTGGAGGGTTGCTTTTTCATTACATGGGGGTTGGTGCAATTGAAGTGGATGAAGATGACATTGAACAAGAAAAAGAAGCTGATAGGCAAGCCCGAAAACGTCTAGGTTTACCCGTTTTTGGTCGCAAAAATAGTGCTAATTCATCACAACAGGAGAATCATCATGAATAAAAAAGGCATGATTTTAAGAACACCACTTATTGTTCGTTTTTGCCACTGGTGTATGGTGTGCCTGTTTATTCTTACTGCACTATCGGGCTTATCCTTGTTTTTTCCATCAATTAAACTGTTTGGTTTATTCCTTGGTACACCACAATTAGTTAGGGCATTACACCCAATTATTGGTTGTGTTGTTTTTGTCTTACTGATGTTTATGTTTTTAAAGCTTGCACGTCATAATATACCTAATAAACAAGATATTGTATGGTTAAAAAACTTTAAAAGCGTCATTATGGGCAAAGAAGAAGGTATTCCAATTGGCAAGTATAATGTCGGTCAGAAGTTTTTATTCTGGTGCATTATGAGCTTAATTTTTGTATTATTTATTACTGGACTAATCATGTGGCGCCGATATATTTCTGATTATTTTCCAGTACAGGTTGTACGTATTGCAATATTCTTCCACTCGTTTGCCGCTATTGCTTTAATTTTACTTGCTATTGGCCATGCTTATATGGCAATTTGGGTTAAAGGCTCTATTAAAGGGATGATAACAGGTTACGTATCACGTGCTTGGGCACGAAAAAATCATTCTACTTGGTATGAGGAAGAAATGGAAAAAATTTATCAAAATGAACTAAATGCAAAGACCAAGTCTGAAGTAGAATCTACAGACGCTGAGCACAAGCCAGCATAGTTGCTCTCATCTATCTGTAATTGTATTTTCCGCTGATAGTCACTATCAGCGGAGTTATCTTAAAAGTAAAAATCAGTGATAAGTGAAATCACAATCAATGAGCATTTATAATGAGTATCAAAATCATCCCACAAGATCAACTTGAACTACAAGCGAAAAACTCAGTTATTAAACAAATTCCATTACTCTTTTATCCATCGCCTAAAACCCTGTATATTCATCGAGCAGAGCGTTTAACGAGCCTTGCAAACAATAGTCCTATTAGTGATTATTTAAAATTTTGTGCAATAATCGCTGAAAAACAAGCGAATTTAATTAAACATAAGCCTATAGATATTGATGTATCGTGTTTATTAAATAACGATCACCCGCCACTTAGTTTAGCTAATTTACCACTTCAAAACACTTGGCAAGATTACTTAACTTCATTATTGAACTCATTTTCTGATACAACGCAGCAAATCACTTTAGTCATAGAGCAGCTTAAAAAAAATAGTTCTCTAGAATTACAAGATAAAGCATTGCATTTACTTAAAGGAGAATTTGATCGAGTCGATGGCAATGAAACAATATTTATTTGGTCATCATTATCAGTTTATTATTGCCAACTTGCCAGCCAAATTAAAGGTAAAGCTATCGCAGAAAATACCGATAAACTTTGGTTGTGTCCTGTTTGTAATAGCATGCCAACAGCTAGCGTGATTCAATTAGGTAGTCACAATGGTTTGCGCTATTTGCACTGTAGTTTATGTGAAAGTGAATGGTATGTACCTAGAGTTAAATGTACCTGTTGCGATAACATGAAAGACATACAATATCTTGCACTAGAAAAGGAACTCGCAGCAACAAAAACTGAGTGTTGTGACGTTTGCCATAGTTATCTAAAAATACTTGATCAAGACAAAGACCCTCATATTGAAGTCATTGCTGACGATATTGCCTCATTGATATTAGATATCAAAACAGAAGAAGAAGGGTTTGCAAAAAGTGGTATAAACCCTTTTATATTTGCTAAATAAAAAAACTTATATACTGATACCTATAAAAAATAAGCTTTATGAGTATCAGTATATAAAATAATTTATTAAAAATAATTAATTGGTTAAGTTATATTGTAATGATGACATTTGTTTATATAATGATTAATTAATAAATATAGCTTAACTTTTTTGATTAATAACGCTAGAATAAAACTATTGTACTAGTTTGCGAGTTCAATTTATGAAACGTTTTATTTTATTAATAATATTTTTGTTCACACCTTTTTTAAGTTTTGCAAATACAATAAGAAATGTCGCAATTACTGCTATTGTTGAACATCCTTCATTAGATCAAATTCGTGATGGTGTTAAAGATGAATTGGCAGAAAACGGCTATAAGTTAAACGAGAATTTAGCGGTGCAATATAAAAGTGCACAAGGAAGCAGTGCTACCGCAGCCCAAATAGCTAGACAATTTGTCGCCGCTAAACCAGACGTCATTGTGGCAATTGCAACACCAAGCGCTCAAGCAACTGCAGCTGCAACCAAACAAATCCCTGTTGTATTTGCGGGCATTACCGATCCTATCGCGGCTAAATTAGTTAAAAACTGGCAACCGACAGGCACAAACATCACAGGTGTTTCTGATTATCAAGAGATAGGTCCACAAATCGACTTTATGAAGAAAATCGTCCCTAATGTCAAATCGGTAGGCTATATTTATAGCCCAAGCGAAATTAATTCAACTGTCGTGTTAAAAAATCTACAAAAGCTTTTATCTCAACAAAATATTGCTTTGATTGCAGTGCCAGCCCAACGAACTGCTGATATTTCAACTGCTGTTAATACATTAAAAGGTAAAGTCGATTTAATCTATACAACAACCGATAACAATGTGGTTTCGGCTTATGAGTCATTAGTCAAATTTGCCAATGAAAATAAAATCCCACTTTTAGCTTCGTTCCCTGATGCCATCGAACGCGGAGCTGTTGCAGCATATGGTATGAGTTACTATGATGTAGGTCGTCAATCAGGTAAACTAGTTGTTCGAATATTAAAAGGTGAAAAACCAGGAAGTATTACCCCAGAAATAGGGCAAGCCCTACGCCTTGTCATCAATATGGAAGCTGCTAAAAAACAAGGAATAACCTTGCCTTCTGAAGTTATTCAATCTGCTTACAAAGTCATAGGCAATAATTAAGCCCAACCTAATTAGAATGAATCAAGAACTTTGCTCATTTAATTAGGTGGGCAAAGAAAAATGGTATAAATAACCCTCTATTAACCAATTAATATAACCTATAATTCTTGCAATCGAATAACTAGATGAGTATCACTTAACATAGTATGCCGATATGGCAGTAAATGACTGATAAGTGTAATAAAATATTTACACTTATAACGGTTTTTACGCTAGAAAATTATCTATTTTTGCTTTATAGTAACTCAACATTTAGCTTGGTTGTAAAAAAAATATTACAGGAGTGCCTTATGCGTAATTCTATTATTAAACTTTTTATGCTACTTAGTTTATCGTTTGCAGCATTTTACTCTTCAGCAGATCCTAAAACTGAACAAAAATTTGTTGCTATTACAGCAATCGTTGAACACCCGGCATTAGATAATGTGCGCAAAGGTGTTGAAGATGAGTTAAAGGACAATGGTTACATTGCTGGCGAAAATTTAAAATTACAATTTTCAAGCGCACAAGGCAGTAGTGCCAATGCAGCCCAAATTGCGAAACAATTTGTAGCAAGTAAACCAGATGTTATCGTCGGAATAGCCACGCCAAGTTCACAAGCATTAGTTGCCACAACAAAACGCATTCCGATAGTTTTCACTGCCGTTACCGATCCAGTGGTAGCCAAATTAACACCAAGTTGGGATGCATCAAAAACAAATGTGACAGGTGTATCTGATGCCTTATCGCTTGATGCGCAAATTGAGCTAATGCTAAAAATAAAACCCGATGCTAAAAATATTGGTTATGTTTATAGTCCAAGCGAAACTAATTCAACCATTATACTCAAACAATTGCAGGTTGAACTAGAAAAGCGAGGTATGAAAATTATTGCCGCTCCAGCCCAGCGCACTTCTGATATATCAACAGCGGCTAGAAGTTTAAAAGGTAAGGTAGATATGATTTATACTACTACTGATAATAACGTAGTTTCTGCGTATGAAGCTTTAGCTAAAGTGGCTAATGAAAGTAAAATCCCCCTTATTGCCTCTAATCCTGAATCGGCAGAACGTGGCGCAATTGCCGCTTTAGGTATGAGTTATTATGATCTTGGTCGCCAAGCTGGTAAAATTGTTATCCGTATACTTAATGGTGAAAACCCTGGCGATATTGCACCGCAAGTAGGCAATATCACTCAATTAACAATAAATAAAAAAGCCGCTGAACGACAAGGTGTTATATTATCTGAAAATGTATTAAAATCAGCGACCAAAATTGTCGAAAAATAAATTTACTATTTTCTAACTCAATCGCCAACTTTGGCGATTAATTTTAATGGATTTTTTCATGTCTTTTGAATTTTTATTAGGCTCAATTGGAATTGGACTTATTTATGCACTAGTAAGTTTAGGTGTATTTATCTCTTTCCGTTTACTTGATTTTCCTGACCTCACTGCAGATGCGAGCTTCCCTCTTGGTGGCGCAGTATGTGGATTGTGCATCTATGTAGGCATCGATCCTTGGATCGCAACATTATTGGGTATGTTTGCTGGCTGTCTTGCTGGCGCCATGACTGGAATATTGTACGTGAAGCTCAATATTCTTCAATTATTATCAAGTATTATTGTTATGATAGGGCTCTATTCTATTAATTTAAGAATATTAGGTATTGGACCTTACGTTATGGATGAAACAACTCGACTAGCAGGTTCACCTAATCTTTCTTTACTTGATGCCAAAACAATATTTTCACCATTTATTGCTGACGACTACAGTAATCAATATATTGTGCAACCTCTTATGATATTAGGCTTTGTGCTTGTATTTTGGATGTTACTAAATCTATTTTTAAATACTCAAAAAGGATTAGCCTTAAGAGCAACAGGAACTAATCCTCGAATGGCAAAATCTCAAGGGATACCAACAGATAGCATAACCATTTTGGGTATGGCCATCTCAAATGGTTTAATTGCGCTAGGTGGTTCCCTTTTTGTGCAAACGCAAGGTAGTGCTGATATTACCATTGGTGTTGGTACAATTGTAATTGGTCTTGCCTCAATTATTATCGGTGAAAGCCTATTCCCAGCTAAACGTATTTGGGCTGTGATGCTAGCTGTTATTTTCGGCTCTATTTTATATCGTTTATTCATTGCTTTTGCACTTAGTAATGAGTTTTTACAAGAAATCGGTGTTGGAACAGAAGATCTAAATCTAATCACAGCAATACTTGTTGTGCTAGCTCTAGTTGTGCCTAAGCAATTAAAAAAACACGCCAAAATAAGAGGGAAGTAAGCATGATTAAAGTAGAACAGTTGCAATTAACCTTTAATCGAGGCACTCCGATCGAAAATCATGTGTTACGAGGATTAAATCTCAATATTAGTCAGGGCGAATTTGTCACCATTATAGGCAGTAATGGCGCAGGAAAAAGTTCGTTGCTCAATGTGATTAGTGGGGATTTACTTGTTGACTCAGGTCATGTTGTTATTAATGGGCAAAATGTAACTCGCTGGCCAGCATGGAAAAGAGCCGGTATGGTGGCTCGCGTATTCCAAGACCCTATGGTTGGCACGTGTGAAAACTTAACTATCGAAGAAAATCTAGCCATCGCCTATAATCGTGGACATCGTTTTAGGCTATCTCCAGCACTTAATCACGAAATCAGGTCAATATTTAAAGAAAAACTGGCTACTTTAAATTTAGGTCTTGAAAATCGGTTATCAGATATGATGGGATTACTTTCTGGTGGTCAAAGACAAGCTATTAGTTTGTTAATGTCAACTTTACAGCCATCTAAAATATTATTGCTTGATGAACATACAGCAGCACTTGATCCCAAAACCGCACAGTTTGTTTTAGAACTTACTAATGAAATTGTTTTAAAAAATCAATTAACTACGATGATGGTTACCCATTCAATGAAACAAGCATTAGAGTATGGCACTAGAACAGTGATGCTTCATCAAGGGCAAGTAGTGCTGGATGTATCTGGAGAACAACGCGCTAAATTAACTGTAACTGATTTATTAGATATGTTTGAAAAAACGCGCGGTGAAAAAGTTACTGATGATGCGTTGCTTTTAGGTTAACGAAAAATCAAAAAGCAATATTTCTATCAAAAATATTGCTTTTTTATATTTATTGCTACAAATTTTATTCTGGTCACATTGCGTTATGCATCGAGCCATTATATTTACTTATCATTACAAATTGTAATAAAACGACCGATGTTTGAGTATAAAACGTTTCATAATATCAAAGAAATAATATTAATTTATCAATCATTGAGCCTCAAAATCAATAAATCCAAAAATTCTAATTAGCTATTTTTAAACACCAATTAATATGATTTCAATTGTTGGCGAACCGCCATCAAGGCAAAGCCTAATAAATTTTTACCTTGCCATGTCAATGGATTATCTATATTAGGGGCATCTTGCGCTAAACCGATTCCCCAAATTTTATCTACGGGACTGGCTTCAACTAAAACTCTTTGTTGAGTAGATAATAAAAAATCAGCTAATTGTCGATTCTGAGAAAATTTAGCGAAGTTACCCTCTATAACAATAGATAAACATTGTTCATCCCATGTTTTATCAACAAATCCTCTGACTTGGCGCCCCAATGACTTAGCAAGGCCAGGGCTGTTAGCTTTAAGGATCTCTTGTAATATCTTTTTATCCTCAAATAATCTCGCTTTCGCTGCCATCATATAATGTTCTGCTGTAGCATAATAAATATCATCAACAATAAATCCACTAGGGTACCATTGGCTAAAGCAAGCTTTGGTAATTATAGAAGAAGGCTCTCTTTGGTTATGCCCCCAAAAATATACATATTTAAACCTTTCTCCTGCTTTATGACGTTGGCATAACTCATCAATATCCACAATCTCTCCTCATGTTATCATTGTTATATTTATTAAAAAGTAATAAAAATGCCCTCAATTGCATAAGAAAGGCTATATAAATAATATTATCATAATGAGTATAAATTTTTGTTTATAAAAATGGCAAGATTAGTTATTTACTTCAAGCTTTGATGTTTTTCTCGTTTTCCATTGAGTATATTCGCTCAAGAGTTATTTTTATAGCTTGATATCAATCGCCCTTTGTCAGTATTAAACTAGGGCGTGTTGATCTTTCGTGATTATTTTTTAGACGGCATGATGTGAGTTATAATAATTCTGCAAAAAACAACCATAACTC